>DASXFN010000075.1:0-31063 GCA_036489565.1 Terriglobales bacterium
CGGACCCTGCCAATCAAATGCTCTGTCGTTTCATGATGCTTTTCTTTACGGCTGCAGATCATTGCTTCATTCCCTACCGCTCGGATAGGGGAGGGATTTTTGCCGCACTTCGCCGCATAAGACGCGAACATGGCTTGCGGCTTTTCGACCGTATCCACTTCAATTCGTAATTTTGTAACGACCTGAGCGTCCTGGCGCACAAATTCGCAAGTCATATCGTTGTTGGTTTTACTGGTGGGCAGGACAGTCGATGTCACGGTTCCCTCGAGAAAACCTCCTGCGGTTGCCGCATTCAACCAGGCGCACGGCTGCTCCGCATGACTAGCGGTTGGAATGCAAACCACACAAATCGATACTAAAAATAGAAGTGCTGCCCGTCGGATCGCCGATAAAAAATGCAAGTTATAGTTACTCTCTTTCCCGCAAATATCTGTCGAGCACTGCAATATCCTCACTGCTGATTCGACTTGTGAACAGGATTAACGCCGAAATCGTTCGAAATTGCACGATGAGGATTCACTGATTTGGCCGTGTTCCCGGAGTTCTCATTCTTCTGTTTCGGTGAAGACGTGGGCAGTGATTTCGGTGCACCATCCTGAGTCGATTGCTCTCCCGGATTTTGCGGGAGATCCGTGTGCATGTGCCAAGGCACACTCTCGTTAGTAATTTCCGGATGTTTAGTCAGGAAATCCAGCGAATAGTCCCGGGCCTCGGGATCAGGTTTCTTGGTCGCGAACAATGCCGCCTGTTCCGCCGCTTGTTTTTTCATCCCAAGCCGACGGTACAAAATGGCAAGGTTGTAATGCGCGGCCAGATCGTCAGGATCAATACCCTGCACTGCTTGAAATTGCGCGACCGCATCCTGCCATCTGTGCTGCTGGAAATAAGTAACACCAAGCTCACGATGCGCATCACGCGAACGCGGAAACTTTGCCACAACTTTCTGGAAGTCCGCAATGGCCATATCAGGGTGGGCTTCGCGGCGCTCCACGAGGCCCATGTAGTAAAGTGCTCGCGAATTGTCCGGAGCAAGAGCCAATGATTTTTCGATATTCATGCGGGCAGAAGCGTATTTTTCCCACACGATGTTGGCAAGTCCGATATTCGTGTAGCCATCCGGATAGTCGGGACGCAGAGCTACCACATGTGAAAACGCTTCGACGGCTTCCGCATACTGGAACTGATCAAGGCACGCAATGCCGTAGTTGTTCCAGCGCATCCAGTCCGGATTGTCTTTCGGATCGGGAGCTACCGTTGGATTGTCCCCGATGTTGATGGTACGCGTGCGCGATGCGAGTTCAACCAACGGATAGGCCGGGTGATCTTTGCCAAAAATATTGTTCAGATAACCCTGGCGCAGATGCCGATAATTGACCTTCGCGGTAATTGTCAGCGGGCCCTTTGCGTCAGCGGGGACACGGAACGCATAGCGAACCAGAGTGGAGCGCCCGGACGGGATTGTGTTGTCGTAAGCTGCTGAATGGATGGTCCAGACCTTATGGTTGTCAACAAATTCGCCATTGACGTCTATGGGGCGGTTGGTAAAGCTGTGCGCGCTGGGATCGAGCATTAGGTCTGGCCTTACAAATCCGCTGTGATAAATGTCTTTCCCCTTGGCGTCCTTTACCGTGAATTCCACCCATGCTTCATATAAATCACGGACTTCGGGAATCAGCGAATGTCCGATGTTCTTATTTTGAATCACGACCATCGTTTCAATCGTGTCTTTCGGCTTGATGTCAAATGGCACGGAGCCGATAGGCGCGATCATTGGATCCGAGGTTGGTTGAAGGCCGGCACTCATCTTCTGGATCGCGAACACATCAACGTTCAAGTAGTTGCCGGACTGCAGGAATTCGATGGTCTTTTTTAACTGCTCATCAAAGCCATAGTAGAAAGGCACTGCCGTGTTGCCCGCCAGCCAGCGGTGTGAAGTAAAGGTGCCATTCTTAGCCCCAAAATCGAAGGAGACCACAGGATTGCGCTTCATGTGGCAGTTCTGGCACGTGGTGAAATCGCCACTATAGAAAGTCAGCGGATTTTGCTGCGAGAATTTCGAATTTTGCCATTCATCGAACACCGCAAATGCGGGGATGAATTTATAGTCATTCAGCTGATTGGGCAGATTGGCTTTATGGCAGGCCGAGCAGAATTGGGGTGTGCGATAGAGATCCCTCATCACCGCCTTCGAGTGGCGTTCGGGGTGCTTGAGGATATCGCCATAAGGAACTTCGCCCGGGATGCGGTTGCCCTTTTCATCCACCATCAGGGATGGAACGCCCACTACAAAGCCGCCGTTTCCCGATGTTGACTCCACGGCCTGGATCGAGTGGCAGACAGCACAGGTTACCCCATCCTCGTCAAACCGGCGGTCAACTTTAGAGTTCTGCGTGAGGGCGCCGCTGAGAACGCCAATGGGGTTGTGGCAACTGTCGCAGTGCCGGGTGAATTCGATGCCTTTCGTCCGCAAAAGAATGTTGACGCTGGCCCGGTAAAAAGGTGTACGGAAAGAATTGGAATGTAGCGCCTGCCGCCACTGGCTGTACGCTTCCGCGTGGCATTTGCCGCAATACTTTGCCGTGGGGAAAGCGCCAGGCTGAATAAAATCATCGCCTACAACCCTCGCATTTCCGGGGGTAGTGATGTCTCCCGCGCCAAAACGGTAATTGTAGTTCTCGCGAATTTTGTTTGCGTACGCCTTGCGGGCGTCACTCATGTCGGCATCGGTGGGAACAACGTAGTCCGATGCGGACTTTCCCACCAACGGAGGCGCGGGATTCGCGGAATTTACGGGAGAGTTGTATTTAACTGCGGGCGGCAGAGACTCCAACTGCGACTGAGATCCTGATTTCACCTTGGAACCCGATTGCGCCTGAGACTTTATTGGCGAAACACAAAAACAGCCACACGCCAACATAACGGTGATCGAGCGCCGAAATGAATGGAGTTTCATAGATATCCACGTACTCGTTACTTGCTGACGGACTCTGCAATGCCGTCATACACGCTGGGCACAATTCCTTTGTCTTCTTCGATCGCGAAGAAGCGATCCACGCTCGGGAGAGTGACGTGCTCCATTATGCCGTCAGGCCAGTGAATTTCAACCTCGTCAACCTTGGTTGAATCGCCTATTCCAAAATGGAGACGCTGATCGTTTGAAGATTCATAACTTCCGCCGCTCATCACATCTCCACGCTGGCGCAGGCCGCCGGCCGTGAGGTAAACAACCGCTCCCACTGCATCTCGTGGACTCTTAGGCCCGCCAATCAATTTCAGACCTACCCAATGATTCTTGTCGGGACTTACGTTCTCCATCAGAACGGGCACGTGATCAATGCAGTTAATGACAACGTCAATTTTTCCGTTATTGAATAGATCGCCAAAAGCCGCGCCGCGACCGGGAATGACCTCTGCCAATCCTGTGCCTTCAACGGCAGGAACGAGCTCGAACTTCTTCCCTTTATCGGTGTTATGGAACAAAAACGGGCGCTGCGCGAATGTCGTACCGAAATTATGCTGATCTACCTGGGGATAGACGTGGCCATTGACGGCGAAAATGTCTTTCCATCCGTCATTGTCATAATCAATAAATTCGGTGGCCCAGGTAAGAAACGGGTAGGTTGGCTCAGCGATGCCCATCTCGGGGGCGATTTCGGTATAAGAGCCGCCTCCTTCATTGCGAAACAGGGGCTTGTAATCATCCGAAAAAGTTCCCGTGTACAAATCTACTAATCCGTTATTACGGTAATCGCCGACGGCCAAGCCCATTGAGGCGGTTTCCTGACCATCCTGATTCAGAGAAAATCCCGACTCGATGCTGACATCTTCAAAAGTGCCATCGCCTTTATTGATGTATAGATAATTCGGCGTCGAATCGTCGGCCACCACCAGATCGACTTTCCCGTCATTGTTCAGATCAACAAAAACCGCCGTGAAGCCGTAGCGGTGAGCTTTGTCGGAGACGCCGGCTTTGTCGCTGACGTCCGTAAATGTTCCATCGCCATTGTTATGGAACAAATGGTCAGGCTCCCCTGGTAATCCTTTGGGCCCGCACATAACGCTTACGCCGCGATACGAACAGTAGGAAATTAATTTTCCGTTAGAGTTCGCGGGGGATGGAGGGAGGTGGTCCATGTCCCAGTGAACGTACCCGGGGACGAAGAGATCCAGTTTGCCGTCGCCGTCATAATCGCCGAAGGTGGCGCCCGTGGACCAATTGCCCAGTGTGACTCCGGCGGCTTCTCCTACATCAGTAAATGTGCCGTCGTGGTTATTGTGATAAAGGCGGTTTTTTCCATAATTCGAAACGTAGATGTCAGGCCAACCATCATTGTCGTAGTCACCGACGGCAACGCCATAACCCCAGCGATCATTTGTGACGCCGGCCTGCGCGGCTACGTTTGTAAATGTTCCATCGTGATTGTTATGAAAGAGCGCCGCATGCGGAGGCTCGGCTTTACCGGTCAGCGCGTCAAAGGTGGAACCATTCACCATGTAAATATCGAGCCAACCGTCGTTATCGTAGTCGAGCAACGCGACGCCGGAACCAGTTGTTTCAATAATGTAATTTTTTTGCGGCGTACCCATGGTGTGATGCCAGGTCGTCAGGCCAGCTTTTTTAGCGATGTCCTGAAATATCACGGGGCCACTTTTTACGAAGCCGCCAGCGGTGATGGGACGCTTCTCAGAATCCAGTATCGGCGCAAATACTCCGCGGGTAGCCGAGCCACCTTGCGGTATTGGGTCAGTCATGACAACTCCTGAAACCGGATCAGGACCTGCCTGACTGCCAACGGGATTTGCTGTTTGCGCCTGCGCGAGGGTAGATAAACAAACAAATAAAAATACAAATTTCCGCATAAGAGTGATTGTAGCTGGCAATGGCAGCTATGGCTTTGTACAAGTAAAGGAAAGAGAAAACAATATGCGAAAACAACTACTCCAAGAAGTTTACAAACATTTACAAACAGGTTGTGATCAAAAAATAATATGCAGAAAGATGCGGCGACTGTGAAGCGAGTGTGATTTCAGCAGCCCTGGCTCTGCCAGGTCGGCGGTTTTTTCGCAGATGCCTGCAATTCTTTTTCGGTGAGTTTGAACTGTTGTCGTGCTTGTTCCGTTTCGCCGAGCGTACGCAGAACGCTTCCCAGTCGGTAGCGCACTTGCGGTTCATTTACTCCCGCGCCCAAGATTAGAGACTTTTCTAGTTGTTCCTTTGCGCCTGCAAAGTCTTTGAGCTCTGACAATACAATTCCCAGGTTATAGTGAGCATTAAAATAGGTGGGATTCAGCATAATTGCTTCTTCCAATTGCTGCCTGGCAAGACCGTATTGACCAGCCTCACGTTCCACGATGCCGTCAAGATAAACCACTTCAAAATCATGCGGACGCGCGGTAAGCAGCTTTTCCGCCAGCGGGCGCGCTTTATCCAAGTCATGATTCAGCACAAGAACGCGGAGGTAAAGATCCTGCGCTCTCGTGTTATTCGGACGCAGGCTCAGTGATTTTTCCGCTAACTTGATCGCCTCCTGATTTCTCGCTTGATTCACATAGACCATGATTAGAGCGTTAGCGAGACGTAAGGAGTGTGGGTTCTTGCGAAGTGCGGGCAAAAGAAGCTCAGCTTCCTCATTGACCATGCGAGCTCTGTCATACGCCTGCGCCAGATCGAGCGTCAGAGTTTCATCGAGGGGCGCGGAGCGAAGAAGCTTCATAGCTTCTCCGTAATTACCCTGCGCGATCAGTATCCTGGTCAGTCCATGAAGCGCCACATTCGAGTGAGGATCGATGCCGAGGGCTTTTTCGAATTCATTTTTTGCTTTATCCTTCTGCTGCAACTCATCGAACGCCGCTCCAAGAAGGAGATAAGACTCTATGGCCTTCGGCATACCCCGTATGGACTGTTGCAGAGGAGCGATCGCATCCTTGGGGTGGCCGGTTGAATTAAGAGCAAGACCAAGAAGATAGGAGAGTTCGCCTGAATCCGGCACAATCTGAAGCCCGGCACGGAAAGCTTTAATGGCGCAAGGGTACTGATTGTGATCTCCAAACCAATTGCCTAATTCGACGTAGAGCGCAGCGCTTGGAAAGGCATGAATTTCTGATTCAAGAGGCGGCGGCCCAATGCATGCGCCTTCGGTGAACCGCACCATGCCGAGACAAGCTACAAATAAAAATACAAATTTCCACATATAAATAATGACAGATGTGATTTTGTACATGTAAGGAGGGTTGGAAACAATATGCAAAAACCATTATGTGGCGGAGCTTTCTGTAAATATTTACAATCAATACAGCAGGCCAATTGCCAGAAGCACCCACAAGCAAAATTCAATTGTTGTGGAGCACGTATTTTCGGTTATCCAATATTGATAAGTCCCCGCCCAATTGCATAAAGCGTAAGTTTCGCCGCATTACCAAGCGATAGCGCTTGCATGATATTCGCGCGATGAACAGCTACCGTCCCTGTCCTGATGCCTAATGCATCTGCAATCTCTTTGTTCGATTTTCCTTGGCCGATCAGCTGCAGTACTTCGAGTTCTCGGGCTGTGGGCGGACGCGTGGCGGAAGCCGCCAGAAAGCTGGGCAGCATGATACGAGAATCAAGCACATGACGTCCGGCTGCGATTTTCCGAACTGCTTCCACCAAGTCTAAGTGCAGCGCACTTTTGAGTAAATATCCTCGTGCACCCGCATCGAGCGATGCGCGGACATAGCTGGGTTCGGAGTGCATGCTGAGAATAAGTATTGCGGTGTCGGGGACAGCTTTCAGAATGTGCTGGGTTGCCGCTCCCCCCATGAGGCCAGGCAGCGCGAAATCCATTACCACTACACCGGGACGCAGGCGCTTCGCGGCTTTTACGGCTTCATGACCATTGCTTGCTTCGCCCACAACATGGATGTCGGGCTCATCCTCGAATAGGCGCTTGAAGGCGCGGCGCACGAAGTTGTGGTCTTCAACAAGCAAAACTCGGATGGGGTCTTCCAATATAGGTTTCGCAATGAGTTTTTTGGGGGCGGTACCATTGGATGATGTCAAGTTATCAACTTTTTCGGTACAACTTCAAGGGCATACAAATCCATTTACGCTCACATAAAAGGATATGGCTAAAGTTCAAACCTCAAGTTACAAATACAGCCAAGCCGGCATTTTGTGTCAAAGCGTGGCTCGATAATATCAATATATGCAAGTCACTATGGATCAAACCATATACTGAATGTACTAATGTTGGGCCGTGCCTTTTGCCGGGTCGCTTCTCGAGAAGGACAAATAATTTGAATCGACAGCCGGATTTCATCATGCATCCAGGATGCATTGTTGGTGGGCTGTTGCCGGTGAAGAACGTAAGGCGGTTGTTTCAAAAAATGCCTCATCGGACTTCAAAGTAAGTATCGATGGCTTTGAAGCGGCGGATGGTCCAACCATCGTCCTGGGCATGTTTTACATCTTCTACCTCCACAATGCAGACCCCGGTGCTTTTGGCCCAGAGATGCCGCCCCAGAAACCCTTTGTGGTCTTCGACATTGGCACAAACTGAAGTTGTGCCATTGGCTGCATACACAACTTCCTGGTCGGCGATGTCGTACTTGAGTCCGGGAATCTGTGCGATGGTCGGTTTTGGACCTCCTCCATCGTCCTCCCGCTCGTATATGCGTTCGTCGGGATAGGTATATTCGACAACGACACGCGCGCGCCGCGTCTCTGAGTTCACTTCAAAATGGAAATCGTACATGGAGACTGGCTCAGTCACGGTAGCGTTGGTGGGAGAATATTCGTCGGGGACTGTATCAATCTTGATCCGGACCCTTGAGGTATCTGCAGCAGATCTTCCAGCGGTAAGAAATATCACTATGGAAGCGAGTATGAGAATCAACAGTGGGGTTGTTATCTTCGCCCGTTTGGTTTTCAAACTATCACCAAGCATAAGATGATTTTTCCTTATTGGATTTCAAAATATGTGTCGAGTGCGTGACTGTGCTGGATTTTCCATCCATCGTCTTCGGCGTGATTCGCATCTTTGGCAATAACGGTGCACGCGCCGGTGTTTGTCACCTTTATGTAGTTGTCGTTGTGTTCTTCCACTTGTGCACACACCGTTCGAGCGCTTTGGGCTTGGTACACAATGGTGTGTGATTCAGCGTCGTACTCAAGACCCGGCACTTTGGCAATGGTCCGTTGTGGGCCTCCTCGCGAATCACCCTTGCTCAGCATGTTTTCGTTGGGGTAGGTATAGTTCACAACGATCCGTACGCGGCGCGTTTGCGAATTCACTTCAAATCGAAATGTCTGCAGGGACACGGGCTGAGACACGCTCATGTTGCTGGACATATATTCATCGGGAACACTGTCGATTTGGATACGCGACTTTGGCGCGGCCGCGGGCATGTTGGCGGTGACGGTTGCTCCTCCCGTCTGATAACGAAGCTCGGAGAGAGAAAGGCGATATTCGTATCCGGCCTGCGTATTTCCGATCTCTGCCTGAGTTTGTTGAAGCTGGGCCTGGCTGAGCTCGACGATTGATCCCAAGCCAAGTTTGTAGCGTGCCTGTGACAGATCGAGTGCGTGATTAGCTTGGTCAAGCAGTTCCGCATTGACGCTGAGCCGCTGGTAAGCGGTGCGTGCATTCAGCCACGCCCTGCGGACATCGCGCGCGATGCGGTTGCGAAGGTCCACCGTGTTCTGCAAAGTCGCCTGCTCGCGTAGCTCCGCTTCATGCGTTTTGGCGCTGAAAAAGAATCCATTGAAGATCGGGATCTGAACGTTGACTCCCGCGGCGCCGTACCAGCTTGAAAGGCGACTATCCCCTATCGGGGTACTGCCAATAGCTCCGAGAGCGCTAATGGTAGGTAGGTACTGATCGTGTGCCGCGTTGCGAAGCTTTAGGTCTGATTGGGACTGGTATTCCAATGCCTGCAGCTCGGGGCGCCGGTTGAAGGCCTCCGCAATGAGGCGATCGGCATCTTCCGCCGGCGCAGCAATCAGTTTGTTTTCTTCCACAAGACTGATGTTCTCGAGCCCGGGATAACCCAAAACGGCCGACAGGCTTGCGAGCGCCGCCTGGGCATTATTTCCCGCATCCAGTTCCAACAGCTTTGCCTGCGATAAATTCACGTTGGCGAAGCTGAGATCCAGATCCGATTTCAATTTGTTTCTGGTCAGCGCCGAGACCTGATCGCTCACCAACTGGCGCGAATGCACAGTCTGCTCTGCGACCTTAAGAAGAGCCTGCGCCTGGAGGGCGTCGTAGAAGGCCTCGTCCACAGCCACCAGGATTTGTTCCTGCGTTGCCAGCGCATTCTGGTCCTGGGCCTTGCTCCGCAACCGTGCGCCGGCGACGAGATTTGTCGTGTGTCCGAAGTCGGTGATGAGTTGACTCATGCTTGCTCCGGCGGCCGCGCGTTCAAAGATGATGGGGTTGTTCAATCCTCCGGCAGAGATGCGGCCGTCATCGTGAGCATCCACGGCGGTGAGATTAGCGACGGCGGTTGGCCACAAACTGGATTTCACTTCACGTGTAACCTGATGCGCCGCAAGAGCGTCAAGGCGAGCGACTGAGATAGAGGGATTGTTCTTGATAGCAATTTCTTCTGCCTGCTTGCGCGTAAGGCGAAGACTGGCAGGCGACGGAGTCTGATTCAATCCGAATTGCTGCTGGCCGGGAGATGGAACAATCGGTGGCGCACCGGCTTGGGATAAAAGATTGAGCGGGCGCGGACTATCCGGCAAATTCTGCTGGGCGAAGCCCGTAACCGGAATCAGCAGCGTACAAAGCAATACGACGGATTTGCAGGTCATACGGTCTGCACCTCCGGGAGGTTCTTGTCGTTGCGATGAGCCCACAGATAACCTGCAGGAACCAGATATACGGTAACGACGACGGAAACTATGAGGCCGCCGATGATGGCACGCGCCAGCGGGGCATAAGCTTCAGAGCCAGTGCCCAGCTTCAGCGCCATCGGAATCAGGCCAATGATGGTGGCCAGAGACGTCATGAGAACAGGTCGGAGGCGGATGCGGCTGGCAACAGCAACAGCTTCCTGGAGCGGTGTACCCTGTGCCCACAAGCTTCGGGCGAAATCCACGATCAAAATGCTGTTTGAAACAACGATGCCCACCATCATGACCAGGCCCATGAGCGACATAATGTTCAATGTCGTATCCGTTATCAGAAGGATGAGCAGCACGCCGCTTAATCCCGGCGGTATGGCGAAGAGGATGATGAAGGGATCGAGGAACGAGCGGAACTGCGCGACAAGAATCAGATAAACAAGTGCGACTGAAAGCAGCAGACCGATCCCAAAACTCTTGAAAGATGAGCGCATACCCTGAACGGAACCGCGAAGCGTAGCGCGAACTCCCTCGGGCAACTGAGTGTGGGAAATAATTCGCTCGATCGAACTAGTGAGCTTGCCAAGGTCTTCTCGTTTAGGTGCAACGTAAACGTCAATCACCCGGCGCAGTTGATAGTGGTCCACCTCGGTTGGCGATTCAACATGTGTAATATCGGCGACCGAATCCAGTTGGGTTGTTTGTTTGTTCGCCGACGCGCGAATGGGAATTTCCTTGAGATCGTTCAACGTGTGGATCTGGTTCTCGGGATATTGCACGGTGAGCAGGTAGTCGTTGCCACTCTTCGGATCCACCCAGTAGCTCGGGGCGATCATCTGATTGGAAGTCAAAGCGGTGATGACGTTATCAACCACCTCTTTCTGGCTTAGACCTACAAGGCTGGCTCGTTCGCGGTCGATATTGATTCGCAGCGCGGGATAGTCCATATCCTGAGGGATCAGGACGTCGCTGACAGTGTCAAGATGACGAACCTGATTGGCGATCTGGCTGGCACTGCTGTACGTCTTCTCCAAGTCTGATCCACTGAGTTGGATGTCAATCGGAGCCGGCAAACCCAGGTTCAGCACCGAATCCACCAAGCCGCCCGTTTGAAAGTAGGCGCTAAGTTCCGGAACGTCATTGCGCAACGCGATGCGCATCCGATTCATGTATTCGTAGCTGCCGACCTTGTGGCCATCCTTTAAGCTGACCTGTACAAATGCCGTGTGTTCCGCCGAGTTGGGGGTGTAGATGGCGGAAAAGCCGGGCGTAACGCCAATGTTGGAAACAATCATCGAGAGTTCGTTGGGAGGAACGATTTTGCGGATTTCGTCTTCGACGCGCTGGACCAGCTGTTCGGTGAGCTCAAGGCGCGTTCCGGAAGGCGCCTTGAGATTGATCACGAACTGCCCGGGATCCGTTCGCGGAAAATAGGCGACGCCGAGCAGCGGATAGAGAGAAAAGCTAAGGATGGCTATGCCAACCAGCCCCAGTGTGGTGATTGCAGGCCGGATGAGGGCGCGAGCGACCGTGTGATCGTAGTAGCGAACAAGTTTTTCGAAGTACCGATTAAAGCCGCTGATGATGCGTCCGAAACCGGAAGAGGTAACCTGGTGCTCGTGGACCAGATGGGGCGACTTTATTAGCTTGGCGCAGAAAAGCGGGACCACAGTCATAGCCACGAAGAACGAGGCCAGCATGGAAAGTACAACCGCTGAAGCCAGCGCAACGAACAGGAAGCGGCTGACGCCATAGAGGAAAACCACGGGAAAGAAAACAACAATGGTTGTGAGAGTGGCAGCAAGCACCGGCAATGCGACTTCCTGTCCGCCCTTCTCAGCGGCAACTTCGGCAGACTCGCCCATCTCCATGTGCCGGAAAATGTTTTCCAGTACGACGACCGAATTGTCAATGAGCCGGGAGAAGGCCAGGGCCAATCCCCCAAGCACCATTGTGTTGACGGTGCCTCCCAGCGCGCTGATCGCCAGAAACGCCGCCAGGGCTGACAACGGAATCGAGAGGAAGACGGCAGCGGTGGCCCGCATGCTGCCGAGGAACAAGAGAATCATCAGCCCGGTCAACAAGAGTCCAATGCCGCCTTCGTGAAGCAGGTTTTCAATCGCCTTCTTCACGAATATGGATTGGTCGAAAACAACACGTGCGACCAATTGCTTTGGAACATCGATCAGATTGTGGACGGCATTCTTGATCCCATTGACCACAGCGATCGTGTTTGTGTCGCCACCCTGCTTCAGGATCGGCAGATAAACGGAAGGCTGGCCATCCACACGTACCACGTTGGTTTGAATTTCATGTGCATCCATAGCCTTCCCGACATCCTGTACCAGAACAGAAGCATTCCCCACCGTCTTGAGTGGGAGGCGGTTGATCTCCTGCGTGTTGGGCAGCTGGCTGTTGGTGTAGAGGTTGTAATCAATAGGACCGATCTTTACATCGCCTGCGGGCAGGATCAGATTACTGTCGTTGACGGTGCGAACTACATCCATCACGCTCAGCTCGTGCGCCTGTAACTTGAGAGGGTCAACGTACACCATGATCTGGCGATAACGACCGCCAAATGGCTGCGGTACGGAAGCGCCCGGCACATTGGCAACCTGATTGCGCACGTCGTACTGGCCCAGGTCGCGCAGTCGGGTTTCATTGAGACCCTGGCCTTTTAGAGTGATCAGGCAGACCGGCAGACTGGATGCGTCAAATTTCAAGACGACGGGAGGCAGAGTGCCTGGAGGTAACTTTCTGAGATCTGCCATGGCAAGATTGGAAATCTGGCTTAGATCGGCATCTGGATCCGTGCCCGGCTGGAAATAAATCTTGATAAGGCTCACGCCCGGAAGCGAGCGGGATTCCATGTGATCGATGTTGCTGCCCAGTGTAAAGAATCTTTCAAACCGCCCTGTGATGTCGGTCTCGATCTGTTCTGGAGGCATCCCGGAATAAAAAGTGGCTACAACGACGACCGGAATATTGATCGGCGGAAACAAATCCACGGGCATTCTCGCGAGTACGGTTGTTCCGACAATCGCAATGACTAGGCAGCAGACCATAATGAAGTAGGGATTTTTGATTGCGAACCTAGACATTAGGAACCCGCCTCGATGTTGGTTACGCCGACGTTTACTTTTCGCGGCATCACTTTTTCGCCGGCCCTCAGGTCAGAGCGATTACCTACAACCACCTCGTCTCCGGGCGACAAACCAGTTTTGATTTCCACGCGGTCGGCGCCTTCCTCGCCGAGGCTTACCTCTCGTTCCTCAATCACGCCGCGCGGATTCACAACCATCACCGTTGCCGTCATCCCATTGCGGCTGATGGCCTGCACGGGTACGGTTAGAGGCGAGTTGCTGCGCTGCAGCGTGAGGTCTGTTTGGGCATACATACCTCCGACGAGGGATCCATCGCGATTTTCCACGTCAATTTCCGTGTCCATGGTTCGGGTCTGCTGATCCAGATCATCCGAGAAGCGCGCGACCTTACCTTCAAATGTGCGGGCCAGAGCTGGGACCTGAACTGTCACGGTGTCGCCCAGACGAACCTGAGGAACGGCGGATTCAGGCACTCGCACTAACAGCCGGAGCCTTGACCATTCCGCCAATCGGACCACGGGCAGGGATTGCGTGTCGGAAGAGGTGCCCGCCTGAATCAAAGCGCCGGTGTCGGCATAACGTTTTGTGACTACCCCGGCAAAGGGGGCCGTGATCTGCGAGTACTGTTCCAGAGCATTAAGCCGCTCAAGGTTCGCCTGAGCCGAGGCCAGCTCGCTTTGGGATTCAGCCAGTTCGGCCTGTGCGCTGATGACCCCGGACTCGCTGGTTTTATCTTTTGCCAGAGCGTCATCAAGTTCCTGATCAGCGATGAGGCCGGGCTCCACGCTGGAGGCTTGTTTCAGCCGCGAGTAGGCAGCATGGTAGTCAGAATGGGTTGATTGGGCGCGTTCGATCTCGCTTTGCGCACGCTGAATTGCATTCTGGTCGCGCTGTATATCCGCCTTCGCGCCCATGACCTGGGCATTTAATTCTGGCACTTCGAGCACAGCCAAAATCTGGCCCTGCTGAACCTTGTCCCCGACATCCACGAAGATGTGGCGGATATAGCCGGCTACCTTGGCGTGCACGTCGACTTCCTGATAAGGGCGAAATGTGCCCGAGAGATCGAGCGCATTGACGATCGCACCTTTTCCCGCCAACGCGACGGCGACCGATCGCAACCGCTGCGGCTCGGTTTGGGCGGCATGGGCTTTTTTTGTGAAAAATCGCAAAAAGCTGAGGACACAGATTACGAGCGCCAATGACCCGAAAATTGTTATGCGCTTCCATCTGTGCTTTATCTGTAAGTTTTCATCCATAAATTTCATCCATAAAGCGCTTTATTCCGAAGGCGGCTCCGGCCCCGTGAATGACACAGAGACAGGGCCCACGCTCTCAGGCAAGTAGTAGCGGAACGAAGTGAACAGCATGTCTTCGGTCAGCGATGAAATGCGCGCCGTTGAAATCTCCTGAGCACAACACAATGCAAACTTCATCCGGACAGAGCGGACGCGGAGTTTTCCGTGCCGTTTGCGACAAAGCACACAAGAAACGTGCGTTGCAATCAAGACTTGTTCGAGTCAGCTTCAGCGAGCGCTAAAAGCTCACGCTGGAGATTGCTTCGTGTGAAGCAAGCAGTATGTACAGGACACAAGACTCAGTTGACAGACAGGCAGAAAAATTTAGCAGGAAGGCGGAGGACGATTGTAGAGAGTCTCTTCATAAAAAAGATCGGCAACAGGAGGGCCGGCGGGAGCAAGCCGCGGGTAAGAAGAAATAACGAGCACAGCATCCACGACCACGGCAACTGGAGGCACCCATTGGGCGGCGGCGTCGCTATCCATATGTTGCCGCATTACGGTGCCACTGTCTCCACTCACGGAAACACTGTGGGAGACAGTTAATACGCTAGTACGCGTTGCCACCGCCACTGTCAGCGCAAATACAACGCATAAAATCAGCAGCCAGAAATAACCAGGGCGACTTGCTTTGCCGTTTTGACGATTTGATGGCGATACCATGACGATGGCTTTGAGGCAACTATAGCAACGAAGCAAATCCTAGTCTACTGGTTTCCCATTGATCATGCTACAAGGTGATTACTTTAGTAGATGCGCATACTTGACCTAAAGGATGTGCTCACAACCGCACAACACCGCGTCAACGGATTGCCAGGGGGCGGCGATCGTTACGCAGTCGGAATTTTATATTTTTCCCGATTCCAAGATGGATGGCACCGTCACATGGTATGCGGCCCACCTTTCAGGCTTTCACAAAACCCATGTCTATTTAGACAACCGCTCACAAGATACGTTTTACAACGATGCGGGAACCATGATCGTGGCAGTTCTCGGAGATAGGGGCAAGGAAGGAGAAAATGGAGAAGCCTAAAACTCGACGGTGATTCTACGATATTTGAACGAGGCACGCCATGTGCGCCCGAGGAAATTCAATGTTCACTGCTCCTTCGGCGCTCGTTACTGTGATGCCGAGATCAGTTGGGTAAACGAGCTTGGCGTGATGGTTTGCGATCGGGATTCTCGTTACCGCGGGGCCATCCGTTCTCCAGACCCCCAGTAAGGTTTGTTCGGGCGAGCGCATTCCCAGAGCGATGGGCGCTTGAGAATTCGTGATGTCTGAGGTGCCGAGCGGATAAAAGGGAACCGCTGCGGGGATGTGTCTGCGTAGAACGTCCCTGTAAACTCGGATGCCTTCTGCGACTTGCGCTGCAACTACCGGCGAAAGCGCATCCAGACGACCACTTTGATGGATGCGGCACATCATAGCCGTGACCATGTTGAAGCTGGTTTGGTCTGCATCCGCATTGGCCAATGGGTATGACCAGATTGCAAGCTGTTCAGGCAATACGGCCGCTGATGCTCCTACCAGGATTGCCGGCAGCTTCAGATAATTTTCCTGATCGGTCATGGATTGCAGTTGCAGGCGGCTTAGCATCGCATAGTCCATGCGCCCGCCTCCGCTGCCGCAGTTCTCAATGATGAGATCGGGATGCCGATTGAGAATTCCTTCAAGCCAACTCAACAGTGCTCGGTTATGTTCCAGCAACCCTTGTCCGAAGCTATCCGCATTAAGCTCGGTCCCTTGCAATGAATCGACGTTGTAATCCATTTTGATGTAGCCGACGCCGTAATCATGCACGAGGCGTGCGATCACTTGATCAAGGTATGCCCGGACTTCGGGATTGCGAAAATCCAGTAAAAATCGCGAATTTTTCCACACTCTTTTGCCGTGGCGGACAAGGAACCAGTTATCAGGCTTTTGAGCGAGCGCTGACTTTGCGCCTGCAACTTCCGGTTCTAGCCACAGACCTGGAATCATTCCATTCTGTCTAATCTGATCAAGCACGAACTTTAGGCCTCGCGGCCACCGCGTGGAGGAAGGCTGCCATGCCCCGAGGGTTTGACTCCAATCTTCATGAAGCTCCGCGTACCAGCCCGCATCGATGACAAAGTATTCACAACCAGCTTTTGCAGCGGCGGCGATGAGCGGCAATTCCTTCGCCTCAGTTGGGTCGCCCCAGAGGCAGTTCATATAATCATTGAAAATGACTGAGCAGCGTGAATTTCTACTGGGAGTCCTCACGCACGCTTCACGTCGATAACGCGTCAAGGCTTCGACCGCCTCGCCGAAACCGCCGCGCACGCAACCGACTGCCACCGGGACCGTCTGGTAGGTCTCTCCGGGTTTCAGATTCTTCCATGCCGCGGAGTGGAGATCATCGGGGCCGCCAAGATATGCGTAAACGTCGTCCGCATTGTTATTGCGCGCCGAAACGTTTGAGATCTCCCAATACCACGATCCGTTGTGTTCGATCTGCCAGAACCAGGTCAGGCCCAGCTTGATGTTCTCGACCATTGCCATCGGCAGATAGCGTTCCGTGGACCAACTGCCGACGCTGCCCGCGCGCGCTTCCGACCAACTCGTGCGTTCGTTCTCGACGAAACCCATCTCTGACGGACGCAGCGTGTGCCACTGTCCCTCAGACATCCAGCTATTAAAAGCAATATGGATGCGAAGCTCGTGGTCGTATTTCTGTGGATCTGCTAGTCCGTGAAGCATTGCGGAACTCAAGAACTCAATACCAACAGGCGAGCTTCCTTCGTTGGTAACTCGCGAGTACCGCCGGACAACGGGCAGCCCATGAAAGGCCTCGTAAACGGATTCCACGCGTAAATGAAGGCTTGGGTCGGTGTGAGTGCACACCAGGCGCTTGCCCGCGCTCGTTGATTCCTCGTGTTTCCCGGCAAACAACAATCGAGCTCCCGGCTGCCCCATGCCCGATTTCATGCCTTGATCAGGAGAATTTTCGCCGCTGCATTGGAGTGCCACTTCCACGCCAGACGAATCGTCAGACTGTAGCCCATCGGCGGGAATGAGTTGTTTTTGGCGCAGCCTTCCATCGGACATGCCAAAGCTGAAAATTAAATCATCAGTCTTCCACTGGAACGGCTCTGAAGGGGTTGAAGCGTAGGCAAACCGAGTAACACCGGGAACGAGAGCACCCAATGCCACCATTCCGCTCGACTCCAGGAATTTTCGGCGGTCCAATTTCATTCTGGGAACGCGGCCTCTTGTGTATCGTTAACTGTAGCGGTGGTTATTATCAGCGCATTTTCGGTTTTGTCAAGGCGGGAATCACGTCGCAATCTTGGTCGAAGGGCTACGCTCGCGCATTTTTTCTGGAAGGCGGGTATTTAATTGTGCGCCTTAGCGTCGAGCGGCGCGCGATTAACTCTGGTTGCAGTATCACATTCTCGGGTTTAGGCGGAACTTTCGAATTTAGGATGCCCAGCGCAAGACGCGCCGCTTCTTGCCCAATTCGCCGGCTGTGTTGATTAATGCTGGAAAGCGGAACGCTCAGAGCATCGTCGTAGTGAAGATTTCCGCAACCAATGACTGCAATGTCTTCTGGAATCCTTAGTCCGCGATCCAGCGCATAATTCATCGCACCCATGGCCATGGGATCATTGAAGCAGAACACTCCGTCAGGTCTCGGTTTTAGGCCCAGGAGTTGGCGCATCGCTTCCGCGCCGCGCTGTCTTGTCTCCACATCTCCCTTTGGCTCACTAATAATGTAATTATCCACGACTTTCATTCCATTCTGGATCAGAGCTCGTTTATATCCTTCTACTCGCCTGGCGCCTGGACTCGTTTCCGGCCCACGAATATGCGCAATTCTCTTGCAACCCATGTCAATCAGATGCTGGGTAGCAAGGACCCCTACCGCTTCGTCGTCCACACCAACAAAATTTGCAGAAAGCCCTGGCAGCGCACGATCAATTAGCACGTAGGGCGTCTGTTGCTTTTCGAGACGAAAAAACAGATCAACGGTTGAACGGCAGGAGGCAATAATCACTGTATCGAGCCGGCGTGCCAGTAGTTGATTGATTTCCTGTTCCTCAAGGTCTGGATCTTCGTCAGACGAAGAGACGATGAGATAGTACCCGCTCTTCCTTAAGGCCTCCGAAAGAGACTTAGCGATTTCTGCGAAGAAGGGATGGAGAAGGTCCGGAACAACTAGACCGACCAAATAGGTTCGTCCAGTAACCAGGCTGCGTGCGGCCAGGTTCAGCCGGTAATCGAGCTCTTTGACGCGAGCCAGAACGCGCTCGCGAGTTTCGTCTCCAACGTCGGGATGGTTGCGCAAAACCTTGGAAACGGTGATCACCGATACGCCAAGATCTCTGGCAATATCCTTCATTCGTACGCTCATAAATGCCACTCAGTATATAGAAGTAGCAGTGACTTTATCGAATCTCGCACTAAACTAGCGCTTCAATGGCTGGAAATTCTCACCACATATCCCAGGTTTTTTCTTCTCGTAATTCGATTTCTTGCCCTGGCGGCTTCTCGAAGTGGTTACTTTGCGCAAGCGACCGGTCGCCGAAAACGGCCGTGAAGGATTATGATTGACATCGGTAACTTTACCGATATATACATTGCTTCGAGCACTCCCGTGGCGCTCTAGCCCGCGCGAGTTCAGTTCGAATTCTGAGCGTCGGATGAGTAAATCGGGATGAGCGGCCAGATTGTTTCAGGGGTGCCAGCTAAAATGCCTGTTGATCCTAGCCTTGTTCCCCAGCGGATTCTACACAGTGGAACTCGGATGCCGGCGATCGGCTTGGGAACATTCGGGTCCGATCATGTCACGGCTTCCGAAGTTGCAGGGGCGGTAGAAGGAGCGGCAGCCGTCGGATATCGGCATTTCGATTGTGCATCCGTCTACCGGAATGAAAGCCAGATCGGGTACGCGTTCAAACAGATTTTACACGGCGGTATTAACCGCGAAGAGCTATGGATCACGTCGAAGTTGTGGAATGACAGGCATGACGAGAATGACGTGATCCCTTCTTGCAAGCAGTCCCTCGCTGATCTCGGACTGGGATATTTAGACCTTTATCTCGTGCATTGGCCTTTTCCTAATTTTCACCCTCCTGGTTGTGACGTGAGTTCCCGCAGCAAGGACGCCAAGCCTTATATCCATGCGGAGTTCATGAAGACGTGGCGGAAGATGGAGGAACTTGTCGATCAGGGATTGGTTCGTCACATTGGCACCTCGAACATGACGATTCCCAAACTAAATCTTGTTTTACAGGATGCACGCATTAAGCCAGCGGTCAATGAAATGGAGCTGCATCCACATTTTCAGCAACCAGACTTATTCGAGTTTGTCCGATCCAACGATATGGTTCCCGTGGGCTATTCTCCAATTGGTTCGCCAGGGCGGCCGGAAAGAGACCGCACTCCCGAAGACACCGCCCCAACTCAGGACCCTGTGATTGTCAAAATCGCAGAGCGCCTCGAAGTTCATCCTGCAGTCGTATGTGTGAAGTGGGCTGTTCAACGCGGACAGGTGCCCATTCCTTTTTCAACCAATCGCTCTCATTACTTGAGCAATCTTGAAGGCGTCGTTAGCGAACCGCTCACTGAGTTTGAAATGCGCGAGATCAGCGCGATTGACCGCAACTGCCGGCTGATAAAAGGTCAGGTGTTTCTGTGGAAGGAAGGACAATCCTGGCAGGATCTTTGGGACATCAACGGGGAGATCACATCCCCATGATGCGGAATTCGAATACATTGGAAAAAGCCGAGCCCATGGCAATCAACCAACAGAATATGCAGGCCGCGTTTCTTCCAGGAAACGATAGTGTTGAGCTTCGCACTTTGCCAATACCTTGCCCGGGGCACGGCGAAGTCCTGCTTAGGGTCAAGGCGTCCACGATTTGCGGTTCGGATATTCGCTGCATCTATCACGAGCACCTCGGCAAAGGTCCTGAAGGCTATCAGGGAGTAATTGCCGGTCATGAACCGAGCGGCCAGATTGTAGAGGCCGGGCCTGGCTGCCGTCGTTTCGGCGTGGGCGATCGAGTGATTGTTTATCACATCTCTGGTTGCGGTGTTTGTAACGATTGCCGGCGCGGATACATGATCTCCTGCACAAGCGAAAAGTACCGGCGGGCCTACGGATGGCAGCGCGACGGCGGGATGGCTGACTATATGGTCGCGGAAGAGAAAGACCTCATCGCACTTCCGGACCAGCTTTCATATGGAGATGGTGCTCAGGTGGCGTGTGGTTTTGGAACTGTTTACGAGGCAATAGAAAAAATCGGAATTAACGGCAACCATTCCGTACTCATCACCGGACTTGGGCCCGTCGGGCTCGCTGCGGCGGCTTTATGCCGAAAGCTGGGCGCCCAAATGATTATTGGGATTGATGTCGTCCTCGAGCGCTTAGGTTTAGCACGATCACTCTCACTGTGCGATTTCGTTCTTCGCGCGGGAGCCGACAATGTCGCGGAAATAAGAGATCTGACGAATGGTTACGGAGTAGAACGAGCGCTTGACTGCTCGGCAAACGCTAACGCGCGTGCCGTTGCTATCCGGGCGACACGCAAGTGGGGAAGGATCGCTTTTGTCGGGGAAGGTGGAAGTGTCGAGTTCAATCCGTCTCCGGACATTATTCACGATCAGAAAACCATTTATGGCTCATGGGTCACTAGTACATGGCTCATGGAAGAATTGGTCGAGCGGCTTGTGCGCTGGAACCTCCATCCCGCCGACATCATCACGCACCGCTTTGGCCTTCAAGATGTCGCAGAAGCGTATTCGCTCATGGCTTCGGGCAAATGCGGTAAAGTTGCAGTCTGTTCGGATGAGGAACTTGCACCCAAATGAAGCCGCACTGGGAAGAGATTTTGAAAGACCGCCTGCAGCTTTATGGGCACCGCAATTGGTTTGTGATCGCGGACTCAGCGTATCCGGCACAGTCCAAGCCGGGTATTGAAACGATAGTGAGCGAGGAAGATCAGGCGACAGTTTTGGACAAGGCCTTTGCGATTCTCAATGAATGCAAGCACATTAAACCTGTAATCTACACTGACAAAGAACTTAGCTTCGTCTCTGAGGAGGACGCGCGGGGTATCACCACTTATCGGGAAGAACTCGCCGATCTTGTGGAGGGATACGAGGTTCGCTCCATGCAGCACGAAGAAATCATCGCCAAGCTTGACGCGGTCGGTGAAAGTTTTCAGCTACTCTTGATCAAGACCAACATGCAAATTCCATACACGTCGGTATTTTTCGAACTGGAGTGCGGATACTGGAATGCGCAAGCTGAAGATCGGCTTCGCGCTGCAATGCGCTCGAGCGGTCGAGAGGCAGTCCTCAACGTAACGGAAGGTGTTGCTCGCTAACCACGAGAACGCATTGAAATATGAAAGCGATCATACTTCAGAAACCGGGACAAGCTTCCATCGCGAGCATTCCCGAGCCAGTAGTTACGAATGGCAGTGTATTGTTGAAAGTCCAGATGGTTGGACTCTGTGGAAGCGACTTGAATTCATTCCGTGGATTAAATCCTCTCGTCTCGTTTCCGCGAATCCTTGGACATGAAGTGTGCGCCACTGTCGCGAGTGGGCACGGCAGTCTGCCGGAAGGCACCAACGTTGCTCTCTCTCCTTACACTAGCTGTGGCAAATGCGCGTCGTGCCGACGAGGGCGTCCGAATGCATGCCAATTCAACGAGACTCTCGGAGTGCAA
This sequence comes from Terriglobales bacterium, assembly GCA_036489565.1. Lineage (GTDB taxonomy): Bacteria > Acidobacteriota > Terriglobia > Terriglobales > Acidobacteriaceae > JAICKN01. The sequence goes on from DASXFN010000075.1 coordinate 21,935, forward strand.
AGGGACGGCGCTCTCGCCGAGTACATTGTCATGCCGCCAGAGAAATTGTATCCGGCAAAACTCACGCCACAGGAATTGTGCCTGGTTGAGCCGTTGACTGTTGGTTTTCACGCCGTGGCCCGGGGGCGCGTCGCGGCAACCGACACGGTCGCGATTTTCGGTTGTGGAGGAGTGGGGCTTGGCGCCATCGCCGCGTCCCATGCTCGGGGCGCCTGCACAATATGCATTGATGTTGACGACGAAAAACTGGAGCTCGCGCGGGCCGCAGGTAGCACTCACACGATCAACAGCCTGAGAGAATCGCTCCACGATCGTCTGCTCGAGTTAACGAAGGGCCGGGGGCCGGACGTTTTTATTGAAGCGGTGGGTACTCCGGCAACCTTCCGTGCCGCTGTCGAAGAAGTCGCATTTACCGGGAGGGTCGTGTACATCGGGTATGCCAAGGAACCAGTCAGCTACGAGACCAGACTGTTCGTGCAAAAAGAATTGGACATACTCGGATCAAGAAACGCTCAGCCAGAAGACTTCCAGGCAGTGATCAAGCTACTCGAAGCACGAAGCTTCCCAGTGGATAAGGCGGTGAGTATGATTGTTCCTCTTGAGGAAGCACCGAATGCATTGCGCTCGTGGAGCGAGAACCCGTCGAGCTTTAAAAAGATTATGGTGTCAGTGGGGTAGCTTACGATGAATATCTCTACCACCGAATCTCCATCCGGCGCTCGTTCGAATGCTGGTATCGGTCTATTTCGCACAGCCGACGGCAGGAATTTTGCCGTCGTCTTTGTACTGATCACGTCACTGTTTTTGCTGTGGGGCTTTTGCAACGGAATGATCGACATCCTGAATAAACATTTTCAGGACGCGCTGCATATTAACAAAGAACAATCGGGTCTGGTACAGGCGTCTAATTATCTGGCGTACTTCCTGATGGCCATTCCGGCTGGCTTAATCGCAAAAAAAATTGGCTATAAAGGCGGCATTCTCGTTGGCCTTTCTTTGATCGCGGGGGGCGCTTTCTGGTTCATTCCGGCCACGCATATCGGTACGTACTGGGCATTTCTGTTGGGATTGTTTGTGATCGGCGCAGGGATGACATGCCTGGAAACGATTGCGAATCCCTACGCGACTGTCCTCGGCCCTCCGGAAACCGGACCGACGCGGATTAATATCGCTCAAACATTTAACGGCGCTGGCTGGATACTCGGGCCAATTATTGGCGGCTATTTTGTTTTTTCCGGCAACGAAGAAGTAAGTTCCAATGCCGGACTCTCCACGCCTTACGTCGGCATCGGTTTATTTGTACTGTTGCTGCTCATTGTTTTCGCCGTGTCCCGGGTTCCGGATTTGCACGTCGAGGATGAAAGCCGCGGTGCTGTTACAACTCAAAGTCGTCTAAAACCGTCAAGCATGCAATTGTTCGGGATCGCGGTTGTGTTGGCTTTGGTTTGCGGGCTTCTGTACTTTTTTATCGCGCCCATTCTCGCAATGGTATGGACCCTGCTTAACCTGAATGAAGCTTTGTTCGAGCCGGTAACATATGCCCTGCTGATCGCTGCTTACGTCGCTTCCTTTCTTCTTGTTTCCAGAAAATGGGACATGTTTCGCCGCGCCCACTTCACGCTGGGGATTTTGGCGCAGTTTATGTATGTAGCGGCGCAAACCGGAATTTTCAGCTTTTTCGTCAACTACATACTTGAAAATGACCCTGGCGCGACCCGGTTGCAGGCGTCCAAATGGCTGGGTGCCATCGGCTTTGGTTTGTTCATGCTGGGACGTCTCTTCGGTAGCGGAGTGATCAGCCAATTCCGGCCGGAACGCGTGCTTGCGGCCTATGCCAGCATCACCGTTCTGCTGGTTGCCGTAATGATGGGCGGCGGCAAATTTGGACTGTATGCATTATTTGTTAGCTTCTTCTTTATGTCGGTGGGATTTCCCACGATTTTCGCGCTGGGCATTCGCGGATTGGGCGAATATACAAAACTCGGATCCTCGCTGATCGTTATGTCCATTGTGGGCGGCGCCATCGCTCCGCCGTTCATGGGCCATATCGCAGACCAGCATTCCATGCGCATAGGCTTTGTTGTGCCTCTAATTTGTTTCGTATTCGTTGCCCTTTACGGCTTTACCTGGGCAAAACTCAACATGCTTGATTCGGTAGCCGACACAAAGGGGTAGAAATGACTGTCTTATTTTCAATGATCCGAAGGTTCGGCGTCGTTGCATTTATCCTGGCCGCTGCCTCTGTTCTGAGTGCGCAGAGTTCTACGGCTCCTACCGCATCGCAAGACCCGCAAAGTCTTGATCAGATTTGGCAGAAGGCCAGCAGCAAATATGATGGAGCGCGCGCCACGCTCCTCAATGACGTCAACCAAGCTGACCACGAAGGGCCTTTTCGCGCGGACTGGGATTCACTTCAGAAATATGAAGTGCCTGAATGGTATAGGGACGCGAAATTTGGCATTTTCATTCATTGGGGAGTCTATTCCGTCCCGGCTTTCGGCAGCGAATGGTATCCCCGAATGATGTATGTGCAGGGATCTCCGGAATACAAACACCACATCGCTACCTACGGACCGCAGGATCAATTCGGTTACAAAAATTTCATCCCGATGTTCAAAGCCGATCATTTCGATCCCGCTGCATGGGCTGATTTATTCAAAAGAGCGGGCGCGAAATACGTGGTACCCGTGGCGGAGCATCATGATGGTTTTGCGATGTATGACAGTGGTCTGAGCGATTGGACCGTCGTCAAAATGGGCCCGCACCGCGACACTACCGGGGAACTGGCCAAGGCTGTGAGGGCTGCCGGTTTGCATTTTGGTTTGTCATCGCATCGAGTGGAACATAATTTCTTTTTTGGACCGGGGCGCAAGATCCCCTCTGATGTGAACGATCCGCAATACGCCGCCTTCTATGGTCCAGCCCATAACTGGATGATTAATCCTCCGGGCACGCCTCTCAACAATGATTTCACCTACGTCTCTCCGGAATGGCCAAACGATTGGCTGGCGCGCGCGGCTGAACTGGTTGAAAAATACCACCCCGATATCGTTTATTTCGACTGGTGGATCGGGCAAGCATCAATACGTCCGAACCTTACGCGCTTTGCGGCGTTCTATTACAACAGTTCCCTGAAATACGGTGACCATGTAGGCGTTATCAACTATAAGGACTATGCCATGCAGGATCACGCCGCAGTGCTTGACCTGGAACGTGGCCAACTTAGCGATATTCGACCGCTGCCCTGGCAAACTGATACGTCGGTAAGCAACAAGTCCTGGGGCTACATCAATAACGATACGTTCAAGTCACCGGAATTCATTGTGCACCAGCTCATTGACATCGTCAGCAAGAACGGCAATTTGCTCTTGAACATAGGCCCTCGTTCGGACGGCACGATACCAGACGAGGTGCAAAAGGTACTCCTTGATGTCGGCTCCTGGCTGAGCGTCAACGGCGAGGCCATCTACGGCACGCGCCCCTGGAGGGTATTTGGCGAGGGCCCCACGAAAGTGGCGGCTGGCTCATTTCACGACACAGATACAACTAAGTACACTGCCGAGGATTTTCGTTTCACGACCAAAGGCAGCGTGCTCTACGCCATTGGGCTTGCCTGGCCAACGAATGGGGAGGCGGTAATTCATTCGCTCGCGCCTACCGCCGGCGGCGAACCAGTACAAAATGTTGCCATGGTCGGCGGCGATGCCACATTGCGATTCGATCAGCGTGCGGATGGGCTGCATGTGCAGCTACCGGCCCAGCCTCCCACGAAGTTCGCATACGCGCTCCGCCTGAGCTTTAAAGACAATTCGCACTGACCTTGAAAGCTAAAATTCAAAGTTCTCATTGTTCTCATTGTTTGAGTCCGCGGCCTGTCGCCATCGGAAATCGATAACTGCAGCGTTCGCTAAAACCACAAGACGGCGGTCTGGCCGCGCTTTCAAAAGGTAATCTCTCCTGGACGCAGCACTGTAGGTGCTTTCTGCCTGTGATTTGCACAGCCCACCGAAGAAGCGGCGAAAAATAACTTGACAAGAGATAGTAGATCAATACTAGAATGTGCGGACTCGGTACAGTTACCGCTAACTGTCTAGATTGCAAATGAGAGGGGGCCTTGTCCGATGCCCAATTTTCGTGGTTTCTCCCTGATTCTCTTTGTAGCCCTTGCTGCCTTCGCGATCAGCGCGGCCCTGCCTGTCGCTTATGGGCAGACGCTTGCTTCCTCTGCCGCTCTTTCAGGTTCGGTTTCGGATTCCTCTGGGGCGCGCATTCCAGGCACCAGTGTCACTCTGACTAGCGCGGAGAAAGGCATTACGCGCGATTTTAAGACTGATTCGGAAGGCAATTTCTCATTCTCACTCTTGCCCGCGGGGACCTACACGCTCACGGTCCAGGCGACAGGGTTCAAGACTTTCAAGCAGCAGGGAATTACCTTGAACGTCGGCCAATCAGCAAATCAAAGCGTCGCGCTGACAGCTGGGACGACGGAGCAAATCGAAGTCATAGCACAAACTCCTCTATTGCAAACGGACAATGCCAACGTTGGCGATGAGATTACGGCTAAGCAAGTCGCCGAGTTGCCGCTCAATCTTCGGAACGTGTTCACCTTTGTTCAATTGAACTCGTCAGTCAACAATCGCGCGCAACAGCAGGTCATTCAGGGCGGCGGCGAGCAAAGTACGGCTGACCAGGACGTGTCGTTCTTTAACTTTGGAGGCGGCTACTTTGGAACTACTGCATTCCTTCTAGATGGGGCCTGGGACACGACTACGGGTTGGGGCGGCGTCATCTACGTTCCATCTCCCGATGGCGTACAAGAATTCAAGGTTCAACAGAACTCCTTTAGCGCTCAATACGGCTGGAGCACAGGGAATGTCATTAACGTGGTGACGAAGTCTGGAACCAATGGGTTGCATGGTGTCGCATACGATTATTTGCGTAACGGCGATTTAGACGCGAACAATTACTTCAATAATCTAAATGGCCTGCCGCGTCCGAATGAGCATCGCAGCCAATTTGGTGTTGCCGTTGGCGGCCCAGTTTATATCCCCCACGTCTACGAGCAGCGCGACAAAACATTCTGGTTTTTTAACTACGAAGGCCATCGCGAGAACAACCCTCTTTCGGCGCCTTTGGGCACTGTGCCAACGCCAGCATTCCGCAACGGAGACTTCTCGGCATTACTGGGTGCGCAAGTTGGAACCGATGCCGAAGGCAGACCGATTCTTGCTGGCCAGCTTTACGATCCGTTCAGCACGCGACAGATTACCGCCGGGGTGGTTGATCCTGTAAGCGGGCTGACGCCGACCAGGAGCGGGACGATCCGCGATCCGATCACGGGAAACAACCTGGCGAATGCTAAGAATGGAATTAATCCTGTAGGGCAGAACCTGGTCAATTTTTATCCGGCGCCGATCAACGGTCTATTAACGGGTAACTGGAGCGCTACCGGCGTTGCTCCCGACGTTTCAGACGAATTTAGTGCTCGTATTGATCACAACTTAAGCGATAACACCCGGCTCTACGGTCGGTACTCGTATAAACGAGAATCGAAGGGCGAATCGCCGGACTATTTTGGCGCGAGCGATCCGGCAGGCCCGGGACAGATAAACCCCAATAACCGTTGGAATATCGGGGTTGGCTTGAATCACGTCTTCAGTCCGACCTTTACCATGAGCGTGAATGTCGGCGGGATGAAATGGGTTGAGGGTAACAACATGCAAAGCGCTGGTTTTCAGCCCTCATCCCTTGGCTTGCCGTCTTTTATAGACGCGAATTCGGCGCAATTCCCGGTGATTAATCCTAGCGGCTACGTGGGCGAGGGGCCGCTAGCAGGAGCGGGAGAGGCCAGATTTCCGCGAAGCGCTGTGAGTGGTTCAGCAGACTTCGTTAAGGTGAAGGGCAAACATCAGCTCTCGTTTGGTTACATGCAGGTCGCCATTGATGAAAACGGCGGCCGTATTGCCCCCACGACGTTTACCTTTAACAATCTCTTCACTGCCGGCCCAGACCCTACTACTCCGACGGCGAACACCGGCGATTCGATTGCATCCATGATGTTGGGAACGCCTGCCTTTGCTGGCAACGGTGTAACCGCCTCCAGCACCGGCGTGAATGTTTTTAATGTTTCGCGTACTTGGCTCGATGGAACTTATTTGCAGGATGACTGGCGGGCCACGCGAAAACTCACATTGAATCTCGGCGTGCGTTGGGAAGTCCAGAAGCCTATCACGGACCGATACAACCGTTTAGCCACTTTCGACTACGACGCAGTCAATCCTATCAGCGCCGCAGTAGGCCAAAACTATACCGGCGAGGTCAACTTTGCCAGTTCCGGTGACCGTGGCCAATACGATACGGACTACAAGCATTTCGCGCCGCGAATCGGCTTTGCTTATCAAGTTACGCCGAAGCTGGTGATGCGTGGAGGATATGGCATCTTCTATCCGAACCAATTTCTCAATAGCCCCAACATCATCGGGTACACTTCCACTACCCCTTATGTTGCATCGCTTGATGGCGGTATAACACCTTGCGCTGGATGTTCGCTAAGCAATGCTTTTCCCAATGGTCCCGTGCCTGTCGTTGGGAATTCATCAGCGGGTCTGACCAACGTTGGGTTCAGCACCAGCGCTGTCAATGCGAAGCGCAAAACCTACTATGATCAGCAATGGATGTATGGAGTACAATTTGCGCCGACTTCAAGTGACGTAATTGACGTCACGTACGTCGGTAATCACAATGTGCATACCCTCGCTGGCAGTCTGAATCTTAACCAGTTGGATCCAAGTAATTTCTCGATGGGGAACGCATTGCTGGCTCAGGTTGCAAATCCATTCTTCGGACACATCACCTCGAGCGGCTGTGGCCTTGATCAACCCACAATTCCGGAGGGTCAGTTACTAAGGCCCCATCCGGAATTCTGCGATATCAACGAGACCGATGATCCCGCAGGGGACTCGCATTTCAACGCCTTGGAGGTTAACTACAGCCATCGAGTGGCCCAGGGACTCACGCTGTTGGCGTCCTACACATTTTCTAAGTTTATAGATGACATCGCGGGACCCGAAGGTTGGGCAAATGCCTCTTCCGAGAGTATTCGCAATGTCTACAACTTGGCCGCGGAGAGATCAGTCGACCCGACGGACACTCCCCACAGCGTCGTGCTGAGCTACATCTATGAGCTTCCGGTCGGAAAGGGCAGGAAGTTCGGCTCCGGGATGAACGGAGTATTGAACCAGATCGTTGGTGGCTGGCAGACATCCGGAATCTTCACCTATAAAGAAGGTTTCCCGCTCTCCATTAGCAGCGCAGGAAACGGACTCGACTACTTCGGCGCGGGTCAACATGTGGACGTTACCGGTGACTATCATGTCGCGAATCCCAGTCGCACTCAGTGGTTTGACACTTCAGCCTTCGCAGTCGCTGCACCGTGGACCCTCGGAAATGCGCCCCGTTACTTCTCCGATCTCCGCGCCCCTCACTACAACAACTGGGATATGAGCTTCCAGAAGAATTTCCCGATCGCGGAGCGCTCCCGGCTTGAATTTCGACTGGATATGTTCAACGCTTTCAACCACACAAATTTCTACAGTCCGAACACTGTTATGGGACCGGGATTTGGAACGATTACCGCATCATGGTCGCCGCGGCTCATGCAGGCAGCTTTAAGGCTATATTGGTGAAGTCGTGTGGAGAATGGTAAGGCCTGTCGTCGTCTGTTGTTTGGGACTCTTGATTTTGCTGGGTAAAGCATTCCCGCAAGAGCCCGCGCAATTTGAATCTCTTCTGGCCTCGGCGCAACAAGCCCAGGCCGGAGGAGATTTCCAAGCTGCGGCGGAGTTCTATCGGCAGGCTGTCGCTATCCAACCTCAACTTGCGGAGCTCCGGGCTAATCTCGGCTTGATGTACTACCAAACAGGGAACGACGACCTTGCTATAAAAGCCTTCCGTGAAGCGATTCGGCTGAAGCCGGATTTATTGGTCCCGAATTTGTTTCTTGGTTTGGATTACCTCAGGTTAAAGCGTTTCGACGAAGCGATCCCTTACCTCAAACGAGCTGCGGTTACCAAACCTACAGACATTCAAGCGCAAATCGGGTTAGCCCAGGCTTATTCCGCCAGCAGAAAACCCCGGTTGGCAATTACTTCATACCTGCATGTCACGCAGCTCGACCCAGGAAACGCTGACGTTTGGTATTACCTGGGAACGAGTTATCTCCAACAAGTCGAAGCGGATGCCAGCCTGATGCTGGCGCGGCACAAGGACTCAGCATATTTGCAGGCGCTTACGGCAGAAGCTTTATTTGACCAGGGAGCTTTCGGGCGGTCCGCCGATTTCTACGAGAAAACGTTAGCGTTCGGGACATTGCCTCCAGAAACGCACGCAAATTATGGCTTCACGCTGTTGTATCAACACGACAATCGCGGCGCTGAACGCGAGATGAACGCCGAACTCGCCGCAAATCCCGGTTCGCTAACCGCTAAGCTGGGACTCGCGAGATTACACCTTGAGCGAGGAGAAGCCGAACAAAGCGCGCAGGAAATTGAAAGTATTGCGAAAGCAGATCGCGGGTTTCTCAACGTCAATGCTGCTCTGTTCAATGCTGGACTGCCTGAATCTAAACGTACTGAGTTGCAGCAGGCTTTTGAAAAGCTCTCCGCGGACAAAGGAATTTCTGAGAAGCTTTCGGTCTTGTTCCGAAATCCCACCGATGGAAGTACCCCTGAAACATCGGCGAATCGAGCAGTCACCAACAGTCAACGCAGGAACGCGCCGCCTAATGTAGCGGCTGAGTTGTATGCGCGGGGAAGATACGCGGACTGTAGCGACCTGCTGATCTCTCGGATCCCACTGCTTCCAGCAAAAGGCCTCGAATTGCTGGCATCGTGTGCGTACTCAACAGGCGACTACCATAATGCGCAGCAAGCGGCGGCAAGGCTGGCCTCGAACCCGGCGACAGAAACCGAGGGATTGTACTGGGAAATCAAATCAAGCCAGAAGCTTGCCAGTAATGCATTGGCCCACGCGAGTCAAATGGACTCAAGTTCCCCAAAGTTGCATGTGTTATTGGGGGATCTGTATAGGGAAAAGAATTCTAACCAGGAATCTGCGAAGGAGTATCGAAAG
>DASXFN010000057.1:0-3199 GCA_036489565.1 Terriglobales bacterium
CCAATTGTTCTTTGCGGGAGTTTGGAAAGCTGCTGCACGAGAGCTGGCAAATCAAGAGGACGCTTACCCATAAAATATCGAACGCGAACATTGACGAGATTTACGAAGCGGGATTGAGCGCCGGCGCTCTGGGAGGGAAACTGTTGGGTGCGGGCGGCGGCGGGTTCATGCTCTTTTTCGTGCCGCCGGAGAAGCGGAATGCGCTACGGGAACGCTTGAAAAAGCTACTATGTGTGCCGTTTGGGTTTTCCCATCGCGGAAGCCACGTAGTTTTATACGAACCGGAAGAGGTTTTTGACCAATCGCTGACCGAAGAGCGCTCTGCGGTGTACGCACAGCGGGGGTAATCCATTGATGGGTTATTCCCCGGCCGTGCGCGATCGTACGGTATTTATAGCAACGCAGTCCGAAGGAAGAGAGGCCGTTGACAGTTTTATTTCAGCTCGACCCCTTACAGGATGAACGTTGGCTGCGATTAATCGCGCGGCGGCCGGAAGCTTCGATCTTTCATACCCCGGAATGGCTGAAAGCCCTGCAATCTACGTATGGTTACCAACCCGTTGCGTACACGACTTGCCGGCCAGGGACGGAGATAAGTTCCGGCTATGTTTTCTGCCGGGTTAAGAGTTGGCTGACTGGGCAGCGGCTGGTGTCTCTTCCGTTTTCCGACCACGCGAACTTTCTGGGCGACGACCAGAACGAACTGGGGACGGTGCTAACGTCACTGCGCGACGGGAAGGAAGCAAAACAGTACAAGTACATCGAGATTCGGCCCACGCATGTTCTGACCGATCCAGCGCACTTCCAACAGAGCGACGCATTTTATTTGCATCGGCTCTCGCTGGAAGATGACTTGAATGTCTTATTCGCGAGATTCCACAAGAGCTGCGTGCAGCGAAAAATCACGCGAGCGGTGCGGGAAAAAGTACATTACGCCGCGGGACGCTCGGAGGAACTCTTAAGGGATTATTACCGTTTGTGCGTTCTGACCCACCGCCGACACGGCTTGCCTCCGCAGCCGATGCGGTGGTTCCGGAACCTGGCGGAGTGCCTGGGAGAAATGTTCACGATTCATCTTGCCTATCTGAATGGGCGTGCCATCGCAGGAGTGGTAATGCTTTCGTTTAAGAGGTCACTTTTCTATAAGTATGGAGCGTCGGACGCGGCCCATCATAATTCTGGAGCAGTGCCGTTTTTGTTCTGGGAGGCAATCCAGGAAGCGAAGAAACGCGGTTGCGTGGAACTGAACTTTGGCAGGACGGACATGGACAATGCGGGGTTGGTGAACTTCAAGGAGCATTGGGGGGCGCAGCGAAGTAAGCTGACGTATTGGAGATATCCAGCGGGCGAAAAGTCACCTTCGCGGCGCTGGCAGTTAAAGGCGGCGCAGGGTGTTTTCAATGTGGTACCTGCGGCAGGCCCGGTGGCGGGAAGATTTCTGTACCGACACATCGGTTAGGAGATGCCGCTACCACGCTTAAAAACGGAACCGTACAACCTTAAAATTTGCTGGTTAGGGAGCGGGACCCACTTCCTGTAAATGCTCGTCTCCAAGAGTAATTTAAGCGGGTCAGCCTCGGGCGTAACCATGACAAATCCACTTGAAGAATATTTTCGATGTGGTCCTTTGCCGATTCATTTTGGCCTTGCCAATGAATTGTCACGGGATGCCGGTTATTTTCAATTCGGAGACGGCACGGTTTGTTACGGCCGGTCTTCGGCGGGGTTCCGCAGCAAACGGGTGGACGAGAAGCTTTATGACGTAGTGAACGATGTCGTGCTGCGCGATGAAGCGGTGCTGCTGCCGTTTGATCCCTTGGATGTCGCCAATAGCCTGCGCGGCGAACGTTACATGAATTCCAATGGTTCCTCGCGCAAGGGAGCGGCGCGGAAGATGATTCGCGACGCGTACTATTCGCTACGGCCATTCATGCCGATGGGTTTTCGCAAGCACTTGCAGCGGATCCATTTGAGCGGGTGGGAGAAAATCCCTTTTCCCACGTGGCCCGTGGACTGGACGGCGGACAGCGTATTTGAGAAGCTGCTGGTATTAGCGCTTAAAGCGGGAGGCTTGGAGGAAATTCCTTTCATCTGGTTCTGGCCAGATGGCGCGCAAAGCGCAGCCATCATGACTCACGACGTGGAGACGGAGGCGGGACGTTTGTTCTGCTCGGAACTGATGGACATCAACGACAAGTTCCAGATGCCGGCGTCGTTCCAAGTCGTTCCGGAAAAACGCTATCCGGTGCCCACGGAATACCTGCGGGAAATTGAGGAGCGCGGATACGAAGTGAACGTGCAGGACCTGAACCATGATGGGCGATTATTTGACGACTTTGAGGAGTTCACGCGTCGCGCCGCGAAAATCAATGAGTACGCGAAACAATACCGGGCTGCGGGATTCCGTTCCGCGATCCTCTACCGCAAGCAGGAGTGGTACGGGCTGCTGGATTTTGAATACGATATGTCGGTCCCGAATGTCGCGCATCTGGATCCGCAACGGGGAGGATGCTGCACGGTGATGCCGTACTTTGTGGGCGATATGGTGGAATTGCCAGTTACGTTGACCCAGGACCATACCCTGTTCAACATTCTGAAAGACTATTCGTTAGACTTGTGGAAACGACAAACGGAACTGATCTTGCGGCAGCATGGACTGTTGAACTTCATTGTTCATCCCGATTACATCATTGCGAAACGGGCGCAGGATACTTATAAATCCTTACTAGGGTATTTAACGGGGCTTCGGGCGGAAAGAGGGCTATGGATTGCTCATCCGCGAGACGTAAGCCGTTGGTGGCAGCAGCGAAAAGAAATGAAGTTGGAGCGGCAGAACGGCAGTTGGGCCGTGGAGGGCGCGGGCAAGGAGAGAGCGCGAATCGCTTTTGCCAGGCTCGACGGCGAAGAACTTGTCTACACCCTGGAAGACAAGATGCTGAAGCAGTGAACCTGTCTGACTCTCGTTCAGATAGATGCATAAAAGCAAAATCCACACAAATCTTAAAGGCAGGAAGTTAGTCCTAACTAAATACTATGAATCCACAATTGCAGGTTGACAGCGGAGCAGCGGGAATTGTGAGCAACAAAACAACAAGTCCTCATTTTTCTGATTATGAAGTCATCGTGATTGGCGCGGGGCCGTATGGCTTGTCCGCGGGAACGCACCTGAAAGGCAAAGGAATAAAGGCGTGCGTTCTGG
>DASXFN010000082.1:0-30617 GCA_036489565.1 Terriglobales bacterium
CTGGAGCGGGCGACCTTGCGCTTGCTGGCTCCACGAAAGGGCGGACGACCGAAAAAGTCTTCGCCTGATCCACGGCAAGATGGGCTGGCTTTTACCGCTTGATCACGAATTGGGGAACGTTCCGTCTGTCCCCAGGTTTTCCCGGTAGCTTGAGCGCTTCCAAGTCTACTCGCCAGTCTGGAGCCGACACGGTTATCTAATCAGCCCCGAACGATTTAGGGGGCAGACCAATACCTCGGATTACGCGATAGTCCTTGACACTTCGGACACCTGACCATCGCATCCAAGCTTGTTGACTCCCAAGCATCACCGCACAATGGGCATTGCACCCAATTATCGTTAAGCACGGTGGCCGTTTTTTCAATGTGCAAATCTAAGAATTCCATATCTGCAGATTGTTGCCGTTTATAAAATAATTGACGTGCAGACTCATCCCCCAGAGCCAACTGGTCAAACACAGAACGTTGAATAAGCTCCGGAAAGCCCATTACAGCGAAGTACTCGGTAGCCGACCAGTTAACATACACCCAAGATCGCGACACCCGGTTACAAACCACTTGGAACAGTGACGCAGGCATCCATTGTGGAAAACTTGTGTCGGATTGGATTAGATAACTCACTACTGCGTTACTAAATAGCAAGCCGTATACGGTGTAGTCCCGGTTCAAGGTCACATGAAATAAAGACGACCGTGTGTTGCCTGAAGCAATGTCGGCTTCCAGTAGATCTGCGCCACCTAGATTCACACACTTGACCCTCATGCTACCTCGTATTTATTTTTATTTGAACTTGAAATCATCAACTGCACCTGTAACGGTGTTGCGAACATAATGAATCTCAACACCGTTGATATTCTGACTCATCTTGACCCACCCGTCCGACGCCGGCCATCGCGGATCCGCCATCTTGAGCGGAATCACTTGGCCTGCGTCCGGATTGGACATGGCCTGCTTCATCGCCAACTGTTCATTCAGATTGGCGGGTGGCCCAGCCTTTCTTTTCGTTTCCGCCAACACCATCCCTAGAGAGGGTGCCCTACCCTTTTCGCATATTTTGCGAAAGGGTGGGAGGCAAACTGCTGGCAGCTTTCCGGCCAGAGTATAACTCAACCTTGATAACCCGCGGCTGCCTCTGGCCGGTGAAAAGCTGGACCATTATGACTTTTGCTCCATGACTTTTGCTTCTACTTCCCAATGCAAAAAGTGCTGAAGATCAGGTTCAGAATGTCATCCGTCGTGGTGGCGCCGGTGATTTCGTCGAGAGGGCGGAGCGCGCTATAGAGATCTAGCAGAAGCATCTCGTGGGGAATTTGATTTTGCACTGCGGACTGCGCGGCAGCGAGGGCTTTTAGCGAATTTGTAACCAATGATTGGTGGCGGGCGCTGGTTAGGAATCCGGATTCGGATTGCGCTCCTGCATTGCCGGTGACGTGACGAAGAATTTCTTCGCGGAGTTGTGCGATTCCCTCTCCGTTGAGAGCTGAGGTGCGGACGCGTGGACGTGCTGAAACTGCAGATTCCTCACTCCGCTCGGAATGACAACCCTCTGCTGATGATTTTTGTTCCAAGTCCGATTTGTTCTCGACGACAATAGCGGAGCGTTTTTCGGCTTGGGTAATCAACTCCTGATCTTCCTGCGAACTTTTTTGCGAAGCGTCGAGAACGACCAGCACCAGGTCGGCGTCGGCCAGGGTTTCGAGTGATTTTTTTATGCCGAGGCTTTCCACTTCGTCGAGAGCGCTCCGAATGCCAGCGGTGTCCACAAGTTTCACGGGGATTCCGCCAAGGGAAACCGTTTCCGTTACCAGGTCCCGCGTGGTGCCCGGGGTTGCGGTCACAATGGCGCGTTCGCGTTCCACCAGGCGGTTAAACAGACTCGACTTGCCGACGTTGGGGCGGCCGACGATGGCAAGGGTCAATCCTTCATGAACGATTTTTCCGTAAGCGAAGGAGTTGCCAAGAATTTGCAGCGGTTCACGGACAGCGGCAATGCGTTGCAGAATCTGCTCCGCGGGCAGGACAGAAATATCGTCTTCGGCGAAGTCAATTCCGGCCTCGAGCGTGGCGATCAGTTCAACCAGCTTTTGCTTGATGGGCTGAAGACGGCGGGAGAGCGCTCCCTCCAACTGTTGCGCGGCAACTTTTGCCTGATAGAGGGTTTGCGAGTCAATCAGGTCGCGGACGGCTTCGGCCTGCGTGAGGTCCATGCGTCCATTGAGAAAGGCGCGCATGGTGAACTCGCCCGGCTCGGCCAGACGCGCGCCGCGCGCGAGAGCTAGTTCCACGATGTGCCGTAAAACTATGGGTGAACCGTGCGCGGAGATTTCTACGATGTCGTCGGTGGTGTAGGAATGGGGCGCGGCGAAGTAGGTGACAACTACTTCATCAATGCGAGCAGAACCTTCGTTGGCAGAGCTTTGACGTGCTGAATCTTCGCGGACAGGAGTGTCCGCGCAACATGGCTCGATTAGTTCGCCGAAGATGGCGCGGCCGGCTTCGAGAGCGTGCTTGAGGCGCAGCATGGGCGTGGCGATGTTGCGGGCGTCAGTGCCTGCGAGGCGAACTACACCAATCCCGCCGCGGCCCGGCGGTGTGGCGATGGCGACGATGGTGTCATCAAGATTCACAAGGAGATTTTAAGGCCTTTGTCGAGCTTTGCTCGACTGGCGGACGAGGGCGTCCGCCCCTACGCAAGAAGACACGCTAGCTCTTTTTTTGATTGCTCTATTCCCGGTTCCAGTGGGCGCAGCTCTCCTGCACAATCTCATAAATCTGATCAACTTTTTTGTGGAGATGGGCTATCTCCAGCTCGGCCTTCGTATCAATTTGGTAGTCGAGATCGCTTTTCAGCCGGTCTTTCGCGGCTTGGCGGTTCTGGCTCATCATGATTACCGGCGCCTGAATGGCGGCCAGCATCGAGAGAAACAGGTTCAGCAATATAAAAGGATAGGGATCGAAGGGATGCTTCGCCAGTATTACCGCATTCGTGAAAACCCAAGCCAGCAGCACCACGCCGAAGCTGATGATGAACTTCCACGAGCCTCCGAATGATGCGACTTTGTCGGCTACGCGGTCGCCGAAAGTGAGCCGTTCTTCTTCCTCGATATTGGCGTTGCGGGTAACGCGAGTGCGGAGCAACTCGTCGGTTTTGCGCAGGCGGTGGCCCATCACTGTGAGCAAATCAATCGCGGCATGGGGATGCTGCGTAACAAATTGCAGCAGCTCCTTGCGGTCGAACTCCAGGAGTTCGACGTTCTCAGCCGCTTCGGCGGTGGCGGTCCGCGGGCCGCCGTCCAGGAATGAAACTTCGCCGACCACGTCGCCGGGCTCCAGGTCCATCAGATGAACTTCTTCGCCTTCGTACGTATCAATAATGATGCGAACGATTCCTGAGCGAATCACATAAAGCGCAAGCGCGGGATCGCCAGTACGAAAAATGCGGTGGCCGGCGGCAAAGCTGCGCGGCTTGAGCAGCTTAATAAGATCGGCGCGCTCCGCATCATCGAGCAGAGAGAAAATGGGAACCTCGGAAAGAATGGCTTCCGTGGACATGAGGCCTCCTGCGGCTGGAAGGATTTTAGCTGAGGGAAGCGCCAGCCAGGGTGCGGTCTTTCTCAAAGATGGTAAGACCTTTTCTTAGGAGGTCATTTCGACTGTATACGAAGAAGTAATAGAGAATTGGACCGATGGGTACAAGAAGATAGAGCGGCAAAAGCCAGAGGGCCTTCTTGATCCAGGACGAGGTATCAAATCCAAACCAGAAATACCACATGGCTATTGTAAGGAGCGCCGCACCGACGATGCTAAGAAAGATAAGCAATCTTACGAAGAATCCAACTACGGGAGAGGCCGAAGACGACAGCAAACTCGCCCAGAATTCGGCGCGTGAAGTAAGCAATTCACCGGTCAGGCAAATGGCCATCAGCGCGCATGCGAAATAAAGTCGCCGTGCATTGCGGGAAGCAATCCACGATTGAGATATGAACAGGTGGAGCATGTGCTGGGCAGCTTAGCACAGGCAGAACGCCGCGCCTACATTGAAGGGATCATCATTTCATTCGGCGGATCGGAGACCCTGCGCAACGCAACCAGAGGTGACTCTAGTTCACCATTCGCGGTCCCGTCTTCCCGGCGGCAGGTTTGTAGTCCTTGGGATAGACGACCACGTAACGACGCGGGCCTTCGCCTTCGCTCTCGGTGCGCAGGTCGGTCAAGTCGCGCATTGCCAGATGCACAATGCGGCGCTCGCGCGATGACATGGCAGAAAAACTGTAAGGCGTGCCCGTGCTGCGGACTTTTTCCGCGGCAACATCCGCTGCGGAGCGAAGCTCTTCCAGTCGCATGGAGCGCTGGTTCATGCAATCGAAGATGATCTTTTCGTGCTCGCCCGATTGCAGCCGCAACATTTCCAGTGCCAGCAGTTCCAGCGCGCGCAGCAATTCTCCGCCACGCTCCAGTAATAAGGTGGAATCGGGACCGAGGAACTCGACTAGAATTTCCGGGTTTTCCCAGTCGCGATCGCCGGCAATGATCGGGTCCACGATAATGCGGTACTTGAGGCGCAGGCCGCCCTTGCTTACGACTGCCTGCAGGAATTCGTTGATTTTATTGGCGGCGGCGACTTTGTCTGCGATAGGCACTGGGGCGCTCCTGCTGAAATCTATTTATTGGCTTTAAGATCTTTTTTTCGGGCCCGCTTCAGCGCAATTTCACGCATTTCCTGTCCCAGCTTGGTGCGGTTCATCACCGCCTGCTGCGCGACCGAAACGAGATTGCTGACCAGGTAATACAAATTCACTCCGGCCGCGAGATTGAAAAAGATGAAGCCCATCATCAGGGGCATCATCCAGTTCATCATTTTCTGCTGGGCCGGGTCCATGCCGGTCTGCGGCATGGTGCGTTGCGTGAAAAACATGCTGAGCACCATGACAATTGGCAGGATGAAATAAGGATCGCGGGCGGAAAGATCATGGATCCACAGCCAGGGCGCCTGGCGCAGGTCAATCACAATTTCCAGCATTCTGTAATAGGGCCAGATCAGAATGATAGGGACCAGCATGGGCAGGCAGCCGCCCACGGGATTCACGTTCTCCTTCTTATATAACTCGGCGATTTCCTTGTTCATCTCCGCTTTTCGCGGATCGCGCATGCTGTACTTCTTATATCTCTCCTGGATTGCCTTAATCTGCGGCGCGGCCTTCTGCATCTTGAAGGCCGATTTCAACTGCTTTACGCGCAGCGGCAGCATGGCGATGGAAATGATGAGCGTTTGAATGACAATGGCCCATCCCCAGTTCGGGATCCAATGGTTGTAAGTCCAGCGCAGCCAGATAAACAAAGGCTTCGCGATGGCGCCCCAGAAACCGAAATTGATCAGCGCGCCAAGGTCTTTGTCCGCTCCGGAAATGGTCGGCACCGGCACGGATTCCACCACGTCCAGCGACTTCGGCCCCACGAATAAACGCTCCCGCGTAGGGCCGCCAACGTTACCCACCGCCGCGCCCAGCACGGACACGGCTTGCGTTTCCGTGGGCTTTGCCGGATCTTTGGCGACATCAATGGAATTGCGCAGCGTGATCAGGCTGGCATTTTGCGGATCATCCGGGATGAACGCCGCGCCAAAGTATGCGTCCCCGACCCCCGCCCAGTCCAAAGGACCATGCAGCGTGTTGTCGCCGCTGATCTTTTTCGCCGCCAAGTGTTCAGTACTGCTATTGAATTGATACTCAATTTGGCCAGCGTTGTAAAAAGCGATCGTCGTCTGGTCGCCGATCCCTGTCGGCCACGCGGGAAACGCGTCCACATGGACGCCATTTGAAGTGACGTCGCTCTCCACGTGAATCACGTAGCTGCTACCAAACGTAAAGGTCTTTTTGACCGTCAGCCCCTGTGTGACATATTCAAAGGTGAGCTTTCCGGGAGCGTGCAAGGTTCCGGTGGTTGACGCAACGTAAAGTTCAGAACTTAGCGTTGCGCGCAGGTTCGCATCGTAGGTCCACAGCGAAAGCGGATAGCCATATTTCGGAGCGGCGGCGGAATTCACGAGATCGAGCGGCCTGCCCTGATCGTCTTTGTATTTCTTGAGGATCCACGACTTTACCTGCGCCCCGCGATTGGTAAAGGTGATGCGGTATAAATCGTTCTCGACAACTGTTTCAGATTCCGATGCCGCTTGCTTCTCTTCGGCCGCCGGCGCTGGAGCATTCTTTGCGCCCTTCGCCGGCACAGCGGGGGTCGCACTTGCGCGCATCGCGTTGCCCGGCGCTGGAGACGGCTGCGGCTGAGCTGCAGTCTTCGCCACGGACTCCGTTTTCGCCGGAGGCGGCGCTAACTGCGGAAAGTACTTCTTTAGAAATGGTTCGAATGCGAGGATGACAAGAAAAGTGAGTGCAATGGCGACTAGTAGCCGCCGCTCGGTTCCGGGATCTTGTTGAGGGTTCTGAAAGTCCGCCAAGCTTTACCGTTCCGTTGGCCTAAAGGTTTGTGCCGCAAATTCTGTTTCTGTTCCACTGCCGCAGCTTCGCACCACGGGATCGTATCCGCCGGCCGCGAATGGATGGCACCGCAATAACCGCCAAATTATTTTCAGACCGCCGCGCACCGCCCCATGCCGCTCCACTGCTTCCATTGCGTATTCCGAGCAGGTGGGAATATACCGGCATGCGGGAGGGAACAGGGGCGAAATGGCCCACTTGTATCCCCGCAGCAGATACAGCACAGCGGATTTGACGAGCCGTTTCATGAATTCATTCATAGGTGACGCATGGCCGAAACTTTTATTGTGACTCAATTTCACTGCGGCCCCGCGCATTCCCGTACTTGCGCTCGATCAATTCAAAGGCCTTTTTTACTTCCTGCTGTATCTCCGTGAACTCGGCGGTCAACAAAGACTTCTTCGGGTTGATGACCACGTCCACGGCAATTTCGTTGTTTCGCCCTAAAAGCCGGACAGCTTCCCGCAAACGGCGGCGCATTCGGTTCCGGACCACCGCGCCGCCCAACGCGCGGCTTACAGTGAACCCCACGCGAAAATTCTGCGGCGCCTCGCGCTCCAGATAAAAAACCGTCATGTGCGCGGCGAAATGACGCTTGCCCTGCTTGTAGACGCGTTCAAAATCCGCGTGCCGCAAAAGACGGCCATTGCGTGGAAATCGTTTGCGTACGGTCGGCCCCATAATTCGCGGGTTTCACGATCGGAAACCGATGATCGCAGTTTCGGTTCGAGCTAATATTTGCCCCGAGAAAGAAGGAGCGTTACTCACGGAAGCCAGGCTTCACCGCGACGCGTTTGCGTCCCTTGGCGCGGCGGCGCGAGATCACGGCGCGGCCCGACTTGGTCTTCATACGAGTGCGGAACCCGTGGACTTTGGAACGTTTGCGCCGATTCGGCTGGAATGTACGCTTGGGCATGTAAAGTAGCTACTCCTGATTCGATCAGTGGTCTTGGGTCAAACAAAAAGTATAAATGACCCGGAGCGGGGCGGCAAACGCGAGTGCGGACCAAATTGATTTCCGGCGACCCGCGCCCTGAGGATGAAATACTTTGCACCATCCGCGCGACAGTTATAAATTCGCTACTTGACAGGAAATCTTTTAGCGTTCTGAATCATAGATGCGGCGCGAAAAAAATCTTTTGAGTTTTCCACAAAGCGATTTTTTTTGTGCTAGTATGCCGCTCTGTTCCTATCTTACAAGTTGTTTTTCTTACGGTAAAAAAACGTTTCCAGGTTTATGCTGGAACAGCCGGTAAACGCAATCATAATCTGCAACGTTGTAATTCAGGGCAATCACGAACGGCGGCGGCCCACCCAGAAAATCAAATATGTCAGTCTCTAGTTCAACTCTCGCTCCAAATCCATGGTCACGCATCCTGGATGCGCTCGAAAAAAAGATCAATCGGCACTCTTACGACACCTGGCTCAAGCCCACGCGTTACAGTCACTCCAGTGGGGGAATCTTATTCATTCGCGTCCCCACGGTGGAATTTCGCAATGTGGGTGACAAATACGCGGACCTGATCCAGGAAGCCATCGATAATCTTGGCCTCGAATACCAGGACGTACAGTTCGTCACCCCGGAAGATGATCCCGCGGCCACACCCGTACGTCATGACGGTGGACTCTCCATGCAGGCAGTGGCAGCCCCGGTAACTTCCAACGGCCCGAGCGCCGTGAATCCCGGCCAGTCGCGCTTTGACTGGGATGGCGCCGCGCAACTGAATCCCCGCTACACCTTCGACGCTTTCGTGATCGGCAGCGGCAACCAGTTTGCCCATGCCGCCTGCCAGGCGGTGGCCGAACGTCCTTCGAAAGCCTATAACCCGCTTTTCCTGTATGGCGGCGTCGGAATGGGCAAAACCCACCTGATGCAGGCCATTGGCCATGAGATCAAGCGGCGCACGCCGCAGGCAGCCATCTGCTACGTCTCCACGGAAAAGTTCACCAATGACATGATCAACTCGCTGCGCTACGAAAAAATGTCGAGCTTCCGCGACCGTTTTCGTGGCGTGGACGTCCTGCTGATTGACGACATCCAGTTTCTGGCGCAGAAAGAGCGTACCCAGGAAGAGTTTTTCCATACTTTCAACGCTTTGCACGACTCCATGAAGCAGATCGTCATCGCCAGCGACCGCTCTCCCAAGGAGCTGGCGGAGATCGAAGACCGCCTGCGCAGCCGGTTTGAATGGGGCTTGATCGCTGACATTCAGCCGCCGGACCTGGAAACCAAAGTCGCCATCCTGCAAAAGAAGGCAGACCAGGAAAAGGTCACCCTGCCCACGGATGTAGCTCTTTATATCGCCTCGAATATCCGCTCCAACGTTCGCGAGCTGGAAGGCGCGCTGATCCGGCTGGTGGCCCATTCTTCGTTGATTGGGGCCGACATCACCCTGCCTTACACGCAGCAGGTGCTGAAGAACTTTATTGACTCCCAGGCCCGTAAGGTCACCATTGAATCCATTCAGAAAGCGTCAGCCGAGCAGTTTGGGCTGCGGCTGGTGGAGATCAAGGCAAAAAATAATTCACGGGCGATTGTCTATCCCCGGCAGATTGCCATGTACCTGGCCAAGCATTTGACGGAGGCTTCACTACCCGAGATTGGCCGGCAGTTCGGCGGCAAGCACCATACCACGGTGCTGCACTCGGTGGAGAAGATTGGTGAGCTGCGCAAGACGGACAAGGATTTAAACCGGCTCCTCAATAAATTGACCGAGCAATTAAGCGGATAATTTCGGTCCCCTTTACTGTTACGGCTGGTCTATTGGGTTTTCATTTTGATATAAGGGAAGTATTCAAAGTCGCAGGCGAAATCCGGGAGAATAAGTATTATGCCGGTAGAAGCTTTGGCATCCGCGGCAGCAGGAACCACGACCATGGAAATCACCGTCAGCAAGTTTGAGCTACTGCGTGAACTCACCGCCACTCAGGGCGTAGTGGAACGCAAGACAACGATTCCCATCCTGTCCAATTATCTGTTCGAAGCCGCCGGCGACAAGCTTTCGCTTACGGCCACGGACCTGGACTTGAGCCTTCGCACCTCCTGCAGCGCCAAAGTAAAGAAGGAAGGTTCCTGCACCATCCCGGCGCGCAAGCTCTACGACTACGTAAGGCTGCTGCCCGACGCCGATATCACCATCAAATTGCTGGAGAACCATTGGGTCAGCATTCGCTGCGGACGGTCCAACACAAAGATGGTAGGCATGGCCAAAGCCAACTTTCCCAGCCTTCCCGCTTTTCCGACCGCCGGCGTAATGAACATTCCCGCCCAGGTGCTGCGCGGACTCATCGCCAAAACCGGCTTCGCCATCGCCAATGAAGAATCGCGCTACACGCTGAATGGCGCGCTGATGGTGCTTAAACCGGAGTCCATCACCATGGTCGCCACCGATGGCCATCGCCTGGCCCACATTGAACGCCACGGAGAAAAGTTCGATGGGATCTCCGGCGAGTTGAAGACGCTGGTTCCGAAGAAGGCGATGGACGAGTTGAAGACTTTGCTCGATTCCACCGACGCGGAATCCATTGAGTTCGCCAAGGACGAGTCCACTCTGTTTTTCAGAATTGGTCCCCGTCTGCTGACCTCGCGCCAGCTTACCGGACAATTTCCCAACTTCGAAGCTGTGCTTCCGAAAGACAACAATAAGAGCATCACCTTGCACGGAGAAGACTTAGGCTCCGCGATTGCCCGCGTGGCGCAGTTCGCCGACGAGCGCTCCCGCGCGGTTCGCCTGAAGCTGGAGAATGGAGAGCTAAAACTTTCCGCGTCATCGGCGGAAATGGGCGAATCGGAAGATTCCATCGAGACCGACTACAAGGGCGAGACCCTCACCATTGGCTTTAACGCCCAGTACATTATTGATTTCCTGAAAGCCATTGGAAATGGCGACGTAAAGCTCGAACTGAAAGATTCGCAATCCGCCGGGCAGCTTCGCCCTGCTGAGAGCGAGGACTACAAGTATCGCTACATCGTAATGCCGATGCGCATCTGAGAACGCCGCTTTCTAGTTGATCGTGTTCTCTTTATCCTCGCGCATCCACAAGCGAACCTATATCTCCACAGCATCTACACAGTCTTAACCAACTTTCCTGTTGCGCGTCTTTCCCTCCTGCGGCAATCTTTCACTCACAAGCAGTCCACGAACGGCGGGGTGCCTTTCTGTACGCTCTCAAACAAAAATTTCGATGCGCGAGCGGCTTGGTTTTTGCCTGGTTTTCCAAAACGATTCTCGCGATGCACACCCCGCGCCGGGATTACTCTACAAACTTGTAGGAGGCTGGGGGAATGAGGGAAGCAGTTCGCAGCGGACGTAGAACAAACTTTTTTATTACGGAAAATAGGTTCATTGATTGCTACGCGCGGAAGGTCGGCGGCAGTGGAGTCGCCGTCTATAGCATCCTTCAACGCTGCGCTAACTCTGAGACCCGGGAGACCTGGATCAGCGTTCCGAAAATGGCTGAAGTTCTGGACATGGATAAGAGCACGGTCTATCGCTATCTGGAACAGCTTGAAGACCTGCGGCTCATCCGGCGTTTAAAAACGCGCGAGAAGACAATTTATGTCGTACTGCCCGTTCCGCCTCCTGTCGCGGAGATGGGATCCACTCCACTGTTCGACGCCGTCGAATCCAAATCAGTTGATCAGGAATCCGCATGGCCGCCCGTTGCTGCAACGCAAATGGATTTCGATAATGAGACCCATTCTCACGAGCGCAACTCAGCAGTCGCATCCATGCAACAACCCGTCGCATCAGCGCAACCCGGCAGTCGCACCAAAAAGAATCGCAATAAGGAAGAACAAGATTTTAAGAACAAGACTCAAGAACAAGACTTTTTGGGGAACAAGACTTTAGAACCAACCGCCCCTGAAATTCATGAAGCTGCGGAACGCATTGTCAGGATACTTGGACTTTCTTCTTCGCTCATCCCCACTGCTGTTGCCGCCGTTAAGGCCGAAGCTAATCAGACAGGATCGTCGGTAGAGGGAGCGGCGGAGCGTATTGGTACTGCTGCGAATCTTGCGCGGCGTAGGGGCGTAACCGGCGAAAAATTCCTTGAGGACTTTCTGGCACAGATTGCCGCGCAACAGCTCATTGAGAACGTTCATCTTCCGGCGACGGCTAATCTCATTTCGATTGTTACCGCTGCGGTAAAGGCGGAAGTAAAGTACACCAAATTGTCGGCGGAAGAAGCAGGCGCGAGTATCGCTGAAGCAGCCTCCGAGGACCGGAGAAAGGGAATAAGCATTGACAAGTTCTATTTTGAAGATGCGAAATGGAGAAGCCATGGGAGAACTGGAAAAGGCCAACAGCAATTCGAACGAATCAAGCGAGCGCGGGACGAAGCACACGCCATCATCGATGCGCAAATGGATCACTGACCAGGTGGCGGCACTCGGCCTGGCAATGGGCGATGAGCCTTCGACGGAACGGCTCCTGGTTTATGCCGATGACCTCCGCGACATTCCGCAAGAGCGTTTGGCCAAGGCTTTCCAAAGGGCGCGCAAGGAATACGAATACCCAAAGTTGCCGCCAATTGCGTTTATCCGCCGCATGGCCGGAGCCGGCGCCATGAACGACGGCCGCCCCGGCCCCGAAGAGGCTTGGGCGAGAATGCCTAAAGGAGAGCACGCGGAAGAAGACAGCATCGTTTGGTGCGAAGAGGAACGTGCCGCCTATAACGCCTGCCGCAACCTGCTGCTCAGCGGCGATCAAATTGGCGCTCGCATGGCATTCAAGGAACGGTACGAAAAGGAGCTGGCCGAAGCGCGCTCCCAGCAGCGTCCCGTGCAATGGATCATGAGCGCGGGCTTCAACATCGAACAACGCCTCTCCACCCTGGCCGCCGCAGTCCAGGAAAAACGCATGACCCTTGAGAATGCCTTGAACTTCGTTCCCGGAGAGCGGCAGAACGACTTCGCGCGAATGCTCCCCGCCGCGGAAGCCAAGGGACTGCTGACAGGAGATGTTGAAAAATTGCCTGATCTCCCGGGCCTCGCCGGAATATTGGCCAAAATGCGAATGGAAGGCACCCTTCCCGATGACCTGAACGAAGAACTGAGCGACGAGTTGAACCCATATTCCCGGCCAGCACACAAGACGCACATCAAGCGCACTCCGGAAGAGTGGCGCGAACTGCGCGAAAAGGCCAAGGCGCAGGTGGAATTTCTGAAGCGCTCACGGAATGGCAACGGCTCAGGCAGCGGTGCGGCTTGAACTCCGGATACTAGATTCTCGATAGTTGAGCATTAACACAGAAGAGAATACGAGATGTAGCGGAGCGCCGGAAGGGTACGGTTTTTGTTATCGCGCCACAAGCTCTCGATCTTCATGACGCGCAGGGGAATGAGATGGAAAAAGAGATTGTTGACGAGGATCGGAATGACGCTGTTCTCGTTCACGCTCTTTTCGTCCTTTAAGAAAGCCGTAGCAGGCCAATCCACACGCCACTGCCACGACCGTCAGCAGCTGAAATGCTTGGGTCATAAACGACTCCTCTCAACTAAGATGCCCAAATACAGCATAGCGATTCCAACGAGGAGGACTGACAACAGTGTATTCCAGGTCGCTCCCGTTTTCTCAAAAATCACATACAGTGGAGCAAACACGATTACGAGAGTACCTGCTTCGCGCAAGGACTCGGCAATCATTTCATCTGTAAACTTTCTATCCGACAGAGCGCGACCTCTTTCCGGCAAGCCGATTTTTATAACACAAATTCATGAAGTGAGCGAGGGCTCATTTTAGGTTGGCTGTCCCAATTACCCTCATATCATGAAGAAAATTTAACGAGCATACGTTTAGAATAGAAGTTGGGCGTTTTGCCAGCTTTCTCCTGAGGATTCATGTTCGAAGTCACAGTTGAAGATTCATTTGCCGCCGGCCACTACCTCCGCAATTACAAGGGGAAGTGTGAGAATCCGCACGGCCACAATTACAAAATCCGCGTGACGCTCGCGGGGCAGGAGCTCGACAAGGCCGGCCTGTTGCTCGATTTCAAGGACTTGCGCGAGGTCATGAAGCATGTGATTGACCGCCTCGACCATCAGATGATCAATGAAGTCGAGCCTTTTACCGTGATCAATCCTTCGGCGGAAAATTTGTCGAAATATTTTTACGACGAAACCAACACCCGCCTGCACCGAGTGACGGGTGGACGCGTGCGGGTAAAAGACGTCACCGTTTTTGAGACCGATACGACCACCGCCAAGTACAGCGAGTAAGCCGATACAAGCAGGCCTTTGAAAACCCTGTGCAGATTACGGAAATCTACAAGTCGATCCAGGGCGAATCCACATTCGCGGGCCTGCCGTGTGTCTTCGTCCGGCTTACCGCGTGCAACCTGCGCTGCTCCTGGTGCGACACGGAATATTCTTTCTATGGTGGCCGGAAGATGACGCAGGAAGAAGTTTTTGACAAAGTTGGGGAGTTGAGCCCCGGCGGAGGCCTGGTTGAGTTGACCGGGGGCGAGCCTATGCTGCAGGAGCGCGAGGCCGTTCCGCTGATGCAGCGCCTTCTGGATGCCGGTTACGATCTCCTACTCGAAACCAGCGGCGAGCGGCCGCTCGAAAACGTCCCCAAAGGCGTGGTGAAAATCGTGGACGTGAAATGCCCTGACTCCGGCGAAGCGGATTCGTTTCGCATGGAGAACCTAGAAACGCTGCACCGCAACGATGAAGTGAAATTTGTGATCTCCAGCCGGCTGGATTATGAGTTTGCGCGCGATTTCGTGGCACGGCACGGATTGCACGCGAAAGTGAACGCCGTCTTGTTCTCGCCCGCCTTCCGCAAGGAAGCCGAAGGCACACGCACTACCTCGCATTGCCTTCTCGATCCGCAACAGCTCGCGGAGTGGATACTGGCCGACAACGTTCCCGCGCGTCTTTCCCTGCAAATGCACAAATTCGTCTGGGATCCAGCAACCAAGAGCGTGTGATTGAGTGCAGAATGTAGAAGTCAGAATGTAGAAGTAAAAGCATAGAAGCAAGAACAGTATGATGCGAAAGCAGAATGCCGAAAATAAGTAAGAATCGAGAATGCCGACGTAAGAAGTTTTTAATTCTGCATTCTGACTTTTACATTCTGCATTGAAATAGCCGATGGCAACGCCAAAAACAAACGTGCGCGCGGTGGTCCTGCTCAGCGGCGGCATGGATTCGTGCGTCTGCGCGGCCCTTGCCGTGAAGAAAGGTCCCACTGCAGCCCTGCACGTAAGTTACGGACAGCGCACCGAACGCCGCGAGTTGCAGTCCTTCCACGGCATCTGCGATCGCTTGGGGATCGAACACCGTCTGGTAGTCCGCAATGAAGCCTTTCGCGCTATCGGCGGCTCTGCCTTAACAGATGAGAGCATCGCCATCCCTCAGGCGCATGATATTGGCAAGGAAATCCCCGTCACCTACGTTCCCTTCCGCAATGCGCATTTTCTCTCCGCCGCCGTTAGCTGGGCCGAGGTCATGAACGCGGAAAAGATCTATATCGGCGCCGTCGAACAGGACAGCTCTGGTTATCCCGATTGCCGTCCGCAGTACTATGCGGCTTTCAACGAGGTCATCGCCAAAGGAACAAAGGAAGGCCGTATTTCCATCGCCACCCCGCTGATCGCCATGCGCAAGTCCGAAATCGTGCGCCTTGGCCTTGAATTGCAGGCCCCCTTGGATTTAACGTGGTCATGTTACGGCGAGGAGCAGTTGGCCTGTGGCGTGTGCGATAGTTGCGTGCTTCGCCTTCGGGCATTCCAGGAAGCCGGCGCCGCTGATCCTATCCCTTACCGCGAGCCAGTGGGCGCGAAGAAGTAGGCTCAAAGAAGTTCAGGAAGTAAAAGCAGCAGCGGGACTGTAAATCGCAGTGAAAACTGACGCGAAGTAGAAATCTTGCGGTGGCTGAAATATGGAGGCTGAAATAATGAAGACGAGAATGTTGGCAGTTGCAGCGGGCGTAATTCTGCTGATGGCAGTCATGACTCCGGCCGTGTTCGCGCAATTGGCGACGGTCCGCGGTGTTTGTAAAGATGTTAACGGTCAGCCGCTGGCGGGGGCGACTGTCGAGCTTATAAACAGCAGCAACGGCCTCAAGAGGGACCTGAAGACCAACAAAAACGGCGAATATTTTTCTGTCGGTGTTGTCGCGGGCACTTATACCTACCATTTAATCGTGGATGGGAAAGAAATTTTCCACCTCAACAAGGTTCCGGTGAACCTCGAGAGCCCTGAATTCGTCGTTGACATTGATCTCCAAAAGGAGCAGGCGAACGCGGCCAAAGGTGTAGGGCTGTCTTCCGCACAACAAAAGGCCATGCAGGAGCAAAAGGCCAAGCAGCAAAAAGAGACCGGCACGGTCAAGGACCTGAACGCCAAACTCGCAATCGCTATTCCCGCCATTAAGAGCGGTGACTTCGATACCGCCATCACCCAACTGACCGAAGCCAACCAAATCGATGCCACGCGTGACGTGATCTGGGCGAACTTGGGCGTCGCTTATTTAGGCTCCGCCGACAAACAAACCGACAAGGACGAACGGACCAAACGCTACGATGAAGCCGTCTCCGCTTTCCAGAAGGCCATTGACCTGAAGAAGCCCACCATGAAGCCGGACGATGAAGCCGCCAAGCAACAGCTCGGCGGATACTATAATCAGCTCGGCGAGGCCTACGCGAGGGAAGGCAAAATTGACGATGCCATCAAGACCTACGATCTGGCCGCACAGGCGGACCCTTCGGAAACGCCCCGCTACTACTACAACGAAGGCGCGGTCCTAACCAATGCCGGTAAAACCGATGATGCCATTGCCGCATTCGACAAAGCCATCGCCGCCGCACCCGACGATCCTAACCATGCCGATGCCTATTACCAGAAAGGCGTAGGCCTGCTCAGCAAAGCGACCGTGGACAAAGACAATAAAATGACCGCTCCTGAAGGCACCGCCGAAGCCTTCAACAAATACCTCCAACTCCAACCCAACGGCCCCAATGCGGAAAATGCCAAGCAATTGCTCGCCAGCATTGGCGCTCCCATTGAAAATGGCTACGGCGGCACCAAGAAGAAAAGTACTCCGAAGAAATCGCGATAATTTTTCGAAGGCCAGCTAAAAAATCAGGTTAAGAAGTCAGGTTGAGCAGAAGAGCGGCCCTTAGGGCCGCTCTTTTTCGCTTTCCCACTCACCCTCGCTGCATCTTCCATCCCAACTTTTGTTACCAAGGTTCATGCACTGAGCGTTCTTTCTGGAACCAGGTATTTCCGCTAGAGTGGTTTCTGGCAGAACACTCCGGATGCTCAATCGTGCCCCGGCCCCCAATGTTCCAGCCAACCGTTCGTAACCCTATGGCGGCCCAGGGACACGCTCCAGCGCTCATTTCGGTGCAGTCATCGTTAGGCGGTGGATCAGTCGCCACGCAGGCGTTGCTCTCCGCCATGCTTCGCTCGCATCGCGATGTCAGCGACCTCATTTTTTCTCCCGGACGCCTGCCGCAAGTCGAAATTCACGGCCAACTCAACACCCTGGACATTGACGGCCTTCGTGCCCTCACCGCCGACGACACGCGCCGCATCGCCTCTGAACTTATCGGCGACAACAAGCAAGCGCTCACCATGCTGCGTGAGCAAGGCTCCTGCGATATTTCCTACGCGCTGCCCGGTGTCGCCCGCTTCCGAGTGAATATTTTTATCCAACGGGGAAGTTGCGCCATTGTCATGCGCGTAATCCCTACGCAAGTCCCGGATTTCAAGAGCCTCTCGCTCCCCGCGCATCTGGCGGAAATCGCCAACCTGCGCGATGGCATCGTGCTGGTGACCGGCCCGCGCAACTCGGGCAAATCGTCCACGCTGGCGGCGCTGCTCAACTGCATCAATGAGCAGCAAACGCACCACGTCATTACCATCGAAGATCCTATCGAATTCCTGCACAATCACAAACGCGCCACCATCCATCAGCGCGAGCTGCACAGTGATGCACCCAATTTCGCGGTTGCCCTGCGCGCCGCGCTAAGGCAGGCACCCAAGGTCATTCTGCTCGGGGAAATGCGCGACCGCGAGACCATGGAGATGGCCCTCGAAGCCGCGGAAGGCGGGCATCTTGTGCTCTCCACGCTCAACACCATTGACGCGGTCAACACCATGACCCGCTTTGTTAGTACCTTTGCGCAGGCCGAACAGAATTCCGTGCGCGGACGCCTGGCGAAGGTCCTGCGTTACGTGGTTTCGCAACGCCTCATCCCGCGTACGGATGTTGAAGGCCGCATCGCCGCCGTGGAAATCTTAAAAGTTACTCCGCACATTCTCGCGCTCTTGGAATGCGATGACCCGTCCGGCCACAATTTGCTGGACGCCATGAAGAAAGGCGCCTCTGAGGGAATGCAACACTTCGACGCCGAAATCGAAAAGCTGGTCACGGCTGGTTTCGTAAATGACGAAGTGGCCACCGCTTACGCCAGCGACCCGCAAAAGCTGCGCGAAGCAATGCAGCAGCTCGCAGCGAAGTGATCTGTTACTGATCATTTCCTTCCGCTCATCTCCTGGGCTAAGCGTTATCATCTTCCTGCATGAATTCGGAAAGTCAGACGCGCATACTTTCCTTTGAAGACGCGCGCCGCCTCGTGGAAGATCACGCTACACTCCTCCGCCCGCGTGGCAAGGAGTTGGCCCGGCTTCTCGATGCACCCAACCGGATTCTGGCCGAACCCGTTACGGCCGATCGCGACTATCCTCCATTTCATCGCGCCACCCGCGATGGCTACGCTGTCCGATCCACCGACGTTGCTAAGGCCCTGGTATCGCTGCAAGTCGCGGGAGAAATTCAGGCAGGCGCTTCTCCGGAAAAAGCCGCAATCATATTATTGCCCGGCCATGCGATAAGCATCATGACCGGTGCGCCAGTCCCCGCGGGCGCCGATGCAGTTGTCATGATCGAGAACACGTCGCTCGAGAACACCTCGCGTGACGACAGCGAGCACGCCGAAAATGCGGAACGCGTAATCATCCAAAGCCCCGTCCCGCCCGACGCAAATGTCGTCCCAGCAGGCTCAGAAGCGAAACGCGGAGCGCGCCTGCTCTCCCCAGGAATGAAATTGGATCACGCCGCCTTGGCTGTGGCTGCGTCCGTAGGCAGGGCTCACTTGCTCGTCCATTCCCGCCCGCGCGTTGCCGTACTGGCCACCGGCAACGAACTCGTGGATATTGATGTCCCTCCCGGCCCCAATCAAATCCGCAATTCCAACAGCTATTCGCTCGCAGCCCAAATTCTTCAGGCTGGCGGCGAGCCCATATTGCTTCCCATCGCACCTGACGATCCAGAGCGTATAAAAGAATTAGTCCGAGAAGGTCTCGATGCCGATCTCCTGCTGCTCTCTGGCGGAGTCTCGGCGGGCAAGTACGATTTCGTCGAACCGGTCCTGGCCGAACTCAACGCGGAATTCCTTTTCACAGGCCTCAAAATTCAGCCCGGCCGTCCGCTGGTCTTCGGACACATCACTGCCCACACTCAGGCAGATGAACAATTAACCAGCCACAAATATTTTTTCGGCATCCCCGGCAATCCTGTTTCCACCATGGTCACCTTCAAATTATTTGTCCGGCCAATTCTCGACGCCCTCGCCGGAGCGCAACCACAAAAGTTTCAATTCCTGAAAGCAAAGTTGAAGTCAGAGATCAAAACGAAACCCGGGCTCACGCGCTTTCTTCCCGCCCTGCTCTCCGGCGAATTTGAAAATGTGGAAGTGGAACTCGTCCGCTGGCAAGGCTCCGGAGACATCGCTGCCACCGCGCTCGCGAATTGTTACATTGTCATTCCTCCGGATCGCGAACTCATTCCAGCAGGCGAACTGGTCCCAGTCATGATTCGCTAGCGTGGAAGAGCGGCCATTCATGGCCGCGTTCGCGCCGACAAAGTTGAGGCCCTTCAGGGCCGGGTCTAAGATTCCCTGGTCCCCAAACAATGCGCTGACTCCCCGAACCATTTCGCTTTTCAGGGAGTAAGATAAAACTTCTTTTCCCATGGCCAAAAAGCTCTCCCATTACGACTCCACCGGTCAGGCAAAAATGGTGGACGTCTCAGAAAAGCCAGCCACGCGGCGTGAAGCCGAGGCCAGTGCCTTTGTCGTTCTCAATCCTCAGGTACTCAAGGCGCTTCCCACCAACCCCAAAGGCGATCCTTTGGAAGTAGCGCGCCTCGCGGGAATCATGGCTGCCAAAAAGACCGCTGACTTGATCCCCATGTGTCATCCTTTGCCCCTTACGCGGATTGATGTCACGCTGCGCCTATGCGAGAATGGCCTCGCTGTTAGCTCAAAAGTTACTACCACGGCTGCCACCGGAGTGGAAATGGAAGCTCTGGTTGCTGCTTCCATCGCTGCCCTGACCGTGTACGATATGTGCAAGGCGCTCGACAAGGGAATTGAAATCCGCGAGGTGCGGCTGGAGCGCAAGTCCGGCGGCAAAAGCGGCGACTATCAGCGCCAGCAATCTCGGAGAGCCCGAACAAAATAATGGCCGGCAACGTCAAAGTTCTCTTGGTGGATGACAATCCGATGGTCCTGGGGATGTTGCGCGGCGCGCTCACCTCTCTGGCCAACGTTGCCACCGCCAGCGACGCAGCCGACGCTCTGCTCAAGGCCGTGGACGATCTCCCTGATCTTCTGATCACCGACTACCGCATGCCCGGCATGGACGGACGCCAATTGGTGGACCGCCTCAAAAGCCGCCCTGCAACTTCCGGCATTTCCGTAGTCATGCTGGCCAGCAAAGCCGACATCACCGACACACTCGCCCATCACGATCCGGTGGATGACTTCGTAGAAAAGCCGTTTTTCCTCCGCGAGGCCACGCAGAAAATCAAGCGCGTGATTGACAAGATCGCGCTGGAAAAAATGGCCAAGACCGCGCCTTCCGACGGCGTCATCCGCGGCAACCTCTCGCAGATGAACGTGATTGACCTGGTGCAGTCCGTGGAAATGGGCCGCAAGAGCTGCTCCATGGTCTTTAACAACGAAAAAGACAGATGCGAAATCTACTTCGCCGAAGGCCAGGCCACCCACGCCGTCTATGGAAAACTCAAGGGAGACCCGGCGGTCTTCAAGGTCCTGCGCTGGACCAGCGGCAACTTTGAAATTAATTTCGAAGGCAAGACCAGCGAACAAAGCACCACGCTGAACACTCAAGGATTATTGATGGAAGGCCTGCGCCTGCTCGATGAATCCAAACGCGACGAGGGCGACGCGCAGCCTGAGGAAGACGATGTCCTCCTCGACACTTGATCTAGTCGCCGCCGTCCTCACCGTCAGCGACTCCAGCGCCCGCGGCGAACGCCCTGACGCCTCCGGCCCTGCTGTCGTCGAACTCCTAAATCAAAAAAATATCAAGGTGGTCGTCACCGGAATTGTCTCCGACGACCAGCCCGATATCGAACGAGCCATCCGCCGCCTCGCCGCCTCCGCCGGCTTGGTAGTAACAACGGGCGGCACCGGCATCGCTCCCCGCGACGTCACTCCCGAAGCCACGCGCGCCGTCTGCACCCGGCTGCTCGAGGGCATCCCCGAGCGCATGCGCTATGAAGGCTCCAAAAACTCCCCGTTCGCCGCGCTCAGCCGCGGAGTGTGTGGAGTATGCGAAAAAAGCCTGATCCTAAACCTTCCCGGGAGTCCGGCAGGAGCTGTGGATTCCCTAGCCTCGGTCGTTGATCTTCTTCCCCACGCAGTCGAGTTGCTTCGCGGAAACACCGAGCACCAGTAAAGAGTCTCAACAGCACGAAATCAAGATGCCGTGCGCCGAGTATCCCTTTCGGGAGCAACAAAAAGCATGAGCAAACCAAAAATGCCGCTTATGTCAACCATGTCTATCCCCTTACTAAAA
The DNA here is from genome assembly GCA_036489565.1 of Terriglobales bacterium. Lineage (GTDB taxonomy): Bacteria > Acidobacteriota > Terriglobia > Terriglobales > Acidobacteriaceae > JAICKN01. The sequence goes on from DASXFN010000082.1 coordinate 21,333, forward strand.
GCTGTCATCCCGACCGGACCAGATCATCGCATAGCGATGATCTGCGGAGTGGAGGGATCTTGTGCTTATTGAGCTTTGAACGAACCAAACTGCCGCCAAAGCATCCGATTTTGCGAAACGTGGGAATTGGCAGGTACGGGCAAATCTGGCGCGGTGCTTTTATATCGGCTGCCCCAAGCTTCGCGGTTTTTCAAAGCGTGGGCGCGCCAACGCCCCGGTTTCCATGTGCATTCGTTACGGAACTATAGCGCTCGTGTCGTCGTATAGTGTCACGGAGGTACGCGCATGCCTGGGGTTCAAACCGAGCAAACGATCAACACGATCGCTCCATCCAGTCATAACGATCGAACGCTGCTCCTCGGCATTGCCTTTGTATTCGCGCTGTTTCACATTCTCACCAACGGCCGCTACGGATTCCATCGCGATGAGCTGCAATTCCTCAGCGATGCTCGGCACCTCGACTGGGGCTTCGTCGCCTATCCTCCCTTCACACCATTCATCGAGCGCATCGCCATGGCGATCTTCGGGGTGTCGCTTATCGGCCTGCGTCTTTTTTCGGTGATTGCACAAGCCATCGTTATTTACATCAGTGGATTAATGGCGCGCGACCTCGGGGGCAATCGCTGGGCACAGGCGGCAACGGCGCTGTCGGTCGCGCTTTCCGGCCTGCCGCTGTTTGAGGCCACCGAGTTTCAATACACGTCCTTCGGCATCTTGTGGTGGGTACTCATCTGTTTCTTCACCATTCGCCTGCTCAATTCGAAAAATCCCCGCTGGTGGCTTGCCATCGGCGCTACCGCCGGAATGGCCCTCATGACGAAGTACTCCATCGTGTTCTTTCTCGCGGGCCTGCTCGGCGGGATGCTTCTTACCGGGGAGCGCCGCTACTTTGCCACGAAATGGTTCTGGGCCGGCGTCGGCATTGCATGCCTCATCTTCCTGCCTAACTTCATTTGGCTTGTCCGCCACGACTTCATCTCATATCAATTTCTGCAGCACATTCACGCGCGCGATGTTGGAGAAGGCCGCGCCGCAGGTTTTTTCAAATATCAGTTGCTGTTTGATGCCAACCCCTTTGCGACTCCATTGTGGATTGCCGGCCTTGTTGCCTTCCTCATCGAGCGCCGATACCGCGTACTCTTCTGGATGTATGTGATTCCCATAGCCATATTCTGGCTGGGCAAGGGCCGCTTCTACTACGTCGCGGAAGCCTATCCCATCCTCATCGCCATGGGCGCCGTCGTAGCGGAAGGCTGGCTGTCAACAATGCCGAACTGGCTCCGTCACAGCTTGAAAGTGGTTTATGTCGCCGGGGTCCTGGCTATTGGCGCATACGCCTGCTGCAGACTCGTTCCTCTGGCGTCCAGCGGCCCTCTGCGTGATTTTGCTCTGCGCAACAATGGCGACCTGCGCGAGGAGTTTGGCTGGAATGAACTGATGAAGACCGTCGCCGATATCCGCAACTCGCTGCCACCCGACCAGCAGGCGCATCTCGGCATTACCACTGCCAACTACGGAGAATATGGCGCCATCGAGATTCTCGGCGGGGCCTACGGCCTGCCTCAGCCCATTGGAACCACCAATTCGGAATGGCTGCGCGGCTATCCCACGCCCGCGCCAACCACCCTCATCGTCCTCGGATTGAGCGAGAAGGGAGCGAACTCCTTCTTTACCGGCTGCCGCCTTGCAGGACACAACGGCAACTCCCTAGGCATTCGCAATGAAGAAAGCAGCGATCATCCCGATATCTTCGTCTGTGGCCCGCCGCGCGAACCCTGGCCCATCCTCTGGCAGCACCACAAGGATTTCGGCTGATGCTTAGGAGATCTGTCGTCCCGACCGGAACAGATCATCGCAAAGCGATGATCTGCGCAGCGGAGGGATCTTGTGTTTTCCAAATTCGGCGCGCTCCACCCTCTTACTTTCTATAACTAAACCCACCGAGGCTGCCCCAACCCACACTTTTGACTATGCTCAGGGCAGGCTCCGCGCGGTTTTCGAAGCGCGGGCACCACCGGCCTCGATTCCCATTTGCGCGACATGGGGATGGGATATTCCGGCGGTGCCACAAAACCGGCAACCGGGAACTGGCAACTGCTACCTCCCATACTCCCGCACCTCCCCATCCACCACCACCGCAACATACTTCCTCGTCACCACATCCTGAAACTGCACCACCTGATGCCCTTTCCGCGCCAGTTGTCCCCAGTGACTCGGCTTTGCCCGGTTCTGTTCGATCGCTTGCAACGCGCGCCCGTTGATCGTCACCCCCACCGTTCGCAAGCGTCCGCTCCCCACCCGCTCCACCTTCAACTTCTGCTCCTCAAACAAAACTTCCTTCCCATTCATCAACTGCGCCGCAATGGACGAAAGCTCCTTATGAAGGTCAGGCGTTAAATGGGAACCACCAGTCATAGCCATAAAATAATCTCGAGCGGAGGATGCGGTCTAAGCTTAGCTTGGACGGGGATTTTGACTTTCCTATCCCTGCCGATTCTGTAATCACTGAAATCCAAAATGCTCCCCAACTCAGCTCCGGAGGAGCGGCATATGATAGCCCGGCACGTCAGTGCCGGGTGAACGAAGGGTTTTGACTCACGCGCCCATCGGGCGCAACTTTTTCTCACCTAAAACCACCCGAACGAACAAAATCCCGCAAGATGTTCCACGTTAACTTTCTTGATTCGTATCAAACCCAATCCGTATCTACAAATCAAACTTGTATGAAACCCCTCAATCAAGGCCTTTTTCCCAATTGGACAACTGAATTCATCGCTAAACTCGATTTTTATCTAATTTTCTCTAACACCATTCCACTATTACCACATAGATTCTCCCATGAAAAAAGCGGCCCGCAGGCCGCTCTTGCCTAAATTTCCCACTTTCAAACCTGACAACTAAGAACCGGCAACCGATTACTGCTTGCCCAACATATCTATCACCCGGTCAAAATCTTCCAGCGTCCCATATTCGATCACAATCTTGCCCTTGCCATGCCGGTCCGCGATCCGCACTCTTACTCCGAGCGTTTCTTCCAGCTTCCTTTGTATTGCGCGAACATTCGGATCCACCCAACGCGCATTTCCCAACTTCGGCTCTTTGGGTTCCTTGATCACCCACTCCTGGGTGCACAGCTCCCTGACTCCTTCCACCGACAAATGTTTTTTTACTGCTTCGTCCGCCAGCCGGGTAATGGTCTGCGGTTCATTATCAAATTGCAGCAGTACGCGCGCTTCGCTGAACCCCAACTCTCCCGTCTGGAGATATTGCATGACGGTTCCGGGGAGCTTCAACAGCCGCATGTAATTCGAAACCGACTCGCGCGCCAGCCCCACGCGCTGTCCAATCTGCTCCTGCGTCAAACCAAAATTCATGCTCAGCTTGGCAAACGCAGCGGCCTGCTCCAGGCAGTTCAGGTCCTGGCGCTGCAGATTTTCAACCACGGTCATCTCCGCAGCCTGTTGATCAGAAACTCGACGGACAATTGCCGGGATCGTCAGCTTACCGGCTAGCTTGGAAGCTTTGGAGCGTCGCTCGCCGATCACCAGGACGAACCGTCCCTCGTGTGGTCTTACGACGATCGGCTGCAGCACGCCGTTTGCTTTGATCGAATCCGCCAACTCCTCCAGCATTTCTTCATTGAAGAAACGCCGCGTCTGGTAAGGGTTTTGGTCAATCTGGTCGAGTGGTATCTCTCGGACTTCATCGCCGGGGCGCCGCGCCGCCTGCGCCTGAATCTCGGGAACCACCCCTTCCGCCGAAGAATGCGGCGCGCCGGGAATGTGTGGCGCGGACACTCCTGTCCGCGTGCTTTCCATCGGAGCAGAACCAAACGCCGCCCCACCCGCAACGGCAGGAGCCGCTAGAGGAACAGGCGCAGTCGCTGAAGTTGCGCCCGCAACGGCCGTCCCTGCCACCACTCGAGGCCCTGAAGGCAGCAAAGATTCCAGCCCGCGTCCCAATGCCTTCCGCTTCTCGCTCTTTTCCTGCGCCGCCTTGTCCCCGCCTGAACTTTCTCCCAGCTTCCCCGCCAAATTCCCCACAGTAGTCATCTCTTTCCCCTCATAAAAAACAATGTCATCCTGACCCTGAGCGAACGCGAAGGAGGAGGGACCTTACGACACCATCCTCAACTCCTGCTGCAAACAAGCGCGCCCACGCTGTCGATCCCTGAGTTATACATAGTCAAGTATCAATCTATTACATAGATATCAATCAATCTATGCGGTCTTATCCAATGTATTTGCTGCATTCCCCTGCTCGTCAGCCTGCTCAGCCTCGCCCGGTTGCGATCCGCGGTCCATCGCGGCAGCTTCCTGGCCCTGAATCTCTTCCACCGCAGTCACACGCTGCTGGTCGGGACTCACTGCCGAAGCGCTGAGATCATTCTCGACCGCAGCCACGTCCTCATCGGCGAACGTTCCTTGTGGAACATTACGCGCAATAATCTCTTTCGCCAGCCGTATATAACTCTCCGCCCCCTTGGAGCGCACGTCATAAAGAAGAGCTGGCTTGCCATGGCTCGGCGCTTCAGCCAGCCGAATGTTGCGCGGGATCGTCGTCTCGCAAAGCTTCTCGCCAAAATAGCGCTTCAGCTCCTGCGTCACTTGCTGCGCAAGGTTGGTGCGCTCATCGAACATAGTGAGTACCACGCCTTCAATCCCCAGCTCAGGATTCAATCCAGCGCGAATGCGCTCAATCGTATCCAGCAATTCTGAAATGCCTTCAAGCGCGAAGTACTCCGCCTGCATGGGAATCAGGACCGCATCGGCTGCGACCAGGCAATTAAGCGTGAGCAGGTCAAGCGCGGGAGGACAGTCGAGCACAATGAACTGGAAGCGCTCGCGCAATGGCGCAAGCGCATCGCGCAGACGAAATTCTCTGCGCTCACCATCCACCAGCTCAATATTCGCGCCGATTAGGTTTTTATGTGCCGGCAGGATCCATAGCTGTTCGAGTTCCGTTGACTGCAACGCCTCTTCGCAACTGGCCGCGCCCATCAGGACATGGTAGGAGTTGGTGCGTTCAGGATCCTTGACGAGTCCCAGGCCGCTGGTTGCATTGGATTGCGGGTCGCAATCCACGAGCAGCGTGTTTACCTCCGCTGCTGCAAACGATGCGGCCAAATTGATGGCAGTCGTAGTCTTACCGACGCCACCCTTCTGGTTGGCTACCGCGATAATACGTCCCATAAATTTTTAGGAGAAACCCAGAGATGAACGCCAGAATATGCTCATTGATTGTGCATTAGCAATGCCGGATTTCAGTGCAGCATAATCACTTGGGCATTCCATTGAAATTAAAGATAGCGGGACACAATTTGAATAAGATTTCCACAGATGTTCCACGTGGAACATCTGTGGATTATTTTCGAGCCTGAATGCGTGGGAGAGTTGCTTGTGTGTTCCGGAACGTTCAGAGAGATGTTCGTTATGTTCCACGTGGAACATCTGTGGAAAACTATTGGATTGCTGCGTGGTTTTAAGGAATCTTGTGCGATTGTTGCGCTTTCTACTCCACATTAATGCATTAAATGGTTATATAAGGGTATTTGTGCCATTTAATTTGTTATATAACTACCACTTATTACTGTTTTGATCCTTATTTACTATTCATATCCATTGGTGCGTGTTCCTACTAAAAGGAGGCGCGAGGTGGATTGAGGGATGGAAATTGGATAACTCCATTTTATGTTCGCCAAGTCCTGCGTCTGTTTGAGTTGGGATTCGCCGATCAGGAGGGCTAGGCGGCCGCCGGGGCGGCTTAGGCCACGGGCGATGGGAAGGATAGCGTGGAAGCTCTCGACGGCGCGAAGGGTGACGGTGTGGGCTGTGGCGGCGGGGAGGTCCTCGGCGCGGGAATTTAATACATTGATATTTGTCAATGTAAGGGTTCGGGAGACTTCTCGGAGGAACGTGGCTTTCTTTTGATTGGATTCGACCAGGGTCAGGTGGAGTTGGGGCGCCCAGATTTTCATGGGCAGGGCGGGGAATCCGGCACCGGAGCCTATGTCGAGGAGGTGATGGGCGGCGATTTCTGTGGCCTGGTCAGGGTCGCCGGGTCTGAGACCCGGCGCTACACGGGTCGTGGCGGCACTTGCAGGTATCGTGCTGGCAAGCTCGGTGGGGAATAAATGGAGGGCGGCGAAGAGGGATTCGCCGAAGTGGCGCGTCACGATCTGTTCGGGATCGCGGATGGCGGTTAGGTTTATGCGTAAATTCCAACGCATTAATAGATCGATGTATGTCGATATATTGCTCAGTTGTGCGCTCGATAGGATTGCCGGAGATTGGCGGTCTATGTCTGAGGCGCCAGCGTCCCCCGGATGGGTTTTCTTCCTGGAACCATCCTTCGCCTCCGATTCGGCCGCATGCGGGTCTGCACAAGACGTCACTGTGATGTTATGTACTCGTGGAGAGAGGAACGGTTTGAGGAGTTCGGCGATGTGGTTTAGATCCATAAAGTGGGGACGCCACACAAACTCTACAATAGGGCCGCCCAGCATACCAATGCCCTCCATACCAATATTGATCCAATAATCTGCGGAACTTTCTTCGAATCGAGTGCGTAACTCAGGCTAGCCCCAGACGCCTGTCGCGGGGCCGGACGCCGGCAAGATCGCGCCGCCCGGGACTCCAGTTCGGAAAGGACTGCGAAATGAAAACCAATCAGATGAAAAGCATCAAGAAAATTGTTCCGTTGTTGGCGATAGTGCTGGCCGCTACGGTTGCATTCGCCGCCACTACGCCGCAGCGCTATTTGCACGTTCGGGTGCACGGCATCAAGAACAAAGAATTAGTCAGCGTAAACGTTCCACTGTCGCTCGCGGAGATGGTGATTCCCGCGATTAATCATGGAAAGCTACACAACGGGAAGATTGAGATCCACGGCTTCAATGCCGACAACGTAAATCTGAAGCAAATTCTGGAGGCGTTGAAGTCGGCGCCGGAAGGCGAATTCGTGACGGTGCAGGAAACCGACAACAATGTTCGAGTCGCGAAAGAGCACGGTCAGCTGGTGGTGCACGTAGCGGACGGAAACAAGAAGGGAAAAGAAAATGTGGATGTGACGATTCCCTGGGCAGTCGCGGAAGCGTTGGCATCCGGCACAAGCGACAACGAGTTGAATGTAGAGGCCGCGATCAAGGCTTTGGAAAATGCTGGGAACGTGACGCTTGTGGCGGTGAACGGCGACGACGAAACTGTGCGTGTTTGGATTGATTCGAATAGCGGATCGAATACGGCTTCGGACTAAGTCATGTCGTAAACAAGCGAGGTAAGCTGCGTGATCCTTCCGGGGCTGAAGCCCTTGTATAAACACAAGCTATTGGCACAACTGAAGTTGTGCCCTGATACAAGCCCGGATACAAGAATGAGGGTTTAAGGACGGAGAGAAGAGGGACACGATGATCGTTCTGGCGAAGATCGGAATTGGATTGATGGGGACGGCTGTGATGAGCGGCGCCATGTTGTGCAGCGAAGGGTTTCTGGCGGTGAAGGTCCATGAGGAACAGCCGGGCGGCACAAACTTCTCGATTGTGGCGCCGGCGGCGCTGGTGCCGCTGGCGCTGAAGTTTGTTCCCGACAATAAACTCGCGCAGGCCTCGGAGAAGCTGCGTCCTTATATGCCGATTATTGATGCTGCCATTCCGGCGCTGGAGGCTTGTCCGGACGGAGTGTTTGTCGAGGTGATTGATCCGGGCGAGCATGTGAAGGTGGCCAAGGTTGGGCAGTCGATTGTCGTGGATGTGAAGGATTCGGAAGACGTGGTGCATGTGGCGGTGCCGTTGCGCGCGGCGGAGAGTACGATCCATGAGATCGCGGCGGCGAACTCTTCAGACTAGCGGCATCCGTTCATGACCCGTTCTGAGCGTAGGCCGCGAGATTTTGGACTGCGAAGAACCTCAAAATTCGACTACTGCTTCCACTCAAAAGACGTTGGGTAAATCTTGCGCAATCAGAAGCAGGTTAGACAATTTTTTCTGAGATTGCTACAGCGGGGATTTCATTGGCGGTTTAACGTATCTTGACGGTAGGAAATATTCCATCCGCCCAAGCACCTCAAGAGTAGAAAAATAAGGCTGGCCACCCGCCGTATGCTCAAGACAGCTCAAACAGTGGCGGCGGCTCACTTGAAGTCCAAATCTGATCCGGTTCGATGATCTTGTCGGAAATTCCTCTAAGAACAACGGACGGTTCCATCATTGGGTTAATAAACCGAAAACGAAACCGCCGGCCTTCACCGAATTTTTGCAGAATCGGACCTCTTTTGTTGTCGCAAAATTCCTTTAGGTGTTGCGAGAAAGCCGGGATGTCATAATCGCGTCCTGTGATCATTGTCATCGGCTCGCGTATCGCGCCAGCCGAAAAATACCCCAGTTCATCCTTCGGTGCCAAAGCGCAAGCTAACAAAACTTCCTTGTATAAGTTCTTTCGAGGACTGTGTGTTGCCTTGTGATAAGCAGAGACTGTCGTTTGCTGTTGATTCTCAACCGCATCTTTAATCGCCTGCGATAGATCTTCTGCGGTAATATGTGCTCGTCCGTTATCCGCTGCCGTTAGTGCAGCATGGCGAGCTAATAAGTGCGTATTGTGCGGCAAGCCACGCGATAGAGCCGCGATTCTCTGCTTGGCCTCATCATCAATTGTCATCTCGCATTTAAACAGACCTTTGTCCACAATCTCTGCGAGTTCATCGCTCGACATCCTCGGCATCTGTATCTGCACTAATGCACGGTCGATGGACTGATGTTCCGCTATGAGTTGCTCGACTGAATCTGCTACACCAACAAAGATCAGCGTTGTGTTGACGGAATGGTCTGACAACGTTTTCACAGTATCTGCGAGGAGTGTGCCCGTATGAGAGTCTTCTATCCGGTCGATTTCGTCAACAATGATGATGCTCGGAGAGTCTGCATTTTGAAAAATCTCACGGATGTTTTCCGATCCGGGATTTTCCGGCAATAGCTCATCGAGAGTGCGGGTCTCGTTTTCAGGGCCCCGTTCCACAGTTAGTGATTTCAGAACTGTACGCCAGATGCTCGTGAAGTCTGCCGCAACACTGCAATTGAATCGAGCCACCTGAAACTCGTGCTTACCCCGCAAAACTAAGAAATCAAAAATGGTGTTGGATAGGGATGTTTTGCCGACGCCACGTTCCCCAAAAATAATGGCGTGTTGGCCGCGCTGAAAAATTGCGCCCATCACACGCTGAATTTGTTTGATTCGGCCAGCAAACAGGTCTGTGCTATTGATCGGGGCACTGGGAGTAAAAGCCTGATTTATT
>DASXFN010000115.1:0-9754 GCA_036489565.1 Terriglobales bacterium
CGTGCCTTGGTGGGCCAATTCCAGGCGGCCGACTTTCCTGCTGACCGCTCCTGTAAATGCGCCTTTTTCATGGCCGAAGAGTTCGCTTTCCAAAAGACCCGTAGGAATGGCGGCGCAGTTTAACTTAATAAAGCTGCCTTCTTTTCTGGAACTCATGCGGTGAATGGCGCGGGCAATCAATTCCTTGCCGGTCCCTGTTTCCCCTAGAACCAAAACCGTCGCATCGCTGGGGGCGACGGTTTTCGCCTGTTCGAGCACGCGCCTTAATGGCAGGCTGTCGCCCACGATTTCCTCAAAGTTTAACTCTGAGCAAATCTCGCCTTCCAAATAGGATTTTTCTTCGGCGAGTCTGTCGCGCAGCTCGGCGATTTCCCGGTAGGCGCGGGCATGGTCGAGGGCAATGCCCATTTGCGCGCCAATTTGCTTGAGTAGATTGACGTCCTGGGCGAGGAAAGTCCCCTCCTGCTTGCTGGCGAAGTTGAGTACTCCTAGCGGACCTTTGTTCGTCATGAGTGGAACGCAGCAAATGGACTTGATGCCCGCGTTCAGGAGGACTTCGTTGGTCTTGGATTGGAATTGCTTCAACTGTTCGGAATCAAACACCTTGACCTGTTGTTCAAGCAGCGCCTGTCCGGAAGTCGTGCCCTTAAAAGGAAACGTTTGCCCAATGGAAAAAAGATTGGGCGCGGAAGGGAAATCCAGCGCGTATTTGCGAAATAGCTGCGACTGTTCGTCGTAGAGGGCGAGGCTGGCAAAATCCTGCTTCACCACATTGCGGATGTAGCCCGATATTAGGGGAAACAACTTTTGCAAATCGAGGCTCGAAACCAGAGTGGCATTCACTTGCAGAAGCATTTGCAGGCGCTCTTTTTCCTGCTGCAAAGCCTCGCGGTTCTGTGCGTTTTCGACTGCCTGCGCGACCATCTCGCCAACGCGTTGTAAAAAGCCCAGGTCTGCTTCGTTATATGCATTCACCTGAAAACTACCCAGACACAGTGCTCCGATGCGGCGTTGCGCGGTGGTCAACGGCAAGAGGCAGTAGGACTGAATGCCCACGTCTCGAAGGGTTTGAATGCCTTTGGAAAAACGGGTTTCGAGAGAAAGATCGGGAATGGCAAGAGGGAGTTGATTTTTCCAAACCCATCCGCTGGGCGTGTCATCCACGGGAAGCTCCCGAACGGGAAAGGGTTCAATCCCTTGGCTAAAGCAGAGGCGCATGGTGCTTGTGGCTGGTTCGTGAAAGGTAAAGAGAATCAACTCGAAGTTGGCAACGGCGTGCAGGCGCCCGGAAACGTCGTGGAAAAAATCCGTGAGGTTGCGATGGCGCACGAGAACATCCGCCATCTCAAGCAGCGTTTCATACCGGCGGCGTTCAAAACTCGAATTGAAGTGGCTGTCTGGAACCATTTGCACGAGCGCTCATTACGGCGTCCCCCCTCGAGCAATTGTTTTCCAAAAACTGCAATTTCGTTGGCGACATAATAAACTAAATGCGTGTTTGCGCAATAGGTAAATTGTCAAAGCGTTTCTTTTTGTCCTTACTAGATTCCCTTGGACCGCCGGCCAGTCCTACAATTAAGCAATGGCCAGGGGATGGGAAAGCAAAGGCGTGGAAGAACAGCAGGCAGAGCGCATCGGTTCGATGTCGGAGGCAAAACCTTCGCGCGACCCAGCGGAAATAGCCCGCGCGCGCCAGCGGGAAGACCTGAAACTGCGCCGCCGGCATGTTCTACAGCAACTGGAAACGGTTCAAAATACGCGGCATCGCCAGCTTCTTAACGGCACGCTTTCCTATCTCGACGACCAGCTTCACGCTTTGGAGCAAACATCTTAGTTTTGTTCGTGATACACGTGTTTCGCTGCATTGCGGGAACCTCACAATTGGACTCGTGTAGCCGGTCGCCATGACGTATAATGGCTTTATCCATGAAGGCCCATGTTTACGTATCACTTAAAAAGAGTGTTTTGGATCCCCAGGGAAAAACCATTCAGGGCGCTCTTAAAAAGATGGGTTATAAGGGGTTGGGTGACGTACGTCAGGGGAAGTATTTTGAGCTTACCCTCGACGGTGGTCTCTCCCGCGGAGAAGCTGAAACTGAAGTGGGACGGATTGCCCGCGACGTGCTAACCAACCCAGTAATCGAAGAGTTTCGTTTTTCTCTTGAAGACTGAGAACCGTAGTCTTTAAGCGACGTATCATCCGGTAAACTCCCCCTTACAAGCTTTGCATTTTCAAGGAGCACATTATGTGCGGCATTGTGGGATATGTAGGCAAGAAGCGCGTAGTTCCGGTGATTATTGACGGGCTGCGAAGGTTGGAGTATCGCGGATACGATTCCGCCGGCATCGCGGTCTGCGGCAATGGCGAAGGCTTGCAGATCCGACGCGCCGAAGGAAAGCTGCGCAACCTGGAAGAAGCGATCCGCCTGAATCCCATCGATGGCACCTACGGCATCGGCCACACTCGCTGGGCCACACACGGCCGCCCCACCGAAGAAAATGCCCATCCGCATCGCGATTGCACCGGCAACATCGTGGTTGTTCACAACGGAATCATTGAAAACTATGTGCAGCTCAAAAGAAAGCTGAAGGAAGAGGGCCATCGCTTTACCACCGAAACCGACACGGAAATTATTGCCCACATGGTGGAGAAGTATCTGTTGAAAGACTCCAATGGAAATGCACCCGCGTTGGAAGATGCGGTGCGCAAAACGGTCAAACAACTGACCGGCGTCTTTGCCTTGGCGGTAATTTCCGTAAGCGAGCCCAACAAGATTGTTGCCGCCCGCAATGGGCCGCCGGCCGTGATCGGCCTGGGGAAAGACGAATACTTTGTAGCCTCGGATGTTCCCGCGATTCTTTACCACACGCGCGATCTGTTCTTTCTTGCCGACGGAGACCTTGCCGTGATCACTCCCGAAGGCGTGCAACTTACCGACTTCGACGGCCAGCCCATCGTGCGCCAGGTCCAGCACGTTACCTGGGACCCCATCATGGCCGAAAAGGGCGGCTTTAAACATTTCATGCTCAAGGAAATTTACGAGCAGCCGCGCGCGGTACGCGATACCACGCTGGGGCGCATTTCTCAGGAAACGGGCCATGTGTTTCTTGACGAAATGGAAATCACCGAAGCTGAATTCAAAGCGGTGAAGAAGATCAACATTGAAGCTTGCGGCACCAGTTGGCACGCCGGCCAGGCAGGGAAGTTCATGATTGAGAGTCTGGCGCGGGTCCCGGTGGAAGTGGACTATGCCAGCGAGTGGCGTTATCGCGATCCCCTGGTCGCCCCAGATACCATCACTCTGGTCATCTCCCAGTCAGGCGAGACGGCGGACACCATTGCCGCGCAGCGCGAAGCCAAGGCCAAGGGCTCAAAAACATTAGCCATTTGCAATGTGGTCGGCTCCATGATCACGCGCGAGGCTTCCGGAACCATCTATACCCACGCTGGGCCTGAGATCGGCGTGGCTTCCACGAAAGCATTTACCGGGCAGTTGACCGCGCTTTATTTGTTCGCGCTGTATCTGGCGCAGGTGCGCGGCGCTATGACACCAGAGCAGGCGCGCATGGCGGTGCAGGAACTTACGCGAATCCCGGGCAAGCTGGAACATCTGCTTACCCATGATGAAGAGTGCGAAGACCTTGCGAAACTTTATGTGCGGGCTCAGGATTTTCTCTTCCTCGGCCGCGGCATTCATTATCCGATCGCGCTTGAAGGCGCGTTGAAGTTGAAGGAAATTTCCTACATCCATGCCGAAGGCTATCCAGCGGGGGAAATGAAGCACGGCCCGAACGCGCTGATTGATGAGAATTTGCCCGTCGTTGTCATTGCCACATGCGATAAAAACAACGAGCTTTCAAGGATTCGCTACGACAAGACGATCTCCAACATGAAAGAAGTGAAGGCGCGTTCGGGAACGGTGATCGCGCTGGCCACCGAAGGCGATGAGGACATCAAGGAAGCTGCGGACCACGTACTGTACATCCCCGCGGCTCCGGAAGAACTTTCGCCCATCCTGGAAATCGTGCCGCTGCAACTTCTCGCATACCACATTGCCGTGCGGCGCGGTTGCGATGTGGACCAGCCGCGGAACCTGGCGAAGTCCGTGACCGTAGAGTAGATTTCATTCTCAAAGCAAAAGCCCTCGCATGGAAATGCGAGGGCCTTTTTGTGATCGATCAGATATTAAAGCGTGGACTCGATCTCGAATCCCCAGGCTTCAAGAAGTGGTTCGGGAATGTATTTAGAATTCTTGTTCCGGCGCGCCCATTCACGTAAACGGGTGGAGCGCAAATACTGGTCAGGAGTGAGTTTGTACTCCTTCACGACCTGTTCAAATTCTGTAACCGTGGGAATCACCGGGCCAATCGGCTCAGGCTTACCCCAGTTAGGATTTCCGCGTCTCTTTGCCATGAAAATGTACCCTCAAAAATGACCGACAAATTTACAAGCTTTAGATTCCATTGGCCTATGCGGGGATTCAGACAATCATCTCCCAGACATAAAAGTCAGGCCTGCTGCGAGAACTCGTAGCTACAAGGGAACTAGGGAGCTTACCTTAAGTTTTCAAACGGGTCAATGGACTTTCCCGCGCAATTTTTAGCATTTTTTTGTAAGTCATAGAAACAAATGCTCATCCCTGATTACCCTCTTGCTCCTTATGCCCGAAAAGGAAAGGGGTTCTCACATTGAGCATTACTAAGGTCATACCTGCCCCATCCCTGCCATTGACTCAAACCTCTTCATAAATAAGACTTTTACCAGAGTAAACGGTTTCTATCAGAATTTTGCGCGGAGACCCATCGGGGAAGGCGAAGTCATGAGTTTGCAGTCATTGGTGTTCTGCTCGGACGATAAAATTTTGCGGGTGCTTCGCCGCGTCCTGAGCGATCTGGAAATTCAGATGGAGCACTGCCTCAGCGCCGATTCCACAATCCACAAAATTACCCGTCAGCGTTTTGAAGCCATTATTGTGGATTGCACGGAACAAGATACCGCTTCGCAGATACTGAAGAGCATCCGCAACGCTCCCTGCAACAAACGGGCCGTAGCTGTGGCGATTATTGATGGGCAAACGGCATTGCGCGGAGCTTTTGAGCTGGGCGCACATTTTGTCCTTTACAAGCCCATTTCCATGGAACGGGCCAAGACGAGTTTTCGGGCGGCGCGCGCGTTGATGAAGAGTGAACGCCGCCGCAACCAGCGGATTCCCGTGCAAATCCCCGTGGTTCTTTATACCCAAGAGGGCTCGCGGGTCAATACCGTTACCTCCGACTTAGGCGAGGGCGGAATGGCGGTGCAGGCCGCCAAGTTGCAGCGGCGCAATGGCCAGCAGGTGCGAGCGCAATTCACGTTGCCCGACACCGGTTTTGACTGTGATTGCTTGGTTGAAGTCGCGTGGGAGAATACGACGCGCCAGTCAGGGATTCGCTTCGTGGAACTGACCCCTGAGGTTCGAGAAAAACTGCGCGGATGGTTCAACCAGCACGCGACTCCCGCAGAAGTCGAAGATCCGCCCATGGCGTGCAGGCTCACCGACTTGAGCACGGGCGGTTGCTATCTGGACACCAGCACTCCCTTCCCGGTGCGCGCCAAAGTCATACTTTCCCTGGCGATGCCGGGGGCCAAGGTCCAAGTTTCCGGCGTCGTAAAAGTCATGCATCCGGAAAAGGGCATGGGTGTGGAATTCAACCAGAGTACGGATGAACAGTGCGGCCTGGTGGAAGACTTCCTTGGCACGTTGAGCAACGCGCCAGAGGGTACAAGCCCGGAGTTGTTGGTCGAACCCGAAGGCATCCAGAGCAGCGATCCTGACGATAAGGAAAACTGGGACAACAAAGGCGTGTACGACCCGCTTCTCGATCTATTCCGCCGGGGACTTGACCTCACGGTCGAAGAATTTCACTCCGAAATGCAAAAGCAACGCGGCACTAAAGCAAAAAGAGCCACCGTTTCCATCTAGTCTGTATTTTTCGACTTGGGCTCTCCTTTCCCCGCCAGACTTCGAATCTATAAAACCTCCGAACCCACCCCCACAAGTATTCGCAACGAGCCGGCTACTACAGGAAACCCTGTATTGCCGAAATTGCACGTGTCAGCCACTATGAGTGACCTTCCGCACTAGGATCATTGATTCTGAAAGAATTTGTGAGCTGAGCAAGGCGTAAGCAATGTTTCCTGGCGAACTGTGCGAAGGCAATTTATACGCGTACAATACTGCGTCGCAACTTATTTATTCATAGTACTGAACGCGTATTAAAACGGTCGTGTGCAATAAGACTGTTCCTCTAAGAAGGTAAATATATGAACCCAACTTTGTTGAATAGCAATAAAAAGAACGCTGGGGTCGCTGCGGTCGTGGCGAAGAACGAAGAAACGATCCTTACCGATTGGATCAGGGAGATGTCCGGTTCCGTGCGCCGGAGTGACTTGCTAAAGGAATCGGATTTGCGCGCGCAATGCTCGCAATTCCTGCGGCTCATGAAGGACGGCCTGGAATCAGGAAACCTGAACTTCCAGTCCGGCGTCTGGGACAAGACTCGGGAAATGCTAGGCGATTTGTCGCGCAGCCGGGCCGCGCAGGGATTCACCCCGTCGGAAACCGCGTCGTTTGTCTTCTCCATTAAGAGGCCGCTGTTTACTCAGATCCGCGAGGACTGCAAAGACAATGCCGAGGCGCTGGGAGAGCAGATGTGGACTGCCACAGAATTGCTCGACTCCATGGGTCTGTATACGACAGAGGTTTATCAAAAATCGCGCGAGGAAATGATCCGCCGCCAGCAGGAAGAATTGCTCGAGCTTTCCACTCCAGTGGTAAAGCTCTGGGACGGCGTACTCGCCCTTCCGGTGATTGGCACGCTGGACAGCGCCCGCACGCAGGTAGTGATGGAGTCTTTACTCCAGGCCATCGTGCAGACCAACTCCCGCGTCGCCATCATTGACATTACCGGCGTTCCCACCGTTGATACGGTTGTGGCTCAGCATCTGTTGAAGACAGTCACTGCGGCCCGTTTGATGGGGGCGGATTGCATCATCAGCGGCGTGCGCCCGCAGATCGCGCAAACCATTGTTCACCTTGGCATCAACCTTCTTGATGTAACAACGAAAGCGAATCTGGCTTCCGCTTTTGCATTGGCATTGAAGAAGTTGGGGATCGCTTTTGTTCGCGAGACGCAGACGCAAAAGAGCTAGGAGCATGTTTTGGAAAAAATTCCGATATTGAAAATGGGAGAGTTCCTGCTGGTCACCATTCAGGTGGACATGCATGACCGGCTCGCCCTGAATTTGCAAGACGACCTGACCAAGATGATCAGTCAGACCGAGGCCCGCGGCGTGCTCATTGATATTTCCAGCCTGGACATCGTGGATTCCTTCATCGGGCGCATGTTGGGCAATATCGCCAGCATGTCGCGGGTCCTGGATGCGGAGACGGTGGTTGTGGGAATGCAACCCGCCGTGGCCATCACGCTGGTGGAACTTGGCCTTTCGCTTGCCGGCGTCCGTACCGCTCTGCACGTGGATGCGGGGATGGAAGTCCTGCGGTCCTCACTGGATGGGGCGAATGGGAATGAAACAATAAGCCACGGTAGAGCCAGCAAGGACGAGTATGGCAGTAACTTCGACTGAAAACCTGCCATTAGTGTCCGAGCCTGACATCGTAGCGATCAGACGGCGTGTGCGCGAAATTTCCTCGCAATTGGGCTTCACGCTGGTTGATCAGACCAAAGTCGTTACGGCGGCCAGCGAACTGGCGCGCAACACCGTTATTTATGGGGGCGGGGGCGCGGTGCAGGTGGAATCTTTGAATGGCCCCCGGGTCGGACTCCGCCTGAGTTTTGAAGATAAAGGGCCCGGTATTCCTGATATTGATCTGGCGTTACGCAATGGCTACACAACCGGCTCGGGGATGGGCCTTGGCCTGGGCGGCGCTAAGCGGCTGGTGAATGACTTCGAAATCGTCTCTCGTGTTGGCGAAGGAACAAAAGTTACCATCACGCGCTGGAAGTAGGACTTTATGCTGATTCAGGTTTCCGAAACCAGCCAAACGGGAGAGGCCCGCCGCAAAGCGGTGGCGCTCGCCGAAGAATTGGGGATGGAAGAATCCCGGCGGGGAACAGTTGCGCTGGCGACGACCGAAATGGCCACGAACCTGGTCAAACATGCGGGGAAAGGGCACATTCTGGTCCAACGCCTTCAGCAAAATGGAAACTCCGGTTTGCGAGTCGTCAGCGTGGACCGCGGGCCGGGCATCGCGAATATTAGCAAGGCACTTGCGGATGGCAATTCTACCGCGGGCACAATGGGCAACGGCTTGGGAGCGATCCGGAGGCTTTCAGACTCTTTTGATCTCTACTCGATTCCCGGGTCGGGCACGGTAATAAGCGCGGAGTTCTGGCAGAAGAAGCGCGTACAGCCCGCGACCGGGCCGCTGCAAGTGGCAGCCATTTCGGAGCCGATTCAGGGAGAGGAGTTGTGCGGAGACGGTTGGGGAGTTCGCGCCATGGCCGATGCTTCGATCCTGATGGTTGTGGATGGTCTGGGACACGGGATTCTGGCGGCGGAGGCGGCGCGTGAAGCGGAACGGATCCTTGCCGAAGCCAAGACCGATTCGCTGCGCGATATTTTGCATGACACCCACGACGCACTAAAGAAGACGCGGGGGGCTGCTTTCGCGATTGCGAAAATCGATCGCGAAAAGGGCGTGCTCTCATTTATGGGCATCGGAAACATTTCAGCCTCGATCGTGATGGCCGGCTCCAGCCGCGGCATGGCTTCTTATAACGGTACGGTCGGGCAAAGAACGGAACGGGCCCAGGAGTTCACATATCCCTGGAACTCAAACAGCGTTCTGATCATGCACTCGGATGGTCTGGCCACGCGATGGAACCTTGACCAATATCCGGGGATATGGAACAAGCCGCCGAGTATGATTGCGGCCGTACTGCATCGCGATTTCTGTCGCGGACGGGACGATGTGACGGTGCTGGTGGCCAAGGCGGCATAGGCAAATTTAGAGATTTCGATGAATCTGTTCACGATTGACATTCGTTTCGAGAACGATGTCGTCATCGCGCGCCAAAAGACGCGCGCGATCGCTGCTGCTTTAAAGTTTGATCCCCAGGACCAAATCCGCATTGCAACCGCGGTTTCTGAGATCGCCCGTAATACCTTCCAATACGGCGGGGGCGGCACCGCCGAGTTTCGCGTGAATGATTCCGAAAGACTGCTTCTCGTGACTTTTCGCGATAAGGGACGCGGCATTACCAATCTGGATGAGATCATGGCCGGGAAGTATGTTTCGCAAACCGGAATGGGGCTAGGTATTATCGGAGCCAAGCGGTTGATGGACCATTTCCAGATCGAAACCCGACCCGGAAGCGGGACCACGTTGGTGCTGGGAAAAAAATTCCCTCACCAAGGTGCCCGCATAGGTCCCGCGGAAATCAACAACGCGCTTGCGAACATGGAACGCGCCTCGCAGGATCCCTATGACGAGGTGAAACAACAGAACACAGACTTGCTCAACACATTGCAGGAGCTGCGCGCTAAGCAGGAAGAACTGGCGCAGTTGAATCGGGAACTGGACGAAACCAATCGCGGGGTGGTGGCGCTCTACGCCGAATTGAATGAAAAGGCCGATTTCCTGCAGCAGGCTTCGGAGTTAAAGACCCGCTTCCTCTCCAACATGAGCCATGAATTCAGGACGCCTTTGAATTCGATTATGGCTCTCAGTCAAATCCTGCTTGACCGGTT
>DASXFN010000100.1:0-2508 GCA_036489565.1 Terriglobales bacterium
TTTTCCGCGGCAGCACATAAATCGTGCGGAAGCCTTAATTCGCGGGATTCGTTCATAGTCGACCAATGGGACTCATTGTCCAAAAGCCCCACGCATTCGCGCCCAAACCGCATTGGCGATCAATCGGTCATCATCGTCCAGCCCCATGGCGAGCGCCAGCATAAAAAAGACTCCGTAGGCCAAGACCATGGCAATCGCAATTCCTGCCCACGCAGAGCCCACAAACCTTGAGTACCGGTTAGCCACGAGCGTAATCAAAAGCGCGCTTCCAACGGAAGGAATTAATTTCAGGTAACTGCGATTGTAGGGAGATAGTTTCAGCGCTTGGCGGACTTCCAGCAGATTCCACAAATTAGTTCCGGCATTAGTGACGGCGGCCGCGATGGCCGCGCCCAGCGCGCCCCAGACCGGTACGAACTCGATGACCAGAACCACCATCGCAACAGCCATCACAGCTTGCACTCGAATGAGCCGCCGCTGATTTCCGGACATTAACAAGAGGTAGCCTACGGAGCCGACAGCGCAGTTTACCAGTTGACCGCAAGTGCCGATGACGAGAATGGGCCATCCCGCTTCAAAATCGTGACCAAAAATTCGCATGATGGGCCGGGCATAGGTGATTACGACGATCGCCAATGGAAGGGTGAGGCCGAGCATCCATTTGGTTAGGGTCTGGAACAAACGGCGCAGCAAAGCGAATTCTCCCCGAGTATGCACATCGGCAATGACAGGAGCGAAAATCTGATTCACGGATTGCAGAATAATCGGTTCGTAGGCGATGAGAGCGGCGGCCATCGCATAAATGCCAAGATCGCGCGCTCCACGATAAAAGCCGAGAGCGACGCGGTCGGACTGGCCGATCAGAAATTCCATAAAACCCATGCCGAACATTGCTGCAGAGAAGGACCAGACCTCTCGTTGAATCCAGGGTCGCTTCAAATCGAACAATCTCGCGGAGGGGGACGTCAGGCGCCATACCAGTGAAATGAGAAACGCAGCTATCACGAGCGCGCTGACAATCTGAGCGATCAAATATCCCCACAGACCGCCTCCCAGCGTGATCAGGAGCACCGCCAGAACCATCGTCAGGGGACTGGCAACAAATCTGGTGACCAAGGCGACGTGGCCGGCTCGTTTATAACCGGCCAATACTTTGGAAAAGAAAGTATTCAGCGCGCTGGTGATCAGGATTAGCGCGAACAGTGGAAGATACTTCACCAACTGAGGGGAATGGTAAAAACGGACGGCAACCCATGGGCCCGCCTCCAGCAGAATCGTCGCAAGAATCAGGCTGGTCGCGAGCAATGTCCATGAACCGTTCCACAACAGGGATCGCAAGGCATCGAATCTCTTCGCGGCTGAGTACGACGCTACGAATCGCAGCGCTGATTCCGGAAGGCCAAGTGCATTGAGCATTCCGAGAAAGCCGACAAAGGTTATGCCCAGGGCATAGACGCCCAGAGTCTCCGCTCCCAGCGCACGCGCCAAATAAATTTTGAAAACATAACCCAGGACCGCGGCAAAAATCGTGCCGGCGAAGATGGTTCCGGATTGGCGGGAGATGCGTCCCATCTCCGATTGGAAAGTTACTTTTTCCGGCAAGGGAGCTGTGCTTTGCGGCAATCGAGTTCGATCAGCCTGCAATTCGGATGGCAAACTATTCTCCAGTCACTGCACGGGTATTCTTACGCACTCGGCCGCCTCAGTTTGATTCGAGTGGAAAGTATGGAATTAGGAAATTAAGCAACAGTCTAAATCTTTTTTGTTTCCGCTGCGGACGTCGTTCCGGAGGGCGAACGCCGAAGCAGGCGGCGGATGAAGAGTTCTAGTTTGGGCGATCCTTTCAATAGGCTGGCGGCGCGATAGCGCGCGATTTGTTGAATATGGTGGCGTCTGGATTTCGTCAATGTAACGTAAAGTGTCTGGCGTGTGCTGTTGCCAAAGCGCTCTTTGTATCCCTCGGCTCCCAGGCCTAGATCGACCACCGCCATTGTTTTCATATCGCACGCCTCCATGACGATCCGTGAAAGCAAGCAGTGGCCGGGGGAATTCTCTTCCTCACGGGAGTCGAAGGTTGGCTGGTACCAAAACCAGCTGCCCTGAAATTGAAATCCATAGTTCCAGGCAACCGGCCGGCCGCCGATCTTTAGCAGGCTTAGCGTCACCACCCCGGCGCCAGCAAATCTCTTGGCGAGTTCTTGCATGAACGTCCGCCGCTCGGGAGTGGAAAGACTGCTGGTGCGTCCTGTGATTCGGAAGCGCGCGACGTGAGCGTCAACAAAATCCGGCAGGGCCGCTTGAATTTCAGAACTCTGCTGGAGGTGGACAAATGTCACCGGCCCTTTTTTTTCCATTTCCCGCAGATAGCGGCGAATTTTTTTCTTGCCAGCCAGGTTATTCTTCAACTGGTCCCGCTGCCCAGTTGAGCCTAGCTCGACTTGAGCGCATAAATATGCCGGCCGCGCAAAGATATAAAGATCATGCTTGCCGGCCGCGGACCGAAGCGCT
>DASXFN010000118.1:0-40342 GCA_036489565.1 Terriglobales bacterium
TTCATGACTACGGCATTCTTGGAATTCTGATTTATTGTGCCATTCTGATGCAACTAAGTGTAAAAGCTTGGAAACTTAGAAATAGGGGTCCCTTTTTACAAGGAATCTCTCGTGTCTTCCTATTGTCTCTTACTGGTATGCTCATTTTCAGCTTCACTGGAGAGCCTATGCGTTATCCTAGTGCTGTTTGGTATTTGTTTTCATTCGGCTCTGTTATTTGCTATTGCGAGGCGAGAAGTAATTATTCTTCAATCGCATCTTCAGAAATAATTGCACCTAGCTAAAAAAACGAAACTTTTCACCAATACAACTGCATAAACAGGCCATTTATCCCGACTATTTTTCTTAAGAACAATAGTCTTCTATATGGACACGCATTCTCATCTGAGAAAATATTTGCGGTTGTATCCACAGTGGCATTTTAGGCCGCCCAAGATTCAGACTGCACGAAAATTACAAAAATTGGGATCAGATTATGGCGGATATTTTGTAGACCCTTTACTTGTTTCTTCCGATGCAATCGTCTATTCCCTTGGCGTGGGAGAGGATATCTCGTTTGATCTGTCAGTGATCGAGAAGTTTGGCGCCACAGTTCATGCATTTGATCCGACTCCTAAGGCAAAGACGTGGCTCGAGTCACAATCTTTGCCGGAACAGTTCTCCTTCCAGGCGATCGGAGCCGCGCGTTTCGATGGAGAAGTAGATTTTTATTTGCCTCCCAGAAGTGATTTTGTCTCGCATTCGATAATCCGAGCCCAGCAGTATAGCCGGGATTCGATCCGTGTTCCTGTAATGAAGCTATCTACTGCAATGCGTCGTTTGCAGCATAGCCGACTTGATATTCTCAAGATGGATATCGAAGGAGCAGAATATGAGGTTTTGGACGACTTAATTAAGGATGATATTTATGTCAAGCAAATTGTCGTGGAATTTCATCATCGTCTCTCCTCGATTGGAATCGCCAAGACCAGGGCCGCAATTTCAGCGCTCAATAACTATGGAATGAAGATCAGCTATATCTGTCCCCGTATGGAAGTTTTTACTTTCATACGCTTGGATTAAAAGATAGTAACAAGATGAAACGTGTTCTTATTATTGAAGCCCAGATTAAGCAATATCGGCTTCCTTTCTATCGAAAATTGGTCGAAACATTCGCTAATCGCGACATTGAACTGCGTGTTGGTTATAGCGACCCACCCCCGAGCGAAAGGAGCAGGAGAGACAATTGTGACCTGCCAGTTGATTATCGGATTAAAGTAAAGGGGTATTGGTTACTGCATGAGAAGCTTCTGATTCAACCACTATTTCGCGCCGCACTACGCGCCGACTTGGTAATTATCGATCAAGGAAATAAATATTTGCTCAATCATTTCCTGTTGCCGTTGTCCCGAATGGGAATCAGACGGGTCGCATTTTGGGGCCTAGGAGAAAATCGTCAGGACGGCAAGATATGGATGTCGGAATGGTATCGCCGTAAGACGATTGCTTGGGTTTCGTGGTGGTTTGCTTACACGCAGGGAACCGCAAGGTATCTTATCGCTAATGGGGTTCCCATTTCTAAAATCACCTCGGTAAATAATGCCGTGGACACACATGAAATTCGCGAACATATTGCAGGTGTTTCTGGCGACGAGAGGATCACTTTGCGCGCGCGTTTAGGTATACCAGCACCAGCAATTGTTGGAATTTTTTGCGGGATGTTAGATAGAGTGAAGAGCGTCCCATTTCTTGTTGAGTCCGGCAAACTGATAAAAGCTCGAATGCCTGATTTCCACTTGATCTTGGTTGGAGGTGGGCCGGACCAGGCTTCGATTGAATCCTTAGTCCAAGGGCTTTCTTGGGTTCACTTCACGGGGCCTCGGTTTGCGAAGGACAAATCAGATCTTATTGCGATTTCCGATGCATTTTTAATGCCCGGGAGGGTCGGGCTGGCTATCCTGGATGCTTTTGCTGGTGGCTTGCCATTGCTCAGTACAAGACTCAAAATCCATGGCCCCGAAATGGAATACTTAGACGAGGGGGTCAATGGATTGTTGTCGGAGCCGGACATTTCGGCATTTGCCGCGATGACCGCATCCGTGTTGTCAGATCGTCAGGCTTTGGCACGATTGCAGCGGGGCGCATGTGAATCCGGGGCAAAATATACGGTCGAAAATATGGCGGCGAACTTCAAGTCGGGGATTGAATGCTGTTTGGGGTTGCAAAATCACTTAACTGCTCACACCGCTCAAGAAAGCAGGAATTAACGCAGGAGATGGCATTTAACCGCAAAAATCTGGTTATTACCACGAGTTGGGATGATGGGCATCCGCTCGATTTTCGTGTCGCTGACCTGCTTGCGAAGTACGGTGTACGCGGCACCTTCTATGTCCCTCTGCGGAACTCGCGACCTACAATCTCACCATCGCAGATACGAGAACTTTCAGTTTCGTTCGAGATAGGTGCACATACCATGAACCACGTCCGATTAAGGCGGCTTGGTAACAGCCAAGCCCGTCAGGAAATTATCGATTGCAAGCGGCAATTGGAAGATATTCTCGGGAGAGACTGCCCTGTATTCTGTTTTCCTGGAGGAAGCTACAGCAAGGTTCACATCCAAATGCTCCGGGATGCGGGTTTTCATGCTGCGCGAACTGTCGAGCTTCTGTCATTCGAACGTCCACGTATTGCACACGGACTCTCAGTTATTCCGACTACCATACAATGCTATCCTCATCGTGCCGCTAGTTATCTCCGCAATGTTGCTAAGCGGTTCAATATTAGCGGACTTTGGAATTTGCTCCATCGGCATACCAAAAGTTGGTCGGCATTTGCAGAAGTTTTAATTGAGCGAGCAGCGGTTACGAGTGGTACGTTCCATTTGTGGGGGCACTCTTGGGAAATTGAGGAGACCGCACAATGGGAAGCTTTGGAGCGCACATTGGCGGTTTTGGCGGAATACAAACAGCGCGCTTTTTTTGCGACGAATATGGAGCTCTGTAGCAATGTCACAAAATTTAATGGCGATCCTCGACCTACTCTCGTGTCCTGACGACGGCCAGAGCCTAAGCCTTGCCAAAACAGAAGTTGTTTGCACTGGATGCGAGCGGCACTTTCCCCTTCATGATGAAAATTTTGTCGAACTACTTCCTCGTAATCCCACAGCTCTAACAGCATCTAGCAATCAGGAATACTGTAAGGATTATCTAGCACTGTTTGAAGAGAAAGTGACAAGTGACACTACAAGTAGCGCATGGGGAGCGGAAGAATCGACCACTGATTCTTGGATGCGGAAGCGGCATCGCCAGGGTTCTCGCGATGCGTCCCCCGGTCGCCAAGACCAAGGAATCTACTGCGTCCATATTGTGTGATATAGCGGCGGGCGCAGGACATTACACTTTCGCCTATGCTAAATACTTTTCTTTTGTTTTACATTGCGACTTATCGTCCCGGAATCTCAGTTATTCGAGACGCAAGTCGCGGGAACAAGGCTTAAATAACATTTTCTTTTTGCGAGTAGACTATTTTAGTCCCCCTTTTCGGCGGACATTGGATCGCATTCTCTGTTTCGACACTGTTATTCGTGGCAAAGATCATGATCGCTTATTGCTAAAGGCGATCGCGGGCTGTTTGGGTACGGGTGGCACGGCAGTGATTGATTTTCATAATTGGTGGCATAACCCTTTACGTAGATTGGGCATTCTCAAAGAAAACTTCTCTACAAATAAGAGCTATTCACGAAAGTCCGCAGAGTCACTGCTTCATGAAGCCGGCATTTTGGAATTTGAGTCCAATGGATTTGGATCAGCATTCGCGAACCTAATTCCGACTACTAGGCTCATCTACTCTTTTAAGGGGAAGATTGCTTAATGTCGTGTCGTCCAGCCGAGACATGCACTAGGTTCTGGTGGCTAAGTCCTTGAGATGAAAATCCTCTTGCTGCACAACTATTATCAGTTGCCTGGTGGTGAAGATTTAGTCGTCCAGCAGGAGAAAGCCTTACTTGAGGCTCGAGGGCATACTGTTATTTTGTTGGCCCTAAGCAACGATTCAATAACTAGCGCCAGAATAAAGATCAAAGTTGCATTTAAGACAATTTATTCACCAACTTCGCGTGTGCAAGTCAGCAAGACCATTGCTGAGTTTTCACCTGATATTGTGCACGTGCATAATTTTTTCCCGCGACTTTCTCCATCTGTCTATTATTCCTGTAGTGCCGCACGGGTGCCCGTTGTGCAGACTCTTCACAATTTTCGTTTGATCTGCCCTAATGCATTGCTGTTCAGAGAAGGGAATCCATGCGAGCTTTGTGTGGGCAAATTAGTTGCGTGGCCAGGAATCATCCATGGGTGTTATCGTCACAGCCATTTGGGATCAGCAGTAGTGGCCACTATGCTCGGGGCGCATCAGCTATGGGGTACGTGGAAGACGGCAGTGGATGCTTATATCACGTTGTCGGAATTTGCTCGGCAAAAGCTGATCGCAGGGGGCTTACCTTCTAGCCGTTTGTTTGTTAAGCCAAACTGTCTCGCGCCGGATCCAGGCCAGCGCAAGAGAGCGGACAGCTTTGCTTTGTTTGTTGGTAGGCTTTCTCCAGAGAAAGGAATTAAGACATTACTTGCTGCTTGGAGTCATCTTCCAGGAAGGAAATTAAAGATCGTGGGAGATGGCCCTTTACGAGAAGCAGTTGAGAAAGCAGGTCTGCCAGATATTAAATTTTTGGGCCGTCAGTCCAGTGGGATGGTTCTGGATTTGATTGGGTCCGCCGCATTTCTCGTTTTGCCATCAGAATGTTATGAAAACTTTCCCCGGGTGATCGTAGAAGCCTTTGCGAAAGGAGTGCCCGTTTTGGGTAGTCGATTAGGTTCTACCGCTGAACTCATTGACGAGGGCCTTACCGGAATGCTGTTCGTTTCCGGTGATGCCAAAGATCTCGCAAGAAAGGCAGAGTGGTTGTATGCTCATCCGGATGAATTGCAACAGATGTCGAACGCCGCGCGGAATGAGTACGAAACTAAGTACACCGCTGATCGCAATTATGCACAGCTAATGGAAATTTACCGTTCTGCCGCGGAAGTCTCGAAACAGAGATATGCCCACTCAATGCCTACTCGGACGGTCTAAAGAGCGAGATACGTGGGGACTTATCCTCATTTTACATTTGTGTTAAGTTGATTTTCGTATAGTCGATTCGAAATCCGCCAAGTAATAGTATTGAATGTTGAACATTCAGCTTTTCCGAGTTAATTTCGTGACAGAAGGGATGTGTTGGAATGAATGCAAGAGTATTAGTTACGGGCGCTGGTGGCTTCATCGGTCACCATCTGGTGAAACGGCTAAAGGCCGAAGGTTGTTGGGTTCGGGGCGTGGATCTGAAATATCCCGAATACGAGACTAGCGCCGCGGATGAGTTTGAAATTCTAGATTTGCGGCGGTGGGATAATTGCCTTCAGGCAACGCGCGGCAACATGGATCAAGTGTATAATCTCGCGGCGGATATGGGAGGTATTGGCTACATCACGGCCGCTTTGGCTGATATCGCGCGGAATAATATCCTTATCAATGCGCATATGCTTGAGGCCAGCCGGCTGAATCGTGTGGGGAAGTTCTTGTACTCCTCCTCCGCTTGTGTTTATGCCGGGTACAAACAAAAGGACGCGGACGTTGCTCCGTTGAAAGAAGAAGACGCTTATCCGGCTGATCCCGAGCCTGGCTATGGGTGGGAAAAATTGTTTGCCGAGGAACTGTGCCGCTATTACTGGCACGATTACAAATTCGAAACTCGCATTGTGCGGTTTCATAACGTTTACGGTCCACTAGGCACTTATGAGGGCGGCAAAGAGAAGGCTCCAGCCGCGATCTCGCGAAAAGTCGCGCTCGCGCATGACGGCGGCTCAATTGACGTTTGGGGCGATGGCGAACAGACGCGATCATTCATGTACATTGAAGATTGCGTGGAAGGGTTGATACGCCTCATGGCCTCCGACTACCGCGAACCGCTTAACCTTGGCAATGACCGATTGATTTCAATCAATGGTCTTGTAGATCTCATAAGCGGAATCGCGGATAAACGTTTGACTAAGCATCATGAGCTAAGCAAGCCGCAGGGAGTGCGTGGTCGCAACAGCGATAATAGCCGCTTGAGCCAGACCCTGGGATGGGCGCCTTCCATATCGCTTGAAGTAGGGCTAGAAATTACTTACAAATGGATTGAGAGCCAATTGAGGAAAGCAGGACGTGTCGCCGTCAAGTATTCCAGTCAATCGGCAGATTAACGAACCTTACGCGAATGTCTTGGGTGTTGGTATCCATGGCATTGATCTTCCTCGCGCTGTCGAAATTCTAAGTGAGAGCATCCGCGCAAATCTAAAGGGATACGTGTGTGTAACAGGCGTTCATGGCGTCATGGAAGCGCAGCGTCATCCCCGCTTCCGTAAAGTTCTCGCGAACGCGTTGCTTGTGACGCCTGACGGCATGCCAACAGTTTGGGTCGGCAAAGCGCAAGGTCTTCGTCACATGCGCCGCGTATTCGGGCCCGAATTAATGCTCCATGTGTGCCAACAATCGGTTAAAGAGGGGTTTACTCATTTCTTGTATGGCGGGAAGCCTGGCGTGGCGGAACGGTTGCAATCGAATCTTGAGCGCTTGTTCCCGGGTATAAAGATATTGGGGACCTACACTCCTCCCTTTCGAGCGCTTGAAGCGGATGAGAAACGGCAGCTGCAGGGAATGATGGAACAACTTAACCCTGACATCATTTGGGTCGGTCTAAGTACACCTAAACAAGAAGTCTTCATGGCGGAGAACATCGATAGTTTAGCTTGCAAATTGATGGTCGGGGTCGGTGCAGCATTCGACATTCATACTGGTGAAGTGAGCGATGCTCCAGCATGGATCAAGCATGCTGGGTTGCAGTGGTTTCACCGGCTCTGTCAGGAACCCTCTCGTCTATGGAAACGGTACCTAATAAACAATACGGGGTTTCTTTGGAAAATTATGCTGCAATTTTCCGGGCTACGGAATTACGAACTCTCCACCGAAACGCAAGTGAGATCGTAAGCCTAAGGGGCATCTTTTGGATTAGGAACCGAACTAAATGCCGAACCGGAACGTTGACCCCGTAGAAGACCTCTTGGCGCGCAAGCCTCTTCAATTGGATCTGAAGTCAGCGCGAGAAAAAATTCTCGGCAGTAATGTTGCCATTACGGGGGCTGCCGGTTCGATCGGTTCCGAATTGTGCCGACAGGTTCTTGACTGTGGCGTCCGTTCACTCCTTTGCATAGACCAGAATGAAACTGGAATATTCTATTTGCAAAGCGAGCTGACCAGAGCCGATCCGGATCAGAAATTGATTTTCCGCGTCGCGGATGCTTCTGATGGAAGTCTAATGCGGCGTCTCTTCCGAACTCATTCTCCTGAAGTTATTTTTCACGCCGCCGCCTACAAACACGTTCCCTTGATGGAACACAATACCTGTGCGGCGGTGAAGAACAATGTTTTTGGCCTCTTGAATATTCTTGAGGCCGCGCAAGAGACTTGCTGCGAAACA
Organism: Terriglobales bacterium; assembly: GCA_036489565.1. GTDB lineage: Bacteria > Acidobacteriota > Terriglobia > Terriglobales > Acidobacteriaceae > JAICKN01. The sequence goes on from DASXFN010000118.1 coordinate 7,529, forward strand.
TTCGTCCTTATTTCCTCGGACAAGGCTGTCAATCCCGTCAGTGTAATGGGGGCGACCAAGCGTATCGGAGAACTGATTGTCGCAGCGAGGATGCAAAATGACCTCCGGTGCATTTCCGTCCGCTTCGGGAATGTATTGTTCTCGCGAGGAAGTGTTCTCGAGACCCTGCGCCAGCAACTCTGTGCGAATCAGCCCCTGACGGTTACGCATCCCGAAGCCTTCCGTTTTTTTATGACGGGGGATGAGGCTGCATCGCTACTTCTGCAGGCGTTTGTTGCCGGGGAACCGGGGGACATTCTGGTTCTGGAAACTGGCGAACCCCGGCGTATTCTTGATCTGGTCAAGGCGTTTATTCGTTCCATGGGCAAGGATGAGCAACAGGTTCCAATTAAATTCACCGGTCTTCGCGAAGGGGAAAAATTAACGGAAGAACTCTTCTACACAGAAGAACAAATTATTTCCACGAGGTTTCCCAACGTCAAGCGGGCGAGAAGCAAGATTGTTAATTCGGATCTGCCTGATTTGCTGGAAGAACTTAACAATGCGACACAGGGACGTGAGATGGAAGCGGTTCACGCTGCAATGAGGAAAATTGTTCCGGAATACTCTTCCCCCCCGAATTCCATTTACCGTACGGCCTGAGATACCCGACCGCGTTGATGATTTTTTGCAAGAATCACCACAGGAATGTCATTTTTCTGAGATTCCCTTCCGAAATAGTCCTTTTTCTTCCTTTGATTCGCCTTTAGTTTAGATAAACATCTGATATTGTATGCACCATAGGGGTATGTCGCTCACGTGTGTCTAATGTGTAGTTGTCGCCTGTCGAAAATTCCCGCAACAATATTCGGAATAATTCAATGACAGTCTTGGTGGTGGGTGGTGCGGGCTACATTGGTAGTCACGCGGCGCGAGCTTTGTCTCTGCGTGGCGAAAATGTGATTCTGTATGACAATCTTTCGACTGGGTTCAGGGCGCTTGCCGAAGGTCGGGACTTAATTGTTGGAGACATCGCGGATGTGGACCGGCTGGAGAGCGCCATGCGCCGCGTGGATGCTGTCATGCATTTCGCGGCCCACGCTTACGTGGGGGAATCGGTCGAGAATCCCAAAAAATATTTTCAGAATAACGTGGTTGCGGGACTGACTCTGCTGGACACCGCGGTGCGCTGCGGCGTGCGCAATTTTGTTTTTTCCTCCACTTGCGCCGTGTATGGTGTGCCGGCCAGGACGCCGATTACTGAGGACTTTCCCCGGGAACCTGTGAATCCTTATGGCGCTTCGAAATTATTTTTTGAATACGCTTTGGCCGCGTATCAGCGCGCCTATGACTTGCGTTATGCATGTTTGCGGTATTTCAACGCGGCGGGGGCGGACGAGAGCGGGGAATTGGGCGAACTGCATGAACCGGAAACCCATCTTATACCGCTGGCGCTGGCGGCTGCTTCGGGCAATGGTGCCCCGTTGTCCATCTTCGGTGACGATTACCCCACCCCGGATGGGACTTGCGTGCGTGATTTTATCCACGTGAATGATCTTGCGGAAGCCCATGCGCTGGCTTTGCAGAGTATCGCCAAGACGGGAGAATCGCATGTGTTGAATTTAGGAACGGGCAAGGGGTATTCGGTTCGCGAAGTTCTGGCGGCTGTAAAGCAGGTTACGGGCCGCGATGTTCCGCATAAAATTGTGCCACGACGGGCAGGCGATCCGCCCGTGCTGGTTGCCGATGCAAGCCGAGCAGAGGCGGTACTCGGATGGAGAGCGCAAAGGAATTTGACGGACATTATTTCAACTGCCTGGAATTGGATGCAGAAGCGGCATGCGATTACGGCATGAGTTGCCCCGCCGCCGTGTACTAGACCATGAGTGAAATCACCAAGCTGGCAAAGCAGTTTCGGGTTGACCACGGCAAGGACTTCCGTCTTAAGGACCATGACCCGGCGAGCACCGCCCACTTGCATTCCAAAGAACATGCGAAAGAATTGCTGAATGAAAGTATTCTGCGCATGGCGGAATTGCAGAACAAGTTATACGCGCAGGATCAGTGGTCGCTTCTGCTGATTTTCCAGGCGCTGGACGCGGCCGGCAAAGACAGCGCGATTAAACACGTCATGTCGGGAGTGAACCCGCAGGGCTGTCAGGTGTCCGCGTTCAAGGTTCCGTCGTCGGAGGAACTTGACCACGATTATCTTTGGCGGAACATGGTGCGATTGCCGGAGCGCGGCCACATCGGCATTTTCAACCGGTCTTATTATGAAGAGGTACTGGTTGTGCGCGTGCATCCCGAGGTGCTACACAGTGAACGGGTGCCTCCTTCCCTAATTACCAAACATATCTGGAAGGAGCGCTTTGAAGACATTCACGCTTTTGAGCGCTACCTTTCGCGCAATGGAACAATCATCCGCAAGTTCTTTTTAAATGTCTCCAAAAAGGAACAGAAGAAGCGTTTTCTGGAGCGGTTGGACGAACCCGAAAAGAATTGGAAGTTCTCCGCTGCGGACGTCCACGAACGTGAATATTGGGACGATTACATGGCGGAGTATGAAGAAGCAATCCGCCATACCGCCAGCAACAATGCTCCTTGGTACGTGGTTCCCGCTGATAATAAATGGTTTACACGTTTAGTTGTGGCTTCCGCCATTGTAGAGACGTTGGAAGAATTGAAGCTGCATTATCCAAAGGTTCCGGCGGCGAAGCGTGGAGAATTGAGCGCGGCGCGGGAAAGCCTGGAGGGCAATGCCGCAAAATCATCGAAGCGGAAGCATTCGGACCGACCTTTGGTAATCGAGTAGGGGTTGGTTGAGATGCGGTTTTCCGCAATCAATGATAAAGTTTCTGAGTTCGTCTGAAACGTTGCATCTAACCCATTAAAATGAGTTGGAAGAGAAGTAAAGCGCAATTTCCGCGAGCCGAGGGAGTCCGGTTTTCTCTGGCGGTCGTGTGTATTGCGCTTATGTTTTTTGCGACCATGGCGCAGGCGCTGGATTCCCACGAATTGGGGAGAGCGCGGGCAAGCCATCATACGGTTGCAAACACTAGCGCGAGTTCCTTGCCCGGAACCTGTCTGGTCTGTGTCGCCGCGCATTCGCCATCTGTCATCGCGAAGGCAAACTTCATCAATTTCGTTGGCAAGTCATACGCAAGCAACAAACCGGTCGCTACAAATCTTGTTTCTCTTCTTCCTATCTTCGATCTTACGGTACGTCCCCCGCCCATCGCTTAATTTCCTCTTTGCACTGTCTTTGGTATTTCTCTTTCTCAAATAGTTTTCAGCAGTTGTTGAATTTCATTTTTTGAAGGATTGACAGGGCCGGAGGCATGAGCGTTCAGCATGCTCTTGCGTCTCCGAAAGTTAGGAACGATGCGGCGTTATTTCTCCATTTGCGTTGTGTTGAGTGGGTTGGCGCTGTTTACCGCGCCCGCGAGCGCGCAGGCTCCTTCGCTCATTACACTTGATCAGGCGATTGACCTGGCATTGACGCATAGCCATTCGCTGAAGGCAGCGCGAACGCAGATTCAGCAGAATGAAGCGCAGGAGATTACCGCCAATCTTCGCCCCAATCCGAACCTCACGTGGGACGGGCTCTATTTTCCGCTCAATCCATCAGATTTCACGGTTGCTAACTTGGAATCCACCCAGGAATTTGATGTAGGCGTCAACTATTTGTTTGAGCGCGGAGGCAAACGTCGCAAACGTCTGGACGCCGCGCGGGACGCGACCGCTGTCACCCGGTTCCAGGTCGCCGACACGGAACGGAACCTAATGTTTAATGTCGGCCAGCAATTCATCAGCGCGCAGTTAGCTAATTCCAACCTGGAGTTTGCGCAACAGGCGCTGGCGAGTTTTCAGCAGACCGTCACTATCGCGGAAGAGCAGTACAAGGCTGGGGCCATCAGCGAAGGTGACTATCTAAAGATAAAGTTACAGCTTTTGCAGTTTCAAACCGATGTTGCCGCCGCGCAGGTGGCTAAGGTGCAGGCGCTCTCGGGTTTGCGCGAACTTCTGGGATACGACGCGGTAGCCGAAAACTTTGATGTTGAAGGGGACTTGACCTACCAGCCGTTAAGCTTCAATTTGGATGACCTGCGGTTGCGCGCGCTGAAGTCGCGTCCCGACCTGCAATCCGCGCAGAGTGGCGTGCAAGCGGCGCAAAGCCAGATTGATCTGGCCAAAGCGAATGGAAAGATTGACCTGAACGCGGGGGTTGGATACAGCCACTTATCCAATCAAAATACCGCCGGCATTAATTTCAGCATCCCTCTGCCCATATTCGACCGCAATCAAGGAGAGATTGCTCGTACCCGTTACGCGTTTAACCAGGCGCAGGAACAGGAATCGGCGGCGAGCGACGCTGTCATGACCGATGTTCGCAATGCCTATGAAGCATTCGTTTCCAATCAGAAGGTCGTCCAGCTTTATACCTCGGGATATCTGAAGCAGGCGCAGGACTCGCGGGACATCAGTGAATATGCCTACAAACGCGGTGCGGCCAGCCTTTTGGATTTTTTGGATGCAGAGCGCAGTTACCGGTCAACGCAATTGGCCTACCGGCAAGCGTTGGCGAATTACTTGGTTTCCATAGAGCAGCTTAAAGAATCGGTAGGGACCAGGACATTGCCATGAGAAAAATCAGTTTCCCGAGACAAACAATGGATGGGCCAGGCGCGTACCGACGTGGCGGCGCGAAAAATCCAAGAGCGTTGTTGATTTTGTTCGCTCTCGGCTGTTCGCTGTTGCTGGCCGCGGGTTGCAGTTCGCACGACTCCGAAAACATGACTTCGTATTCCGGAGGTAGCGCTTCCAATAACGCGGAACTATTCACGATTCCGCAAGACCAGATGCCACATATCCAAGTGGTGACGGTCGAGCCAGCGCCGCTGGCACGTACTCTGCGCCTTACCGGAGTCGTTGCGTTCAATGGTTTTGCCACAACGCCAGTCATCACGCAGGTCGGAGGCTTGGTAAGCCGCATTCTGGTTTCCCCGGGAGAAGCCGTGAAGCGCGGCCAAGCGTTGCTATATGTTTCCAGTCCGGATTTTTCCCAGCTTCGCGCCACTTATCTCAAGGCAAACGATGCGTACCAGTTGGCGGAAAAAGAATATGAGCGCGCGAAAGACCTTTTTGATCACCATGCCATTGCGGAACGCGATTTGCTGGCCGCGGAATCGGCGCGCGTGCAGGCCTCGGCGGACTTGCAGTCGAGCCAGCAGGCATTGCAGGTATTGGGCTTTCATAACATGGACGAGGTCGCAAAGAGTTCTTTGTCGCCGGAAATTCCCGTGCTCGCTCCCATCGCCGGAGAAATTGTTGAGCGGCTTGTTTCTCAAGGGCAGGTTATTCAGCCGGGAGCAACGCAGGCCTTTACCATTTCCAACATGAGCACCGTGTGGGTGCTGGCCAATGTTTATCAGCAGGATCTTCCCTATGTGCATGTTGGGGACGCCGTCGCCATTACCGCCGACTCGTATCCCGGTAAAGAATTTCACGGCAAGATCGCCTACATCGCCCCAGCACTCGATCCCACAACACGAACGCTGCAAGCGCGGATTGATGTGAAGAACCCGCACGAAGAGCTGAAAAAAGATATGTATGTGACCTCACTGGTGCAGGCGGGAAACATCTCCAATGCGGTCACACTCCCCAACGCCGCCATCCTGCGGGGCAATGAAAACGAGCCTTACGTTTATGTGAGCGCCGGTAATAATCAATTCCAGCGCAGAAACGTCACACTCGGCGAAACGACCGAAGCTGCAACGCAGATCACAAGCGGCTTAAAGGGCGGCGACCGTGTGATTGCGGATGGAAGCCTGTTTGTGCAATTTGCTAACTCGCTACAAAGATGAATCAACACAGCACATTCCGTGTAGCACCGCTCAACGGGGATGAAGCATGATCCATCGCATCGTGCAGGCCGCATTGCGTCAGCGTTTTCTGGTGTTGATGTTTGTTCTCGCGCTGGTCATTTGGGGCTCAATCTCCTTTCAGCGAATGCCAGTGGACGCCTACCCGGACCTTTCTCCGCCGATGGTGGAAATCATCACGCAATGGCAGGGACATGCCGCGGAAGAGATTGAACGCCTGGTGACTTTGCCGCTTGAAGTGGAGATGAATGGGGTCCCGCATCTCGTGGTGATGCGCTCCGTTACGCTTTACGGTCTCTCCGACATACAACTTACCTTCGAAGACAGTACGGACGACTATTTCGCTCGGCAGGTCGTGTTTGAACGATTGGGGGATGCGGCGTTGCCATCCGGCGTGACGCCCAGCGTGTCGCCACTGTTCAGTCCCAGCGGATTGATTTATCGCTACGTGGTAGAGAGCCCCGACCGCAGTCCACAGGAACTAAAAACAATTGAAGACTGGGTGCTGGAGCGTGCATATAAATCTGTGCCCGGAGTTGCCGACGACTCGGGCTTCGGCGGCACTACGATGCAGTATCAGGTGCTGCTCGATCCCGCGCGGATCTACGGATACCATCTCACGGTCCCACAAGTTGTACAGGCGCTAAGCAATAACAACTCCAACGCCGGCGGCGGATTCTATTCCCAGGGTGGACAGTTTTACTACGTTCGAGGTGTGGGTCTAATACGCGATACCAAGGATATTGGGAACGTGGTGGTAGGCAGTAACCACGGGACTCCGGTGCGGATCAGCGACGTGGGGCAGGTAGTGATCGGAAGCGCGCCCCGGCTGGGTGAATTCGGGTTCCAGAAGAATGACGACGCGGTGGAAGGTGTCATCCTCATGCGGCGCGGCGAGCAGGCGCAACAGGTGCTGCGAGGGGTGGAAAAAAAGACCGACGAATTGAACCGTATGATTCTGCCCAAGGATGTGAAGGTGCATCCTTACTATGACCGCAGTGATCTCGTCAGTGTTACTACGAGCACGGTGGAAGGCAATCTTGTGCGCGGGATGATTCTCGTGCTGGTGGTGCTGATCTTCTTTCTGGTGAGCGTGCGGGCTGCGGTGATTGTGGCGCTAACCATCCCGCTGGCGCTGCTCTTTAGTTTTATTCTGCTGCATTTACAGGACATGTCGGCCAATCTGCTCTCGATTGGCGCCATTGATTTCGGCATCATTATTGACGGCACGGTCGTGATGATGGAGAACATTTATCGCGAACTGGCCGAGCGCGAGGGGCAGGACTACAAACTGAATGAAGTCATCCTGATTGCGGCCCGCGACGTGGACCGCCCCATCTTTTATTCCGTCGCGGTTATTATCGCCGGATATCTGCCCATCTATGCATTGAGCGGCCCCGCGGGAAAATTATTCCATCCCATGGCTAACACCATGTCATACGCGTTGCTGGGCGCTCTGATCCTGACGCTGACGTTTGTTCCAATTATGGCCTCATACTGGTTCCGCTCCGGTGTGAAGGAGAAAGTGAACCGCCCTTATGAGGCCGTCAAGGGCTGGTATGGAAAGCAATTGGGCTGGTGCCTTGAAAATCCTAAGCTCACGCTATTGGGGGCGGGGCTTATCTTCGGGCTTACTCTGCTGCTGGTCCCGTTCATTGGCGGCGAGTTCATGCCGCATCTGGATGAGGGCGCGTTGTGGGTACGCGCCACTATGCCGTACACGATTTCCTGGGAGGAATCTTCGAAGATTGCGCCGCAGATTCGCGACATATTGATGTCTTATCCACAAGTCACGGTGGTCGGCTCGGAGCTTGGGCGTCCCGATGACGGTACCGATTCCACGGGATTTTTCAATTGCGAATTTTACGTTGGACTGAAGCCCTATAACGACAAAGTCTGGGAGCAGGGAAGCATCCACAATAAGGAAGAGTTAACGGCTGCGATCAACAAGCGCCTGATTACCTTTCCTGGAATCATCTTCAACTACACGCAGCCCGCGGAAGATGCCGTGGATGAAGCGTTGACCGGGTTGAAAAGTTCGCTCGCGGTCAAAGTATTTGGTCCAGACTTGAACGTGCTGGAGAAGAATGCCATCCAGGTCAAGAATATTCTGGAGCATGTGCCCGGCTTTACGGAGCTGACCGTCGTGCGCGAGCTTGGCCAGCCCACGCTGGTGATTGATGTGGACCGCGAGAAGATCGCGCGCTACGGGATTAATGTTTCTGATGTCGAAGCGGTGATCCAGGCGGCGGTGGGCGGGCAGGCGGCGACGCAGGTCATCCAGGGAGAAAAACTGTTTGATCTGGTGGTGCGCATGCAACCGCAGTTCCGCAGCACGCCACTGGAAATAGGAAACTTATTAGTGAGCGCTCCGGATGGGGAACAGATTCCGCTTTCTGGCTTGGCGGATATTCAGACAAAAAGCGGCGCGTCTTTTATCTACCGCGAAGATAACTCCCGCTACATCGGGGTGCAGTACAGCATTGAAGGCCGCGACCTCGAGAGCGCGGTTCGCGATGGGCAAGCCGCCGTCAATAAGGTAATGCGCCTGCAACCCGGTTACTGGATGACCTGGGGCGGGGAATACAGTCTGTTTCTCGAAGCTAAGAGCCAGCTTGTGATTATCGGGCCGCTGGCGGTGCTGCTGATCTTTTTGATTCTGTTCGCCCTCTATGGAAATTTCAAGTTCCCGGTGACCATTGCTTTGGGTGTAGTCATGACCGAGCCGGTAGGCGCGTTGATTGCTCTAAAGCTTACGCACACGCCCTTCAGCGTTTCTTCTGTTCTGGGGTTGCTGGCGCTCATGGGGGTATCGGTTGAAACCGCGGTAATTCTTGTTTCTTATATCAACAAGCTGCGGTTGGAAGGGAAGGACATCCGCACCGCGACGCTGGAGGCTTCGTTATTACGGTTGCGTCCCATCATGATGACGGCGCTGGTTGCCTGCCTCGGACTTCTGCCAGCGGCGCTTTCCACCGGAATCGGCTCCGACACACAAAAACCTTTTGCCATTGTGATTGTCGCGGGCTTGCTGTCACGTCTACTCCTAGGGTTCTTCGTCAATCCGGTTCTCTACGAGGTTGTCGCGCGCGATGGTGACGTATTGCAGGTGTAAAACTCGTTTCTGTATAGCCCTATAAATAATGAGTAGGTTGCTGTATTACTTTTCCGGTTACTGGCGAGGTGACTTCCCCTGACCTTTGTGCCACTCCGATGGCACGAAAGTGGATTGTTGCAGCCGTACATTCTTGTTACGTTGACGTTGTGGAGTCCTAAAGCGGGCTCGACGGGAAGCCGATAGAAGCACTGTAACCGGCGTGAGGTGGTTTATGAAGCTGGCGCATATGTGGTTTGCTGCGTTGGGATTTGCAATGGCTCGCCTGGTATTTCGACGTCAACCCGTTCCTGCTCCGGATTTAGTCACTCGCTTAAGATCTTCTGGCCTGATCTAACGGCTTAGGTGTGCGCCCCGTTGCGTGCCGCTTTGTCGCGCATGCCCGAGCCCTGCTTCTTCTCACTCCCGCTTCCATGCCTGTCTAGGCTGGGTTTTCCCGCCCGCTGGTTCTACGACTTCGGTTTTCCCATCCTCTCTTCCTCCTGACTAGAATTTATGAAGGATCTGTGCGCACAAAGGTAACCTGAAAAGGTGACCTTTCGCGGATTTCGTCCGCCTCTTGCGGCAAAATTGTACTTACGCCAGCAAGTAGGATGCGAAAACAAAGCTGATATGAAATCCAGGGACATTGTCTCGATCTTGTTGCTTACCACCGCGCTGGCATTGCCTTGCGCGCTGAAGGCGCAGTCGGAGGATGGCGATCCATCCCTGGGAGACTTTGCTAGAGCGCTGCGGCAGAGCAAACAAGCCCAGGCCGGACCTGAAATCAATAACGACAATTTTTCAGAGATGATGCGGGCGGCTGATCAGCAGAAACCCTGGGACGCGCTCAAGTATTCCATCAGCAGCGGAGGGAACAGCTTTCAGGTCTCCGCGCCTGATGTCACCTGCAATCTTTCATTTAACTCGCGGGCAACGGCACTCCTTACGGACCCGTTCGCTACGCGCAGCCTTCCTGACACCGAAATCGCGAAGTTGAATGGTCCGGCGCGCATTGATGGCGACACGTTTGAAATCTCCATGTATAACGGCTCCGACTGGACTTTGCGGGAGATCACGGTCGCTTTGACCATTGTGCATCCTTCCGCCAGCACCGCCAGCTACGGTTCAGGAAATCTGATTCCTGCTTCCGTGACTTCGAGCGATACGGAGCAGAAGCTTTCCGATACCACTCTGCTGTTCCACATGAAGGGATCGGCCGCTTCAACCAGTACAACCGTGTTTCAGCAGGCCCTGCAGAGCCAGTTAGCGTCCGGAGACGATTGGCATTGGGCAATTATTGACGCGAAGGGAATGCCTCCGAAGCCAGACCCCGTGCTGCCGCAGACACTGGATCCATTTTTACAGCCGGCGCAAATTCAACTGTCGCCACAGAGCCAGGCAGTGCCCCAGACGCAGCCACTTCCACAAACTATTCAATCTACGCCGACGCCGAACTCAGATTTAACGCAAGCCCCTTCGGCGCAAGCCTCGCACTGAACAATCCCTCTGAATACAAGGCGTCTCAATTAGAACAACGGGTCCATTGTTGCCATAATAACGAGGTATGACGATTCCGGTTCGCTGCGGTATCATCAATAGGAATGGCAGCTTTGCACCCATTTCAAACCGATGACCGGCGGCTTATTCCCATTAAAGATAAGCTCGTGGCCGGGGAGCGTTTAAGCGGCGACGACGCACTTACGCTTTACCGGACCGGCGATATTTTGGCCGTGGGTTGGCTGGCGAATCAGGTTCGCGAACGTCTTCATGGAGATCGAACCTATTTCAACGTGAATCGGCACATCAACCCCACAAATGTATGCGTGGCGGCCTGCCGATTGTGCGCCTTTGGCAAGAAGAAAAATGCTTCGGGCGCATACACCATGGCCCTTGAAGAGGCGTTTGAAACCGCGGCCTCGGGGTACAGCGAGGCGGTAACGGAATTCCACATTGTAGGCGGACTGCATCCTGACCTTCCGTTCCAATATTTTCTCGACCTGGTATCCGGACTGAAACAGCGTTTCCCGCAGGTGCACCTCAAGGCTTTTACGATGGTGGAAGTCGCGTATTTGGCCAAGCGGGCGAAGTTGTCCATCCGCGAAACGCTGGAGCAATTGAAGGCGGCGGGCCTGGACTCATTGCCGGGGGGCGGCGCTGAAATCTTTGCGGACCGTGTGCGGCACATTATTTGCGATCACAAAATTGATGGCGGCGAATGGCTGGAAACCGCAAAAACAGCCCACCAGATTGGGCTAAAGTCGAATGCGACGATGCTCTATGGCCACGTGGAAAATGACGAAGACCGCGTGGACCATTTGCTAAAGCTGCGCGCTTTGCAGGACGAAACCGGCGGCTTTCAGACCTTTATTCCTCTTGCGTTCCATCCTGACAATACGGCCTTGCAACATCTGCCCAGAACGACGGGCATGCTGGACATTAAGCAGATTGCCGTCAGCCGCCTGGTGCTCGACAATTTCCCGCATATCAAAGCCTACTGGCAGATGCTGACACCGAAAATTGCACAAATATCGCTGCGCTTTGGCGCCGATGACCTCGACGGCACCGTGATCGAAGAGAAAATTTATCACGATGCGGGTGCGACCACGCCGCAGGGAATGCGGCGGCAGGAATTGGTCCGCCTGATTAAAGAAGCCGGCCGCGAGCCCATTGAACGCGATACTCTCTATCGCCCAGTCACGCGCACGGAAACGTCCGTGACAGTCGCCGTCTAATCTCTACCACCGGATGATCTTTCAGTCTCCTCTGTTGTATGTCCTGGCCTCGTTTTCAAGCATTGACCCATCGAAAATTTGAGAACAAATACTCGTTCCGGTTTTTGCGGCGGGTGTAGAATCGGCCTGTAGCGAAGGATAGCTTCACGGGATCTGCTCCCGGTTTCGAGGCCTGCATGAATGTTCATATCAGCTACAAAATCCGAAAAACTCCCGATCTGGAAAAAGAAGTTCAACATCATCTCGATAAACTGCAAAAACGCCTTCAGGTATTTCGCCCCGAACTGATTCACGTAAAGGGCACGCTGGAGCAGAATCCGTCTCGCGAAGGGGCGGATATCTCTCTGAATTTGCGGCTCCCCTCCGGGCAGATGATGGCGCAGCGCACCGGCGACACTCCGAGCGCGGCTGTGAAATCGGGATTTGATGATCTATTGCTGCAGCTGCAAAAACATAAAGATCTTTTGCGCAGTTCCCACCGCTGGCCCCGCTGGCGTCGCGGAGTGGTGAAAAACCCGGTTTCTCAGGTTCCGTTTGAAGATACCGTTGCCGCCGTTCCTGCTTCTACTGTTACGTCGGAAGATGTGCGCTCCTATATCAACGTCAATTTGAGAAGGCTGGAAAGTTTTGTAACGCGGGAGCTGCTGTTTCGCGAATCGTCGGGCGAAATCCCTTTGAACTTTCTTTCGAAGGACGAAATCGTGGATGAAGTCATTGCACAGGCGCTTACGGACGGCATGGACAAGCCTGACCTTTTGGCGCTGGAGCCATGGCTCTATCGGCTGGCCCTTCGCGCCATGCTGGATCTGACGATGACCGACTATGAATACCAGGCTGGCCTCCATTTGGAGGATTCCGCCTGGAAGCCGAATGTGCGCGCCAGCGATGAAGCCCTCCTTCAGTATCACCAGCCGGACGAGAACCTCACTGGCGAAAGCATAGTTGCAGACCTGAGGATATCCACTCCGGAGGAGATTGCCTATTCAGATGAAATGATCACTTTAGTGCAGGCCGCGCTGCAGAACGCAAGACCGGTGGACCGCGAGGCCTTCGTACTGTATGCCATTGAGGGATTTTCCATCGAAGAAATTTCCAGTATCACCGACCGCACATCGCAGGAAGTTCATTCGTCCATTGTGAATGGCAGGGAGCGGTTGCGCACCTCTCCGCCCATCCCGAACCGATTCAAAGACAAGCTGTTGCAGAAAACCGGCACTGCATAATTTTTTGGCAGGAGCAGCCCCATGATTTCGCGCAAAGAAATTCGCGAGCTAGCCGCCTTTCAGGCGGACGCGAAACGGGAGTGTGCTCTTAGCTTTTATTTTCAGCCGCAAACGCCACGGGACAAATCGCACCGCGAAGAGATGATTCTGGCGAAAGACCTTGTCAAGAACGCCATGCGCGAGATCAAGCACAACGGCAAAAATAATGGCGTCGCCGAAGATCTGCATCGAATGCTGGAGGTCGCGCAAGATTTGCGCGGCAACCAAACGCGGGCCAAGGTCATTTTCGCTTGCGGGAAAAGGAATTTTTGGCGGGAGTTCGATCTCCCTCCTCAGTTACCAGGCTCGGCGATTACCGCCAGCCACCGCTTTCATCTAAAGCCTTTGCTCACGATGATGGATACGCGGCCAAAATCCCGCATCGTCCTCCTCGACCGCAAGAAGGCGAGACTCTTTGATTTTCAAGGTGACGAAATCCTGGAGCGCGAAGGATTGTTTCGTTCGCTGCCACGCCGCGGGCGAAGTGATGGCTGGCATGGATACGACGCTGGGCATGCGGAGAGGGGCCTGGAGGATGAGGTCATGCACCACTTTCGTGAGGTGGCTGCGCACCTGAAAGAAGAATGGGAAAAGGGCAAATGGGAGAAGTGGATTGCCGGGTGCCTGGAAACGAACTGGCATGATTTCCAGTCGCGCTTACACCCTGAAATCAAGCAGCTCTGTATGGGGCAGTTTTCCGCAAACGTTGAGATTAGCGCCGAGCAGGTGCGCGAATCCGCAAATGAGGTGTTTCGCGCGAACCGCGAGCGTCATCACCAGGAACTGGTCAAACAGGTCCTGAGTTATGCCAAGAGCCATAAGCGCGGGGTAACTGGATTGCGAAGAGTATTGCGTTCGCTGGAGTTAGGAGAGGTCCACGCGCTGCTTGTGACCGAGAACTACGCGGCTCGCGGAGTGGAGTGCACATCGTGCGGGCGTCTGGACGCGCACCTGGTGCGCTATTGTGCGCTTTGCGGGCACAGCGCGCGGCGATTGGAAGACATTGTTGACGCAATGATTCCCATGCTTGTTCGCCGCGATATCGAACTGGTTTGCGTCCGGAGCCCGGAGCTTGAACCGGTGGGCAACATCGCCGCGCTGCTGCGATACCGAGCTTCCAACTCCAATAGCGACCATCTTTTTGCCGACGCTTCCTAGCGAAGGCGTTAGGCACTTTAATCCTTCAGGAATTCCTCAGGAAGGGATTGTTCTCGCGTTCTTCTCCAATGGTTGTTGTCGGACCGTGACCGGGCACGACGATTGTTTCATCGGAAAGAGTAAGCACTTTTTCGTGAATGGACCGCAGGATCTTCCGCATGGAACCGCCCGGCAAATCGGTGCGGCCAATACTGCCGGCAAAAAGCGTGTCGCCAGCGATGAGTTTTTTCTCCGCGGGTAAGTAGAGGCAGATGCTGCCTTCGGTATGGCCCGGAGTGTGCATCACCGTCGCGGCAATCGAGCCTGTTTTCACCACATCTCCATCCTGGGCGTTCTGGTCAATTTCCACTTTGCCAGGGTCATCCATGCCCAGCCATGCGGCTTGCACGTCCAGCATAGCTAAAAGTTCCTGATCATTTTGGTTCAGCAGGATGGGAGCGCCAGTGGCGACTCGCAGCTTTTTTGCTCCTCCTACATGATCAAGATGCGCATGAGTGACGACGATCTGTTTGATCTGAAGGTGATGCCTGGCGATGATCGCGAGAACCTCTTCGATCTCGTCGCCGGGGTCAATGACCATTCCCTCGCGGGTGCTGTCATCTCCAATGATCGAACAGTTGCACTGCAATGGGCCGACAGGAAGGATTTCGTGAATCATGGCTCAGCCAATGACAATGATCAGCAAGGCAGAAGAACGGACACTAGCCAACGCCCAATTCTAGCGTTGTGGGGTCGGAGCAACCGGTTTTTGCGCCGGTGCTGCGGGTTGGGACTTGGTCTGGGAGGAGTTCACTCCCTGCAATACCGAATGCGGACCGCTGTGGCGTGACGTGGCGATGGAGAGCGTGATGGAAGTAAGCACAAAGATGACCGCCGACCAGGTCGTGGCCTTGGAAAGGGCCGTAGCCGCGCCGCGAGGGCCAAAGGCCGTCTGGCTACCCATGCCGCCGAAAGCCGCCGCGATATCGCCGCTTTGTCCACTCTGGAGCAGCACCACGACAATCAGAAAAATAGAAACGAAGATATGCAGAATGGTAATTAATGTGATCATGGCTTGATAAGCTTGCTTTTCGAAGTCTTCCCGGGGACCCGGACGGATGATCCAGCCCTATCGGAATAGCTTCCGCTATTGTACCTAAATTTTTGTCGGCATACACGCAGCTCCACCGGAACCAGTCGTAGTTAGCTGCGTTTGTATGGGTTGACGTGCTTCTAGAAGAGCCAACGAGGACTGAAATGGTGCGGAAGGGGGGACTTGAACCCCCACGCCTTTCGGCGCCACCCCCTCAAGATGGTGTGTCTGCCAATTCCACCACTTCCGCACAGCGCAACAAAGTTAAGCAGAGGTAATCCGCATTATAACAAAGCGGCAACAAGCCGAAAAAATGCAGAATGAGAAAGTTAGAATGAAAAAGTAACTTTGAATTGCTAATCAATCTGCATTCTTACTTCTAACTTCTGCATTTTTAATACTTCACAATCGCCGCGAATGACTTGGGATCGAGGCTGGCGCCGCCGACGAGCGCACCGTCAATTTCTTCTTCGGACATAAGTGTTTTTGCGTTATCCGGCTTCACCGACCCGCCGTAAAGAATTCGCAGATTGTCAGCGAACTCCTGGCCAAAAGCTTTTGCCGCTTCCGCGCGGACAATGACGTGGGCATCAGACGCCATTTGCGGTGTGGCGGTCTTGCCGGTTCCGATGGCCCATACAGGCTCATAGGCCACGATCAGCTTTGCAGCCTTGGCTGCGGAAATCGTGCTGAACGCACGCACGCATTGGCGGCGCAATACATCTTCGGTCAGTCCGGCTTCGCGCTCTTCCAGAACTTCGCCCACACAAACGATGGGCGTAAGTCCGGCTTCCAGCGCGGCTTTCAGTTTCAGGTTCACCGTATCATCGGTTTCGGCAAAAAATTGCCGCCGCTCCGAGTGGCCGATGATCACATGCGTGCAACCGACGGAGAGCAGCATGCCGGAGGAAATTTCTCCTGTGAGCGCGCACTCTTCCTTCCAACAGACATCTTGCGCGCCGATGGCTACATCCGATCCTTTCGTC
This sequence comes from Terriglobales bacterium, assembly GCA_036489565.1. Taxonomy (GTDB): domain Bacteria; phylum Acidobacteriota; class Terriglobia; order Terriglobales; family Acidobacteriaceae; genus JAICKN01. Next base: position 23,697 of record DASXFN010000118.1, read on the forward strand.
GCCTGAACAGCTTCATACAAATCAATGTAAGGCGGAGCGATCACGATCTCATCGCGGGTATGGCCTTTTACCGCGGGCAAAAAATCGTGAAGGAACGCGACGGTCTGTTCAGGAGTCTTGTACATCTTCCAATTACCGGCGATCACTTTTTTTCGGGGCATTCGTAACCTTCCAAGATATTGAGCGGGATGGCTGCCAGGTGCTTGGCGGAAATACATAGGTCCTTCCACTTCACTTCGTTCAGTGTCAGGATGACAATTCTATTGCAAGACATCATTTCTTGTCCGTAAGCGCTTCGACCCCAGGCAGCTTTTTGCCTTCCAAGAATTCCAATGACGCGCCGCCTCCGGTGGATATATGCGTGATCTTGTCAGCGACTCCAGCTTTGTGCACGGCGGAAACGGAATCGCCGCCACCTACGATGGAAATCGCTCCGCCGTTGTCGGCGACCGCGCGGGCAACTTTGAACGTCCCTTTGGAGAAGGGAGCAACTTCAAACACGCCCATAGGGCCATTCCAGATAATAGTGCGAGCGGTAGAGATCTCTTCGGTAAAGAGTTCGATGCTCTTGGGGCCGATATCCAGAGCCATAAGATCGGCGGGAATCGCTTCGCCTTCGCCGATATTTTTTACGATGGTGTTCGCATCAATTTTCGCGGCGGCGACGTGATCAACGGGAAGGAGCAGCTTTACGCCGCGCTTTTTTGCTTCAGCCAAAAGCTGGCCGGCGAATTCCACTTTGTCGGCTTCCACCAGCGATTTGCCCACTTCTTGTCCCTGGGCTTTGAGGAATGTGTATGCCATGCCGCCGCCGATAATCAGCGCGTCAACCTTGGTCATGAGATTCTGAATGACAGCGATCTTGTCGCTGACTTTCGCCCCGCCAAGAATAGCGATAAACGGTTTCTCTGGATGCTCAAGGGCCTTGCCCAGATAGTCGAGTTCTTTCTGCATAAGCAATCCAGCCGCGGATTGCTTCACAAATTTTGTAATTCCCACAGTTGAAGCGTGCGCGCGATGAGCGGTTCCGAATGCATCGTTCACGTAAAAGTCTGCGAGGGACGCTAACTGTCGCGCAAAATGTTCATCGTTGGCTTCCTCTTCCGCATGGAAGCGCAAATTCTCCAGCAGCAATGCCTGGCCTTTTTCCAACTTGCCAGCCATCTCTTCTGCTTCAGGCCCAACGCACTGAGGACAGAAACCGACGTTTTCACCGCGAGAAAGCTCTTTATCAAGCATCATGCGCAGGCGTTCCGCCGCTGGCTTCAGGCTCATCTTCGGATTCGGTTTTCCCTTGGGACGTCCCAAATGCGCAGCTAAAATCAGCCGTGCTCCGTGACGGAGAGCATATTCGATGGTGGGCAAGGTCTCGCGAATGCGAGTGTCGTCCATTACGCGGCCATCTTCCAGCGGAACATTGAAGTCCACGCGCATGAAGATGCGGTGATCGTTAAGCGGAAGATCGCGAATTGATAGCTTCGACATAGAACCTACTCTCCGAAATTGGTGTCAGGTAGTCAGGCTTTGAGGTGCATCAAGGCTGCGGGCGCGGACAGGAGTGTCCGCGCCACACAGGCAGTATTGTTACAGGCCCTTGCTAACGAGGTAGTTGATCAGGTCGCGGACGCGTGAGGAGTATCCCCACTCGTTGTCATACCAGGAAATTACCTTTACGCAATTTCCACCAACCACCAGGGTCATGGGAGCATCCACGATCGACGAGCGGCCGTCGCCCTTGAAATCGGAGGAAACCAGTTCATCCGTTTCGTATCCCAGATATCCCTTCAACGGGCCGCTTTCCGACGCTTTCTTCAATGCGGCATTGACCTCTTCTTTTGTGGTCTTCTTTTCAACCCATGCCACAAGGTCCACCACCGAAACGTTCGGAGTAGGAACGCGCATGGCAAATCCGTCGAGCTTGCCAGCCAAGTCAGGAATGACCAGCTTCAGGGCCTTTGCGGCGCCGGTGGAAGTCGGGATCATGTTGATCGCGGCAGCACGGGCGCGACGCAGGTCTTTGTGCGGGAAGTCGAGAATCACCTGATCGTTGGTGTAGGAGTGGATCGTGGTCATGGTTCCGCTGACGATCTTGAATTCGTCATTGATGACCTTGGCAATGGGGCCCAGGCAGTTCGTGGTGCAGGAAGCGTTGGAGATGATGTGATGCTTCGACGCTTCGTACTTATCGTGATTCACGCCCAGAACCAGGGTGATGTCTTCGCCCTTCGCCGGAGCGGAGATGATGACCTTTTTCACCGGGCCGCGCATGTGCTTCTTTGCGTCTTCGGCGTTGGTAAAGCGGCCAGTGGATTCGACGACAATCTGCACGCCCACGCTTTCCCAGGGCAGCTTGGCCGGGTCTTTTTCGGCAAACACTTTGATGGTTTTGCCGTCCACGGTGATGCTGTCGGCGCCAGCTTCAATCTTGTTGGGCAAGTTGCCCAGGATGGAATCGTACTTAAGCAGATGGGCCAGAGTCTTCGGATCGGTGAGGTCATTGACCGCCACAAATTCCAGGTTGGGGTCTTTCAATGAAGCCCTCAGCACATTACGTCCAATGCGTCCGAATCCGTTAATACCTACTTTAACCGCCATGTCGCCTCCAGGTGAGATTGTGAGACAGATGTACCTACGACGTCAGTCAACTTTACCGATTCGTTGGGAACAGAAAATTTTATCAGGCAGGATTGCAAAGGGGCAAATAGACCGGAGCCGGATTCGCGCACAACTGTTAAGGAAATGCAATGGAAGAACCCGAAGCTCGCCGGAACCGTCGCACCACGGCTCCGGCGAAGCCCAAAGCGCCCCGGCCCTCCCCCGAAAGCAGGACGCTTCTTCGGGATTTGCTGCGTGAGTGGTTTCTCTCACGAAGCGATAACCTGGCGATGTTGTCTTGCTGGCCAAGTGAGCTCGGAACTCTCATTCCCTGCTCATCGTCATAGTGCAATTACGGGCTGTATCGTTTCAGGAAAAAATGAAGTATTTGAGGAAATTATCGGGGCAGGTCTTGAAACGGGCTATGGATAGGCTATTTCAGGCTAGGGTTCTCTTTGCTCTGAAGCAGTGTAAAATGAGTGAACTTTAAGGCTCCCCCGAGGCCAAAGTTTGGAATTTTACCAATTTGATGGACCTTACTTAGAGCGCTTATGTTCCGGCGATTTTCGCACCCAGGAGCATTTTGTCGCCTATTTCAGCGAGCTGATTCAGCTGAAATTACGTTCCCGATTGCAGTCCCCGCAAGCCATTGAAGACCTGCGGCAGGAGACCTTTGCCCGGGTATTCAATGTGCTGCGCGGCCCCACGGGAATGCGGCAGCCGGAGCGGTTGGGCGCTTTTGTAAATTCGACCTGCAACAACGTACTGCTGGAACACTACCGGTCGTCGGCCCGGAACGCGCCGATAGATGACGAAGAAGATATAAAGATCCCCGATACTGCCATGGATGTCGTCAGCATCATCGCGCACAAACAGATGGAGCAGAAGGTGCGCGAAATTCTCGACGAATTACCGGAGCGCGACCGTCGCGTATTGAAGGAGATTTTTATTGAAGAGCGTGACAAGGACGATGTCTGCAAGGATTTCGGGGTGGATAGAAATTATTTACGGGTCTTGTTGCACCGCGCGAAGCAAAGTTTCCGCTCCAGTTATCTGCAGAGTATGTCGGCCTCCGCTGGCGGCGTGAAGGAATAACGCAATCGTTGCCGATTCCTTTGTTCTTCTCTTTTGTCTTTACATCATTTCTAATAATTTGCTTGCAAGGTGAAGCGCGGTATGCGATAACTACGTCATGCGTAGTACGCGAAACGTAGTAAGGGCGGAGCAGGATGAGAGGCTCGGTCACTATTCTGACCCGCCTATGCTTGTACTCGCCAGCCTCGCCAACGGGCCAAAGCATGGGCACGCGATGATCGAGGATATTGTGCGCCTCTGTGGAACCCGCTTGGGTCCGGGCACTCTGTACGGAGCAATTGCCCGCTTGGAACAGCAGGGCTGGATCAAACCACTCCCGGCCGAGGATCGCCGTCAGCCTTATCGTATTACAGCTGAAGGCATACGGGTTCTTCGCGCAAAACTGACCACTTTACGACAGTTCACTAAAACCGGACTGGAGAGGTTGGAAGCATTATGAATCCCAAACTCGCTCACCTACTTGTGCTTATGTATCCGCGGCCCTGGAGAGAGCGCTATGGCGCGGAGTTTGAGGCGCTACTGCAAACTGGGCGCGGTGGCCTTCGCGCGTCGGCTAACGTGGTTTGGTCGGCAATTCATGAGCACGTTTTCCCAACTCCGGGATTTGAAGCGAATCAATACCCGACCTCTGTTGTCGCCCTCACGAAGAAACCTAGCGCGTTTCTTCCTCTTGCAATGTCATTCACAGCTCTAGCCGTGCTGGGCATTGCTGCCTCATTGGGTGACCTAGTGCGCCAGCCAGACGAAGGCGTTACTGCCCACCTCTGGCAGATCCTCATAGGAGGACAAATACCGGTGCTGATATTTTTCGCGGTTAAATGGGTCCGGCGAGCTCCGAAACAAACATTGTATGTACTGGCATTCCAGGCCGCAGCTGCGATCTCAGCCATGGCTCCTGTTTACTTTCTCCACTTATAAATCGAGGCAGCGCTTCAACCATGCTTCGGATTAGGCCATTCAGGGTATTTATTAGCTAAATATAGGGTTTTAACCTTATTTCAAGCGGCTAGTTCGCATTTCCGCCGCACAGTGTATCTCTTCCATTCGCTCCGTCCGTACTACTACCTTCGTACCGTCCAAAGTACTTTGGTTACGTGACTCGCCGAAAGTAGCGTCTATTGTCTATTTGTGGTATGGGAGTTCCACACATGCCCAATATGTAGATATGCATTGCTAATGCTTCAAGTACGAATTCCAGAAAACAGGCAGAAAACCCTATAAAACGCGGAGTCCTACTCTGACATCCGGTTTTTCAGGGTTGAGCTATGCTCAGTCCACGAAAATTCACTCGAAGACGTTTTTGAGTGGATGTTTCTCCGCAGATTGCGGCAGTCCGAAAAACAGCGGGCAGCCAGCAAGAGCCGGAGATGTACGAAAAGGAACTATGGCTGACTCGCGAGAAGTGATGAATATTCGCCAGGCTTCGCAGTACCTGGGAGTGAGTGCAGACACGCTTTACAAGTACGTAGGCGAGCAGAAGATTCCGGCCTTCAAGCTGGGAAACCGCTGGCGGTTTAAGAAATCGAAGCTTGATCAGTGGATGGAAGAGAAGTCCAACGAAATAGAAGTACGTGGCAAGAGGAAACCGAAGGTAGCCGCTAAGGCTGCCGGGCAACTGTAAAGGCGGGCACATGTTTGGATTCGGATCGAAATCGATAGTTGGTCTGGATGTGGGCTCCTCGAGCATTAAAGCCGTCGAGCTCAAAAAGGGGCGTAACGGCATCGAGGTTGCGCACATTGGTTTGGAAGCGTTGACACCAGATATCGTCGTGGACTCCATGATCGTGGACTCCGGAGCGGTATCGAGCGCGATCTCCAAATTGTTTGCCGATACACAGATCAAAACAAAGAATGTGGCCACTGCCGTAAGCGGACATTCGGTGATCGTGAAGCGCATTCCGATGCCGGCGATGAGCGACCAGGAACTGGCGGAAGCGGTGGAAAAAGAGGCCGCCCAAAATATTCCATTCGATCTCAGCGATGTGAACCTGGATTACCAGATTCTCTCCGAGGATTCCGGCAGCCCTACCATGGACGTGCTGCTGGTGGCCGTGAAGAAGGACAAGATTCTCAATTACACCAACGTACTCTCGATGGCGGGCAAAACTCCGGCTATTGTGGACATCGACGCGCTGGCTTTGCAGAACTGCTATGAGTACAACTATGAGCCCGCGCCGAATCAGGTAGTGGCTCTTTTAAATCTTGGCGCCAGCGTGATGAACATCAACATCGTGAAAGGGACCACGCCGTTGTTTCCTCGCGATGTGAGCGTGGGCGGGCACCAGTACACGGACTCCCTGCAAAAAGAACTTGATCTTAGCTTCGATGATGCTGAGGCGCTGAAACTGGGCCGCAAAGTCGGCACGGTCAGCGAAGACGCGAAGACGCCGATCCTGCAACAGGTCACGGAAATCATCGTGCTGGAAATCCAGAAGACATTTGATTTCTTCCGGGCCAGCGCGGCGGGCGAGCACATCGAGAAGATTTACCTGGCAGGCGGTTCTTCGAAGGTTCCGGGGCTGTTGGAAGCATTGCGCCAGGAGTTTTCGTTGCCGGTCGAAATATTTAACCCGTTCCAGCGAATTATGCCTCCGACGGAGGGATTGGGAGCGGAGTTGATTGAGCAGAACGCGGGCCAGCTGGCGGTAGCGGTGGGTTTGGCCTTAAGGAGTTTTGAAACTTTATGATCAAAATCAACCTGCTGGGAGCTTCAAAGCCGAAAAACAAGCGCGGTGGCGCTTCAGCCCCGGTGATGGATGTCGGAAACGGCGGATCGCCGGCGCTGAAGGTGCTGGTCGTGCTTGCGTTCGCCGGACTGCTCAACTTTGGCTACTGGTACAACCTGAACCGCGAGAAAGCGGTGATTGATGTCCACATGAAGCAGGCGGAAGCGACAAATCGCCAGCTTGCCGATGTGAAAGCCAACTACCTGCGTGAAAAGCAGGAAGCTGAAAACTATCAGCGGCGCGTGGATGTGATTGACACATTGCGGAAAGACCAGACCGGGCCGGTCAGTTTGCTTGATATGGTCGGCACCACGGTGAATGGGACCGAAGCAGTCTGGCTGAACAAAATGGATGACACGGGGAAAACCGTGAACATCGAAGGTTTGGCCCTCAGCGCGGACGCTGTGGCCAACCTCATCTCCAATCTCAACAAGACGGGTTACTTCAGCAGCGTGGAGATCAAAGAAACATTCCAGGACGAAAGCGTCAAGGACATGCAGGCTTTTCAGTTCACTTTGACGTGTGAAAAAGGAAAGTCGTAGGCGGACCTATGGAAAATTTCAGCGAAATGTCTGGCATTAAGCAATGGGGCGCGATCCTCTTGGGCGCCATGGTCATCACGGTAGGTCTCTACTTCGTGATTTTCAAGAGCCAGCGCGACGCGAATGACGCGGCGCAACAAAAGCTGGACGCCAAGCTTCAGGAGAATCGCGATTTGGAAGCGTACCGTCCGAAGCTGAAGCAGATGCAGGCGGAACTCGCCAGTCTGAAGCAGCAACTCGACATTGAACGCCGCATAGTTCCGGACGACAAGGAAGCGGACAACTTTATTCGCATGCTCGACGCCGAAGCCGTGAAAGCGGGCGTGGAAATACGGCGCTACGCCGCCGATCCGATCTCCACCAAAGAGTTCTACACTGCGGTTCCGTTCCATATGGAACTCGATGGCCCATACTACGCGGTGGTGAATTTCTTTGACCGCGTAAGCAAGCTGGAGCGGATCGTGAATGTTTCCAGCGTCCTGATGGCGACGACCAAGAAGGCGTCTGATGCGAAGGTCAAATACACCTACAACTACGCGCCGAACGAGAGCGTGGCGGTAAGTTACGTGGCAACTACATTCTTCAGCCATAACCTGGATCCATCCCAGCAGCCGCAGGTTAAAAAAGGCAGGAACAGCTTATGAAGCAAGTAATGGGGACACTGATATTTTTGCTGATTACGGCGAGCGCCTGGGCGCAAAACCCGGCCACGGTCCTTCAGAACACGAAGGCCAAGGCACAGAGCGTTCAGGGGCAAACGCAAACTCATTCGAGCGCTCCGGTGAAAGCCAAGGAACCTGTGCTCGCAGCGAAACCAGCGGTTAAGACGGTTGCGCAGAAGAGCGCGCATGTGAAGACAGTTCCGGCAGCGCCGAGCGCAAAACCAGCTGCAATGGCACAAAAAGCTAAGCCAGTTCGGACGGTACAAGCTAAGTCTGTTCCCGTGCAAAAACCGCAGGTTGCTTTGAAACCTGTAACGCTGAAACCCACGGCAACGAAGCCTGTAGTCGTGAAGACAGTAGCTATTAAGCCGCCCGCACAGATCACGCTTAAGCGAGTCGCCGTAAAAGCGGCAGAGAAGCAGAAAGCCATCCTTGTGGCAAAGACCAAAGCTCCGGTTGCTACCAAGCCCGTGGCTGTGGCGAAGGTAGATGTAAAGGACACGAATACCAAGCCCGAAGGCAGCGAAAAAGAGAAGAAGGAAGAAGAGACTTCGACCAAGCTGATTACTGGTGTTGGCAAGCGAGATCCGTTCTTGAGTCCGGTCGTCAGCCAGAGCATGTCAGGCTCGGGATGCAGCGTTGGCAAAAAGTGCCTGGCGATTGATCAGATCACAATCCGCGGGGTGGTAAAAGCCGACAGCGGGATGATCGCCGTGGTCGTGAATGCGCTGGACAAGGCTTACTTCCTGCGCGAGAACGATCCGGTGTTCAACGGCTACGTAGAGAAGATCACGGAAGATTCCATCATTTTTAAAGAAATGTACCAAGACAAACTGGGCAAATCATTTACCCGGGATGTCACGAAGCGGATTCAGGCTCCGGTTGTCTAGCAACAGAACGGACGGAACTATGGGCACGAACTTGAAAATGCGAGATCACGGGGCTGGCAGAGGCGAGCCTTTGGGGAGAAGCGAAATGCGAAAGCAATTGGTAACGGTTTTCATCCTGCTGCTGATTTCCAGCGTTATAGCGGCAGCTGAGACAGGGAACGCAACGGGCAAACGCGCCACTCTGCAAAGAGTGAACGTGGTGCAGGCAAGCGGCGGGACGAGCGTCGAAGTAACGGCGCAAGGCCAGGTCGCGCCCAGCGTGACCACGCTCGACAACCCGGCACGTATTGTGCTCGATCTGCCCGGCGCGGCACTGGCAACTTCGCAGAGCCGCATTCTGGTGGACCGCGACGGGATCAAAGACGTCCGCGTAGGAGTGGATGGTCTTGTGCCGCCCACCAGCCGGATCGTGGTTGATCTGTCGGAGCCGTGCACCTACGAACTCGTACCCGGCGCCGGCAACCGCATCGCGCTGCACCTTCATACGGCCGCGCAAACGGCTGCGATGAAGGCTCCGGTGGCGCCAGTTTCCGCTACCGTAGTGCCCGCGCCACAGGTAAAAGCGACGGTCACCGCGGCCAACAATGCACCGGTTGCCAAGCTGGCGGATGCTTCGGCTTCTAATTTTGTAGTGGTCGAGCCGTCATATAAGCCAAAGCAGGACGAACCGGCCAAACAGGCTGCCGCAAATCCTGCGGATCGCGCGGCGGTTGCTGCCACGCGTTTTGTCGAGAAACCGGATGCCGACTTGTTGCTCGCGGCCAGCGCCACACAGGCTGAAAATACCGCGCCGCAACCCGCCGTCAATTTGGCAGCCGAACAAAGAGCCAAAATGCAGGCTCAACCGGAAAAGACTGGCGCCCACTATACCGGCGAACCGATTTCCGTGAACCTGAAAGACGTGGATTTGAAAGACTTCTTCCGCCTTATCCATGAGATCAGCGGATTGAATGTCGTGCTTGATCCCCAAGTGAAAGGCACGCTGACGATCGTGCTCGACGATGTGCCGTGGGACCAGGCATTGGATATCGTTCTGAAGAACAACGACCTTGCCCGTCAACTCGAAGGCAATGTGCTGCGCATCGCGACGGTAGCAACCCTGCGCAAAGAAGCTGAAGACCGCCGCGCTCAGGAAGAAGCGGAATCTCTGGCCGTAAGCAAAGTCACAGTCACGCGATTCCTTAGCTATGCCCATTCAAAAGACGTCGTTCCCACGCTTAAGAAATTCCTTACCCAGCGTGGCGACGTTATTTCGGATGATCGCACCAATGCTTTGATCATCTCTGATATCCCGAGCGTGATTCCCGGAATTGACAACCTGATCCGTCAGCTTGATCGCAAGACTCAGGAAGTTGAAATTGAAGCGCGCGTAGTGGCCGCCACCCGCAGTTTTGCGCGGGACATCGGTACTCAATTCGGCTTCGGTTTCGGTAACGCAGCCACGGCTATCGGCGGCGCCAGCTCGGTAGGCACATCTCCAGTGGGAACCTTCGGTCTGGCCCCCTTCTATCCGGTGGTCGGAACTAGTGCTCCATCGGCGTCAACCCTTTCGCAAATACCATTGTTTTCAAACCTCGCTTCTACTTCTCCGACCAGTGGCCTCACCTTCATGAATCGGAGCGCAAGCGTGCAGGTGGACGCGATTATCACGATGGCGGAATCGAGAGGGTTGCTCAAAGTCCTTTCCCGGCCTCGCGTGGTAACGCAAAACAATATCTCAGCCGTAGTGAAGCAAGGCGTACGCGTTCCCATCGTGACCCAGGCCCAGTTGGGCGGTCCTCCGACGGTGACTTATGTCGATGCTTTCCTGCGCTTGACCGTGATTCCACAAATCACCTCGGAAGGAACCATCTTCCTGAACGTGGACGTGGAGAATACAACTCCTGACTTCAGCCATGCGATTCAAGGCAATCCGGAGTTGCTCACTCAGCAGGCCACAACCCAGGTGCTTGTCACCGATGGCGGTACGGTTGTGATCGGCGGCGTGGTGCAGACGCAGAATTCGACGCAGGTTGATCAGGTGCCTTTGCTCGGAAACATTCCGTACCTCGGCAACCTGTTCAAACACACGCAGGTGACGACCTCAAACCAGGAGCTGATTTTCTTCATCACTCCTCGCGTCATCCAGACATAGTCGAACAGTTAGCAGTAAGACGGCCCGCCGGTTTCTTGCACAAAGAACCGGCGGTTTCGTTTTTGGCGCATCTGCGCGCCAAACAATTGCTACACTTTCCTAATGCAATACAAGCGCAGACAAGCCACACTGCGTGGTCTTTTGGCGTCGAACCGTCTTGACGCTCTGCTGGTCACGCATCTTCCCAACATTCGTTATCTCTGTGGTTTTACCGGAAGTGCCGCTGCCATGCTCGTAACCGAGCGCAATTGCTGGTTTTTTACAGATGGACGTTACACCGAACAGGCTAAAGCAGAGGTGCAAGGCTCAAAAATTATCGTAGATCGTAAGTCGCCATTGCTTTTGGCAGCGGAATGGCTCAAGAAGAACCGTGAGCGAGGCGGTCGTTGGTCGCTGGGAGTAGAAGCCGAGCATTTGACCCTGGCGTCCTGCCGGCGGATGAAAGCAAATTTGCCTTCCCACTTGAGATTGAAATTCGCACCTCCACTAATTGAACGTGCACGAATGGTAAAAGATGCGGAGGAGATCCAACGCATCCGGAAAGCTGTCGAGATGGGCGCACGTCTCTTCGATCAGACTCTTCCCACGATGCGTCCGGGCGTGAAGGAAATTGAGGTCGCTGCGGCTATGGAGCATAGCGCCTACAATGCCGGGGCGGAAGGAATGTCATTTCCTACAATCATCGCTTCCGGCCCGCGTTCCGCGCTCCCCCATGGAAAGGCCTCGCTGGCGTCGCTGCCTGCCAACGGGTTCGTGGTCTGTGATTTCGGTGTTATACTCGCTGGTTACTGTTCGGATCAGACTCGGACTGTGGTACTTGGTCGGACTTCTTCAGAAGCCCGGCATGCTTATGAAGCGGTGAAAGAAGCGCAACAAGCCGCGATTGAAGCAGTGCGGCCTGGAGCTAGTGTTTCCGAGCCCGATGAAGTCGGGCGTAAGCTCCTGAAGAAACAAGGGTTGGCGCGATACTTTACCCATTCCACCGGACACGGCGTGGGTTTGGAAATTCACGAAGATCCGCGTTTGGCGACCGGTCAAAACGAGATTTTTCGCCCCGGCATGGTGGTCACCATTGAGCCGGGGGTTTATCTGCCGGGGAAGTTTGGGGTAAGGATCGAAGACATGGTGTTGGTGACCGAGAATGGGTGTGAAGTCCTAACGCCCACGAGCAAGGAATTGTTGGAAATTTGAGTCTTGTCTTTACCTGAAGAGCGCAGTCAATTAGATCCGAGTCAAGCGTTTCCAGTCTACTTTGCATGAATCAAAAAGAGATCAAGGAACTCATCGAGTTCTTAAAGGAACAAGACATTGCCGAGTTCGAGTTGGAACGCGGCGACGTCAAAGTGCGAATCAAACGGGCCGTCCCGGGAATGGTTCCTGCTCATGATCCCAGGGCGCACGTCGCAGTTCCTGAACCGTTGACAAAGGCGAGTGCGGAGCAACCTGCAGCTGTGGCCGCTCCCGTTCCGGCCCCGGTTGAAGTCCCCAGCGCGCCGCCAGAAAAATTGCACAGTGTGCGTTCGCCCATCGTTGGGACCTTTTACGAATCGCCCTCGCCGGGATCGCCTCCTTTCGTGAAACCGGGCGACATGGTTGAGGTTGGCCAGCTTCTGTGCATTGTGGAAGCCATGAAACTGATGAACGAAATTGAGTCTGACGTGGCTGGGGAGATCGTGAAAAAATTCCTTAACAATGGCCAGCCGATTGAGTACGGCCAGGAGCTGTTTACCATACGGCTACGCACTTAACGATTTCCGAACGACCATCTGGTCTCCGAGTGCTTAATCTGAATGTTTAAGAAGATATTGATTGCAAACCGCGGGGAAATTGCCCTGCGAATCATATGCGCGTGTAAAGAGCTGGGCATCCGCACGGTCGCCATTTACAGCGAAGCCGACCGCAATTCACTGCATGTCCGTTTTGCCGATGAGGCGATCTGCATTGGCCCGCCGCAGCTTTCGCAAAGCTACTTAAACATTCCAGCGGTCATCAGCGCGGCGGAAATTGCCAATGTGGATGCAATCCATCCCGGCTATGGGTTACTCGCGGAAAACGCTAACTTTGCGGAAGTCTGTGAAACCTGCAACATCAAGTTCATTGGCCCGCCTCCTGAAGTAATGCGCCTTATGGGAGAAAAAGAAAAAGCGCGCGCCGCCATGAAGAAGGCTGGCGTTCCCATCCTGCCCGGATCGGAAGGAATATTAGGCAGCGATAGCGAAGCCATGGAGTGGGCCGAGCAAGTGGGCTTCCCGGTCATCATTAAAGCGTCGGCTGGCGGCGGGGGCCGCGGCATGCGGATTGTCCGCACCAAGGAAGAACTTCCCGCATTGTTCAAGGCGGCCTCATCGGAAGCAGCGGCGGCTTTCGGCAACGGCGATCTTTACATGGAGAAGTACGTAGAGAATCCCCGGCATATTGAGTTTCAGGTTTTGGCCGACCAGCATGGGAATGTTGTAAGCCTGGGAGAGCGCGAGTGCTCCATCCAGCGTCGCCACCAGAAATTGTTGGAAGAATCGCCCTCCACGCAGGTGACGCCTGAATTGCGCGCGGAGATTGGCGGTATTCTCAGCAAAACTCTTTCCGGAATCGGCTACATGAATGCCGGGACCATTGAGTTCCTTATGGATCGGGAGCGCAAACTCTATTTCATTGAGATGAACACGCGCATTCAAGTCGAGCATCCAGTCACGGAAATGGTCACCGACGTAGACCTGGTAAAGAGTCAAATCATGATCGCCGCTGATGCTCGCCTGCAAGACGTTCTGCAGGGCCCGGTCGTGCCTCGCGGTCACGCCATTGAGTGCCGCATCAACGCTGAGCATCCGGAAAAATTCACTCCGTCGGCAGGGAAGATCACCGTATTTAACCCACCGGGTGGCACGGGCGTTCGCATTGACACTGCTGCATATGCCGAGGGAGTTATTCCGCCCTACTACGATTCTTTGATTGCCAAGCTGATTGTGCGCGGCAAAGATCGTGCGGAAGCCATTTCACGCATGCAGCGCGCCCTGGGAATGTTTGTGGTGGAAGGAATTTATACCACTATACCGTTGCATCGTAGAATTCTCGCCGACCCGGAATTCCTGGCAGGCAATACCGATACCGGCTTTATCGAACGATTCCTCGCCGCAGGCAAGGAACTTTCTGCCCAGGCGAAATCCTGACGCTTCCCATGCCTCCGCTTCCAAAGTTGTACGCCATCGTGGATGCAGCCTGTTTTTCTCGATCGGAAGAACTCTACAAATTCGCGCAGGAACTTATTGCCGGGGGTGCGACACTCCTGCAATACCGCAATAAAAATGGGAATGCACGCGTCCTGCTGGAACAGGCATTGGCATTACGGCGCATTGCGGGAAGTTCCGCTCGCCTCATCATGAACGATCGTGCGGATTTGTGCGTTGCTGCCGGATTTGATGGATGTCACGTAGGCCAGGATGATCTTTCCCCAGAGGCGGTACGAAGAATTATTGGAGATGATCGGATGTTAGGCATTTCAACGCACAATCCTGAGCAGGCGAAACAAGCCGATGGATCTCCCGCGGACTATGTTGCGGTAGGGCCGGTTTTTCAGACGGCGAGTAAAGCCAATCCAGATCCGGTAATTGGAGTGGAAGGGGTCCGCAGAGCGCGTGTTCTTACCAGCAAACCGCTGGTTGCGATCGGGGGAATTACTCGGGTGAATTGCCTTCAGGTGTTGGAAGCCGGGGCGGATTCTGTGGCAGTGATCGCCGACCTTGTGAGCGAGCCCAAAAAAGCGGTAGAAGACTTCCTTTCACTTTTCAAACACTAGCGCCACCCGCTGCCGACTCACATTCCATTCTTTTGCTCAAAGGGCTTCTGCAGATAGCGTCGCGCTTCATCTAACGCGCCTTGCGTATTGTCCTTGGTCTGCAAGGCCTGGCGATATTCGTTGGTGGCGCGCTCTCGCTGCCCGGTCACGTCAAAAATTTTGCCCAATTGCACGTGGCACCAAACCTCGGTCCAGCGCGGATCTCCGTCGCCGTTCAGGGAATCACGATACGCATTCGCGGCGGCCTGGTAGTTGTGCTGCGAGTAGAACACTTCGGCGATCCGGTAATGCGCCAGCGAGCTGTTTTTGTTGATGTCGAGCGCCTTATTGAATTGCTCGAGCGCCCCAGCCAAGTCTCCCTGCTGCACCATGTCCTGACCGCGTTGAATGGAGGAGCGGAGCTTGACGTCAGGCGAATTCTTTAGAACATCGTCGTTAGGATCCACCGTGATTTTCCGGGGACGCCCGAAAGTTTCGATGCTAAAAGCCGAGTTTGTTCCCACCACGTCAATGCGTTTTTCTTCTGTCTTGCCGTCAGTGTCAATTCTAAGATCAATCGGCATGCGGAAAAGATCCAGGTCCTGCGTGATCTGGCCGACGACGCGGAACCCTTTATTGTCGCCCAGGCGGTAGATAGTGTACTTGGCGTCGAATTCCGGCGCGCCCGTCGAATCTAGCCATTGAGTAAAAAACCAACGCAGTTGGTCACCGTAAATCTGCTCGGCGAGGGCCTGGAAATCTGCTGCGGTGGCCGACTTGCCAGCAAAATTGGTGGCGAAGGTGCGCATGGTCTGGTTGAATTTCTGATCTCCCATCACCCAGCGCAGCATGTGCAGAATCATCGCGCCCTTGTCGGTTTCGAGCGACTGGAATTCCGGAGAAAACATGTCCAGCTTGGCGGCGCTTCCCAACGGTACTGTGTCATAAGATAACGCGCCTACGGACATGTCTTTTACCGCTTCCTCCAATGCGGCGGGGCCGGCAGCTTGCTCAATGTACAGAGCTTCCGAGTAGCGAGCGAACCCGTCACTCAACCACCAGTCGGTGCGAGACGCGGGACTTACGGACACGCCCCACCATTGATGCGCAATGCTGTTTGCCAATAGCCGGTAATTCACCTTCGGCGTGACGGTGCGATTAGCAATCGCTGCAACATCCGGGGCCCAGGTCATGGGCACGGTATCGTCGGGCAACTCTACCACTCGCAGCGTGGTGGAAGGTGTGGGGCCATAGAGCGTCACGAAGTATGTGAATTCCTTGATCGCGGCGTCGGCATATTCCGAAGCAAGCGATTGGTGCGACGGCTTGAAGAAAACGTGGAGATTCACGCCCGCTTCGTCAGTTTTATATTCTTGGAAAATTCCCGCCACGATGGTTCCTGGAAAACTTGGCTTGTCGCAAACGAAGGTAAAAGTTTTGGTAAGGGTCCCAGACGAAGTCCCCTTTTTAGGCGGTGTATTGCCTTCGGTTTCTGTTCCGCTGCCTATGACCAGCATATGCGCCGGGACGGTAATGCTGATGCTGGAAGTGAAGCGGTTAATGCCGTACCCATTGACGGGAAACCATCGCCCCGCATAGAGCAGATAGCTGGTGTCATCGTCAATATTGGCCAGCTTCAATCCTTGCACCGGACTCTCATCCGCGGAGTCCAATTCGCCCGTGTATTCAAAGGTAAGGCTGGTGGATGCATCTTTTGGCAGCGTAGCGGGAAGTTCAACCCTGACGGTGGAATTTTGCGCGATGCGTTCGGCTTGCAGCGGCTTGTTGTTGGCGTCAACAACCTTGGTGACGCGTAGCGCGTTGTGCAATTCAAAGCTTACTGAATCCAAATCTTCCAGGGCGGTAAAGGTGACTTTCGCGCGGGCGGTGATCTGATGGGCGTGAGGATTCAGTTCGGCATCGATTTTGTAATCATCCACGCGGAGACGCAATTTTTCGTTTCCGGCCGGGCTCTGTGCCCACAGGGGCGAAGCAAAAACAAAGATCAGGAACGCGGTGGATACGAGGCAGGCCCTAAGTCTGGGTCGTGCTGGAAATGTCATTTAAGAGCTATCTCCTGAAAACCGCCGATATTTGTATGATGAAGATTGTTACTTAAAAGATGCTGGCGGACAAGAGACATGGTTTTTGGGTCCTGGATGGCTGGCTTCTGCCGATTCCCGGAGGAGCGCAAATACGCTCTCCGCAGCTCTTTCCGCCGGATGTAGTTGGC
>DASXFN010000076.1:0-29698 GCA_036489565.1 Terriglobales bacterium
CGGATTCCTCGTCGTTGCATTCCTCGGAATGGCAAATCCACAAAGTCTGATTCCCTGCTTGACAGGTTTTCTGTATTAGTACAATATTGACACTGTCATGACTGACCTAATAATCCTGGCGACCCTGCTTCCCGGCCCCAAGCACGGATATCAGTTAAAACACGAAGCCGGTCTGATCATCGGCCAACAGGCAATCCACAACAATCTCGTCTATCCCCTGCTGCGGCGCTTTATGAGCAAGGGGTGGGTCAGCAAAAAAGTTGTGCCGGGGGAACGGGGGCAAACGCGGCAGCAATACACGCTCACTGCCGCGGGCAGAAAAGAGTTGATCGCGCGACTGAGTACATTCGATGAGCAAGAGGCACGATCAGGCGATGAATTCCGCGTGCGCGTAGGGCTTTTTGCAGTGCTGCCCCATGAAGTGCGCGAAAGGATTCTCAAACGGCGCAAAGAATATTTGCATGGACAGACGGAAAAATTCGCCCGCCTTCAGGAAAACATTGAGGTTGGAACGTATGGCGGTGAAGTGATTGATCACCTGAGGCAGATGGGAAGTTTGCAATTGAAGTGGATCGAACGCCTGCAGCGGCTGGAAAAAAGCGAGGCGTAGCAATTGTAGTTGTCGTAAAGCGGAGGCAACGATGCAACACATCACGTTAGGACAAGCAGAGTTAATTCCCTGGTATGTGTGCGGATTCTATTTCGCAGCGAGTTATCTGAGCGTGAAACACACCAGGATAGAAGAGTCCGTCCGCTCGAAGATCGTTCGCTATGCACCGATGGTCTTCGCCGCGCTGATGCTTTCAGAAAAGTACTTTCATGTTGGTGTATTAGGAATGCGCTTTGTTTCCGATGCATTCTGGATTCACGTTGTCGGGATTGTCATAACATCCATTGGAATGGCATTCACGATTTGGGCGCGCGCTACATTGTCGGACAACTGGAGCCCAAACATTACCCTGAAAGAGCAGCACCAGCTAATTCGTTCCGGTCCGTATGCGCTGGTACGGCATCCGATCTATACCGGATTTTCCTTTGCGCTGATAGGCGGCGTCCTGCAAATTGGAGAATACCGGGCAATCGTGGCATACGCGATCCTACTCATCGCGCACAGCATGAAAGCCAAGCGGGAAGAAAAGCTGATGGCTGCGCAGTTTGGCCAGCAGTATGCCGAATACCGCAAGCATTCGGGCTTTTTGATTCCCCGCTTTCGCTAAGCTTTCACGCGCGCGAGCTACGGCGGTGCGAAAAGGATTCTCACTTTTTGCGCCGCGCTTTGGGACGCTGCATCTTCTTCGCCTTCGCGCGACTTTTGTTCAGCAGCACTGCGGCATGCGCAATGGCGGCATTATCGGTGCCCATGCCTTCTGGAGTTTTCGCCTTCAGGCCCACGCAATCCGGGGGAATCTCAAGCAATTTGGCCACCCGTTCGCGGATGGCGGCAGCATGCGGGCCGATTTTCGGCGTGTCGAGAATTAGGGTGGAATCCACGTTGGCGATGGAATACCCAGCGGTGCGTACGCGATTCAGTGCCTCCCGCAGAAAAATCGCGGAGTCCGCGCCCTTCCACTTTGGGTCAGAGGGCGGGAACAGTGACCCAATGTCCGGCCCGGCGATGGCTCCGAGCAAAGCATCGGTTAGTGCATGGAGCAGCACGTCGCCGTCCGAGTGGCCGCCCAAGCCGCTGTGATGCATCAGCCGGACGCCTCCGATGACGAGAGGAATGCCGGATTTGAATTCGTGGGAGTCCCAACCGTAGCCGATGCGAATTGGCAATTGAGTGGTCGGTCTGGAATTTTTCTTTGGCGGCATCGCTTAGGAATCCGATCAGGAAGCAGATTTCAAATAGAACTCGGCCACCTGAAGATCGGCCGGAGTCGTAATCTTAATGTTTCTGGACGAGCCCATGACCACGGCCACCTCCTGGCCGGAGCGTTCCGCGAGGGACGCTTCGTCGGTTCCCACGAAACCGTCGGCGGTGGCTTCATCGAAAATCTTGCGGAGAATTTTGTAATGGAAGCCCTGCGGGGTTTGCGCCATCACTACTTTTTCGCGCGGGATGGTGGACTTGATGACCGCGCCTTCGGGAGTGCGCTCCACCTGCTTCACCGTATCCACGGCGGGCATTCCGGCGATGGCGGCGCCGTGCTTGCGCGCTCCTTCGATCACGTCACGAATGATCTCCTCGGAAACGAAGGGGCGGACCGCGTCATGGACTAGTACGATGTCGTCGGGTGCCGCGGATACCATTGCAAGGGCGTTGGCAACCGATTGCTGGCGGTGTTCGCCTCCCACGATGTAGTGGATGGTCTTCTGCAGAACGTCTTTGGCTTCACTCTCCAGGCGCGCGCGAAAGCCGGCAATTTCATTTTTGCGCAGCGCTACATAGACCTCATCCACCTGGGGGCAATGCACGAACTTGCGGAGCGTATGGACCAGGATGGGCGTTCCACCCAGGTCGGTGAACTGCTTCGACGCCTTTTTCTTGCCAGCGGCCGGGGCAGCCATGCGCGTTCCCAAACCTGCGGCCGGAATGATTACAAGGACCTTCATCGCGGGTGCTAAGTATAAGTGGACGGGACAGATAAGTTCAAATGGGAGCCGTGGTGCCGGAGCAATTTGATGTGTGCGGAGCGTTCGCCCCGTCAGACAGCGAGAGCGGCTGTCCCCACGCGATCGTCGGTGGAAGCGATCAACCAGCAACGAAGAGACGGTATCTCAACTACTGAGATATCGTCTCCCATTGCTGAATTAAATGGCAGCTATTACTTGCCTTGCTTTCCGTTCACGCTGCCGATGCCTGAGCAGAAATCCCAGCCGCGTTCCGCGAGGAATCCGGCGTAGGGGCCGCAGAAGCCGAATTGCACGTCATTGAACTCAAATGGATTTTTTGCATTGCTGTACATGACGGACAATTCCGCGTCGGAAGAGTGGTAAAGATGTTCCGCGGAGTTCACGATACCCGCGAGCGATGGTGACGCCACACTGGTGCCGCCCACCACGAACCATCCTCCTGCCGCGCCCTGAAACAGGTTGCTGTCCCAGACCCAAACGCCAGTGTCCGGGTTTGAATCGAAGGAAACATCGGGCACGCCGCGCGCGTCGCCGACAGTCCTTGCGATCCCATTCTGGTAGTGTGGCCGGGGTTCAAACTCGCTGGCGCCGCCGCCTGCTTCGGTCCAGGGAAGTTCGTACAAAAAGTCTCCGGTGTAAGGACTGCGGGCAGTTGTCGTTCCGCCCGCCGCAACCACGTTAGGCGAAGTGCTGGGATAACTGGTTCCCGGCGCATCTCCGGTGGAAGCAAAGAACACGACGCCGGGCATTACGAAGAGGGGATCCGCGGTAACTTCATCCGCCGATTCGTCTCCGCCCCAGCTGTTGCTCACTTCTCCGCCACCCGCAGCCGCCACCAGGCTGCTGGCCACTTGTTCCGCGACGAACAGGTCGTCGCCTTCATTCGTGGCAGCCTCCACCAAAAAGATTTTGGCTTTAGGCGCCATGGCGTGGGCCCATTCGATGTCCAATGACTCCTCCAGTTCCCAGCCTCCCGTGGGATCCAAGGCCGGCTGGGTTCCGGTTGCATACACAACCTTGAACTTGGCTGGGGCGAGCCCGAATTGCGCGGAGAAAAACGCTAAATCAGCTGCCGCGTTGGGATCGTCGAATGCATCCACAATGGCGATTGCGCCTTTTCCGCCGGTCGGGTTGGCGATGGCAACATTGGGATTGCAGCCGCGTGTTTTGCGGGTCAGGCCATAGACACAACCCAAGGAAGCCGGAGTTTCAAAGCCATATCCGGGAAACGGCGGCCCCACTAAAGGCCTTCCCGACTCCGGCATAAATACTTGAATGTTGGTATGGAAGACCTTCGCCGCATCGCTGGGCTGGGCCATACTGGATTTTGGGATCATTACATGTCCCTTCATGAACCTCTTCTGAGCGGATGCGGGCAAAAGAGCGAAGGCCAAAAAGGCCACCAATGCAATCAGCAAATTTCTGGAACGTGCCATGGATGAATCTCCTGTCTGATCTGAAAATCATCACTTCTTGTGGGGTCCGAAAACTTACGCCTCCCGACGGCAGGGGTGGGTGTTGTTCAGTGCTGTGCGATGGGTGAAGTCTGTAACAAAACGCCACGAGTCTGGCCTTGAACGATGTTAAGTGTCAAGTTGGAAAAAACTGTATTTCATTTAGTTCTTTTCCACATTCCGGACGGTCGGCAGGGATTGCACCCATTTAGTGTGTACCGGGCGCGCTCCAGAGTGCCCGCCAGACGTGAGAAGTGAGACTCCACCCAGTTACTCCGCACGCCCAGACGATCTCGCTAAACTCGTATTGTTTTGAAGCGCATACCTTCACTTGACGGGCTGCGGGCCGTCTCCATTTGCCTGGTGATCGCGGGGCATTGGATAAGCACGCATGGAGGGCCGACTTATGCCTCCGAGTATGCGAACTTGGGGGTCCGGATCTTCTTTGTGATCTCCGGATTCCTGATCACGACCTTACTTCTAAATGAAGAAGCAAAGACCGGCACCATAAGCTTGCGCAATTTTTATGTTCGCCGCGCTTACCGAATTCTTCCCGCGGCTTTTGTCTTCATGCTTCCCATGTTCGTCATTTATTGGCATGAATTGCGCTGGCAGGAAATAACGGCGGCGGTCTTATTTGCGATGAACTTCGATTTCCATAAGCCGTGGTCGATTGGGCATTTGTGGTCGCTGGGGGTGGAAGAGCAATTTTATTTTCTTTGGCCGGGAATTTTTAAGACCATTCGCCGCCATCGCGTAGCGGTTCTCCTGGGAGTGATCGTCCTCGGTCCATTTACCACTGAATTTTTTTATTGGCTAAGACTGGCGGCTGGCGGTTATGGAATATTTCCTACTGTCGCTGACAATCTGGCAATCGGCTGCTTACTGGCAATCGTTGTACAACGCATTCCCCCGATACGGCCATGGCTTGCCGCTTGCATGGTACTAGTCATAGCGCTAGTGCCCGCCTTTCCGGCCACATCTGCAATTCACACGACCGTGAAGGTCTTTCTGCTGTGGCCGCTTATGCAGGTTTGTATCGCTGGAGTTCTGCTTCATGTGATCCAGAACCCATATCGGATATTAAATCTGGCGCCAGTCGCGTGGCTGGGCAAGATTAGTTACAGTCTTTATCTCTGGCAACAATGGTTTTCTTACAACCATCATCCGAAGCCGTTGTATTTTGTGTTTGTTCCTCTAGCTTTGGCCTCAGCATCCTACTACCTCGTAGAGCAGCCGATGCTTCGCTTGCGCGACCGGAAAAAGACCGCAGTGCGTCCGATTCCGCAGGCGCCGCCAATTTACGCCGTGGCAGGTGATTAAGTCTCAGGCGGAGCGTAACGTCATCAGCGTGATTTCCGGCGGGACGCCCAGCCGCACGGGCATGCCGAAAGTTCCCAGGCCGCGATTCACGTAGATGCAGGCTGCCTTTTCGGAATGGTTATTATTCGCAACCACCGGGGCCGAGCCATTGCCAAACGGCAGCCGGTAAAGTCCGGCGACAAATTCCGTAATGAGCCGGGCCGGGGTAACGTCATGGTCAACGACCTCAAATTTTATTTGTCCGCCATGGGTATGTCCGGCAAGGCTCAATTCAATTCCCAGATCGGCCGCGCGACGGAATGAATTGGGATTGTGCGAAAGCAGCACATTCGGCATGTCGCGGCGAATAAGGTGTTCAGCGTTCTCAAGCATCGGTCCGGCAGGGCCGCGCGTCATGTGGTCGCGCTGGTAATCCACGCCGATTAAATTAAATTTGCCGCCATGCCATTCGATCTGCGCATTCTCCTGGCGCAAGAGGCGCATGCCAAACTGTGCGAACAGGCGCTGTGCCTCGGCCTCTGCTTGCGCGTAAATTTCGTGGTTCCCGTTGCATCCCCAGACGCCAAGCGGGGCGCGCAACTTGCTCAATTCAGCAATGCAATCTTCCAGAGGATCGCCTTCATAACTGATAAAGTCGCCGGTGATGACGGCAAGGTCAGCGCCCAGCGCGTTCGCCATGGTTACCGCGCGGGCCACTTCCTTCCGCGGCATGGTGTCGCTGCGGTGGATATCGCTTAGCTGCATGATCTTCAGCCCATCCAGCTCGCGCGGCCAATTCGCAATGGGAAGCTCGACCCGGTCCACCTGGAAATCCCAGCGCTCGATGGCGTAACCGTAAGCTGCGCCAAGGAATGGGATGCTGCCCGCGAGGTAAGCGGCGTAGCGCAAGAAGGTGCGCCGCTCCGGCCGGAAGCCGCCGTGATCATGCGTGAACAGGCCCGCAATGATATGAAACAGCCATCCCGCTCCGATCACCAGTTCAAAAATCAAAAAACCGAAGACGGAAACAATGAGCCAGGTGCGTCCGATGGAAAAAACTCGGGAAAGGCCTTCCAAGGGCAGAAATCGTCCCACGAAAGGCTGAAAAAAACTGGACACAACCACGAGTAAGGCCAGGGCCCACAATATTTGCAGCGTGCGGCGCAGCGAGAGGCGCGTAATGCGCTCGATCCCCTGCCAGGCATGGGAAAACCAAAAACGCTGCGCAAATACGATGAGAACGAGAAAACCAAGAAAGACGGCAAGGCGCATCACGATACGCAAGAGTTTACCTTCAGATGCATTTGATTGGATGCCTTATGAAGAAGATGCAAGATGTTAATCACGATGTTAACAACAAATGCGGAAAGAGGCGCGGCGCCACTGTTCGTGCATCCCACGGCGAACCTTGCACGGGCGAGGGTCCATCGTCGGCTTTGTGAGAGAACATTTGCTAAGCGCAAGAAAAGCTATTCACCCTGCGGCCCGGCGGGTAAACGGAAATCCACGCCGCGGTCATCATTCTGCTTTTGCGTGGCCTGGACGTTGAGCTCCGAGAGCGCGACACGGCGCGCATGGCCGGGAGTGAAATCGAAAATCGTGGTCCCCACAATCGCATAATTTGAAACTTCAACCTGATGGCCATCCTTGAAAACCAGAACAGTGGGCGGCTGCAATGGCTCGGGCTCAGGGTTCGATTGCGCGGTATTGTCCTGCGAAGAGGGCGCGGGCGGTTGTTCCTCTACACGTTCGGGGGGCGCGGAGTATTCAGGAGCTCGGCCGCTTCGGTCAAAAACTGTGGGACCGTTGTCGTATTGATCGTTATACGCTTGGTCGCCATAAGCATTTTCGTATTCGGAATTGTATGGGCCCTGATTGTCAGCGGGCGCATTCGCGTAATCATCCCAGTCGTCATAAGCATATGGGTAATATGGGACTCCGTAGACGACTGTGCCGGGAAAGAATCCGCGGCGGGAGCGATTCTCAAATCGCGCCGGCCCGGGATGCCGCTGAAATACTGGACCCGCGCAGCAACCAAAAGATCCACGCATCGGATGGTTGGGGGAAAACCGGTTTGGCGCAAACGAGCCATGGGAGGTTACGCTGGCGGGGACTCCGGGAGCGCCTCCAAAATGTCCGCCAAAACCATGCGATGTAACAGAAGCGGGCACGCCCGGTTGATGCATGTGCTGGGCCTGGAGTGCCGGAGCAAAGGCCGAAAAGGAAAATAAGACTGCAATGGCTGTGAAATGGAATCGGTGGAACAGCGTGGAAAGCATGTCAGCTCCCCTTCCCCAAACAACTCTATACCAATTAGAACGCCGTGGCAGGCGGTAAGTTGCGCGAAATTTCGGACTGCTATCTTGATGAAAATAGGAGGGAAGCTTGAGTGAATTACATTGCATGCATCACTAGCCAGAGGTTCACGCAGGCGTTTACCAGCAGGACGCCACTCACCGAGAGCAACACGAGCGCGCGATGGTTGGTTTCAAGCAAATCGGCGATGACGCCGGAAATAAATACAAACAGGAAAGGAACGGCCATCAGCGCGAAACCGAAGCCCGGATAGTGCGGTGAAGCCAGGCTCAGGATGAGCAGAAGCGCGGCTACGATCAAAGGCGCGGTATTGCCGAAATAGCGGGCGCGCCGCCAGTAGGCGTATGCGATCAGCGCGACGGGCAGGATGGCGACGACGCCTGGCCCGATGCGCACGAGATGCCGGAACAAAGCGAGATAGGCTTCGACCACGGTGAAGGCCTGCCAGACCAGTCCGAGGAAGTTCGCGTTGCGCAGCGCGGCGAGCAGCTTCGTGGGATGAAATCCATACGCGGCGAAGAGCAAACCGAAAGCGATGATGCAGGCGGACAGCCAGATGGTCAACGCGGCGCGGCGTCTCCCTGGCGCGAGATAGAGCATAAACAATAAGGCGATCGGCAAAAGGATAATGAGCGAGAATTGCGATCCGACGCCGAGCGCGAAGGAGAGACCCAGCAACAAGATACGCCGCCAATTCCAAAGCACGACCTCGCGCGGTGCGTAGAGCGTGTGGGAGACAGCAATCGCCGTGAAGATCGCTCCGAAAGCACCCCACGCGGCCCCCATTTCCGGTTGCGCGAACCACATAGCGCTGGAAACGATTATGCCCGGGGAAAAGCAGTAGAAGATGAGGGCGATGTAGCCACCGCTGTTTCCGTAGAGCCGCCGCGCAACATACCACAACGAAGCTCCCAGCAGGATGGCGAAGAGCAAATTGGGAACGATTGCCAGCCACAGATGCGAAGTGAGGCAACCGGGCATGTCCGCGGTCCGGCAGAACAAGAATGGCGCGGCAGAGATCAAATACCACAGCGCGGAATGGTCCCTGTCCTGTGCCAGCGATCCATCGGGCGCTGCCAATGCCGGTTGTTGAAGAAATTCATGAGTCAGCTCGCTGGGCATGATATTTTTCTGGGGTTCTTTGCCCCAAAGAGCCAGCCCTGTTTCAACCCGCGCGACCTCCGCGTCATTGCCGCCGCGGTAACGATTCGGGCGGCTCGCGAGCCAAAGGCACTGCACGAGAAAGAGCAGCAGCAACAGTCCGGCGAATATCTGCGGTTGACCAAAACGCTCGCGCGTAAAGAATTTACTCATCGGGAGGAGCGAGTGTTTTACCATGTTCGAAATTGTTCAGGAAAGCGTGTCTTACGAAAGCGTCCTTCACGGAAGTGACCTATGGATGAACTAAGCGAAGCCGGTACTTCCAATCAAGCCCCCAAGCCTGGCCCCTCGAATCCGAATTCACGAGAACGCACGGAAGAACGCCCTCCCATAGTATCGCGGATTCTGTTGACCCCGGATGGCCTGCGGCCAATTTGGCGACTTCTACTTTACGTCTGCATGTATGAAGTGCTGAAATTCCTGGTGGAAATAATGCTGTCGGGGCTGGTGCAGGAGCCAATTCTGCAACTGTGGCTCATGATGATCGCTGAGGCGGGACTGCTGCTAGCGGCCCTCGCGCCGGCTCTACTCTTCTCGCGGATGGAAGCGCGGCCCTTTGGGGTTTACGGATTTCCCCTTCGCAAAGTCTGGGGTAAGAACTTTGCCATAGGAGCGCTTTGGGGTTTGGCCGCCATCACATTACTCATGCTGGCCCTTAGAGTAAGCGGAGTTTTCCATTTTGGCCCGTTGGCCGTGCACGGTTTCCGTATTGCTAAATTCGCGGTGTTTTGGGGCGTAATGTTTCTTCTCGTTGGATTTTATGAAGAATTTCTGGTGCGCGGCTACGCCCAGTTCACGCTGACGCAGGAGACCGGTTTCTGGCCGGCAGCTGCGTTACTTTCCGTCATTTTTGGAGCGCTGCATTTGGACAATCCGGGCGAGAGTTTGCCGGGCATTTGCGGGGCCGTGTGCATTGGCTTGTTCTTTTGCCTTACGCTGCGGCGCACGGGAAATCTGTGGTTTGCCGTCGGCTTCCATGCCGCCTGGGATTGGTGTGAGTCCTACTTGTATTCCGTTCCTGACAGTGGCCAAATCGCGCCCGGGCACCTGATTCATGCTTCTCTCCATGGCCCCAAATGGCTCACCGGAGGCGCGACCGGCCCCGAAGCCAGTGTGCTGTTGTTCGTCGTGCTGCTTGTTGTTTGGATTATTTTTGATCGCGCATATCCGAAAGTCGCCCTTCATCAGAGTTGATGTCTCCAGGATTCTCCCACATATCCTTGAAAATTAAGCTTTTATTTAGTGATCTTGAGTTGACTGGAAAATTACCAGCCGTGCATTGCGAAGTTGTCCGCCTGCCTGCAGATTGTCCGCAGGAGGAACGCAATGGAAGACACATTCACCGAATTTTGCGAACAGGTAAATCCAGATTTATTAAAAGAGATATTGAAAAAATCGCGACAGGCGCGCTTTAAGAGCGCCAATCGCATACAGACTAGCTTCTTGTCGTCTCTTGAAAAAAGGGGGTTGCTCTGGTTGGCGGAACGCCTTCCTCAATGGATCAACTCTGACCACCTCACGTTGCTGGGATTTGCCGGGCAAATATTGGCTGGGGCCAGCTACATCCTGGCAGCTCAAAACCATTTGTGGCTGATCGCGGGAATTGGCTTTCTTGCCGTCAACTGGTTCGGCGACAGCCTCGATGGCACGCTTGCCCGGGTACGCCACCGGGAGCGTCCGCGCTACGGCTTTTATGTGGACCACATGATAGACAGCTTTGGCGCTCTCTCCATTATGGGCGGGTTGGCGCTTTCCGGCTACATGGATCCCCACATTGCTTTTGGCCTGTTGATTGGGTTTCTTCTGCTTTCCATCCAGTCCTATCTCGCGGCCTACGCGCTGGGAGAATTCCGGCTTTCGTTTTGGAATTTTGGGCCAACGGAATTGCGAGTTCTGCTCGCGGCGGGAAATTTGGCCGCGCTGCGCTGGCCGCGCGTTCTGCCAGCACATTATCGCCTCTTCGATATCGGAGGGGTGTTTGGCCTGATTGGCATGGCGGTCATGGTGGTCTGTTTTACCGCCTGCAACACGTGGCGCTTGTATCACGAGGAACTGCTGTAGTGGCCGCCGGTCGAGCAAATCGGCGAAGCGTCGTTTTACGCTGGCTAAAGTTCAATGCCGTGGGAGGCATGGGAGTTGTCGTGCAGTTGGCGACACTGGCAATCCTAAAAAGCCTTTGGCACGTAGATTATTTAGCGGCTACCGCCGGCGGCGTCGAGGCAGCGATTCTGCACAACTTTTTTTGGCACGAGCATTTTACGTGGGCGGACCGAGGGCGCAGCTTGTCGGCCACGCGCCTGGTGAAATTTAACCTGACGACCGGAGCGTTTTCGCTGACCGCGAACTTAGTGCTGATGAGGATATTGGTGGGGAGTTGGCATATCCAATTCATGGCCGCTAACTGCCTGGTGATTGGCTCCTGTTCGCTGCTTAATTTTGTCATTAGCGACCAGTTTGTATTTCGGCCAGGGTAAACCAGATTACGGTAACCAGGCGTTTTGTATGCTTTTTATGGATGTGTGTTCCATAACGACACAATTTGTCAATTCGGTGGTCTTTGCAAGGCACCCCAAAACCTGTTGACCAAGGGAGCGCTTTACGTGCAACTTCGCGCAAGATAAGGGGTTTAATGAAGCATGAAGAAGATTTCCACGTATAAGGCAAGTATGCCGGTTTTGCGGCAATGAAATTGCATGCAACGTACGTGGGTATCGCGGAGTCTAATAGGTTGAGAGATGAGGTCGGAGGTGATAACGACCATGCGAGATAAAGAAAGATTTACCACAACCGAACTTGCAGCCCTGCGAAATGATCTGTTGCAGGGAGGGCTGGCCGATTCGCGCGAGGCCGCCGAGCTACTGCAGGTTTTCCTGATGGGGCGGGGTTATGGCGTCTCGCCACAAGCGGCGTTTGATGCGGCCGGCCGTGTTGAAATGGCAGGTTGCTCGATGCCTGTGTTGCAGCACGAGCTGGAGAATCTTGCGCTCGTCATGTAATTGAACACTTTTTAGTCTCATATTTGAGAATTTGATTTCAAAATTGAGAAGATTTCTGCGGGGCCTTAGAACCAAACCGAACCCCGAAGATGGTAGAGCAGGCATGAGCCGGGCCAACCAGCCCGGCTGACTTGTTTTTGGAGCAGTTTTCAGTTCCCGGTTGCTAATTCTCAGTTTGCAGGCTTGAGTAGAAACCGACAACCGGCAACGAGAACCATCGACTGAAATTATTCGTAGCGCAAGCTCTCTACTGGATCCAGCTTGGCTGCGCGGGTGGCGGGGATGGTTCCGAATAAAACTCCCACCAGCGACGAAACCACAATTGCGACAATTGCGGAGAGTCCGGAGATGGGGATCCGGTATTCGGTCAGAAAACGGACGGAGTAGGGGATGGCGAGCCCTATGACGACGCCGATCAGCCCTCCGCCTACGGAAATCAGAATTGCCTCTGACAAGAATTGGAATTTAATCTCGCTGTTAGTCGCGCCGATGGCCTTGCGGATCCCAATTTCGCGAATGCGGGAGCTTACCGTCGCCAGCATGATGTTCATAATGCCGATCCCGCTGACCAGCAGCACAATCGCGGCGATAGCCAGCAATACATAAGTGAGCGCATTAGCGGTTTTTTCGGCCACAGCCACGAGCTGCGTGAGGTTTTCCACGTTGTACACCGACTCAGGCCGGTGGCGGCCCTGGATAATGCGTTTAATCTGCGCGGTCGCCGGAACCACCATGGATGGGTCGGTAACGGAAAAGTAAATCTGCTTCACTTTCGACGTGTCGGTGAAATAGCGCGAGACGCTGTAAGGAATATCTATGGTGTTGTCGGTCACCTCGGATTGCCCGAATGTGTCCACGCGCTCTTTGAAAGTGCCAATCACAGTAAAAGGCAGGCCGCTAATCTTGATTATTTTCCCCGGCGCATTCTGCGGCGAACCGTACAGGTCGCGCGCGAGTTTTTCGGTGATGACGCCGACTTTATTGTGCGCTTGTTCATCCTGCGCATCGAAAAACCGTCCAGAGACGACCACAAGGTTTCGTACGACGCTGTATTCGGGATAAACGCCAAGAATCTGAACGTCGCGTTCCTTGCCGTTTCCCACAGGAATGCGATCCGCGAGCGGAACCACCGGAGATGCGGCGACAATCCCCGGAACTTCCTGGCGGGCGGCGTTCATGTCGTCAATCGTCAGCGGATCGTCGGGAGCGTTGGTGACCCGCTGCGCTCCGCCCTGGTACTCGGCGTAAATCCAATTGGTGCCGATGGATTGAATCTGGTTCAGAATGTATTGCTTGCCCGTCATTCCGATGGTGACCACGAGGATGAGCGAGGCGGTGCCGATGACCATTCCCAAAGAAGTCAGTGCGAAGCGAACTTTGTTGCTGCAAAAAGTGTCGTAGGCAAAGCTGAGGATTTCGCCAAACACGAGTTTGGGAGGGCTTGCCTTTTCGGGTCGGATTTTCTCAGGCGTGATCCGTTCAGGGCTGATCTTTGCAGGCTCGGGTTTTTCAGGACTGCTCGTTTCCGGGATGACCTGCGCCATATATCCGCCTAACCAGATGCTAGCGAATGCCTCAGGGCGATGCAAACTACTGGAACATTAAAACGCTTGCTAGGTTACGGGATACGGCAAACTCGCAGATTGTCCCGGTCATACGGGCAGTCCAGGCCGCGGTAAGCGTTACTCGCTTGCTGGTCCAGCACGACCCAGTCCACACCGAAATCTTTATGCAGCCTTTGAAAATCGGCCGCCTGAAAATTTCGCCATCCCTGCAAAGCCTGCACCTGTCCCTGCCAGGTTTCCGCCAAGGCGGGGAACATGGAAACCGCTCCGCTGTCCTTCACCTCATCCGCCAAACTGGAGCGTTCCGCGATGGCGCGAAAACCGTGAACATCCTCGGCGGGCTCCTTCATGTAATGGGGGTCGAGGACGAAGTAGGCGTTGTTGGGCGTGTTGCCGCGAATCCAGAGAAAAGCATTTACCCAGGCGTTGCGGGAATTTGCGCGGGGCAATTCAATATGCGCGCTTCCCGGAAAGAGCTGTAACTGCGCATAGAACATTCCTGCACAGAGAGGAACAAAAAGAGCGCACCAGCGCAGGATGCTCTTCTTGAACACGAATTCCGCCAGCAATCCTCCGGCAAAAACGAACAACAGCACATAGAGAAGATGCAGGCTGCGCATGGTTTGCAATTCGGAAAAATTGGCGAAAGTGGGAAGGCAAAGTACGAGCGAAACAATCAAAAAGAAAAGTTGAAAGGCAATCAACGCCTGACAGAGGACCCCAAGTGTTCGCCAGCCACGGCCGCTGGCAATTCGCTGGAACCACCAAAGCAATGCCAGTGGAGCGAAGATGCCAACCCATTCGTACCACTCCCAGCGAGTCACAAAGAAGTACGAATGCCGATTGAGCGAGATGATGTAAGCGTCAGTCACTCGCGGAAACAGCCCCATGGGCAGCAACAAGGATGCCGTGGCAGCGCGCGACAGTGGGCGGATGTTCCATTCCCGCACCATCACCACGCCGCAGAAGATTATGCCAAACACAGCCATCAGCGGATGAATGAGCGCGATGAAAACCGCCCAGAGCCCCGCGCGGAGAAACTTTCGCTCCACGGAATTCACGATGAGGAACACAATGGCCGGAGTGGACAACGCGCGCGGCGTCAAATACTGGTCCATGATATAGAGCGCGGTTCCGGCGACGGGAATTGTGAGCAGCGAACCAACGAGAGCGACGGCCCCCCAGCGCGCGCGTTCGCTGGGAAAGCAAAGCCTCGCTAAATGCCAGCACCCCAGCAGCAAAAGAAAAATGGAAAAAAATTGCCAGCAGAACAACGCCCAGCCAAAGGGAAGATGAGTCAGCCGCACAGAGGCGGCAATCAAGCGGGGAAATAACGTCATGCCGGCATGCGAGGTAAAAAATTCTGAATTACGCGGATATAGAGCTGGATGAAGAAGCCGCTTGATTCCGGGAACGTAAATTTCCGCGTCCTCAACGTACGGATGGTAGCCGTGCACCAGGAGCGCCCCTACCGTCGCCAGCAGCAGGAAGAAGAATTCTCTTCCCGCCGGTTTTTTCGCCGGAGAAGGAAGCGATTTGTGAACAATGGGGGCAGGCGCGGTGAGGGTTGCCACAGGCTAGCCGGCCGCCGTCTTCGCCACGCCACGGGCATAGTAGTCGGCACCCGCAGGTTCTAAACGGCGGCCCTTATCATTGAAAATCCGGTAGCGGGCCAAACCGATTCGCTGCAAACCAAATTGCAGCGAGGTGGCGAGGACGCCGAATCCGTACTTAACACTACGGCGGAAATTGATGGAAGAAGCTTCGTCAAAATATTTTGTGGGGCAGGAGACTTCGCCAATGCGGAAGCCAAAATAGACGCATTGCGCCAGCATCTGATTATCGAAAACAAAGTCGTCGGAATTTTCCAGCAGCGGCAGATCCAACAAGACTTTTCGGCTGAAGGCCCGGTATCCCGTGTGATATTCAGAGAGCTTGACGCGCAGAAACATATTTTCAAACGCGGTCAAAAAGCGGTTTGCCACATATTTGTAGAAAGGCATGCCGCCATGCAACGCGGTCCCGCCGATAATGCGCGAGCCGAGCACCACATCGTAAACGCCATAGGCAACCATGCTCGCCATGGCCGTCACCAGCAGCGGCGTGTACTGATAATCGGGATGCACCATGATGACGACATCCGCTCCGGCCGCGAGGGCCTCGCGATAACAAGTCTGCTGATTGCGTCCGTAGCCGTAGTTCTTGTCATGAACGAAAAATTGCAGGCCCAGGCGCTTCGCGATTTCCACGGTGCCGTCGGAGCTGTGATCGTCCACCAGGATACAAACGTCCACCAGGTCCGGAAGCTCGCGGACAGTCGTCTCCAGCGTTTTTTCCGCGTTGTAAGCTGGCAGTACCACCGCGATCCGTTGACCGTTGATCATGACTGTTTTCCGTTCAGAGATACTATATCGGGTTCGATCATCGCCGCGCATTAGCGAAAATGACTCGCGGATGAGCGCCCATGCCATCTTGTCCGAAACGACCCAGCGCGTTCCCCCATGCGGCGCAAAGCGGCATCTGCTAACGTATCCAAGCCGTGCCCCGTTCTTCTCCAAAGCAAGCTGATGTCCCTACGCGAACGCCGACCGCCCTCATCCACGGCACGTTCGTGATTACTGGCCTTTGTACTACGATACTCGGCCCCATGCTTCCGCTGCTTGCCGCGCGCTGGCGTTTGAGCGACTTTGACGCAGGATATTTGTTCACCGCGCAATTCCTGGCATCGCTCGTGACCTCAGCCGCTTCCGGCGTTCTCATCAGCCGCCTGGGTTACAGGTGGACCCTGTTTTGCTCATTGATCCTGATGGCGGCAGGAGTCGCCATGCTGGACCAGAAAAGCTGGCAAATGGGCATGACAGCCGTTTGTATTTACGGCGCAGGTTTCGGATTGAGCAGCCCCACGGGAAATTTGTGGATTGCGGAATTGAATCCGGGGCGGCCCGCCGCGGCCCTGAATCTGGTGAATTTTTCCTGGGGCGCTGGCGCAGTTGGCGCGCCTTTAGCCATCGCGGCCCTCGAACGCAGCGGCCACATGATTTGGGCCACGTACGCGACTACGGCAGGGGCGCTGGCGCTTTGCCTTTGGTTGGCTTCAGCCAAATTCGCAACCCCCTCAAGTTCCAAAGCAGCAGAAGCAGTTCCACAAGCGCCCACGGAACGGGAACGAACGCGCCACCTGCGCCGCCAATTTTATTCAGGACTGGTTTTGTGTGTGCTGTTCTTTACTTATGTAGGCACGGAAACTTCCATCGGAGGATGGGTGGCGGTCCATGCGCGCCGCTTGAGCGGGAACGGCGGCACGTTTTGGACAGTGGTCCCGGCGATTTTTTGGGGCGCGCTGCTTCTCGGGCGAGCATCCGCTCCAATTCTGCTTCGCAAAGTGCGGCAAAATAGTCTGGCTGCCGGTGGCCTGACCCTCGCGCTCGTGGGGATGGCTTGCGTGCTCGCCGCTCCTTCTCCCGCGTTCATTGCCATCGGCTCGGCTTTAGTGGGATTCGGTTTGTCTTCCATTTTCCCCATCAACCTCTCATTGCTCGCCCAATGGTTTGGAAGCAAAGCGCCCAAGGCGGGCTCGGTTATATTTCCCGCATCAGGCCTGGGAGGCGCGATTCTTCCCTGGCTGGTGGGCCTTGCTTCTACTTACTCCGGCGCGGGACTGCGGGTCGGGCTATTCATCCCGCTGGTGGGCATCGTTCTCATGCTGACGTTGTATCTGACGTTTGTGCGAAACATGCAGGCAGACACGGCGTGATCGGGCGTCAATTCCAACCCATCGTTTTTTGCGACGGATGCATCGTGAATGACTGATTTTCAACGAGAAAAGAATGTGGCATGCTTCTCTTGCGGTCGGCTTTTGCAGCGTGAGTTCGCGCGGTGAAAGTTTGGACCATCAAGCTCATGCCGTAGAGATTGGTACACTATTTTTGGAATTGTTAGCCGCGAAAGTGAAACCTTATGCCTGTGAAACGCACACTATTTGAGAAAGTTTGGGACGAGCACGTTGTCTGTGTTCCCCAGGGAAGCCCTGCCCTGCTCTACATTGATTTGCATCTGGTTCATGAAGTGACTTCGCCGCAGGCCTTCGACGGCTTGCGCATGGCGGGCCGCGGCGTGCGCCGGACGGACCGCACGGTCGCGACGGTGGACCATAACATTCCCACGGAGCCGCGCGGAACTCCGATTCTCGATCCCATCGCCGCCAGGCAGATTGAGGCCTTGCAGAAAAACTGCAAAGAATTTGGGGTGCCTTTGTTCGACATGGATTCGCCGGACCAGGGAATTGTGCACGTAATCGGCCCGGAACTCGGCGTTACGCAACCCGGCAAAACCATCGTTTGCGGCGATAGCCACACCAGCACGCACGGAGCGTTTGGAGCGCTGGCGTTTGGCATTGGAACTTCAGAGGTCGAGCACGTGCTGGCGACGCAATGCCTGCCGCAGCGCAAGCCGAAGACCATGCTGATCCAGGTCAACGGCCCTTTGCCCAAGGGCGTGACGGCGAAAGACATCGCGCTGGGAATTATCGGGAAAATTGGCACCGACGGCGCAACCGGGCATGTGATCGAATACGCGGGTGAGGCTGTGCGGGGGCTCTCCATGGAAGGCCGCATGACGCTCTGCAACATGAGTATTGAGAGCGGCGCTCGCGCCGGAATGATCGCGCCCGACGAAAAGACGTTTGCTTACGTGAAGGGCCGTCGCTTTGCTCCGAAAGGCGCGGACTGGGAGAAGGCCGTTGCCCATTGGAGCACGTTGCCTTCCGATCCCGGTGCGCGATACGACAAGGTGATTGAGATTGAGGCCGCCACACTGGCCCCGTTTGTGACCTGGGGAACGAATCCGGGAATGGTTGTGCCAGTAAACGGGCGCGTACCAGAACTTGCGGAATTGAAGACGGAAGCCGACCGCGCCGGGGCGCAGCGCATGCTGGAATACATGGGATTGAACGCGGGCACGCCGATTGAACAAATTCTGGTGGATCGCGTATTCATTGGCTCCTGCACGAACTCACGCCTCGAAGACTTGCGCGAGGCGGCGCGTGTTGCCAAGGGCCATCATGTGAATGCAAAAGTCCGCGCGATGGTAGTGCCCGGCTCGCAATCCATCAAGCACGCAGCCGAGCAGGAAGGCCTGCATAAAATTTTTCAGCAGGCAGGTTTCGAGTGGCGGGAGTCGGGATGTTCCATGTGTCTGGGAATGAATCCCGACATTTTGCAGCCGGGCGAGCGCTGCGCTTCCACCAGCAACCGCAACTTTGAAGGACGCCAGGGACGAGGCGGGCGGACACACTTAGTCAGTCCAATGATGGCGGCAGCCGCGGCCATTGCCGGGCACTTTACCGACATCCGCGCCTGGCAATTTAATTAAGCATCCAGGGCGCGCGACGTGTAGCGCCACAACCCGTGTAGCGTCGGGTCTCGGACCCGGCGAACGATGCGCATGAAGAGAAAGGATTCCATGAACCCATTCCGCACACATAAAGGCCGCGTGGCGCCGCTTTACCGCGCCAACGTTGACACCGACCAGATCATCCCCAAGCAGTTTTTAAAGCGCATTGAGAAAACCGGCTTTGGCGAATTCGTGTTCTTCGATTGGCGACGACGCCCCGATGGCTCGCTCGATCCGGACTTCACTCTGAACCAGCCGCGCTACAAGGGAGCAAGCATCCTGGTCACCGACAAAAATTTTGGCTGCGGATCATCGCGCGAGCACGCGGTGTGGGCGCTGGCGGATTTCGGTTTCCGCGCCGTCATCTCGCCAACCTTTGCCGACATCTTCGCCAACAATTGCGTGCAGAACGGAGTGCTTACCGTTGCTTTGACGGAAGCGGAGACGGCGGAAATCGCCCGGCGCGCACAGGAAATTCCGGATTATGAACTTACGCTGGATCTGGAGCAGAAAAAAGTTTTTGACTCGCAGGGTTTTGCCGCGAACTTCTCGATTGATGATTCCATCCGCCACCGTCTGCTGAACGGACTCGACGACATCGGCCTCACCATGCAGCATGAAAAAGACATCACCGCCTACGAAGCGTCGCATCCCGCTGTCGCGAGTTAACAACCGACGCTTGGTGCGGAAGTTTCAGACGTCGCTGCCGTAAACCGGAATCACCGCGCCATTTACATCTTTGCCCGAGTCACTGGCCAGCCATGTGATCAAACTTGCAATCGAGGCCGGCTGCACCCACTTGGAAACATCTGCATTGGGCATCGCCTTCCGGTTCCCCGCCGTGTCCATGGTTCCTGGCAGGATCACATTGGCCGTCAATCCCGCGTCCTTATTTTCCAAAGCTGCGGTTTGAATCAGCGAGACCATCGCGGCCTTCGATGCGCTATACGCCCCAATGCCCCTTCCCGGTTCAACCGCCGCGCGGCTTCCAATGGCAATAATGCGTCCGCCGTCCGTCTTCCGAAGATGTGGAATTGCCGCACGCAGCATGGAAAACACGCTATTCAGATTGAGATCGAACATGAGTTGGAAAGTCGCGTCATCGGTTTCCGCGAGCGATTGGCCCCCGGCGAACCCTCCCACGGTATGGGCTAGGACGTCCAAGCGTCCGAAGCGCGCGATCGTTTGATCCACCAACAACTGAGCGCCTTCACGAGTCGAAACCTCGGCGCGGAACGCGGTGAAGTTGGGGCTGTCGAATGCCGATTGCTGCATCGTCCGCGATGCGCCGACGACCGTTGCGCCAGCCTCCAGGAAGGCCCGCGTCACATGGGTTCCCAATCCACCATCCGCGCCGGTTACAAGGACAACTTTCCCTTTCATTGATTATCCCGTCTTCGTACTCTTAAAAAACCGGGTTCCGTTGAAAATCGGCTTCCGTTGCGCTGGAAAGACATGTCCCGATTTTATGGTTTGCCGACCTCAACAGCGATCGCATGGAATGGCCTTGGCGTGGCATTGGGATCGGGATTAAATAATTGCTTGAGTTGTCCTCCAAGCACGTAGCCGGTCGTGCCTACCACAGTGACCGACACTGGGCCATCGGGAAGCCCTTCCTTAAGCGGCGTCACTTGGCCGGAGTCACCGCTAATTGTGATTTTCGAGAGCTTCGCGCTGGGGCCGCCTTCGACGATCAGCACGCTGTCCCTGCCGAAACTCCGCATGCCATCGGGACGGTCAATGGCGCGGTCGAGTTTGACCTCGGTGATGGTGCCTGCTTTGCCATCGGCCTCGATAGGAACTACAAAAAGTTTGCTGGTGGCGAGCGTGTTTACGAACACCCGGCCGCCGAGAACCGAAATG
This sequence comes from Terriglobales bacterium, assembly GCA_036489565.1. Taxonomy (GTDB): domain Bacteria; phylum Acidobacteriota; class Terriglobia; order Terriglobales; family Acidobacteriaceae; genus JAICKN01. Next base: position 20,623 of record DASXFN010000076.1, read on the forward strand.
CCATCCAGGACTCCGCCCGAAGGCCCGAATCCTCCATTGCCCGCCCATACTTCGAGTTTTGCTGCTCCTTTGTGCAGGCGGTCAATTTCCATGTTGGCGGTGTCTGAGACGTATGCGGTGCCGTCCGGACCGATGGCGATGTCGTTGCAGAACGCGCCGGCGGTAGGCAGTTGGTACTTCGCTTTGAGGGCACCCGTTCGCAGGTTAAAGGTTTTCAAAGTGGCCTGGGCGGAGCTGTGCTGCCCCGGCATAGGAGAGAAACAAGCGAACAGCTTATTCGATTTATTGTCAGCGAATACGCCAAAGTTGCCGAGCCCCGGTTCGTTGTCAGGCTGAATCCACGGTTCAGCCGTGGAGGCACCGGGCTTCACGGAAAAAATAGTCCGGGCCTTGATGCTGCCGATAATAATTCTTCCGTCGGTGGTCGAAGTCAGGCTTTCGGGATAAATTTCTTCTCCCGGTATGGTGAGTTCCGCCGGATGTGCGGAAGAAGAAGCGCTTGCCGGATGGCTAATGCTCCAAACATAGGCGGCCAGCGCCGATATCTGAAGCTCGGTGAATTGACCGCGGAGGGGAGGCATGGGGCTGCGATAATTTTTAGGATGCGCCACGCCATCCGTGATGGTTTTCTTGATTCCGGCGTAGCTGCCATTGCTCCACAGCCACTTTTTGTCGGTCAGGTCGGGACCCAAAGTTGACCCCGCGCCATTTTCGCCATGGCAACCGGTGCAGGTTCCGCCGCTCTCGCCGTGGTAAATGCGGTCACCCAACTCGACCATCGCGTGCGTCGCGCCCGGAGGCACAGGCAAAGCCGCGTCGGGATGTGTGCCTTCCGGCGGTTTGGCGCCAGCTTTGGCCGTCTCGCCTGGAGAAGCCGTATTGCTTGGGCAGGGTGTAACACTCGCTGCGTCGAATTCGGCGGGACCGTTGTAGGTAATTCGATAAATCCGTCCGCGCTGATCGTCTGAAACGTACAGCGCGCCATCTGGCCCGACGGCGAGGCCGGTGGGCCGATAGTCGGCCCGATCAGGAGACTTTACGGCGCCGGCAAAACCGTCGGCAAAAATTTCGCAACCGCCGGAGGCATGGGTGCCCGCGAGAGGCTGAAACACTACGTTGTATCCAGATTGCGCGAACGGCGCGCGGTCCCACGAACCATGGAAGGCGATGAAGACTCCGTCACGGTAGCGGGCGGGAAATTCTGTTTTGTCGTAGCGCACCATGGCGTTCGGGGCCCAGTGCGCGGGAAATGCCGCTACCGGAGCGACCTTGTCTGCGCACAAGCCAATTTTTTTGCCGTCGCCGCCATATTCCGGAGCAAGTACCAGCTTTTGCACGAATGGATCGTAGTAGCAGGTAGGCCAGCCGTAGTCCGAGCCCTGCTTCAAGAGCAGCAACTCTTCCGAAGGCAAAGTGGCCTCCTGATCTAGCTTGTAAATTTCGGGCCAATTGGAATGCAACTGGTCGCGCCCGTGCTGGGTGACGAACAGATTTCCATCGGAATCAAAGGCCATTCCCTCGGCGTTGCGGATTCCCGTCACAAAGCGTTCCGCCGGGGAAAACTTCTGGTCCGTTTTGTTCGCGTCATAACGCCAAACGCCGCCACGGGTTTCCTTTTCCGTGCAGGGGTTCGCGCCGGGCGAGTGTAGCGTCCGATTTTTTGCCTGGCAGGAATTTGTCGCGGTACCCATATCCACGTACATGGATCCCTCCCCGTCAATGATGAAGGGATGCATCGGGTGGTCGCCGCCCAAGGGCAATCCAGAAATGATCGTATCCGGCGGGCCTTGCGACACGATCGAGCCCGGGGACAACGGATAGCGCAGAATTTTGTCGTTGAGCTCCGCGTAAATCGAATTTTTGTACAGGCCAATGCCGGTGCCTCCCGCGCCGCCTTTGTCAAAGGTCGCGCCGAAGCGCTCAATCACATCGGCTTTTCCCGTGCCTGATTTATCTTGGAGAGCAACAAGAAACCCTCCGGCGTGCGGCGGTTTATTGCCGTAATATCCGCCAGACCAGGTATTGACGTACACCACTCCATCGGGAGCCACCACCAGTTGCCGCGCGTGGCCAATGTCATCGGCAAAGATTGTTGCGCAAAAGCCGGCGGGCAGCTTCAATCCGCTGTCGTTGCTCGCGCAGGCCTGACTCTTCGCCGCTGTATCCGTTTTGGATTGGCTTTGGGCAGACGCTACTGGGCTGCCTGAGAACGATACTGCGAGAACAAAAATGACGGGAAATAAAATTCTGGACAAACCACGCATGGGGATGCTCCTGACAATCTGACGGCAAGAAACTTGCATTTTGAGAATCGAAAAAAATATATCACGATTGGAAAGATTCCGAGATGAGCGGGCGGTCCGGTGCAACTCAATCATGTACATCAACATTACGCCGAACAGGGGCGCTTATTGCAGCGGCCCGAATGCGCTGAGCTGAGTAGCTCCGGCGACATAAACATGTCCATTAGCGATTGTCGGAGGAACAAAACGAACCGCATCCGTTAAGCCAGTGCTGAAAAGCACGTTGGACAGATTCGTGGCGTCATAAGCAAACAATGTGGAAGCGCTCGGATCCACCGTCCAGAGAATACCGTCGGATGAGCCATTGGCGGAAAGCGAGCTAGCTGCCGTGTACCCAAAGGAATGCGCGCTTGTGGAGGAAGGAGTCGTCGCGAACATGCCATTGACGATTGGAAATTGCTTCATCGCGTCGGCATGTCCCGCATAATAGATGTTCCCCTGCCAATAAATAGCGGTGCTCAAATTCCTTCCATTGGCCGTCGTTCCCAACGCATTCGGCATTGACTGCACGATCTGGCTGTCATCTCCAGAGTGAAATTTTCCCAGGTTGTCGCGGTCCAGCAGATAAATTCTGCCTTCCTTCCCCGCGCTGATTCCAAGGTGCGTGATAGCGCCCGGCTGGTCGGGCAGAAGTACAAAACCACTCGATCCCAGATCAATGTCATCGGTTGAAAGGGAGCTTTGATTGAAGGGGGTGAAGTAATCGCTGACACTCAGTGACCCGTTATTCAGCGTGAGCTTGACGAATGAATCTCCGTAATCTTTTCCGCTCGAGCTTGCGTCATAGGTGCCGTTGCCAGTGACGACATAAATGTCGCCATTGGAATCGGCGGACAATCCGCAACCCGCCAGCCAAATCCCTCCATCAGTGCCATTCGGCGTATCGTTCCAGATCGCCGTTTGCTTGAGCGTCCCCGCATCGTAACCCATGACCCAACCGTGGTACGCGCCAATGTCGTTGTAGGAAGCCCACGCGATGTAAACCGCTCCCTTGGACAACAAGAGTGCGGAGCGTTGCAGCTGAATTTCAGGCTGAAAAGCAACTTGTCCGCCGTTACTTCCAGCGCCGGTACCCGCAACCGAGGCTTGAATGACGATCGGCCCCCCGAATTTCTCCGAGCCATTTGTGATATCCAGAGCATGCAGGCGATGTACGACTGTGCCATTTTCTTCCGTGACGGCGACCACATAAATCGTGCCGGTATTTCCGTCAATCACTGGCGTACTGGTGATGCCGACTTCCGGATAGATCGGGGAAACTCCAGATTCTTTCGTATAAGCGACGGTGGTAACCCCTTGTCCGGCATTAGTGAAGTTGACGGACCAAAGAGGCTTCGTTGTATTGCCATCCGCGTCAAAGGCATAAACCGAATCGTGTTCGGTTGCCACATACAGCGTATTGTGGAAGCCCTGGTTCGCGATGGCAACATGCGACACGTATAGAGGTTGGGCGTAGACTTGACCGTCCAGTGCGACGGAAAACAGCTTTCCAAAGGCGCCGGAGTTCACGTTAGAAGCGGTAAGCTTCTGCTCGTCCAGTTTTTGACCCGTCCTCCCATTGTCATTGTGGTAAGTCAGAACACCCTGATAAGGAACAATTGTTGCGTCCGTGCTCGCCGACGAAGATGAATCCGCAGCACTGGTTGCGCCTACGGTGATTTTGGCGGACTCAGGGACCTTCGCCGGCGCCGTATAAAGACCGCTGCTGGAAATCGTGCCCACGCTGGTATTTCCCCCCGCGGTTCCGTTTACGCTCCAGTTAACGTTATTGCCCGCCGACGCGATGAATTGCTGCGTTTGGGTAATGATGATCGAAGAAGAAGAGGGAGTGATGGTGAACGAAGCAGGCGTGGGACCCGGCTGCGGCGTGACGGCGGAACTTCCGCCTCCACAGCTGATGGCATAAATACTGAAGCCAACAACCGCCAGCGCTGCAAGGATGGTCAAACGGAAGCGCATATAGGAATAATGGCGAATCTTGGATGTAGGAGTTTTGCTTTAGGGTTGTCACGCCCAGATCGAAATGCTTCGGCCACGCTTAAGGTCCTTGACCGACCCTCTAGGAGTGGCTTAACGGGAAAGCGTGCGGCTTGGCATTGGTGCGGATGAATTGGACGATTGCTTCCATGGCAGTCCCGGGAGGGAAAATGGCCGCGACGCCATTCTTCTTGAGACCATCCATGTCCTGCTCGGGAATAATTCCGCCGACCACAAGCAGCACGTCGTTCATTTTGTTTTCCTGGAGCAGGGCCGCGATGCGGGGAACGATCACGTTGTGCGCGCCAGAAAGGATGGAGAGTCCAATCACGTGTACATCTTCTTGTAGTGCGGCGCTCACGATCATTTCCGGAGTCTGCCGAAGGCCGGTGTAAATAACTTCCATGCCTGCATCGCGCAGGGCGCGGGCAATCACCTTGGCGCCGCGGTCGTGACCATCCAGACCGGGTTTGGCCACCAGCACGCGAATTTTTTGCTCGTTTGCCACACGCTCAATTTAACAGAACCGCGAGTGCATACTGGCAAAGAGAAAAGCTGTCAGCCCTCGGGAGGCTTCACGTCCAGGCTGCGCCACAAATACCAACACGCCACGGAACGGTACGGCTCCCAGCGCTTGGCGATCTTTTCCATCTGCGCGGGCTTCAGCAGCTTGCGCTTTTTGTAATGCTTTCGGATGGCGGTCTGAATGCCAAGATCGCCGACCGGCAGCACATTGGGGCGCTTTAGTGCGAACATCAGAAACATGTGCGCCGTCCAAACGCCGATGCCCTTCACCTGGGTAAGGTGCGCGATCACTTCATCATCGGACAATTCGGGCAAACGCGCGAAATCTAATTCACCACGCTGCGTCCGTTCTGCCAAATCGCGCACATATGACAATTTCTGTTTGGAAAGTCCCGCGCCGCGCATCTGTTCGACGCTGAGTTTCAAAACACTTTGCGGGGTCAGCGGATCACCGGCCAAAGCAACGAGACGACCGAATATGGTGGCCGCAGCCTTGCCGTGGAGTTGCTGATAGACGATGGCTTGCGCGACGCTTCGGAAATCCGGCACGTCATACCGGCATTTGTAAGCTCCAACGCGCTCAATAATTTCCGCGAGCACGGGATCGGAATTCCGGAGGTGGAGAAGCGCTTTGCGCATGCAGAGTTGTCCTGGAAAAGATTATCCCAGAAAGAAGAAAGAGGGGAATCATAAGGATAAAAATTGACTAGAAAAATCGAGGGGAAAACCTAAACATCCACGCCAGTATTCGATCGCTACTTTCGACAGTTACCTTCAATACGCACAGCCAAGCGACAATTTCCAAGCGGCCGCGACCTTATGAAACTATTCCCGCGGGCCCTGGTTGTGGAGCGGCTGTAGCGGTGGTGGCTGCCGCAGCTTCGTTCAGGATGCGATGGTGGATGGTGAATAACGCCAGCTCAAGCCGGTCGGAAACGCCGATCTTGTCATAGACGTTACGCAGATAATTCTTGATGACTTGTTCTGTTGTGCCGAGCTGCGTCGCGATTTCCTTGTTCTTGTATCCCTGAACGATGAGTGCGACAATCCGCAGTTCCTTTGCGGTGAGCCGGTCGCGAACGCGCAATCCGACCATATCGTTTTCGGTGAGTTCGCTGGGGACGGCGATGTCCTGCACCCAATTTTCGCCGCGCGCGACTTTGCGCACGCAATCCACCAACGCTCCGCTAGTCACATTGCGATACACCACTCCATTGGCGCCCGCGCCCATATATTTTTGCGCGCTTTCGCCAGTATCGGCCAGCACCACGACGCGAGTTTTGGCCTTTGCGGAGGCCTGGATGACCCCGCCAAAGTCGGAGTGGAATCCGCCCGCGATCACAAGCACCGACGCCCGGAATTTTTCCAGCGCCATCAACATCTGCTCCGAGGTCTGCGCCTGCGCCACAATGCGCATCTCGTCTTCGACCGCCAATACTTTCGCGATCCCCGCCCGGAAGATAGCCTGGTTGTCGGCCAGAATCAGTTTCAGCATCGCCTTAGCTCCTCCACTTACGAGTGGCGAACAAAATCGTAGGAATCAATCACGCAGGCCACCCCGCGCGCATCTGAGCCGCCGGCGGACTCGTCGGTACGTACCACTCGGCCACGGCATTGCACTACCACGCCCTCCTTGGCCCCAGTCACTTCAGGGGGGAGCGTGATCTCAAATTCCACGTTGGAACCTACGTCCAGCGCGGCATCCGCTTTAATGTAAACGCCCGCAGCGCTCAAATTTCCCGTGACGCCGCTGCTGTCGCCGCCTTTTTCCGTTTTGTGAATCTTTATGGGTAATTCCAGGGGAAACCGCTTCCCCGTGCGTGCTTCGGACACAAGACCTCCTCGTGCCTGGCCATGTTTTTGTGCAAAAGCCAGCTCCATACAGCACAACTCCTGGGGGAAACCAAACAATCTGGCTAGCGCTCCTTATATCATGGATAACGCCTTCGGCAAAAGCCGGGGGTGACTGGTAGGTTACTGGTAAGGACACAGGCATAGGAGGGTTGGGATGAAATCCGTGGGCTTTTCCGGCTTACGCGTGCTTTCGCTGGAAAGCCGCCGCGCGCGGGAAATCGCGCACCTGATTCAAAACAACGGCGGCGAGTCCATCATTGCTCCTTCCACTCGTGAGGTCCCTTTGGCCGGAAGTCCGGAGGTTGGAAGTTTTGTGACTGCCTTGTTGGAGGGACAATTCCAGGCGGTGATTTTTCTCACCGGAGTGGGCGCACGAGCATTGGCTGAGGGGGCCGACGCATTCTGCCCACGAAAAGAATTTGTGGCCGCGTTGGGCCGGGTCGCCATAATCGCCCGCGGACCGAAACCGGTGGCCGCGCTGCGAGAACTTGGCGTGACCGTAACATTGAATGTTCCCGAGCCGAATACCTGGCGGGAAATCTTGCAGGTGCTCGATGCCAATGTTGAGAAGGTGCCTGTGCAAGGGCGGAGCATTGCGATTCAAGAACATGGCGCTCCCAGCAAAGAATTATTGGAAGGCTTGGCGGAAAGGGGCGCCATCCCCGTCCCGGTACACGTGTATGAATGGGCGTTGCCGGAAGACAAGGCTCCCCTCAAAGCTGCGGTGGCGGCGCTTATCCACAAAGAGATTGATATTGTCCTGTTCACAGCGTCCGTCCAATTGCAGCATCTTCTCGAAGTGGCCGCGGAAATGAAACAACGCGACGAACTTCTCAGGGCGCTGAAGCATACGGTCGTGGCGTCCATTGGACCCACTACTACTCAGACGTTAAAAACGTACGGCATTGATGTGGATATGGAACCGACTCATCCGCGCATGGGTTTTCTGGTGAAGGAAACCGCCGAGCGAAGCGCTGAACTTGTGCATGCAAAACGAGCGCGCTGATCTGATTTTTTCAGAGATTCCGTAATTTCGTTCGAGGAATTCGCGGGAAGAAAACAGGGTAACCAAATCGCCTTAGTGACCTTAGAACTGAAGGACACTGTCTAATCGTAATCAATCAAACAGAGTATTGTGCGATTACGCGATTCGCTTCAAAATAGGCTCAAGTTGATCGCAAAGGAGCGACCCCAAAATGCCCTCCCTCAAAGAAAACTCTGTTTTGAACTACGATTCGTTGATCCGCAAGATTGAATTTCTGGAACAGCAAATCTATAGCCTGGCGACTGCCGTTTTTCCTTCTGGAAATGTATGGGAGATCACCAACAATGTTTGCGACCATCACCATGTGCCGCAAGCGGGAACTAGCTGCTAGAAGCCGAACTTTCTCTCAACCCGAGGAGGCCGTCATTTTTTCTGGGGCGGCCTCTTCGATAAGCTGACGACAACGTATTTCTAATCCTCTCTGGCGGCGCAGCCTCCTCACCTACTCAAGCTTCTTCGGATAGTTCTTGCGAATCCAACTCTCGACGTCTTTCCGCATCCGCACAGCTAGCTTGCCACAGGTATCAGCTTCTCCTTGCGAGACCAATCCATAGTCGTCATAAGAGCCAATGTTACGTTTTCTGCGGAGCTTATCGAGTATCGGGATAATCTTCCGTTCAGGATCGATCGAAAATTCCAAAGCCTCAATCGCGCGGTAATGTTCGTTGTTGCCTCTGATGACGCGGTATCCCGCGGCGCGCAATGCCGCAGTCGCACAAACACGAATTACATCGTATGCCAGGCCAACTGTACATCAGGAGAAAGCTTGGCTGTGACGGCCTTTTCATAGTCTGTAATGCGCCCGTCAGCCAGCGCGAGCAAACGCGCAATTTCATTGGCATCGGATTGCAGCCTTTCGAGCCAGCTATTTTGTACCCAGCTCTCGAAGGACATTTACGTCACCTATGATGAAAAGTTTGTTCTGTGCTAATACATTCTTCAAAAAATTCGCCTTGAGTTTTGATTGAAACTCTTTGACGGAATAGACCGTGGGATTAATTTCGCGATTCAGCACTTTCTGGGCATTGGCCAACTTTGTAACGACGGTGTCGAAATCAATTCGACCAATCACCATGAGGTCAACGTCGCTCCGAGGCGTTTCTCCGGATCGGGCAACAGAACCATAGACGAAGGCGAGATTGATCTTCTCCTGCAAATCTTCGAGCGCTGAAAACAAGACGTCGTGGATCCCAATTGTTTTTGTAACTAGGCCCTTAATCTCCGCGAACACTGGGCTGTCCTGGTTCGCGCTGTATAGGGTCCGTGCCGCGTGGATTTTTCGAGCGACCAGACCAGCGTCAACTAACTGCCGGAGTTCGCGTTGCACTGAACCAAGGCTCTTACCCGTGAGTCGAGCGAGCTGTCTTAGATA
>DASXFN010000018.1:0-47842 GCA_036489565.1 Terriglobales bacterium
CCTGCGGACTCTGGGGCGTAATTTCGGTTGGTCTGTTTGCTGACGGTACAAACACCGTAAAGGGTCTCTTTTACGGCGATGCCAGTCAGCTTGTGGCCCAGCTTATTGGAGTGGCCACTCTGATTGGCGTTATCTTTACCATCTCCTATGTCGGCAACACGGTGATTGATCTGCTCGTGGGTCAGCGTGTTCCCGCAGCTGACGAACTCGAAGGCCTGGACATTCCAGAAATGGGTGCCTTGTGCTATCCAGAGTTTGTCATTAAGCCGGACACTCATACTGGTGGTTCGGCTCCCAGTGTTGCTACCGGAATGCGCGTTGCCCAGGAGACTGCATAATGGCAGCCGCTTTCCCTGTCTACGGCGAATTGCTGGAACGTTCAACAGCGTTGCAAGTCCTGGCAGAGCGTGGTCTCTGCCAGGAAGCGGCGCACTCCTTCACCGAAGGAATGCAGTTGTTCCAGTTAGGTGACGCCAAAGCCGCGTTGGCCGAATTTTCCAAAGTCACGGAACTTGCCCCAAGCTTCGGCGGAGGGCATGTATTTCTGGGATTGGCCAACGCTCTTACATACAACATCTATCCCGCGATTGACAACTTGGAGCGCGCGGCTGAAATTGAGCCGGACAGCTTTGCCGCCCACTACACGCTGGCTCAACTGAACTTCAAACTGCGCATTCCGCAGAAAGGCTATGAAGCTGCGGAGCATGCGCTACACTGCATTCAGAACATTGAACAGCGCAAGATGTTGACCCAGTTATTACGCGAGGAAAGGGCCCGGGAACATAGCGGCATCGCTCGCCCCTGGTTCAACAAACCTTTCAGCAAGACAACGGTGTGGCTTGCCGGCAGCGGATTCGCCGCCATGCTCATCGCATTAATCATTCACGTTCACTAATCTCAACACGGAGCGCTTATGGGAACCCACGTACAAAGCCGGTCGTTTTATGACTTCGGAAAGCAACAACGTATTGTCCTGTCATGTTCCGTGATCGTTGCGTTATTTCTGATCTTTGTGGGACATATCCCCGTCCTGCCTGTCGTGGCGGGGTGCGCACTAGCCATAGGACTTTCAACTCTACGTTCAAGCTCCACTGCTGTACGTAAAGGGGCTCGCAAAGGTTAGATGAATACTTCGCTCCAAATTCTGATTTGCATCGCCGTGATTGTTCTGGCCGCTAAACTGGCTGGCGCAGTCACCTCACGCCTCGGCCTGCCAACGGTCCTGGGCGAGTTGCTGGCGGGTGTAATTCTGGGGCCGACGTTGCTGAACTTCTGGGCCACTTCCTGGATGGCTCATACGGCGGCTGGCGGAGTTTCCGCCGCCAGCGTCTTTAATGTACTGGCGCAGATTGGCGTTGTGCTGCTTATGTTTGTCGCGGGCCTTGAGACCGACGCGGCCATGATGCGCAGCGCGGTCGCGCCGGCATTCTGGGGAGCGGTGGGAGGCGTGATTCTTCCCATGGCGGGCGGCTGCTGGGTTTCTCGTTTTTATGGCTTTACCTGGCCGCAGGCAATTTTCATTGGAACCATCCTGACGGCCACCAGCGTCACCATTACCGCGCAGACGCTGATGAACCTTAAGCAGCTGAAATCGAAGCCTGGCTCCGCAATCCTGGGGGCCGCGGTCATTGATGATGTGCTGGGCCTGATCGTGCTTTCGCTGGTCATTGCCATTACGCCGCTTCTTACCGCGGGGGGCGAGATTTCCTACCGCGGACTGGTGATTACGGTTGGCAAAATGTTCTTGGTTCTGGGGCTGATGTTCTGGCTCGGGCCACCCCTGATTCGCTGGGTCTTTAAACATGCGCATCGCTTGGGGGCAAGCCACGTGGAAGTGACTGTCGCGCTGATCATCGCGTTCTTGTTTGCCTTTGGCGCGGAATGGCTGGGCGGAATCGCAGCGATTACAGGCGCGTATCTAGCCGGACTCTTTGTGGCCGCGACCAGCGCTCACGAGCAGGTCTCGCTGGAGATGCATCCCATGATCAATGCCTTATTCGGGCCGATTTTCTTTGTCTCGATCGGGCTTGAGGTGAATGCCCGGCATTTGGCCGGCGGAGTTGTCTTCTTTGCCCTGCTGCTGTTCATCGCGATTGCCGGCAAGATTGTAGGCTGCGGAGCGGGCGCGTTCGCCACCGGCTTCACCCGGCGCGAGTCTTTGATTATGGGAATAGGAATGATTCCCCGCGGTGAGGTGGGCCTGATTACGGCCAGCATCGGCTTGACAGCGGGGTTGGTCACGCAGGACATTTATGCGCAGGCGGTGGTGCTGGTGCTCCTCACCACCCTGGTCACGCCGCCGCTTCTTCGCTACGCATTTCCCTCCGGGGCCGCAACCGCGGGGACTGAACCTGGAGATGACACGGAAGGATTGCGGGCGGCGGTCAAAGATCTGGTGGACGCCTAGCTCGATGATTTTTTGCTGTGCCGTACGAAAATCTGCAACTGCACTTTGAATTTTACGTTCGAGGACAAAGCCAATGATGACGAAAATCGAAGCGATTATTCAGCCTTCAAAATTCGAAGCTGTCAAGGAAGTCCTAACTGAACTCGGCGTCGCGGGAATGACCATTTCCGACGTCCGGGGCCACGGCCGGCAAAAAGGTCACACGGAAGTTTACCGTGGCCGCGAATACAGCGTGGATCTTGTGCCGAAAATAAAAATCGAACTCGTGGTCGCCGACACCATGGCGGATTCGGTGGTGCAAGCCATTGTGAAGACTGCGGCGACTGGCAAGATCGGTGATGGCAAAATCTTCCTCTCCAAAGTGGATCACGCGGTCCGCATCCGCAACCAGGAGGTTGGAGCAGCCGCGCTGTAACCCTGCTTTGGGACCGCGCTGCCGTGCATGGCAGCGCGGTCTCGTTCATGCCCTGCGCTTCGCCGCGCGTGAATCTTCCTTCGCACTATCCTGACGCTGATTCCGATTGTGATTTAGGCACATTTGTAATATCTTCCCATCGCTAGGCGGAAGCAAGCGCGCGGTCTCCCGATCTGCGCGGTCCGCGGACCCCTTGGAGTTGTGCAATTTCTAGTTAAGAGGAGACGGAAATGGCCTTCAGGAAAATGTTCGTGTGCTGGGTGGGAATCTCGGTTATATCGGGATGCATGCTCCGAAGCGCCAGTGCGCAATCCCTCTCCAATCTCGACCGTGGGCGCGCGGAACAAATGCTGCAGTCGGTTGCCAATGACGTCAACAAGCATTACTACGATCCGAAAATCCATGGGGTTGACTGGAATGCCCGGGTGGCCGAATACAGGAAGAAACTTGATAGTGCTTCCTCCCTGAATATGGCGCTCTCCGTCGTGGCGGCGGCTGTGGATTCTCTCAATGACACACACACATTTTTTTTGCCTCCACAACGCCCCTATACCCACGATTTCGGATGGCAAATTCAGATGATTGGAGACCGCTGCTTTGTCACTGAGGTGCGGCCACACAGCGACGCGGAGAGCAAGGGGGTAAAGCCTGGAGATCAGGTGCTCAGTATTGATGGCTACGATTTAAATCCTGACAATCTTCGGAAATTGAAATACGTTTTTGACATCCTGCGGCCCCAACCTAGTTTGGGAGTGGTTCTGTTGGATCCTATGGGACGGCGACAGGAGGTGGACATTACGGCTAGGATCAGACAGTTCAAGCGGGTCATGGACATCAGCGGCGAGGGCAGTGATGGCGACTCAGATATCTGGCAATTGATCCGCGAAGAAGAGACGGAAGATCACTTGCTGCGCGTGCGCACCTTCCGGTCGGGGAATGAGTTGATGTTCCTCAGGCTGCCTGAATTTTCTGGTTTTTCCAACTCTGAAATTTGGGACATGCTTAAGAAGTCCCGCGATTGCAAAACGCTGGTCATTGATCTACGCGGAAACCCAGGCGGATCCGTGGACACGTTAGGCCAGATTATTGGTCACGTTTTTGATCACGACATTAAAGTTGGTGACCGCGTCGAACGCAAGAATACGAAGCCGCTTGTGGTTAAACACTCGCACGATCAATTCACGGGAAAGCTGATCGTACTTGTGGATAACGACTCCGCATCGGCGTCAGAATTGTTTGCTCGCGTGGTACAGATTGAAAAAAGAGGGATCGTGCTCGGTGACCACACGGCCGGTGCGGTGATGGAAGCGAAGCACTATAACTACTCGGTGGGAGCGGACACGGTCCTGTTTTATGGTGCATCCATCACTGACGCTAATATCGTAATGACTGACGGAAAGAGCCTCGAGCACGTTGGCGTGACGCCGGACGAGATCGTGCTGCCAACGGCAGTAGATCTGGAGAATGGCCGCGATCCGGTATTGGCCCGCGCGGCCGCTATCGCTGGAGTCAAATTGGACCCGCAGGAAGCGGGGAAGATGTTTCCGTACGAGTGGAATCCTGACGAGTAAGCTTGAGCAATACGCAAAGTATTAGCAATCGCAGTAGCAATCCAAGAGAGTGCCAACGCCGCAAGGTCATTGCCGCGCTGTGATACGCTGGCCTGAAACATGGACGAAACTCCCCAACGCCAGGCCCCGGACTCCGTTATGCTGTACGGATTCTGGTATCGCGCGCTGCCCAGTGACGGCGTACAGCGAAATCAATTGCGGAAAGCAACTCTGCTGGAATTGCCACTGGTTATTGGTCGCGATCAGGACGGCCGCGCATTCGCGCTGCAGGATGCCTGCCCGCATCGCGGCATGCCGCTCTCCTGCGGACAATTCGATGGCCGGCGGGTTGAATGCAGCTACCACGGCTGGAAGTTTGACGCCCACAGCGGCCAATGCCAGCTGATTCCTTCGCTCACTTCCGATCAAAAGCTGAAGGTGGACCGCATTTACGCCGGAAGCTATGCCTGCGAAGAGCGCGAAAATTATGTTTGGGTGTTTGTCCCCGAACCATCCCCGGCCAGCGCAGGAACTACAAAACGTGCCGATCCTGAAATGCCCGCTCCCGCAGTGCCGACTTTCAGCGGCAAATATAAAATCGCCCACCTCACCGCCGATATGCCGGTGAGCGTGGACCACGGCATCATCGGCTTAATGGACCCCGCGCACGGCCCGTTTGTGCATCAATCGTGGTGGTGGCGAAAGCGCGAGAGCATCCACGAAAAGCAGAAGCATTTTGAGCCGATCCCCAACGGCTTCCGCATGAGCGCGCATACGCCCAGCTCCAACAGCGCTCCTTACAAGCTGCTGCGTATGTACGCGGATGCCGATTCTATTACCACGACCATTGATTTCGTTCTGCCCAACATGCGCTTTGAGACCATTCGGGCAGGCAAATACTGGTTCTCTTCGCTCACCACGGTCACGCCGATCACGCGCATTCATTGCCGCATTGACGTGGTGGCCTGCTGGAACCTGTTCCGCTGGGTGCCCTTCGCGCCGTCGCTGCTGAAGTTTGTTTTTGCGAAATTTGTGGAGCAGGATCGGCACACCATGGAATTGCAAAGTGAAGGGCTGAAGCACAATCCGCATTTAATGCTGATTGATGACGCCGACCGGCCGGCAAAGTGGTACTTCGGATTGAAGGCCGCCCATCTCGAGTCCAGGAGGACTGGCGAAGAGATGAAGCATCCACTGAATGGCCCGGTGACTTTGAAGTGGAGAAGTTAGATATCCGCGAATTGCTTCCGCATTTCCCGCATGCGATCCTTTAGTTCTTTGCGCATTAAGTCCTTTTGTTTTTCCAGGACTACCTTCTCATTGCTGAAATTCTTCAGCTCATCGGCCATGGCTTTGCTGACTTGCACGTTTATGGCTCGCGTGGCCTGGTTCACCGCCAGGTTTATCTCGGGCTGCATTTTGGCTACTTCCGTTTTCAAATTGTTCAACTCCACACGAGTTTCCGCGCTGATTTCCGGAAGTTCAAAACTCTCATCCATAATTTCTCCGGATTCTTTGCGGGCCGGCAGGGCAATGGTGAGTGTCGTAACTTTCTTATCGCGCAAAATTCCGATCGTTACATTGTTATCTTTTCGCGAGCGTAATGCCCGGCTGAAATCCCCGGAATCGGCAATGGATTCCCCGTTGACGCGGACGATTACATCCCCGGCGTGAAATCCTGCCTTTTCGGCCAGGCTTCCTTTCTCCACAGAGCGCACCAGAATTCCCTGACCGCCTTTGGCGCCGAAGAAATCTGCCAGTTGTGGGGTCAGGTTCTCAACCATCAATCCGCTGCGCATGGCGGAGTGGACGACGACCACTGAAACCGGTAAATCCATCTCAGCGATGGCCGGAATGGCGGGAATCGCCGGCATGGGAGGCATTTCAAAGTGAAAGTCTTTTCCGCTAAAGCCGAATGATTGCGCGCGGGCCGTGAGCTGCGCTTTTACCGTCAGGGACTCGCCGTTACGGCTAAGGCCGATAGTGACCGTGCGGCCCGAGGGGATTTCATGGACCAGTCGCCGCAATTGCTCCACGCTCTCCACACGGTCGCCATTGACGCTCATGATGACATCGTGTTCTTTGATTCCAGCTTTGCCGGCCGGCGCATCCTGGTCCACCATGGTGACCTCCACGCCCTGCTCGTCTTTCAGGTGCAGGGTCGCGACGCGGTCTGGGGTAATGTCGCGCGTGTCTACGCCCAAATATGAGGCCCCGCCGGAGTCATCGCTCGAATAGCCAAACGGCTGTTCCAGCACGGCCGGCGAGCAACTTGCAAAGCTGTTGGCCGCTATCAATGGCGAAATCAGAAGTGCGAACAGAAAATATTTACGCATCGTTGTCCCCTTGGCTATTCAATTTCACTTACTGCGGCGAATCGCGATGTCCCCGCTGGTAGTGCGAATTTTCAGCGCCGGGCCGCCGCCGTTCAAATTTCCTTCCGCGCGTTCGGATCCCCATGGGCCGCCATCATTCGAAATTCGCAGCTCGGGAAAATCAGATTGAATTGTGTGGCCGTTGGCGACCTCAATGGCGGCGTCTACAGCCAGATGGACGGCGGGAGAAAGATAAACAGTGATGTCACCCGCGGAAGTCTCCAGTTTTGAATCATGGACTTCGCCGCTGGAGGGAATGAATTTAGCCACGATCGCGCCCGCGCCGGTTTCCACTCTGGCCGAAGGCACCCCGTCCAACTCAATGTGGCCGGAGCCGGATTCGATGTGCACAAATCCCTTGGCGCCGCTCAGGTGGATGCTGCCGCCGCCGGTTTGTACCTGAGCGCCATTGTTCAACTCTCCCAAATCAATATCTCCGCCACCGGTGGTGACCTTCAGCATTCCACCGCAATCCTGCACGTGGATGCTGCCGCCGCCGGTTTCAATCACAGCGTCCTGCGTGCTCGAAACCAACTGCATATTTCCGCCCCCGGTGGAAGCGACGACCTTGCCTTTGATCGTGCCCAATTGCACATTTCCTCCACCTGTTTCCAGACGCACGTCGCCACCGGCGCCATTGATCTCAATGTTGCCACCGCCGGTGGACGCATCAATCTGGCGTCCAATATTTTGCAGACGGATAGCGCCACCGCCGCTCTCGGCGTCCGCTTGCCCCGCAATGTTGGAGATATCAACACTGCCAGCGCCGTTCTCCACTTTGATCATCGCGATGGACTGTGGAACGGTGATTACGAAATCGCTGTTGACGCGATCCGCGCGGCCGCCTTCCCAATCCGCCACAATCCACGCCGTGTCTCCACGCACGTAAGCGTTTATTTTGTAGGAACCGAATTCCCGTTTGGCTGTTTCCTCAGAGGAACTGTGGACGCGATTGCGTACTGTGTAGTTGATCGCATCCTGGGAGCCGCCAGTTACCCGGACCGAACCCATGTCGGTCCTGATTCTCAAGTTGCTGGCTTTGGCGAGGCTGCCGGTAACTTCCTGCACCCAGTTGCCATTTTCCTGGCGAACGCTGGTCTGTTGAGCGGCGGCCAGAACTGAAAGCATGAAGCATACTGCCGCGAGTTTGGATATTTTAGTTAGCATGGTGTCGGTGAATTTCCCGCGTATTGAAATTTGCAAACCGCTCCTTAGTAAATTTCGTTCGTTTGCGCCAACATGGTCCGAGCCTGGGAGCGAATGAATTTGTTGTCATCGCCACGCTCCAGCCTTTGCAAAACCACGCGCACGCTGCCATCGGCGCGGCATGGCTCCAGCAACCGCAATGCCTGCATGCGAATTCCGGGATTGGAGTCGTTCAACAAGGCCTCCAGCACAACGTCCCGCACGCTCACGTCATCTTTCACAAAAGGACCAAGGCCAGCGAGCGCCTGCAAGCGCACGCCGGGATTCGAGTCATAACGCAGTGCATAAGCCAGGGCGTCGCGCGCGCCGGCGTCATTTCGGCTCTGAGTAAGGAGATTGACTGAATCCATGCGCACGCCCGAGTTGTAGTTGTTGCGCGAAGCGAAGAGCAGCAATTGCTGGATGCGCTGGTCGTTCAACGATCCCTGGGCCTCCTGCGTTGAAACCGTGTCGTACTTAATGCTTACCTGATTCGTGCCGGGGTCCCGCTGGACAGAACGAATGCCGCTGATGGAAGCCTCCGCAGGAGAAGCATTGTCATTGGCGGGAACCGGATTATGAGAAGCATTCAGGATTTGATACGTCGAACCGATTCCGCCCGCGAAACCCGCGATAAAAATAATGGCGGCCAATGCGGGAGCAAATTTCATTTGCCGCAGCCAGACGGCGGGATCGAATGCGAAGCGCCGCCAGAAACTTCCCTGCGGCGCATTTTCCAATGCCTCCTGTAGCCGCATTCGCGACGAAGCTACCAAGTTCGGGGAAGGCTCCTGCACCGCAAAGGTGGAGAACTTGCCATGCAACTCGCGGGTAAGCGCCAATTCTTCTTTGCACTCGGCGCAACGCGAGAGATGCTGCTCTAATTCGTAGCGCGCATCGTCAGGTAATTCATCATATGCGTAGAAAAGAAGATTTTTTCGGACCCATTCGCAATTCATATTGATTTTGCTCTCCTCACCGGGAGACTCATTTCCAATTTCGAATATTCCTGTCCTCTACTTCATGCTGGCCAAAGCGCCGCGCAATTTTTGTGTCGCGCGGAACAAAGTATTCTTGGCCGTCTCTTCCGTTGTATTCAGCATTTCTCCCACGGTGCGAAGTTTCATTCCGTGGTAATGGCGTAGTTCGAAGACCATTCGCTCTTTTGCCGACAACTGATCGAGAGCGCTCCCGATGTGCTTTCCCAACTCTCTTCGCATTAAATCCCGCTCCGGGTTCGCTCCCGCCCGGCCGTCCGGCACTTGCTCAAGCACGTCATAAGGCTGGCCTTCGGAATCCACGGCCACCGGAGCGTCTTCTTTCCGCACCTGCTTACGGCGCAGATGGTCGAGGCAGAGATTGGTTACGATCCGGTAAATCCATGTATAAAACGAGCACTCAAAGCGGAAGCTTCCAATATTCTTGTACGCCTTGAGAAAGGCATCCTGATAAATGTCCTGCGCCTCGTGCTCCGATCCCGTCAGGTGCATGGCCAGCCGCAGCACGGCATGATCGTATTGGCGCACCAATTCCTCAAAGGCGGCACGGTCGCCACGCTGCGCCTCGCGAACCAAAATAGCGTCGTCAGTGCGTTTCAGATTTTCCCCAGCCATGTGGCCCCGCCATGAGCGGTCCTGGGTTGTACCGTCTAGATCCTTCACCGCAGCTTTTACCGTCGGGAAGGAACGCTCGCCAACCGCAAAACTTAAAGACCATGCATCGGCTGGCATAGGTGAGTCCTCGAGTGAACCGGGCGCCCTTGCCGTTCCGTCCGGTCACACTGTTTGGACGTGTCAGTCTGAGAATCGTGAGCAGGGCGGCATCTCGCCAAAATGCTGATTATCCAGCCTCCAGCAGCCCGTAAGTCTTTTGCCAGCGTGTGCGCATAATGCGAAGCGCGGAGTCAATCTCCGCCTGCGATATTTCACGATTAGGACCGGCGAGCACCGCTGCCGCTTCGCGCTTGGCCAGCTCCAGAAGTTCGCGATCACGGATAAGATTTGCGACACGGAAGCTGGGCATCCCCGCCTGGCGCGTCCCAAAAAATTCTCCCGGGCCACGCAACTCGAGGTCGAGTTCGGCAAGTTGAAAGCCGTCGTTGGTGCGCACCATGGCATCCAGGCGGCGCTCGCCGTCTTCTGAAACTTTGCCGCCGGTCATCAGGATGCAATAAGACTTGGCCGCGCCCCGGCCAATGCGTCCGCGAAGCTGATGCAACTGCGCCAGACCGAAGCGCTCGGCATGTTCCACTACCATGACTGCGGCGTTTGGTACGTCCACGCCTACTTCAATAACTGTCGTGGAAACCAGAACATGCAGTTCACCTTTCTGGAACATCCGCATCACCGTCTCTTTCAGGCCCGCTTCCAGCTTGCCATGCAGCAACCCAATGCGCAGGTCGGGGAAAATCCGCGAAGTCATCTCCTTGTACATTTTCAGCGCGGCTTTCAGTTCGGTCGTCTCATTTTCCTCAATCACCGGATATACCACGTAAGCCTGGCGTCCAGCCTCTACTTGCTTGCGGACAAACTTCCAGACTTCATCGGAGCGGTCGTCAGAAACACGCCGCGTAACGATTGGCGTGCGGCCCGGCGGCAACTCATCCAGAACGCTCACATCCAGATCGCCGTACAAGGTGAGAGCCAGAGTGCGGGGGATGGGCGTTGCGGTCATTACCAGCACATCCGGCTCGGGCGCGAGTTGGTCCGGCGTTTTTCCCGGTTCGCTGTCGCCAGATTTTTTCATCAGCTTGAATCTCTGCAACACGCCGAAGCGATGCTGCTCATCCACAATCACAAGGCCCAGCTTGTCAAACTCAACTTTTTGCTCGATAAGCGCATGTGTGCCAATCACCAATTGCGCATTCCCTTGCCGGATGTGGCGGCGCACTTCCCGTTTGCGATCTTCCTCAAGCGAACCGGTGAGCAGTACAATTCGATATCCGGCGTTTTCCAGAATGCGCCGCGCGGAAAAATAATGCTGTTGCGCCAGAATTTCCGTGGGCGCCATCAATGCGACCTGGTATCCGTTTTCGATTGCGATAATGGCGGCTTCAAACGCCACGATGGTCTTGCCCGAGCCGACGTCGCCCTGGAGCAATCGCCGCATGGGAGCAGGCTTTTCCATGTCAGCCGCAATTTCTTTCAACGCCCGCTTTTGCGCGGAGGTGGGGTGAAAGGGAAGGATCTTTTTGATGGCGTGCCGCGCCTGTTCGGTGAGTTGAAAAGCTACACCAGTTTCGGCCTTCAACTGGCGGCGTTTCAGTTCCAGTCCTAACTCCAGCAAAAACAATTCCTCGAAAATCATTCGGATGTGCGCGGGCGTGCGCGCTTCCTGCAGGTCTTGAAAACTTTCTCCCGCTTCGGGCCAATGCACTTGCCAGAGAGCTTCGCGCGGCGCCATCAGCGAAAGCCGTTGACGAATGACGGACGGAACCGGGTCGGGCAGGTTCGCGGGAAGATTTTCCAGAGCCTGGCGAATGGTCCGCCGGAACCAGCGCGAGGTAAGACGTCCCTGGCCGGTGGCTTCATAAATCGGAACAATCCGCCCGATTTCCAGCGAGGCAACCGCCTTTTGCTCGGAAGCTTCCGCAGCGCCTTCTTCTGCCGCGTCTCCTAAAATTTCAAACTGCGGCTGGACGATCTGCAACTCCCCGCGCTTATCCTGTTCCACCTTCCCGTACAAGGCTACGATCTGGCCGGGCTGAAACTTATCTTTTAAATATGCGGAGTTAAACCAGAGGCACTTCAGTTTTGCCCGCCCCTGGCCTACGACCATCTGAAAAATTGGCATGGAGCGGGTGCGAAAAAGACCGGAATTGCGCACTTCGGCAATCACGGTGGCCATTTCGCCGGGCCTTAACTCTGCTACCCCACGGGGATTCAAACGGTCTTCATAACGGAAGGGAAGGTAATGCAGGAGATCATCAACGGTATTAAGCCCTTTAGCTGCTAGCACTTCAGACAAACGCGGGCCGATGCCCTTGACGTACTGAACGGGAGTGCCGAGTTCCAGCATTGCAGGGATGTTAGCAGGTGGAAATTGTATTCAGCGCACATAAAGCGCAACAGGGCGCGTCATCTTTAGTTCAGGGTACAAATTCTAAAACGGAACAGGTTACTTTGGGAACTTCGGTAACCCCAACAGAACCAGTAGAATCGCGCTCACGCATGCAGAAGATAGCCATTCTTTATGACGCCAGTCAGGCGGTCCTTTCCACATTTGAACTGGATGAAGTGCTCAGCCGCATCCTGGTGATCGCGCGCGACTTTTTTCATTTGCAGCATGCGGCAGTTTTGTTGCTCGATAAAGAAAAGGAAGATCTGTATGTTCGCCGACAGATTGGCGGGGCGCCGGAACTTGACCATGCTCGCTTTCCTCTAGGCAAAGGAATTGTGGGAATCGCGGCGCAGAAGAAACGTCCCATCTGCGTGCCCGACGTCAGCAAAGACAACCGTTACATCCAAGTAATTCCCGGAACGCGCTCCGAACTCGCCATCCCATTGATTGTCAACGGAGAGGTTGCAGGAGTGCTCGATTGCCAAAGCGAGAATTCCGGGCATTTTGATTCTGAAACCACGGACCTGCTGGCATTGTTTTCAACCCAGGCTTCCATGGCGCTGCAGAACGCTGAACTCTATACGCTGGAGCGCCAACGCGCCGCACAACTCCGCGCCATCAACAGCATCGCGCAGGAGATGAATGCCGTGCTGGACCTGAAGGAATTGCTGAGCAGAATCGGCCCGCTTATTCGGCAGGCATTTCTTGTCTCCCACGTCTCCATCCTGGTAAAGCATGAAGATGAAGTAATGCTAATGGCCAGCAGCGGCGATCTGACGTCCATATTTGAAGAGGGAAGTCTGATTCCCGGTGAGCGCGCACCCTGTGCGCAGGCTTTTGTCACCGGCAAAACGACCATCGAAAACGATGTTAAGACCTTGCCGGAATATGTTGCTCTGTGCCGCGAGACCGCTTCCCGCATCAGCATTCCTCTGGTTTCGTTCAATCAGGTGCTGGGCATGCTGGTGTTGGACAGCAATAAATTGCGCCGCTTTAATGACGATGAAGTGCAGCCTTTGGAATCGGTCGCCGGCATCTGCGCCACCGCGATCCAGAATGCGCATTACGTGGATCGCGTCAAACAGCTTGCTTATTTGGACGGCCTCACCGGAATTTTCAACCGCCGATATTTTGAACTGCGCATGGCCGAGGAGCTTGAACGGGCCCGCCGGTTTAACACCTCCATGTCGGTGGTTATGATTGATATTGATCACTTCAAACGCCTGAACGACGAATACGGGCATTTGCTCGGAGATGAGGTGTTGCGCCAGGTCTCATCCATTTTCAATCAGCAGGTGCGCAAGGTAGATGTGGTCTGCCGTTATGGCGGCGAGGAGTTCGCCATTCTTCTATCGCAAACCGACCCGCACTATTCTTTGGCGATCG
This sequence comes from Terriglobales bacterium, assembly GCA_036489565.1. Lineage (GTDB taxonomy): Bacteria > Acidobacteriota > Terriglobia > Terriglobales > Acidobacteriaceae > JAICKN01. Next base: position 13,378 of record DASXFN010000018.1, read on the forward strand.
CGGAAAAACTTCGCACCACGGTGGACTCCTGGTCCTTTCCCGGCGTGCCTCGGTCCGTAACCATCAGCGCTGGCACGGCCACCTATCCCGCGCACGGCACTACTCGCGACGAACTGGTAAAAGCGGCTGACTCCGCACTTTACGCGGCGAAACAGGCGGGCAGGAATTGCGTGCGCCTGGCAGATGGCCCCGCCCGGGGCGTAGCTCAGTCAGCAGGGAAATAAACTCCGGCATTTCCCGCGCCAGCGATCATTCCCTTATAATTTCCTTCACGATCGTTTTCGCGCAATTTGGAGGAGAAAATATGTCTCAGGCGATTCCCGAAAAATATCACGATCTTTTCAGTAAGCGAGCCTTTGCCAGCCTTGCCACCCTCATGCCGGACGGCCGTCCCCAGGTGACGCCCGTGTGGTGCGATCTGGAAGGCGATTACGTGGTATTTAATTCCGCGAAAGGCCGCCAGAAGGACCGCAACATACGCCGAGATCCGCGTGTGTCATTGGCCATTATTGATCCGGAAAACCCCTACCGTTATCTCGAGGTTCGCGGGCGCGTTGTGGAATTCACCGAACAGGGCGCGGACGCCCATATTGATAAGCTGGCCAAAAAATATCTCGGTGTGGACAAATATCCCTACCGCCAGGCGAGCGAAGTGCGCGTCATTTATAAGATCCAACCGGAACACACCACGATGATGGGCTAGCTGAGGGCTTCGCTGATCGAGTGAACCTGGGCTAGGAGACCCCTGGTCGCCGCAGTTCCTTTACGCCGGAGTCAGTCGCGATCAAGGCGACGCTCGCAATATTGATGAACAAGCCGTGCTCCATAACGCCGGGCATGGAATCAAGCACGTGGGCCAGCGCGGACGGATCGGGAATCTGGCCAAAGACGCAATCCAGAATGTGGTGCCCTTCGTCAGTCACGAAAGGGCTGCCGTTTGCGGACTGCCGCAGTTTTACCTTTGCCCCGAGGTCTGAAATCTTCTTGCTGACAAGAGCCTGGGCGAAGGGGACCACTTCCACCGGCAAAGGAAATTTACCCAGCACGGCGACCTGCTTGCTGGCATCGCCCACCACAACCATTTGCCGGCTGATAGAAGCAATGATCTTTTCGCGCAAGAGCGCCCCGCCGCCGCCTTTGATCAATTGCAACTGCGGATTCACCTCGTCCGCGCCGTCAATGGTCACGTCAATTTGCTGGTATTGATCCAGCGTAACTAAAGGAATGCCTAAACTTTTAGCCAGATCCGCCGTACGTGTTGACGTGGGAATGCCTTGAATTTTCAGCCCGGCCTTCACCCGTTCCCCCAGCAGGTTAACGGCAATGGTGGCCGTGGAGCCGGTGCCCAGGCCCACGATTTGCCCATCCCGGACAAATCGCATGGATTCGTTCGCGGCGGCATGTTTCTGCTGGTCAGTCGTCATAAGATCGGGTCATAAGACTGAGTTTCTGATTCTACAAGATACAGGAGCCGGGAGTCCGGTCAAGCGCACGCGACGGTAGGCATGAAATCCCGGGTAGTTTTCCAGAGGTCTTGATGCTTTTGTGCGTCCTGAATCCATGCACGCAATGCGATCATCCGTTATTCTAGTAGTGGAACTATGGCGACTGGATTAACGAACGCTCCCAAAACGACCGGCAATCATCAATCGGCCCATTCTAATGATCTTGAACGTGAACACGTTTTTGACTTGTTCCGTCATTGGGGATATTTAGAAGCGGACCTCGACCCTCTCAATTTTTTTCGACCCGTCCTGCACCCCGAATTGCAGATTGATACCGACCTCGCGCAAGAAGCGCGGCGCGCATATTGCGGCAGCGTGGGGCTGGAGTTCATGCATATTTCCGACCCGGGACGGCGTCGCTGGCTTCAGGAACGCATTGAAGGCGAGCCGGTTCCGGTGGACCAGAGTCATGTGCTCGATCAGTTGGTGCGCGCTGATCTTTTTGAGCAGGTTTTGCAACAGAGATATCTCGGCACCAAGCGCTTTTCGCTCGAAGGCGTTACTGCCCTCATTCCCCTGATGGACGAAATTATAGAAACTGCCGCGGAGCGCGGCGCCAGTGAATTGGTTTTAGGGTTGAGCCATCGTGGGCGCTTGAATGTAATCGTACAAATAGCCAAGCGTCCCCAGGCGGAAGTGTTTGCCGGTTTTGAAGATGTGGACCCGCGCAGCGTGCTTGGTGGCGGAGATGTGAAGTATCACATGGGCGCGACCGGGGAGTACATTACCCGCAAAGGATCAAAAGTTCATATTCACCTGGTTTCCAATCCCAGCCATCTTGAAGCCGTGGATCCCGTCACCATTGGACGTACGCGGGCGAAGCAAGACCGCGCCGGCCAGGACGGCCCCCAAAAATATCTGCCATTGCTCGTGCATGGCGATGGAGCTTTCGCCGGGCAGGGCGTCTTCGCGGAAACCATGAATTACGCAGAGTTGCCCGGTTACACCGTCGGCGGCACTGTGCATGTGATCGTCAATAATTTGCTCGGTTTTACGACGCTTTACCAGGAGCTGCACTCCTCGCGTTTCGCGGCCCAGCTTGCACGCCGCCAGAACATTCCGATTTTTCATGTGAACGCCGAGGATGTGGACGCGGTTGTCCGCATGGGGCGCATTGCGCTCGAGTACCGCTACGCTTTTGGCAGCGACGTTGTCATCGATTTAATCGGTTATCGCCGCCACGGCCACAGTGAAGTGGACGATCCAACCATTACTCAGCCGCTTCTGTACAAGGCCATCAAAGACCATCCGCCGCTCTGGGAAATCTATGCGGAACGAACCGGGGCCACAGACGCGAAAGCCCGGGTTGAAGCTGTTCACGCGGAACTTGAAGCAGCTCAGACAGCCGGAAAGTCCATTCGGAAGAAGCCGCTGATGCGCGACTTGCCGGGTTATTGGAACAACTACATCGGTGGACGCTACAAAGAGGAATACGGCGTAACCACGGGATTGTCTTTGGAAGAGTTGAGTGAAATCGGAGGGCGGCTAAGCAGCTATCCGGCGGATTTCCATATCCATTTGAAAATCAAGAAATTACTGGAGCAACGGGCTGAAATGGCCCAGGGCAAGCGATCCGTGGACTATGGAATGGCGGAAGCTCTGGCATTCGGAAGTTTGGTGAAGGCGGGAACTCCCGTGCGCATGAGCGGGCAGGATTGCCGCCGCGGCACATTCAACCAGCGGCACTCCGTGTTGGTGGATATTGAAAACGAGCAGGAGTACGTTCCGCTCCAACACATCGCCGAGGGTCAGGCTCGCTGCGAAATCTACAATTCAACTTTGTCGGAAGCCGCGGTGCTTGGGTTTGAATATGGATACAGCCGCGATTGTCCTGAGGCGCTTGTCTTGTGGGAGGCCCAGTTCGGCGATTTTGCTAACGTGGCCCAGGCGATTATTGATCAGTTCGTGAGCTCAGGAGAGGCGAAGTGGGCTCTCCTTTCAGGCGTTACGCTTCTTCTTCCCCACGGTTATGAAGGGCAAGGGCCCGAGCACTCCAGCGCTCGCATTGAGCGGTTTTTGCAACTGGTGGCCTTTGACAACATGCAGATCTGCCAGCCTTCCACGGCGGCGCAATATTTTCATTTGTTAAGACGGCAGGTCATGCGCAAGTGGCGCAAGCCGCTGGTGGTGTTCACTCCCAAGAGCATGTTGCGCCATCCGGACGCATCTTCTCCAATCGAGGACTTTACGCGGGAACGCTTTCTCAACGTCCTTCCCGATAACGAAATTACTAATGCCGAGCGGATTCTGGTTTGCAGCGGAAAAATCGGCCACGAATTACGCGTGGAACGGAAGAAGCGGCAGGATACCTCCACGGCCATCATCTTCATGGAGCAGTTCTACCCCTTTCCGGAAGCCGAGTTGACTGCGGCGTTGCAACAACACGCTTCCGCGCACGAGATTGTGTGGGTGCAGGAAGAGCCCTCCAACATGGGGGCCATGTCGTACATTCTTCCCCGGTTGCGGCAGTTGGCGGGGAACCGTCCAGTACTGGCGATCAAGCGCTCCGCCAGCCCAAGTCCGGCCACCGGCTCAGGCAAAGCGCACGAAGTCGAACAAAAAACGCTTTTGACGCTCGCGTTTACGCAAAACGGCAAATAATAAAGAGTTTGTTGCAGTCGCCACGAGTTATGTTTTTATTAACCTGCCGTTAACCCACGGGCGTCTTTAACGATCTAAAATTTAAGTGCACATGTTTCTTGGGCGGCAGCCTTCGACAGGTGAACGTCCATCCATGCAGCGTGGCGAGATCGGAAGATTATGAGCACAGCCAGAATCCAGCCCCAATCCGAACGGCATTACGCCCACCTGGTCGAGCAGACTATTGAGGCCTGTCGCGTGGCGCAAGGCGCGGCCGCCGTGGCGGCGGAGTGCGTGGCTACCGGTTCTTCTGCTCTTCTCAACACGCTGCGGGAACGGGAAAAAGAACTCGACAAGCTGGACATGGAAATTGATGCGGGTGTGACCCAGGCCATTACACAAGTGAGTGAGGCCGAAGCCCGCGAGTTGCTGGCCTGCATGAAGTTCATGATTGGGCTGGAGCGCATTGGAGACCTGCTGCTCAGCTTTGGCAGCAGCGCGCAAGCGGCCGGTGCGCGGGTGGATTCCCAGGATGTGCGTGACCTCACGCAAATGGCCACGATCCTCGAGAAGATGCTGGGCGATGTCGGCATGGCGTTCGCGTCGCGGGACGTGAAGAAGGCCATTGAAATATTGCGCGCCGACGCGGAGATGGACCGTCTGCGCAATCTCATCTTCATGCGTCACATCGAAAACCCTGAGAGCATTCAGCGGCAGGCAAGCTTACAGGTCATCTCCATGACGCAATCGCTGGAGCGCGCCGGGGACCATGCCAAAAATCTCGCTGAAGAAATTTGCCACTTTGTCAGCGGACATACGGTTCGCCATGTTCTGATGGATTACGACAAATCGTTCGAGCAGATGTTTCTGGATTGGTTGAAGCAACGAGACAAGCGCTAGATGCCCCACCGCTTCCGTTATCCAACAAATCTTTACATTCTTTTACTCACTCTTTACTCTCAACAAAACAATTTTTGCGCGAGGATATTATTTCGCCGCATCACACTATGCGGTAGCGGCCAATTTCAAGTTGGGGTGGGGGAATGGGGAATCGTCTGTCCAAGTACAGTCTTACGTTAATTACATTTTGCGCAATTTTCTTTGCTTCTGGTTGTGGGGGTTCTGATACCTCCACCGCCACAAATGGCACCAATCCGCCGGAAATCCGTTTCGTGCAGGCTTCGCCGAGCGAAGGCAATTCAAATGTGCTTGTAGACAGCGTGACCGCTACGACCGTGAACTACGGCGCGGCTACGGGGTACTTAACGGAAACCTCTGGATCGCATCACATTCAGCTTGAGCCCAATGGCTCTTCAAGCGCGTATGTGGATCAAACTCTCTCTATGTCCACCGGTGCAGTGCAAACCATGGTGGTAACGGGATTGTCTCCTGACATCGCTGGAACGGTGTTCAACGACAGCATCACGGTCGCAACCACGGGGGATGCCTCTATTCGCGTCATCAACGCTGCGCCAGCTATGGGTCCGGTGGATGTGTATATTGTGGCGTCGGGAACCAACATTGCAAACGTGTCGCCGACGGTCGCCAACCTGGCTTTTCAGGCGGCCACCAGCTATCAGGATATCGCGGTGGGAACTTATGAAATTTTCTTGACTGCTCCGGGATCGAAGTCAAGTTTCACCAGTACTGGAACGGTAACCTTCACCGCCAACCAAATCAGGACGTACGTGGCACTGGACGCCCTCGGCGGAGGGTTTACGCAACTTACGCTGCCAGACGCCAACTAACCTGCTCTAGAACTCTGGTTCTTGAACCTTGGATGCCTCCACATTCCGGCTGTGGAGGCATTCGGTTTTTTTCACATTGCTCCACTAAGGATGTCCTTTCGGTACAAAGGGCTTCTTGACAGTTGGTATGCGGAGAGCGAAACTCCGAATATCCGGTCATGGATCAGTTGGGATTGTTAGGACAAAGCGGTCTGTCGAGCCAGACTCCCGGGGCGGAAGCTCTGGGAAAGTTTCCGCTCGCGGCGATACCGCAAACGCGGGAGCGAGTACGTTTTCCCGGTGATGACAACCACAAATCGCTCGCGCAGATGGCGAAGAGCGATCTTGAGGCGGCATTGCAACTGCTTGTGGACCGCGCGAAATACATCACAGGCGCCTCCGGGGCGGCCATCGCGCTGGTCGAAAATGGCAAAATGGTGTGCCGTGCTTCCGCGGGAGCATCCGCGCCCGAAATCGGCGCATACCTGCAAATGGATTCGGGTCTGACCGGCGAGAGTGTCCGCCTGAAAAAGCTTCTCCGTTGCGACGATGTGGAAACCGATCTACGAGTAAATCGCGAAAGTTGCCGCGCGCTGGGAATTGTCTCTGTTGTTGTCCAACCGCTGGTTCACGACGAAAAAGTCATCGGTATTTTCGAGTTGTTGTCCGGAAAGGCCTACGCGTTCGAAGAGCGTGACATTAACGCCGTGGAGCGTTTGGGAGAAATAATCCAGACGGCGCTGGAGGTGGAACCGGATATCGGACTCCAGGACACCGGGATTCAGAACTGGCCACTTCCTCCGTCAGACGCTGGCAACCTTGTAAGAAATAACGCCGCGCAAGCAGAGAAGTCGCGTTCCGCTCAATCGAATCCTACCGGCGGCGTTTTAAGTGTACCCGGCTCGGATCCAGTTTTGGATTCAACGCCAGTTGTTGCCATTGACCCGGAAATCGTCGCCCACCTGCACGCCAGCATCGGGAAGTGTACGGCTTGTGGATTCCCGGTTTCCGGAGGCCGCAGCCTGTGTCTGGATTGCGAGGCGTCGAACGTTTCTGAAGGGGCAAGGCCGGTAAGCGCTGGCGCGCCATCGTTCCTCGACCACTATTCTGATCCGAAACCGGGAAGCTGGTTCGGCCGCAACATTTATTGGATTGGAATCGTAATCATGTCACTGGCCACCGTTGCGCTACTCGCACTTAAATCTCGATAAAAAATAAAAGGGAGCGCAAAAGCGCTCCCCGTGCTGCGAATTCCCCTTCAATTTCAAATTAATATTTGGGCATCTTCGGATCAATTTTGTCCGCCCAGGCCAAAATTCCGCCAGCCAGGTTGTGTACATTGCGGAAGCCAGCGTTGCGCAGGAAATCCGCCGCCTTGGCGCTGCGGGCGCCGGAGCGGCAATGCGCAACGATTTCTTTATTTGGGTCAAGTTCGTTCACGCGCTTTGGCAGATCGCCCAGCGGGATAAGATGTCCGTTGATGTTGCAGATTTGATATTCATGGGGCTCGCGGACGTCGAGCACAAACAGATCATCGCCGGCATCCAGTCGCCGCTTTAATTCCTCCACCGTTATGTCTTCATTGGTTGTTTCCACCGGCATCTCCTCGCCGCGAATTCCGCAGAACTCATTGTAATCAATCAATTCTTTTATGGTTGGGTTCTTGCCGCAAACCGGGCAATCGGGATTCTTCCGCAATTTCAACTCGCGGAACTTCATCCCCAGCGCATCCACGAGCAAAAGGCGTCCAATGAGGGGATCACCCGTTTTCAAAATCAGCTTGATGACTTCCGTGGCCTGAATTACTCCCAAAAGTCCCGGCAGGATTCCCAGCACTCCGCCTTCGGCGCATGATGGAACCAGTCCCGGCGGTGGCGGCTCAGGATACAGGCAGCGGTAGCAGGGGCCGCCTTCGGTCCCGAAGATACTGGCCTGGCCTTCAAAACGGAAGATCGAAGCATAAACATTCGGCTTGCCGGTCAGCACGCAAGCATCGTTGGTCAGGTACCGTGTGGGAAAATTGTCGGTTCCGTCTGCAATGATGTCGAACTCTTTGAACAGTTCCAGAGCATTTTCACTGCTCAGCCTGGTGTCGATTTTGCGGATGTTCACGAAAGGATTGATCGCTTTTATCTTTTCCGCTGCTGAATCCAGTTTCTTGCGTCCTACGTCCGCAGTGGTGTGAATGATCTGCCGCTGCAGGTTCGTGAAATCTACCACGTCAAAATCAACGATCCCTAACGTTCCAACTCCCGCCGCTCCCAGGTACAGAGCCAGGGGCGAACCCAGCCCGCCCGCGCCAACACACAGAACTTTCGCCGCCTTCAGCTTTAACTGGCCCTCCATGCCCACCTCGGGCATGATGAGGTGGCGCGAATAGCGCAGGATTTCATCGTTGTTCAAAGTCACGGTCTCAGGTTTCACGTCAATTACGCTGGCCATTGGAACTCGCCTCTAAGATTGTATTTGTAAAGCTGTATTTGCAGAAAATTGCGAAAGACTAAAGCAGGCAACGACAGGAAGAACAACAACAGCAGCGGAATGTAGCGAAAAAAATCATGGTTTTACCGGCCTCCAGCGATCGAAGGCACTATGGAAATATTATCACCATCGCTGACGGAGGTCGCTTCCTTCTGCAAGTAACGCACGTCCTCGTCATTCAAATAAACGTTTACGAAGGCGCGGAGCTTGCCCTCGTCGGTGTACAGGTGGCGGCGAAGGTCGGGATGGCTGCTCACCAGGCCGGAAAGCGCCTCGCCAATATTGCTTGCCTTCACCTCCACCGCGGCTTGCTTCCCGGTATATTGCCGGAGCGGGGTGGGGATGTGGATTTTCGTCATAGGCTATACATGATGCCATATCCCCGGTACAAGATTCATCCGGATATGTGACGGAAGCCTACTTCCAGCGGTTTTGGGCCTGAATCTGCCTTGCCGATTACCCGGCTTGGCTTTTGGCCATCTATAATCCATTCTCCTGGTGGAACGTGCGCATTCTTATACTCAGCGACATACACGCGAATTTGCAGGCCCTGGAAGCCTCCCTGGAGGCGGCCCCAGCCTACGACTTGGTGGTCAATCTTGGCGATGTCGTAGGCTACGGCGCTAATCCCAATGAAGTGGTGAAGATCAGCCGCAGTCTGGGGAATATTTTCGTCCGCGGAAACCACGACAAGGCTGCGAGCGGAATTAGTGATGCCAGCGATTTCAATCCCATCGCCGCCGCCGCTGTGCGGTGGACGGGAGAGACCCTTTCGGCGGAGAACCTCGCGTGGCTCAGAGAGCTTCCTCAGGGCCCGGCGCGGGTGGAAGGAGAAGCCGAAATTCAACTGGTCCACGGCTCTCCCCGCGACGAAGATGAGTATGTGATGTACGAGCAGGAGGCGCATGCCATACTCGATGCCGTAAAAGTGCCCGCCACATTTTTCGGACACACCCATGTGCAGGGCGTGTTCGCCGGTAACGAAGGTCCGGCCCGTTTCATTCCTCCGGGTTACAAGGAGGCGCGAAAACTCGAGACATTCGATTTTGAATTACAGCCTGGCAAAAAATATCTAATCAATCCCGGCTCGATCGGCCAGCCGCGCGACGGCGACTGGCGGGCCGCTTTCCTTGTCTTCGATTCGAGTTCCAAGGTGGCCACGTTCTACCGCGTTCCTTACGATGTGAAAAGCGCGCAAGGGAACATTCTTGCCGCGAAGTTGCCGGAACGGCTTGCCGCACGCCTTGCCGAGGGAAGATGAGAAAGTTGTCTTGTCCGCGAAGATGAAGCTCAAAATATTAGCCTGTCTGCTGCTTCTGTTTGTGGTCTCGAATGTGTGTGCGCAGGAGAGCGGCATTCGGGCGGCGGTAGTTAAGAGCTTTTACCAGGTGGCCATTTCTCCGGATGGCAAACAACTCGCGTGGGTCCAGCCACTTTATAGCCCTACCAGCCAGAGCATTACGGGCTCGGGCATTTTTGTTCAGCCTTCGGATGCAAGCGCTTCTCCAAAACGAATATCCGCGGATGCTTCTGCTGTACACCTGGATGAAAACAGCGTTGCGTGGTCGCCCGACGGCGGGCGCATTGTCTTTTTGTCCAACAGCGGCGCGCCGTCGCAACCTCAGCTTTACGTAGCCGATGTGAAATCAGGCACGGCCCGCAAACTCACCAACTTGACCGGGGACTTGTCGGACCCTGCATGGTCGCCGGACGGAAATACTGTGGCATTTCTTTTCATCGAGAATGCTCCGCGCAGTGCCGGGCCGCAGATGCCCATGACGGAAGAAACGGGAGTTGTTGAGAGCCATGTTTATGAACAGCGGCTCGCGATCGTGGACGTCGGATCAGGGAACGTGCGACAAATTTCGCCCGCCGATATGTATGTGTACGAGTTCGATTGGTCGCCAGACAGCAAGAATTTCGCACTGATCGCGGCGCACGGCGCGGGCGATTCTAATTGGTATGTGGCGCAGCTTTACACGCTGCAAGTTGATTCTGCGCAACTCAAGTCTATTTACCAGCCGTCTTCGTCATTGCAAATTGCCGATCCCCGCTGGTCACCCGATGGGAAGCGGATTGCGTTTATCAGCGGCATCATGAGTGATGAAGGAGTCATCGGAGGGGACATTTTTCTTGTGCCTGCTTCCGGTGGTAGCACGAAGGACATTACTCCTGAAATCCCTGCTTCGCCCTCGGATTTGTACTGGCATCAGCCTGACAAAATCACATTCGCGGAAAATATTGATGGCAATGCTGGAGTTGGGGAAGTTGATGTGGCCAGCGGGAAAGTTTCACAGACTTGGAGTGGTCCGGAAAGCATCAGCACTTCATATTCAGGAGAGCCTTCAATGTCGCTCGCGGCTGATGACACCTCCGCACTCATTGCGAATTCAGCGGCGCATGCTTCGGAAATATGGCTGGGGCCGGTTGGCCATTGGCGGCAGTTTACTCGCGACAATGATTCGTTCCAGCCGAACTGGGGAGCCATGAAGAGCATTCACTGGATGAATGGCAATATGCGCATCCAGGGCTGGGTAATGTATCCAAAAGATTACGATGCCCGCGAGAAATATCCCATGATTGTGGTGCCGCATGGCGGCCCAGCATCGGACTTCCGCTCCGCGTGGCCCAGCGATTTTTTCAACACGCACGAACTTTCCGCCCACGGGTATTTTATTTTTTATCCCAATCCTCGCGGCAGTTACGGCGAAGGCGAAGCTTTCGCGCAAGGCAATGTGAAAGATTTCGGCTATGGGGACTTCCACGACATCATGACGGGCGTGGATGAAATCGTACGCACGCTGCCTGTTGACAGGGACCGGATTGGCATTACCGGCTGGAGTTATGGCGGGTATATGACTATGTGGGCGGTTACGCAGACTCATCGCTTTCGCGCCGCCGTCTCCGGCGCGGGACTGACGAACTTTCAGAGCTACTATGGCGAGAACGATATTGATGAATGGATGATTCCGTACTTCGGCGCGTCCGTGTATGACGACCCCGCTGTTTATGCGAGGAGTTCGCCCATCACGTTTATTAAAAATGTCAAAACTCCCACGCTGCTACTCGTGGGAGAGCGCGATGGAGAATGCCCGGCGCCGCAATCACGTGAATTCTGGCATGCTTTAAAAATGCTGGGGGTGCAAACGCAGTTGGTAATCTACCCCGGCGAAGGGCACTCTTTTCTGGTTCCTGACCACCGGCGTGACATTATGGTACGTATGATTGCCTGGTTCGATCATTATTTGAAACCGCAATAGATTGTCATTCTGAGTGGAGCATTCGTTCACGAAAGTGAACGAATGTGGAGTCGAAGAATCCCTACCGATGTTCTGTAGGCGTGCCAAATGATAGGGATGCTTCGACTACGCCCTAATCCACTTTCGTGGATCAGGCCTTCGCTCAGCATGACAAAAGGAAAGTTTGGGAGTGTGTAAAATCTCTTCATACTCACGATCTTCATATTGAATGAGGCTTTCCGTAAGCGATGACTAAGCCCCCCGAACACCATTTGATCGCGCACAGCGATGGCGGCGCGCGCGGGAATCCCGGCCCCGCGGGCTATGGCGTCGTTATCAAAGACGAGAGCGGACGCAAAGTAGCCGCCCTCAGCGAATACCTGGGCCACCAGACCAATAACTTCGCCGAGTATCAGGGACTGATTGCAGCTCTGGAATACGCGCTGGCGCACGGCCCCAAAGCGCTTAAGTTGATCAGCGATTCCGAACTTCTGGTGCGGCAGATCAAGGGAATTTACAAAGTAAAAAACTTAACCCTGAAGGATCTTCACGCACGCGCGACCGAATTAATCAGGCAGATGGATTGGTTTTCCATTGACCACGCGCTGCGCGAGCACAACCAGGACGCCGACCGCCTGGCGAATGAAGCCATGGACAAGGGGATGGGGCGGAAAACTACTGCTCCTCTTATGGCATTGACGAATGCTCCGCAAGAATTTGAGGGCATCGTGCAGAACGGTGTGATCAAGTTGCCAAACGGAGACTTGCCCGACGGCACGAGAGTTCAGATCAGAGTCAAGAAATAGCTGCGGCGGATGGACCCAGCGAAGGCCACTAACGCGAGTTCAGTCCTCATAATCTTTACTAATAAATTTGTTTGCGCGGTTTCCGCCGGAACGTTCCGCAGATAGAATAAGTGACTCTTATGCCCGTCACTGTCCGCTCCTACGCGAAGATCAATCTTGGCCTGTACATCGGGCCGCGCCGCGCGGATGGCTTTCACGATCTGCGAACGGTGTATCAGACGATCGCTCTGCACGATGTCCTGCGCGTCGAAATTGTTCGCGGCACGGGAATAGAAATTCGCAGCAAAGATCCGCGTGTACCGTGCGATGCCACGAACACGTGCTATCGCATTGCGGAACGAGTCATAGAAGCACTTAAAGCCCGCGGAAAGGTCATCATTGAAATTGAAAAACGCCTTCCCGTCCAGGGAGGTCTTGGAGGCGCATCTGGCAATGCCGTTGCCACGCTGCTTGCGCTAGAGCGCGCGCTGAAAAAGCAATTATCCGGCGCGGAGAAGCTGCGTATTGCGGCCGAAGTTGGTTCTGACCTGCCGCTGTTTTTGATCGGAGGCACATCGCTGGGAGTGGGGCGCGGCGAGGAAGTCTATCCTTTGCCTGATTTTCCCTCCATCCCGTGCGTGATTGCCACGCCGCAGATTGGAGTTTCCACCCCGAAAGCCTTTGCTGATTGGGATGCCCTAGTAGAAACATCAAAGGGACGTACCCCAAAGAAATTGACGCTCTCCGATCCCTCCGATAGAATAAATACATTCAGCCGGGTGATTTCCGCATGGCTGAGTGGTTCCCAACTCAAAACTGGGAAGGCAGTATCCGGTGTCCCTGTGAGCAATGGCAGGGGCCGGGCCGAGACCCTGCTTCTCGACCTCGTCCGTACCGGGATAGAGAACGACTTTGAACAGGTCGTATTTCCTCAATATCCCGCATTACGCGAAGTCAAGAGTGCGATCAAAAAGTCAGGCGCGTATTATGCCTCGCTCTCTGGTTCGGGTTCTGCGTTGTACGGATTGTTCACCACGCGCAAGGCAGCGGAAAAAGCGGCAGTCCGGTTGAATAAGAGCGGGGTTCCTGCGGTCGCGACGTCCACACTGACGCGGCGGCAATACTGGAAAAGATTTTAGATTGCGCATTTGGTTTCCGCCGGTTTTCAATCTAGAATCGCAAGCGCGACACTGGGCCGTCGACTAATGGTAGGTCAAGTGCCTTTGGAGCACTTTGTCTAGGTTCGAATCCTAGCGGCCCAGCCATAAAACAGTTCTTAGTTGTCAGTTCTCGGCAAAACTTAAGAACTAGGAACTAAGGACTGGTAACCGGGAACTGGGAACCGACCATGGCTACTCTGACGACAGCGACCGAGACGAAGATGAGCCCAGATGAGAAGCCCGAGCGCAAGCCGCAACGCGCGCGGGTGGATGATAAGTTCAAAATCTTCTGCGCAACTGCGAATGAAGCGCTCTCCCAGGAAGTTTGTGATTTTCTGGGATTGAATCGCGGGCAGGCGCTGGTCACGCGATTTGCGGACGGCGAAGCCTACGTGCAGATACAGGAGAATGTGCGTGGCGCGGATGTTTTCGTCATGCAGTCCACATGCCGTCCGGTGGATGACCATTTGATGGAGTTGCTGCTGATGCTGGATGCGCTCAAACGGGCTTCAGCGCGGCGCATCACGGCGGTGATTCCGTATTACGGATATGCGCGTCAGGACCGCAAAGACAAGCCGCGAGTGCCGATTTCCTCGAAGCTGGTGGCGGATTTGCTGACGACGGCAGGCGCCGATCGTGCGTTGATCGTTGATCTGCATACGCCGCAGTTGCAGGGTTTTTTCAATATCCCGGTGGACCATCTTTTTGCTTCGCCGGTGCTGGTGGATTATTTCAAGAAGCTTGATTTGCCGAAATTGACGGTGGTTTCGCCGGATGCGGGCGGCGTGGAGCGCGCGAGATTTTTTGCGAAAAAAATCGATGCTCCGCTGGCCATCGTGGATAAGCGCCGCGTAGAAATGAACGTGGCTGAAATCATGAACGTCATCGGCGACGTGAATGGCCGCACGTGTTTGATTATTGACGATTTGATTGATACCGCGGGAACGCTGGTAAAAACGGCCAGCGCATTAATGCAAAACGGCGCGGCGGAAGTGTATGCCTGCTGCTCGCACCCTGTGTTTTCCGGGCCGGCGGTGGAAAATATCGCGAAGTCCTGCATTAAGCAGGTAGTTGTAACGAACACTATCCCGCTCAGTGAAGCTGCGCGGAATGAGCCGAAGATTAAAGTCCTCTCGATTGCAGGTTTGATTGGGCGGGCAATTCAGTCGATTCACGAAGAGACATCTGTCAGTAAATTGTTCTTATAGGGATTGAGATTATGGCGACCGCAACAATCGAAAGCAACGTACTGCAAGCGCAACCCCGCACTCCGGGCAACAAGAATGCCGCACGCCGTGTGCGTGCCGGCGGAAAAATTCCCGCCGTTCTCTATGGCGCGGGCAAAGATTCCTTGCCGGTAGTTCTGGACCCGCGGCATGTGTCGCGGATCCTGAATTCGCAGAGCGGCCACAACTCCATTTTTGACCTTGCTCTCGATGGTGGCGAGCGCACCAAGGCCATGATCGTGGACTGGCAATATGAGCCCATCAAGGGTTCGTTGATGCACATTGATCTCAAACGCATCGCCATGGACCAGAAGCTGCGCGTCGCCGTGCCTATCGTGCTCAAGGGCGAAGCGGCTGGGGTCAAGCAGCAGGGCGGCATCCTCGAACATGTGCTGCGTGAAGTGGAAGTCGAGTGCTTGCCTGGCGATATTCCGGCCTCGATTGAAGCGGATGTCTCTGAACTCGTCTTCGGCAAGGTCCTGCGCGTGGCGGATCTTACGCACAGCGACAAGGTGAAGTACTTGACGGATGAGAACCAGGCCGTGGCCCACATCACCATCGTGAAGGAAGAAGTGGTGGCGGCTCCGGAGGCTGTTGCTGATGCGGCGGCTGGACCCAGCGAGCCTGAGGTCATTAAGAAGGGTAAGCAGGACGCTGAAGAAGGCGCGGAAGGCGAAAAGGCCGAGAAGAAAGAAAAGAAGTAGTGCTTGTATAGCGACGGGCGCCCTCGCCCGTCAGGTCGAGCGTAGCTCGACGAAAGAGCTTGACGGGCATAAGTGTAAAAGTAGGCGGGGGAAATTGAAACGGCGTGAAACTGATTGTCGGTCTTGGAAATCCGGGAATCGAGTACCAGTTCACGCCGCACAACGCCGGGTTTCTTGCCATTGACCTGATTGCGGACCAGTGCAAGGTCGAAGTGAGAAATCGTCAATGCAGGGCGCTAACGGGACGTGCGGTCATTGGTTCTGAGACGGTGATTCTGGCAAAACCAGAAACCTTTATGAACCTGAGCGGACTGTCGGTGCGGGAGTTAGTTGCTGAGCACCAGATTGATCCGCAAAGCGGTTTGATCGTGCTTCAGGACGAGATGGATTTCGCGTTGGGCACGTTGCGCATTCACCGCAAGCGAAGCTCGGCGGGCCATAACGGAATTGAGTCCATTATCGGCGCGTTGGGAACGCAGGACTTTTTGCGTATCCGGCTGGGAGTAGCGCCGGAGCACAAAGTATCGGATGGGAAAGATTATTTACTGTCGCCCTTCCGCAAAGCGCAGTTGGCGGCGGTGAGTGAAATGCTGGAAGCTGCCGTAGAAGCAGTGAAAGTGATTCTGACTGAAGGCGAAGGCCCGGCCATGAACCGCTTTAACCGGAAGGAAAAGGAAGCCGGCCCGGAGAATTAGGGGCGGAAGCTAGCTGCGGATGGTTTAGGCAGCGCAAGAATTTGGAGAACAGAATGAATCGTACTTATGAACTGATGTTTATCGTCCGGCCCGACATGCCGGAGGAAGAGCAGCAAAAGCTGATTTCCACGCTGGAGACGGTTGTGACTTCATCGGGAGGCAGCGTCCACAAGGTGGACATTATGGGTAAGCGACGGCTCGCTTACACGGTGCGCAAGTTCCATGACGGAATTTACATTCTGCTGATTCTCGAAGGCAGCGGCGGACTCGTGCACGAACTTGAGCGTCGCCTGCGCGTCACAGAACAAGTGATCAAATTTATCACTGTGCGCATTGACGAAGCCCAAAAGCGCCTGGACAAGATCAAGAAGCTCCGCGAAGCGAAGCGCAAGGCGCCACCAGCGCCCGCTCCCGCCGAAGCGGGCGGCGAGACTGCCGCTGTTACGGCATAACAAATATTCAATGGAGCGGCGGGCGAACGCTTGCCATCCACAACCTGCGGGCGACGCTCGCGGCTGCAAATTAGAAATGACAACGAAGGAGTACCATGGCTGACGAAACTAGAACAACATCTGCCGAAGGTTCCACCGGCGGCGGTGAACGCCCAGAGCGTTCCCCGGAACGTCCACCTGACCGTGGCGGCGATCGCAATCGTGGTCCGCGTCCTGGAGGTCCCGGAGGGCGTGAAGGTGGCCGTAAATATTTCCGTCGCAAGAAAGTGTGCAAGTTCTGCGTGGAAAAAATTGACGCGATTGATTACAAGGACTACCGGCTGCTCGGGCAGTTTGTCTCCATCGAGAGTGGAAAGATCGTGCCTCGCCGTTTGACCGGCGTGTGCACTCCGCACCAGCGGCGCCTTTCTTCTGCCATTAAGTTGGCGCGCAATATCGCCCTGCTGCCGTTTTCAGCCCGCGCGTCCTAATTACTGACTGCGGATCCCCGTAGGCTGCCAACGTTGCGGCACCACGTGAAATTCGCGCAATTGATATTTAGAGGAGCACCCATGGAAGTCATTCTCAAAGAAGATGTGAACAAGCTCGGCTCGCGCGGCGACCTGGTAAAAGTCGCGGAAGGATATGGGCGGAACTATCTGTTGCCACGCAAGCTGGCCATTGAAGCTTCTGCTGGCAATAAAGCCGTCATTGAGCAGATGAAGGCCGCATCCGTGCGCCGTTCCGCCAAGGAAAAAGTCCAGGCGGAAGAGTTGAGCAAACAGTTCGACGGCGTTTCTGTCTCATTCCAGCGGCGTACTGGCGAACAGGACCAGCTCTTTGGTTCCGTAACCTCGGGCGACATCGCCGACGCGTTGGCTAAGAAGGGATTCACCCTGGATCGCCGCAAGATCCAGCTTCACGAACCCTTGAAGACGCTGGGCGAGTTCACCATTCCTATCAAACTGCATAAGGAAGTCACCACGCACTTGAAGGTCGTGGTCGAAAAAGAAGAGTCCGCACAATAGTTTGCGCTCGGGCGCGAGCACTTTGCCGCGCCCGAGAATTTCCCCAGAATTTTTCCTCTAGATTTTCTTTCTAACTATTACTTCTCGGGCTCGCGAAGCTTTTTTCCTTCTCCTTCGTATTTCCTCACCTGCGAAACATCTAACAAAACATACAGCGCATGTTGTAGGAGTTTTAGGTGTGCTAACAACCGCGCAAAACCTGCGTCCAAGACTGTGATTGGAATGTTTGTTTTTTAAACTTTTCAGTTGCGGCAGACGTATCAAATAGGGCGAGAGAATTTCGAGAGATTACGGGGTTGAGGGAACTGCGTCATTCCAGGTTTGGCGGCCGGATGGCGCAATCCCCGCACAGCAATGCGCATTTGCGCTTGTGCTTTGACCCCGTCGCACATTGTAGGCCTTCAGTTGTAAAGCGCAACGCTTGAGGGTCATTTTGTGGCCGCCAAAAGCTGCGACCCGAATCTAGCGGGCGAAGGGAGCATTATGAGAGGCAGAAATTATCAGGCGGTATTGTTGGCGGTTGTGCTGATGCTGGCAGCGAGCGCGTTCGCGTCAAATAAAGGCGCATTCCAGTTGAACAACACAGTGTCGGTGAACGGGAAACAATTGCAGGCGGGCGATTATTCCGTTACGTGGGAGGGCGAGGGGCCGGATGTCCAGTTGAACATCATGAAAGGCCGCAAACTAGTGGCGCAGGCTCCAGCGAAAGTCGTTGTCATAGATCAGGCGTCAGGCAGCAATCAGGCGGTAGTGGAACGAAATTCCGACGGTACAGCTTCACTTAAAGAACTCCGATTTGGCGGCAAGAAGTTTGCTTTAGCTATCGGCACCGGCACTACGGCTGGCGCGGGATCAGGCGGCAGCTCCAACTAATTGTTCATCAGGGCGTGGGGAGCGTGGCTCTCCATGCCTTAGTCTCCACTTTTACTTTCCTCTTTCTTCTTGTCCCAAATACGTACTTTCCTGAATTGATCCTTTCCTTTACTCGCTCACCCACGAATCCTTATACGGCCCGAGCATGCAAAGGCTTTCCGACTCCGATAACTAAGGGGTAAGGCGAGCCATGAGCAAGGCGAAAGAGTCCGCAACCGGAAGTCAAAAACTGCGTCTGCTGCTTGTCAGCGACAATGCGGATGACTTTACCTATCTACAGGACCTTCTGGGACGGACGGCAGACAGAAGAGTGGAAGCTCGTCACGCCGCTTCCCCGACCCAGGCCATCCGTGAATTGGAAAACAATGCATGCGACCTGCTGCTGTGCAACTATCGTTCCGGAGATCCCATGGCGCTACAGCTTTCCAGCGCCATCCGCAAGCGCGGAGGCTACCCGCCTCTGGTCTTTATCAGCGATCACGTAAGCGAGTCGGCGCTGGTAGGCATCCTGCACGGGGGCCATGGCACGGCTTTCCCGGTTCCTGGAATCGGCGAGTCTCCCGCGCTGCATGCGCTGGATTGCGCGATCCAGGCGCATTGCAAAGAGCGACAGCGCAAAAAATCGGAAGTGATGTTGAGCAAACTGTGGAGCGCGGTAGAACAGACCACGGAACTGATCGCCATCATGGACAGCTCTGGGCTGGTCGAGTTCATCAATCCCGCATTCACGCATGCCACCGGATACACAACCATCGAACTCAAAGGGCATGCGTTTAGCCTATTGGAAGTAGAGACGGAGCATCCTGAAACCTATCGTCAGATGTGGGAAACGATTTTTGCAGGGAATGTTTTTCGCGGCAATGTCACCAGCCGTAAGAAGAACGGCGATGCTCTGCTGGTGGAGCGGACGATTGCTCCCTTACAGGATGCGCAGGGCAAGACCACGCATTTTGTGTGCTGTGACCACGACGTCACTGAGAAGCGGCGGCTGGAGGCGCAGTTACTTCAGGCCCAGAAAATGGACGCGATCGGCCGTCTGGCTGGCGGTGTCGCCCACGACTTCAATAACCTGCTGATGGTTATCAGCGCCTACGCGGAGCTCATGCAGGATTCCATTACCCACGAACATCCTTTGCGCCGGAACGTGGACCAGATACTTACCGCGTCGCGCCGCGCGGCCGACCTCACCCGGCAACTGCTGGCGTTCGGCCGCAGGCAAATGCAATCACTCCAGATTTTGGACCTGAATGTGGTGTTGCAGGATGCGGTGCGTATTCTGCCCCGATTGATTGGCGAAGACATTCAACTGCAATTCCAACCCGGGCTGGAAATGGCGAAAATCAAGTGCGACCCGGTGCAGATTGAACAGATCGTGATGAACCTGGCGGCCAACGCCCGTGATGCCATGCCGCATGGCGGAAAGCTGACCATTGAAACCAGCAACGTGTATTTGGACGAAACTTACCTGCCGCGTCACGCGATTGTGCCCGAAGGGAACTATGTGCTGATGACGGTGAGCGATACTGGCGAAGGAATTTTACCGGAACACATGCAGCATATTTTTGAGCCCTTTTACACCACCAAAGAAGAAGGCAAAGGCACCGGGCTCGGTCTGGCCACCGTTTATGGCATCGTAAAGCAGAATGGAGGCTTTGTTTGGGTATACAGCGAACCGGGCATGGGCACGACTTTCAAGATTTACTGGCCCAGCGCGCAGCAAAAATTGAGCAAACTTCCCTCTGGCCATATTGTTGAGGAAAATTCCCGAGGCTCTGAGACCGTTCTTCTGGTGGAAGATGAAGAGGCAGTGCGGCAGTCCGCCTCCGAATTCCTCACCACTTGTGGTTATACCGTCCTGCAAGCTATCAATGGCGATGATGCTTTAAATGTCACGCGCGATTACCAGAACACGATTGATTTAATGATCACCGACGTCGTGATGCCCCACATGGGCGGAGCAAAACTTGCGGGCCAACTGGCCAACGCCAGACCGGATATGAAAGTGCTTTTTGTTTCCGGATACGCGGAGAGCACCGTGCAGCGTTACGGCTCCATTGACGTGACCAGCAATTTCCTGCAAAAGCCATTCAGCCTTAAGATGCTCAGCCGCAAAGTACGCGAAGTCCTGGAAGCTCCTATTACACTGGCCATGGCGGCCTCCGCGAAATAGTCTGCGGCACGTCGTTCCCGTATAATTCCGTTGATTCCGCATGAATTTTGCTCACCTTCCGGCCGCTGGCATCCTCGGGCTTTTGTTGCTGGGACTTGCGTTTCTCGGGCTCGTCACTTCCTTCATTTATCTCTGCCTGGTTCTGCTCGCGACGCGCCGTTATAAACGAAACGCACTCTTGAGCGTGGCCTCGGTGCGGCAAATCGAAAACGCCGATTGGCCTCCAGTGACCGTTTTGAAGCCTTTACACGGCATGGAGCCAGGCTTGGAAAAAAATCTGGAAAGTTTTTTCCAACAAGACTATCCAAACTTTGAAATTATTTTTGGCGTTCGTGAGGCAAGCGATCCCGCTTTGGCGGTAGTCGAAAGACTTCATCAGAATTATCCGCAGGTCAAATCCCGCGTGGTGCTTTCGGGACCTCCCACGTGGGCCAATGCCAAGGTTTTTTCCCAGCAAAAGATGCTGGCGTTCACTTCCGCTCGCTACATCATCATGAGCGACAGCGATGTCTGCGTTGGCCCCGACCTGCTGCAAAACGTGGTGGCTCCTCTCCTGGATGAAAAAATCGGCTTGGTGACTTGCCCATACCGGGGAGTGCCCGCGCCAGGCCTGGGTTCAAGCCTTGAAGCGTTGGGTATGTCCGTGGAAATGACCTCCGGCGTGATTGTGGCCGACATGCTCGAAGGGATGCGCTTTGCCCTTGGCCCGGTGACAGCCGCGCGGCGGGAAGTGCTCGAACAAATCGGAGGATTTCCCGCAGTCGCTGATTACTACTCAGACGACTTTGAACTGGGACAGAAAATTTGGGCTGCGGGTTACAAAGTCATCTTCTCCCATTACGTGATTGAGCATGTGCTTACCCCGCGCCGTTTTTGGCGAACATTGGCAGATCAACTCCGCTGGATGAAAAGCACGCGTTATTCGCGTCCGGCAGGACACGTCGGCACCGGGCTCACTTACGCCGTTCCCTTTGGATTGCTGGGATTGATTGCCAGTGCCGTCAGCGGAAGATTGTGGCTGGGCGTTGCATGCCTTAGCATCGCGTGGCTCAATCGCATGGTGCAATCCCTGATCGTCGGCTGGGGAATCGTTAGAGATCGCCGCGCTCTGCGCTTATGCTGGTTGTATCCGCTGCGAGATCTATTGGGATTTTGTTTATGGCTGGCAAGCTTCACCGGACGCGGGTTTGTCTGGCGCGGCGAAAAATATTCCTTCCGCAAGGGCGGGAAGATTATCGCCGCCGATCGTGCGCAATGATGTCGCAAGAGTTGCCACACTATTGTTCAGCGGCCCTTACAAGTTTCCCTTGCCGTAAATAAAACAGCTTGCCGCGCCAGCGAATGGTGTGTCCCAGCAAGCTGGCTACCCATATCGCGGCGGCAATCAAATCACGCAAGGGAAGCAGCCATAGCAACCGAACAATTTGCCGGTCTTGCAGGCAGAGGCGGCCCGTAGTGACCGCCTGGACGACTCGGAGCGCGACTGTAGCCGCCAGGAGGCCCCAGGCCCAAGGGGCACCATGCGCCAACAAGGCGGTCAGGAGGGCCCAGGGCAGGCCAAAGGTAAAGATGAGGCCAAGGTGTCCTGAACGGCGGGAATCGCGAATGGTGCGAGCCCAGCGCAGTTGATGCCGCCAAAAATCGCGCAGCGAATACGCGGGCAGGGAAGTTTCCACCACGGTTTCGGAAAGCGCAACCTTTTTCCCCGCGGCCGCCAGTCGATGTCCCAGTTGATAATCGTCAGCGAGGTAGTCGAGAATGGCCTCGAATCCTCCAACCGATTTAACGTCAGCGCGGCGGAAGGCAAGTGTGGATCCCATGCCGAAGCGAATGCCGCCCTCAAGGGATCGCGCCGTAAGCACTCCCGCGGCGAAATCCGTGCCAATGCACAGAGCTTCCAAACGCGAACCCAAGGTCGCCGAGGCATTTCCACGATAGAGGCAAGTCACCAGCCCGGTCATTTCGTTCTCAAGCGGGGCAATCACGTTCTTCAGATATTGGGCTTCGACCCGAATGTCGCTGTCGTTCACCAGAAGATGTTCGTAGCGGGCCTCCGGCAGCATCTGAGCCAGGTTGCTGACTTTGATATTCGTGCCTAGATTTCGATCACAACAAACAACGCGAATCTCTCTTTCAGGGAATTCTATTTTCAATTGCTCCACTAGCGTCAGGGCAGGATCATTCGCCTCACTTACCCCAAATAAGATTTCGTATTGCGGGTAATCTTGCAAACAATGGCTGCGGAAGCTCTCATACATGCCGGGGTCAATGCCTTTCAACGGTTTTAGAATTGAAATCGGAGGCATGAATGAAAACGCACGCGAGCGCGCCGCAATTTGCTCGGCATGAAACTGCGCCGCGCTTCGGCTCGAAACCAGGTAATAAGTCAGGCTGGAAATCGTGCCGAGCGTGGCGATGATTTCGAGAGCCAATGTAATCCAATGAACCATGCGGTCGTCAGTAGTGTACCTGCAGCAGGATTTCAAGATTGCGCTGACGGCTGTTTCACGATACTCGTTATGACGAGTATAATTCTTTTGTGAATGCGAGCATTCAGGCCGAGATCAAGCAGGGCAAACCGTTCGAAAGCCTGGAGCAAGAAGCCTTTCTGTCGCTGTTGTGGACGGCGGACCGCCTGCAATGGCGGCTTGCCGAGGCCTTGAAGCCATATGGGCTTTCCCCCACTCAGTACAATGCTTTGCGAATCCTGCGTGGAGCGGGAAAGCAGGGATTGGCATGTAGCGAAATTGGGGAGAGGATGATTACCCGCGACCCGGACATTACCCGGCTGATGGATCGTTTAGGCCGCATGGGTCTTGCCCAGCGAGGGCGGGGAGATCGAGATCGGCGGGTGGTAGTAGCAAAGATCACCTCGAAAGGCGTGGACCTCCTGAAACAACTGGACCCGGCCATTCGCCAGTTCCTGCACAGCCTGCTTGGCCATATGGGTGAAAAGAAGCTCTACAGCCTGCTGGGCCTGTTAGGTAAGACGGTCACTTCCGCGAGTTGATGGTTTTTTTTGAAGCGTTATTCGTTATGACGACATGTGTTCAAACTATTCTCTGAGAGGAAAAACAATGGGCAAAAGTCTATCGTGCGGCATTACAGTGTTACGAATTGTTGTGGGGGCCGTATTCCTGGCACACGGCGCGCAGAAGTTATTTGTTTATCACATTGCTGGCGTGACCGCCCTGTTCTCTCACATCGGTATTCCATTACCCGCACTTTCTGCGATAGTCGTAAGCCTCGTTGAGTTTGTGGGAGGCATTGCGCTGGTATTGGGAGTGGCGACTCGCCTGGCTGCAACTCTACTAGCCATTGATATGCTGGTTGCCATTCTCGCGGTCCATTTGAAGAATGGTTTTTTTATGCCGATGGGGTATGAATTCGCGCTTACGCTTTTGGGGGCGAATATTTGCCTGGTATTGACCGGTGCTGGATGTGCTTCAGTGGATGGTTTGCTAGGGAAGAAAAGCTAAGTCTTTCAGCGACGTTTCAAGGGGCGGGGTCAGCGCCGGACGCGTTTTTTAACAGCAGCTTTCTTGCTGTTACGGTTCCGGGCGCTTCCTCCGCCTTGCTTGCCAAAAACGCGTGCGAAGATTTTGTCTATGTTTCGTAGTTGCCGCTTCAAATCAAAGGCGCGCTCGATCTGCGCGCGGGGAACGCGATTGGTGATCTCCTCGTCGGCAAAAAGCAATTCCTTGAAGTTCAATCCTTCCTTGCAGGCACGCATGGCATTACGCTGCACGATGCGATAAGCCTCTTCGCGTGAAACTCCATGCTCCACCAGATCCAGAAGAAGCTGGCCGCTGAATACCAAGCCGCCCGTGCTTTCCAGATTTATCTTCATCCGTGCTGGATAAACGAACATGGTCTCAATCAAATTGGCCGTCTTTTGTAGCAAGTAATCCACCAAAGTGGTTGAGTCCGGAATAATGACCCGTTCCGCGGAAGAGTGGGAAATATCGCGTTCGTGCCACAGAGCGACATTTTCAAAGGCGGTCTGGGCGTTTGCCCGGACCACTCGGGCCAGTCCGCTGATCTGCTCGCAGGTCACGGGGTTCCGTTTGTGTGGCATGGCGGAGGAACCTTTTTGTTTCTCGCTGAAAAACTCTTCGGCCTCACGGACTTCTGTGCGCTGTAAATGCCGGATTTCGGTGGCAATCTTGTCTAAAGTAGAAGCAATCACGGCAAGCGTGGCCAGGTAGTTTGCATGGCGGTCGCGTTGGATCACCTGTGAAGAAATTGCTGCCGCCTGCAACCCCAGACGGACGCACATTTTCTCTTCCAGTTCCGGAGTCAAATGCGCAAAAGTTCCCACCGCTCCGGAGAACTTGCCTACCCTCATTTCCTCCGCCGCGCGAGAAAATCGTTCAATATTGCGCTGCGTCTCGGAATACCAGTTGGCCAGCTTGAATCCAAAGGTAATCGGTTCGGCATGGATTCCGTGGGTGCGTCCCACCATCGGGGTGTCTTTAAACTCGAAGGCCCGACGTTTAAGGACCTCCGACAAGCGCCGCAAATCTTCCGCGATTACCGAAGATGCCTGCTTGATTAACAACGCTTGTGCCGTGTCAACCACGTCATTGGAGGTAAGGCCGTAATGGAACCACCGCGATTCCGGGCCAACGAACTCTGCTACCGCAGTGGTGAATGCGATCACGTCATGGCGGACTTCGGCCTCGATCTCCTGAATACGGTCGAGGCGGAAGTCAGCGCGCTCGCGAATGGCCTTGGCGGCCTGTTTGGGCACGATTCCTGATGCGGCAAGCGTTTCGGTTGCGGCGGTTTCCACCGCCAGCCAGGTGCGAAAGCGGTTCTCGTCGCTCCAAATGCGGGCCATTTCCGGCCGTGTATAGCGTGGGATCAAGTCTTTATTCCTCAATCACATTCGTGCCATCTCGCGCACACGAATGCGAACTAGGAATTCTAAATGGCGGATGGCATTGCTGGCTAGTTCGGCCCTGCTTAGGCGATCGAGGCTCTGCATTACTTTTGGCGCTGATGCGGCAACAGTGCCAATAATATGTCGTGGTACGATATATAAACGCATGAAAAAACTCACCCTGACAGACTACGAATCGCTTGCGGAGTTGCGTCATCAAATCCGGCGATTTTTGCACTTCAGCGAAGCTGCAGCGCGTGCGGCCAACATTGAACCGCGCCAGCACCAGCTTATGCTGGCCGTGAAAGGGCTGCCTGCCAACGTCCGGCCGCGCATAAGTGAATTAGCGGAGCGCCTTCAGATTCAGCATCATAGCGCCGTAGAGTTGGTAAATCGCCTGGCTGCCGGAGGCTATGTTCAGCGCAAGCATGGCACCGACCGTCGCGAAGTACTACTGCAGCTTACGGAAAAAGGCGAGCGAGTTTTGCGGGAGCTTTCCCTTTCGCACCGGGAAGAACTCCGCCTGCAGGGCCCGGCGCTACTGCGGAGTTTGAACCGCGTAATGGCGGGCACTGGAACAAAGAGCTCCAACGGAACCAGCGCGACCGCGAAAAAGAGAACGCAAAGGAGAGCACTGTAGATGTCAGAAAGGCAAGATCAGGATTCATTTGTAGCGAGCACCACCGGAGCTTTTCTTTCATCTGGCCAGGACCAGGTATCCGCAAGAGCCAGCAGGCGCCAATCCACCCGCATGCTGCGAGTTTCGCTGTTAGGAATCGTCGTGGGAATTGCCGGCGGTCTAGTCGCCGAAGGCTTGCAGCGCGCCATCACCTTTATCTCAAATCTCTGCTTTTACGGAAAGGCGACCTCCGCCAATCTGCCGCCCAGTATCGCCGTGCTCCATTGGTGGACCCCGTTTCTACCCGCGGCCGGGGGCCTGATCGTGGGAATTTTAATCCACTATTTCTCTCCTGAGATTAAGGGCGACGGCATTCCCGAGGCCATGTCGGTCGCGTTGAATAACCGTAGCATCGTCAAGGCCCGCGTCAGCATCTTCAAGCCGTTGAGCGCCGCCATCAGCGTGGGCAGCGGCGGTCCGTTCGGCGCGGAAGGCCCCATTATTCAAACTGGAGCGGCAATCGGCTCTTTATTGAGTCAGTTGGTCCCATCTTCCCCAGCGGAACGCCGCACCCTGCTTGCTTGTGGCGCCGCCGCTGGCTTGGCTGGTGTATTTAGGACTCCATTCGCTGGCGTCATGCTGGCCGTCGAATTGCTTGTGTTTGAATTTCGCGCGCGTTCATTCGTGCCGATTGCCTTGGCTTCCGCGACCGGAACCATGGTGGGAATGGGTTTCCATGGGGCTGATCCCTTCTTTCCGGTGATTACCAATTATCATTTTCATCCGCTGGAGCTGCCTTTTTTTGTAATTTTAGGAGTTATTTGCGCTGGGCTGGCGTGGTTGATGTCTCGCACCCTGTACCTCTGTGAGGACTATTTCGAAAGTCTTAAAATCTGGTTTCCACTAGTGCCCGCATTTGGCGGACTCATCGTCGGAATTATCGGGATATTTT
Source organism: Terriglobales bacterium (assembly GCA_036489565.1). Classification (GTDB taxonomy): domain Bacteria; phylum Acidobacteriota; class Terriglobia; order Terriglobales; family Acidobacteriaceae; genus JAICKN01. Next base: position 40,438 of record DASXFN010000018.1, read on the forward strand.
ATCCCCAGGTTTTTGGGACGGGATATTCCGTCATCGCCGACATTCTTTCCAAGCCCCATCCGATGCATGTTTTGTTTGGCATCGGCGTGGCGAAACTCGTTTCATTCGGCGTGGCGCTTGGTTCCGGCGCATCCGGCGGAACGTTTGCCCCGGCCTTGATGATCGGCGGCAGCCTGGGCGCGGCCTTTGGTTCCGTCATGCATTTGTTCATGCCGAACGCATCCACCATTGGCCTTTACGGTATGGTGGCTACCGCTGCGCTTTTTGGCAGCCTGTACCGGGCAACGCCCAGCGCCATCCTGTTTATGCTGGAAGTCACCGGAGCCTACAACGCTATCCTGCCGGTATTTCTGGTCGCGGTAGTGGCCGACCTTGCCGTCCATTTCTTCATGCGGACAACCATCAATACCGAACGCCTGGTGCGCCGCGGCCACCTCGTGCCCGAAGCTTACGAAATTGATCCCATGAAGATGTTGCGCGTACGCGATGTAATGAACCCGGAAATGGAGACGGTCCGCGGCGACCAAAAAGTTTCCGACTTCGTGGTTGACATTGCCGGCCACGAATGTGTACCCGTCGTGGATGAGAAAGAACGCGTCATCGGAATCGTATATCGCCGCGATCTTCTGGGAGCCGCTCCGGATGCTACTGCGCTTTCCATCGCGCACACGGATTTTCCCGTGGCTTACACGGACGAAGTTGTCCATGCAGTTGCTAAGCGCTTCCTGGACGGCGCCTACGGCCACTGTCTGGTGCTCGACAGTACTAACGGGGAACTGTCAGGAATGCTGACTGCTTTCGACATCCTAAAAACCAAAAACTGGGAACTGATGCAGGAGCTCCAAGAACCCAGCCGATTTTCGGGCACATCGCTGCTTCGCTTCATGACCGAGCGTAAGACGACCAAGTAAATACACACGATTCAGAAGGCGCCCGCTTGCCCGCGGTCTATCGTAAAGCGATATACTTTGTTTGGGACTGTAGGTCGAATGGGGTGACCCTTGAGAATGAGCCTTGCTCGTTCCCGGCCGGGATTGCGTGATCCTGAAAAAGGTGGCAGTTCCACGCCCAAGGCTGCGCTCGGTCCCACGTTAGTCAAACGTTCTGCCCGGGACATTCCCCCGCCCGCCGGATTTCGCATTGTTCTCATCTCGTTTCTGGCTGCTCTGGTTGGTTTGCTGGCGGGCGTGATTGCTTTCGTTCTTTACCGGCTCATCGGCTTCTTCACAAATATTGCTTTCTATCACCAAATCTCCTGGCTGCTAACGAGCGCCCAACACAATCGTTTGGGAATTTCGGTGATCGCCGTGCCGGTGGTTGGCGGCATCATTGTCGGGTTCATGGCCAAGTACGGCTCGCCCAGGATCAAAGGACACGGCATTCCTGAGGCGATGGAGGCGGTGCTCACCAACAAGAGCAAGATCCAGCCGCGCGTCGCGATCCTTAAGCCGATCTCGGCGGCCATTGCGATTGGCACCGGAGGCCCCTTCGGCGCCGAAGGCCCAATCATTCAAACCGGAGGCGCTGTTGGTTCGGTGATCGGCCAATTCCTGCATACCACGGCATCCGAACGCAAAGTCCTGTTGGCTTGCGGCGCGGGCGCTGGAATGGCAGCGACTTTCAATACGCCCATTGCCGGCGTGATTCTCGCCATCGAACTGCTGCTCTTCGAATTTAAGTCGCGTTCTTTTATTCCGCTTGTTATCGCAAGCACTCTGGCTACTGCCGTCCACATGCAACTGCTGGGACAGGGGCCCATGTTCGTGGTGCATGCTACCGACTTCGGCATTCCTCACGCCATTCCTTTTTATCTGCTTTTGGGAGGACTCTGCGGAGTGGCTGCGGTCGGCTTTACGCGCTTGTTGTACTGGACCGAAGACCAGTTTCAACATCTGCCCTTCGATTCTTTATGGTGGCCGGCGGTCGGCGCGCTGGCGCTGGGAATCATCGGATTCTTTGTCCCCCGCGTTTTCGGCGTGGGTTATGACACGATCAGCGACATTCTGAACGGACAGTTGGTGCTCAAGCTTTTGCTTATAGTTATGGCCGCGAAAGCCGTTGCGCTCGTTGTCTCACTGGGATCGGGAACTTCCGGCGGGCTGCTGGCTCCCATGTTCATGTCCAGCGCCGCCATGGGATGCGCGTTTGCTATTGGCATTGACAGAATTTTCCCCTGGGCCCATCTTGCCCCGGGCGCCTTCGCGATTGTGGCCATGGGCGCGGTGTTTGGCGCGGCATCGCGCGCTACTTTTACCTTCATCATTTTTGCTTTTGAAATTACCCGCGACTACAACTCGGTTTTGCCACTCATGCTGGTCAGCGTAATCGCCGAAGGCATCGCCATTCTGCTCATGCCAAAAGCCACCATCATGACGGAAAAGCTCGCCCGTCGTGGTCTGTACATTCATCAGGATTACGAAGCGGACATCATGCAGCAGGTCGCGGTGAGCGAAATGATGGATGCCGACCCGCCGACGGTCAGCGGGAAGATGCAGATTGGAGAATTGACCGAACTCATCGCCCACCATGATCCAGCCTTAAGCAGACATCAGGGAATCATGATTGTGGATGACAATAAAAAGCTTGCCGGGATCGTCACTCGCGGCGATCTGCTGCGAGCGCTAGAGACAGATCCATCCGGCAAAATGCCGATTCTGGAAGCCGGGACCCGCGCTCTAACAGTGACTTATCCGGATGAAGTCTTGCATACGGCTGTAAGCAAGATGCTGCGGAACAATATCGGTCGTCTGCCGGTGGTGGACCGCAACGATGAAAAGCGCATTGTGGGCTACATTGGCCGTCCGGGGATCATGGCGGCGCGCCTGCGCCGCTGGAACGAAGAGCATGTGCGGGAAATCGGCTGGATTCGCCGGCAATACGTGAAATAGAAATCGTTCCAGGTCAGTGCTTCAAATGCTGTTTCTCCGCCGCCAGCAGCAGGGGACGCAGCGCCTTCACGGAAATCCCCAATGTGCCTCCGGAAAATCCGTCAATGTAAGCGGAGTTCACTCCGATCACTTCGCCTTGCGCGTCAAATACCGGCCCGCCGCTGCCGCCATGCGCGGTGGGCGCGTCATAAATCAATTTCTCTCCCACGACGTCTCCAAGATGTCCACAGGTTGCCGAAGGCCGAATCAGAGACAACGCTGCAAGCTCGCTGGCTGCGTTGATGTCATCATGGCGGTAGGCCAGGCGGTCATACACCGCCGTAGGCGACTTCGCCACCATGCCCAGCACGCCCATTGGATAACCAAGAACCGTGACCAACTCGCCCGGTGTTGATTCTCCCTTGGCCAGTGGAAGAGGCCGCAGATCGCGCGTAATCGGCGAATCTGCGATATTGACTACTGCCAGGTCATCGTCCTTCGCAAATACCGCCGGCGTAATGTTTACGGGTGTTGGCGAGTTTGGAAAGAAAGCAACCAGTTTTTCCAGCTCGGGGATCGCGCCCTTGCGGATCAGAGCTTCCGATTCTGTATCGCCATACCATGGCTCAGCCACGTGCCGGTTAGTCGCAACCAACCCGGCGGCCACCAGGAACCCCGTTCCAGAGACCCTCACGCGCACCGAAGGCGGCTGGTTCGGAAAGCCGACACGATAAACCCCAAAAATGTAGCAAATCGAATTTCGATAGCGGTCAAGGACCACGGCAGGCATGGTTTCTTCCTGCTGCAACTGCCTCACCTGTTGGGTGAGCTGCTGCACCCGCTGCTGCAAATCATTGGTCGGCGGAGGCTGGTAGTAGTGCGACATGAACAGCGCGCCAGCCACCAGAAACACGCCTAATGTTGCTTGAAAGAAGTGCTGCCATGAAGTGGAAACGATGTCGTCGCCCCGCGCGCCTGCGGCATGGACTTCCACACTAGAATCTTCCGCGATTGGCTCTGCGCTGGAATTGATCTCTTCCGGTACTGAAAATTCTTCGGCCATAAATGAATGAAAACTCGCGGACGGTAAGAGGCGGGGAGGCCCAATCCGCAGAAACGATGCGTTTATCTTCTCTTGTAGCGGGCCGATGGCCTAGGGTACGGAAGGTTATGTACGGCGGGTATTAAAGCTCCTTAATTCCAAGGCGTTTGGCCATCTTTTCGTAGAGGAAGCCTTCGCCCGCCCGGTAAGGCTGAACCCATTCACCGTCAATCACAAACTGCGGGATGGCACGCTTGCCGGTGTGCTTAACAACTTCCTCGGCGGCACCGGGTGTCTTCTCAATATCAATTTCAGTGAAGGGAATATTGTGCTGCTGCAGAAATCGCTTGGCCGTGCGGCAGTCGGGGCACCAGAAGGCGGAATAAACGAGTATTTCCATAAGAGATCAAAATGTACGACGTGTTATTAACTTACAGCGTTTGATTAATATTTTGGAAAAGTGATTCATGCAAATAGATTACGAATGTGCTGGAGAAACTAGGCAAATTCTGCCGAATTGGTGAAGACGCGAACCCGGCAAACTTTGCCGATCACCTGCATTCTGTTTTTTCTCTTGGAATTAATCCATGTCGAATGTTGGGTTTAAGCCAATACGCCCCCGTTAGAGGTTTGGAAATCAGCGTGCACTTCAAGAGGCTGAGGGGATACATTATGTCCATTGCTGGAATTTTAAGCAGCAGCCTTTTTAATTTTGGCAGCCAGGGTTTGCAGAACACAAATCTGCCGAGCCACAAGCCGCAATTCCAACAGGAATTTGAGCAGCTCGGCCAGGATTTAAAATCCGGGGACGTGCCGGCATCGCAGTCAGTTTTAACGACGCTACAGCAGGGCGCGCCGCAGCCCAACTCGGCCTCCTTACAGAGCGGCAATACGATCTCGCAGGCATTTGCGCAGCTCTCGCAGGATTTGCAGTCCGGAAACGTCACGGCCGCTCAGCAAGCTTATGCGAGCATTCAACAGAATGCGCAAACTCAGGGCACGCAGCAGATGCACCACCACCATCACCACGGTGGCGGAGGCGCTTCGAGCAGCAACCAACAAAATCCCATCGACCAATTGTTCAGCGAACTGGGACAAGACCTGCAATCGGGAAACGTTTCAGCCGCGCAAGACGCCTATAGCAGCATGCAACAGGATTTCGCGCAGTTTGGGGAGAACATGTCTTTGATGGGAGCGGTGAGTAGCGGCGTCCAGGCAACCGCGTAAGAAAGCATTTTAGCCGCACAAAAATTAAAGCCGCCGGTTTTCGCCGGCGGCTTCACTTTGCACGGGCGGGACGCCCGCGCCTACATCGAGTTAGTTTTCGTACAGCAGCACGCCCTCGGCCTTCTCTGAATCCACGGGACGATAGAACAGCTTGTTGTCCTCGAGGAAGACCTCGATGAATGCTGGTTTAGTTGTGATCGTGCCCTGGATCAAAGCCTCCGAGAGCGGATCTTCAATGTACTTCTGCAACGCTCTGCGCAGCGGACGCGCTCCATAACTGCGGTCGGTGAGCGTCTGGTTCAGGATCCACTTCTTGGCTTCATCGGTCACGGTCACTGTGATCGATTTCTGCGCCAGGTTAGCGTTTAACTGCGTCACCATGAGCTCCAGAATCTGAATGAGGTCCTGTTCGCTCAATGCGGTGAACAGAATGATCTCGTCCAAACGGTTCAGGAACTCCGGATTGAACGTGCGCTTTACCTCGCCCTTCACCAGGTCCTCGACCTTTTCGGAGACCATTTCTTCCTTCGACGACTGGAAGCCCAGGCCTTCGCGCTTCTGCAAATGCCGCGCGCCGATGTTCGAGGTCATGATGATGATCGTGTTCTTGAAGTCCACGGTGTTGCCCAGACCGTCGGTCAACTGGCCGTCTTCAAACACCTGCAAGAGGATATTGAAAACGTCCGGATGCGCCTTCTCGATTTCGTCGAGCAGCACGACGGAGTAAGGAGCACGTTTCACTCGTTCGGTAAGCTGGCCGCCTTCTTCGTAGCCCACGTATCCCGGAGGCGAACCAATCAGCTTGGATACTGAATGCTTCTCCATGAATTCGGACATGTCGAAGCGAACCAGCGACTTTTCGCTGCCGAACATGAACTGCGCCAGCGTGCGTGCGACTTCAGTTTTGCCGACACCTGTCGGGCCGAGGAACAGAAACGAGCCAATGGGCCGGTTCGGGCTCTTCAGGCCTGCACGGGAGCGGCGAATGGCGCGGGCCAAAGCCACAATGGACTTGTCCTGCGAGATGATCCGCTTGTGCAGCTCTTCTTCGATGCGCAGAAGCTTCTGCGACTCTTCTTCCTTGATCGAAGTAATGGGCACACCCGTCCAGCGCGAGACGACGTCTTCAATGTCTTCGCGGCCCACAACGCCGATGGAAGATTCATCGAGATGGTATTTTTCGCGCAGAACGCGCAGGTTCTCGCGTTCCTTGCGTTCTTCGTCCGAGTAGAAGCGCGCCTTCTCGAACTCATGGTTCGCGATGGCGTTCTCCATGCGATGGACAATGAACTTAATCCGCTTCTGGACTTCGGTGATCTCTTCTGGCAGTGAAGTCTGGCGCAGCTTTACGCGCGCGCCGGCTTCGTCTATAAGATCGATTGCCTTGTCCGGCAAGAATCGATCCGGAATGTAGCGGTTCGAGTGCGACACCGCGAAGTTGATGGCTTCGTCGGTGTACGTGACGGCATGAAACTTTTCGTACCGGTCTTTGATTCCGAAAAGAATTTTGGTCGCGTCAGCTTCGTTGGGCGGCGGAACTTTTACCGCCTGGAAACGGCGTTCCAGCGAACGGTCTTTCTCAATGGATTTACGATATTCACCCGGCGTGGTTGCGCCAATGCACTGAATTTCGCCACGAGAAAGCGCCGGCTTCAGGATATTCGCCGCATCGAGCGAACCTTCCGCTGAACCCGCGCCAACCAAAGTATGCAATTCGTCAATGAAGATGATGGAATTTTGCGACTCCATCAATTCCTTCATGATGGTCTTCAACCGCTCTTCAAACTGACCACGATATTTAGTGCCAGCAACAATTAAGGACAGATCCAAACCTAAGACGCGCTTGTCTGCCAAGAATGACGGAACTTCACCATCGGCGATGCGCTGCGCTAGTCCTTCGACGATGGCCGTCTTTCCCACTCCAGGCTCGCCGATCAGCACAGGATTGTTCTTTGTTCTGCGGCAAAGAATCTGGACCACGCGTTCGACTTCACCCTCTCGTCCAACCAGTGGATCAAGCTGAGAGTCCATGGCGGCCTGGGTCAAGTCGCGCGAGAACTCGCTGAGCAGGGAAGACTCCCGCTGGCGTTGCGGCTGGGCCTTCTCCTGGCTCGACCGCGCTAATTCTTCTCTAATTGTTGAGAGCCGCAGACCTCGTTCATGCAGGATTTCAGCGGCAAAGCACTTTTCTTCCCTTAATAAACCCAAAAGCAAGTGTTCGGTGCCAATGTGCTTGTGCGAGAGCCGCTCGGCCTCTTCCGCCGCGTAT
>DASXFN010000047.1:0-59805 GCA_036489565.1 Terriglobales bacterium
GCGTGTGTACCTGCGTTCGGAATCGGCCTCCGCGAAGAGTGCCCGCCCCAGTCGCGGAGAGGCGGAAGGCATTAAGACCAAAATTGATTTGTCCAACATCTCCAAGCCCGGAGATGTCCTGAAAGCCATCATCGGAAAACAGCAGTCAGCCGCTTCTGTGCCCGCTGCTCCATCACGGCCAGCCGCACCGCCGACGGTGGAAAAGCCTGCGGCGTCCGCGCCTGTAGTGGCCCGGCCAGCAGTGGCGACTCCGGCAAAACCTGTTGCTGTTCCTCCACCTGCGCCAAAAGTTGTTGTGCCGAACAGCCAGCCCCGGCCTGCGTATACGGTCCCGGCTCCGGTGCAACCGCAATCTCCTGCGCCAACGACCTCTGCTCCGGCGGCAAGTACACCTGCCGCGAGCACCCCGGCACCAGCGCGTCCCACAACGCCGCAACCAGTTGGGCAGTCCGCTGCGCCACTGGCGGCGAAACCAGCCGCGCCGACATCGCAACCTCCAGTTCCCGGAAGGCCGATCGCGCAACGGCCACAACCTGGTCCGCGCATGATCGTGCCGCAAACAGGGCCGCGTCCGGTTTATCAGGCGCCTGTTCGGCCTGCGCCATCGAATACGCCGCGTCCCGCGCCGGGTCAGTTTGCGGGTGCAGGTCCTAGTGCGGGGCGTCCAACTCCAGGGCGTCCAGTGCCAGGGCAGCCAATTTTTCAGCGTCCGCGTCCCGGTCAGCCGATTGGCGGAAGGCCGATGCGTCCGGGCGAAAGACGTCCCATGCACCCAACGCGGCAGTCTCCGACTGGCACGCGGCCGATTGGCGTTGGTCCCGGATTGCCTCCTCCTGGTCCCTCGCGTCCCGGCACCCGTCCTGGCGGCCCTTCGCGGCGGCCCGGCCAGCGTTATGTTCCCCGCGGCGTGAAGGAAGGCCCAATGAAGGGCTACACTCCGCCCTCGCGGATGGTGGTTTCTAACGAGCCCCTGCCGATCACGCGGAACATTACGATTACCGAAGGAATCAGCGTTAAAGATTTGGCGGAGAAGCTTGAGATCCGCGCGAAAGACCTGATCGCCCGCCTTCTGTTGCGCGGCGTTTTTGCCACCATCAACCAGACGCTCGACGCGGAACTAGCGACCGAGATGGCGCGCTTTTTTGGCGCGGACACCAACGTCATTACTTTCGAAGAGCAGGCGGCCAAAGAAGTCACCGACGGTGCCGCTACGGAAGATGGCGGCGGAGCCGAAGCCATTCCTCGGCCTCCGGTGGTCACCATCATGGGCCATGTGGACCACGGTAAAACCACGTTGCTTGACTCCATTCGCTCCACCAACGTTGCCGAAGGCGAAGCGGGCGGAATTACTCAGCACATCGGGGCCTACAAAGTTTCAATTCAGGAGAAAGATTCTCCCGCATACGGACGGCAAATCGTGTTTCTCGATACGCCGGGTCATGAAGCGTTTACCCGCATGCGTTCCCGCGGCGCGAAAGCCACCGACATTGTGGTCCTGGTGGTTGCTGCCGATGATGGCGTAATGCCGCAGACCGTTGAAGCCATTGACCACGCTCGTGCCGCCGAAGTTCCCATCATTGTGGCCGTCAACAAAATTGATAAGCCCGGAGCGCTTCCTGATCGCGTAAAAAAGCAACTCGCCGATCGTGGACTGATGCCGGAAGACTGGGGCGGCACCACGGTATTCGTGGATGTTTCCGCGAAGCAGAAGACCAACCTGAATTTGCTGATGGAGATGATTTGCCTGACCGCCGACTTGCGGGAGTTGAAGGCCACTCCTGATCGTCCCGCCACGGGCGTTGTGCTCGAAGCGAAGTTGGATCGTGGACGCGGTCCCGTGGCAACGCTGCTTGTACAAAACGGTACGCTCAGTGCGGGCGACAACTTCGTCGTCGGCAACGTGTACGGAAAAATCCGCGCCATGTTTGACGACCGCGGACATCAGCTGGAAAAAGCGCCGCCCTCCACTCCGGTGGAAATTATTGGCATAGAACGTTTGCCCCAAGCCGGAGATCAATTCGTGGTTGTCGCGGATCGCGACAAAGCGCGTGGTATCTCCGATTACCGAGAACAGAAATTCCGCGAAGCCACATTGGCCAAGAGTTCTCGCGTATCGCTTGAAGGCCTGGCCGAGCAGTTGAAGTCCGCCGGCATGAAAGAGCTGAACATCATTTTGAAGGGCGACGTGCAGGGTTCGGTAGAAGTGCTTACCGATCTGCTGGCCAAGCTCTCCAACGATAAAGTGCGCCTCCGCGTATTGCGCTCGGGAGTGGGGGCGATTACGGAAAGCGATGTGCTGCTGGCTTCTGCCTCGAACGCCATCGTTATTGGTTTCAACGTGCGGCCGGAACGAAAAGCCCAGGAGTTGGCGGAGCAGGAGAAAGTGGAAATCCGCCTGCACTCGATCATTTACGAGTTGCAGGACGAGATCAAGCGCGCCATGACGGGCCTGCTGGAACCGGTCTTCAAGGAAAATTACCAGGGCCGCGCGGTAGTTCAGGAGACATTCCGCATTCCCAAGGTTGGCACCATTGCCGGCTGCCGCGTCAGCGATGGCCTCATCAAGCGCGACTCCGAAGTGCGGCTGCTGCGCGACAACATTGTCGTATTCAAAGGCAAAATCAGTTCGCTGCGCCGCTTTAAAGACGATGCCAGCGAAGTTCGCAACGGCATGGAGTGCGGTATTTCCATCGCGAACTACGGTGACATTAAAGCGGGCGACGTGATTGAAGCTTTTGTTACGGAAAAAGTAGCCGCTGAAGCGATGGCTTAACGCAGCAAATGTTTGCGAGGAAGGCCAATGTTTCCGGTTGCAAACTCTATTATCGCGATAAGCATCCTCATTGGCATATTGATGGGTGCGATTGCGGGCAGTCTCTCCGGATTAGTTCTGTCCTTCTTATTTAAACTGAGCCGGCGTGGCGTTTGGAAAGATTCCGCGCTGGGTTCACTCGGCTATGTAGTTGGATGGGCAATCTTTTTCCTTTTCCTGTGGTGGTTCAAGTATTCTCCAAATCCTGTCATTACCTCTTTTGGGCTGGCGGTGTTACTGCCCGCGATTCGTGAAGTCTATCGCTTCTCGCAAGCGAAAGCCTCCGTGGCTCGAGAACTGAATTAAGACACGGAACAGTGCCACAATCGTTCGATTCCAGAATGATCGCCTTTCTTACTCTCGAACTCCGGATTGAAGCGGCGCAATCCCTCAAAGACAAACGGCAGGTGGTCCGTAGCCTGAAAGACCGGCTGCGATCTCACTTCAACGTTTCGGTGGCGGAGCTTAATGCTTCGAACTTGTGGAACACCGCCACCATCGGCGTGGTCAGCGTTTCCGATTCCCGCGATTATCTGGACGGACTGATGAAGAATGTCGAGCGCCACGCCCTGCGCGTTTCGAACAATGCTGGCGCGGATGTTGTGGATTCATTCGTTGAGTTTCTATAGATTTCGGCTGCGGGCTTTTATATCAGTCTCCAACTATCAATCTCCAAACCATGTCATCCTGAGCGTTTTTGCGAGGGACCTTACGTACGGTAGAACTGTGTATGCTGCAAGCGGGAGTAACCCTCCCTTCGGTCACTGAGAAGTGATCTGCCTGTCGTAAGGTCCCTCCGTCTTCGCTGCGCTCAACATCGGGATGACGTGCTTGCAGTACGAATGAATGTGATGCCAGCATAGGGCGCGCCCCTTTTGATAGCCCAATTTTTCCTACATCAAGTTTTTTGCCGTTTCCGCCGATAGTTTCTTCAGCAGGAAAAATTATGACTATTTTGGTCGTGGACGACAGCCGGTTTTTGCGCATCACCAATGAGCGGGCGCTACAGAAGGCCGGTTTCGATGTAATTGGCGCCGCCGACGGCGAAGAAGGCCTCAAAATGGCCCGGGAAAGGCTGCCGGATCTTATTCTTCTGGACATGATGCTGCCCAAACTCTCCGGTCCCGAGGTACTAAAGGCCCTGCGATCCGACAGCGCAACGAGCAAGATCCCGGTGATGGTGCTTACCAGCCTGTCGCAGGCCAATGAAGAAAAGTTGAAAAGCGAAGGGGCCACCGAATATTTTGAGAAAGGGACTTTGTCTTTGGATAAGAGTCCCGATCGGCTGATCGAGGCAGTGAAGAGGATGCTGCCCAAAGCTATGGCGGCGGCGAAGTAGCAGCAGTGATTCGGCAGCAATAAAAAACCATTCTTCGCGGCGTTCGCGGCGGCGAATTTCTTCCACAACCAAGTCGCACAGATGATTTCAATGTCATCGACCTCCTGATCCCCTCGTATGTGTTAGATTACTTTTTCGGCCATGAAAGAGATCGCAAGCTGGGCACTCAACACCGCGGCGCTGCGAGGCGCCAGTTATGCCGACGCCCGTATTGTGGATGACCGTAGCCGCGCGCTTTCCACCAAGAATGGCAAAGTAGGCGGGGCCTCGGACGCCGAATCTCTGGGGATTGGGATTCGCGTGATCGCCGATGGCGCGTGGGGTTTTGCCGCTACCGAAAATCTCAGCCGCACCGCCGTGGAAGAGACCGCCGCCAAGGCGATTGAGATCGCGAAGGCCTCCGCGCGAGTGAAGCAGGAAAATGTTCGCCTCGCGCCGGAAAAGCCAGCGACGGCGGAGTGGAAGTCGCAGTGCCAGATCGATCCCTTCAGCATTTCGGTGGAGCAGAATATTGAGCTGCTGCTGAAGATTGACGCCGAACTGCGCTCGGTGCCGGGCGTCACGCTGGCTGAAACCAACATGAACTTTCGCCGCGAGGAGCAGTGGTTCTTCTCCTCTGAAGGCGCGAACATCCATCAGACTAAACACGTGACCGGCGCGGGCTACTGCGCCTATGCGTTCGCGGGAAACGAAATCCAGAAGCGGTCGTATCCAAATTCTTTCGGCGGTCAGTGGCAGAACAAGGGCTATGAACTGATTGAAGAATTGAAGCTGCTGGAAAACGCCCGCCGTATCGGAGAAGAAGTGGTCGCGCTACTTAAGGCCGACCAATGCCCTGCGGGGACATTCGACATTATTCTGGACAGCTCACAGCTTGGCTTGCAGATTCACGAATCCGTCGGGCATCCCATTGAACTGGACCGCGTGCTGGGCATGGAAGCGAACTTCGCTGGCACGTCCTTTCTTACATTGGACAAATTGCGTACGTTACGTTACGGCACTGACCTGGTCAATGTGGTGGCCGATGCCCGCGACGAGCATGGTCCCGGCCTCGGCACATTCGGTTACGACGACGAAGGCGTGGCCGCGCAGTGCACGCCGATCATTACCAACGGACTTTTTACCGGATACCTCAGCTCGCGGGAAACCGCGCACACGATCGGCTTGAATCGCTCCGGAGGTACGCTGCGCTCCGAGCATTGGAACCGGTTGCCGATCATTCGCATGACCAACATCAGCATTCTTCCTGGAGAGAAGCCACTGACGTTTGAGCAACTCATCGCTTCCACCGACAACGGGATACTGATGCAGACCAACCGCTCCTGGTCGATTGATGACAAGCGTTACAACTTTCAGTTCGGCACCGAACTGGGCTGGGAAATTAAAAACGGCAAGCGCGCACGCATGTTGAAAAATCCCTCGTACTCAGGCATTACCACGGATTTCTGGAACTCCATGGATGCGATTTGCTCGCGCGATGAGTGGACGCTGTGGGGCACGCCGAATTGCGGCAAAGGGCAGCCGCAGCAAGTGATGGGCACCGGCCACGGCGCGAGCCCGGCGAGGTTTCGGAATATCAAAGTTGGTTCGGCGTACAAGGGAACGTAGTGGGCGCGTCACGGGACGATAGTGCTGAGAGCTAAATGCTAAACAAAGACCAGGCCGCAGACATTTTTAAAAAACTGAGGAGCTATTCCTCCGCCGATGAGATCGAAGTTCTTTTTTATGGAGGCAAAACCGCCCTTACTCGCTTTGCCAACAATGTCATTCACCAAAATGTCGGCGAAGAAAATTATGGCGTTTCGCTGCGCACGGTTTTTGGCGGACGGACGGCGAGGGCTACGACCAACAAACTGGATGAAGAGAGCTTGCGGCGCGTTGTTGAAGCTTCCGAAAGCCTGGCGAAGGTTCAGCATCCTGATCCGGATCTGCTGCCCGTCGCGGACAAGAGTGTCCGCGCCACACAAGCCTTGCCCAGCAGGCATTTCGAACAGACTGCCGCGCTTACTCCTCAGGACCGCGCGGAGGGCGTAAAGAAGATTGTCGCGGTTGCCGCGAAGCACAAGCTGACTACCGCGGGCGTATTTTCTTGCGCCGAAACCGTGGAAGGCATCTTCAATTCGCGCGGCCTCAGCCAATGGCACGCGCAAACATCCTCGGAAATTTCCATCACCATGCTGGCCGATAAATCTTCGGGATGGCAGAAAGCCAATTCGCCCAACGTCGCTCATCTGGATGCGGAGGGCCTTGCGGAAATCGCGGCCAGCAAGGCTTTCGAGTCCGCTGCCCCGCAAGAGCTGCCTCCGGGAAAACATACCGTGATTCTGGAACCGGCTGCGGTGCTGGATATGGCCGGATTCATGTTCTGGGACTTCGCCGGACTGGCCATTCTCGATCAACGATCGTTTCTCACCAACCGCGTGGGAACAAAACTTTTCGGCGACAACATCAACATCTGGGACGATGTTTCTCATCCACTGCAATCGGGCTCTCCCTATGACGGGGAGGGCGTTTCGCGCGAGCGCCTGCAGTTGGTCGAAAATGGAGTCATCAAGCGATTGGTCTATGCCCGCGCGACGGCGGAGAAGATGAAGAAGTCGGAGCACAAAGATCAGGTCGGCCCGGTGGAAGCGACGGGCCACGGATTCCCATTGCCCAATGAAGTTGGCGAAGCGCCCATGAATATTGTTTTTGGCGCGCCCGCTCAAGCGAAAACCGTGGACCAGATGGTTGCCTCCACCGAGCGCGGCGTCCTGGTCACCCGGCTTTGGTATATCCGCGAAGTGGACCCCTACGAAAAAATTCTTACCGGCATGACCCGCGACGGCACATTCTATGTCGAGGACGGGAAAGTGAAGCACGGCATTCTGAACTTTCGCTTTAACGAAAGCCTCATCCACATGTTCTCCAACGTCGAGGAGATGGGAGTGCCGGTGCGCGCCAGCGGCGAAGAATCATTTGACATGGTGGTCCCGGCGATGAAAGTCAAAGAGTTCAACTTCACCGAAGTAACAAAGTTCTAAAAGCTGGGCTTCCGATCTTGGAATTCTGATTGAAATCCTGGTGCGCCATCAATTGTGAAGGTGGCCTTTTCACAAAAGGTCATTTCTTCCCCCCGTGGTGACTCGAGGCGCGGGATTGCGTCGCAAGATTCGGCGGTTAAGTGCCAATCGCTCTGCAACATACCCTTTCCCATTCTCGAAAACGGACGCAAATGGCTTACTTTTAAGCACTTACGTTCAATATTCTCAATGACTTCCGTAACTTTGCTGGCTTGGTTCCGGGGTGTAAGCTGCGCCTTAATGTCGAACCAAGGTCGGACTCCAGACGGCAGCGCGGCTGCCCCAGCGGTTCGGAAAGAAGGCTCGATTCCCGTGTCCAAAGAAATGGCTGCCCCGGCAATGGAAGCGAAGAAGATCGGCAACCGCTATGCAGAGATGCAAAGCGCGGTACGTTTTCCGATCAAACTTCCCGCTGCCGTGAGGTCTGCCGCCGGGCAACAATTCGTGGAAACGGCGAATATCTCGGCGAACGGCGTGCTGCTGCAGATGGATACGGAAATGCCGATCGGTTCGGCTGTGGACTTTACGATTTCACTCCCCGCGGAAGTTGTGGGGACGGAAAGCAACGTGACCATTGATTGCCGGGGACGCGTCGTGCGGCATTGCGACGAAGACGGCTTGCGTGGTTTGGGCGTGGTCATTGACGAGTATCGGTTCGAGCGCAAATAGAAGCGCGCACAAAGGATTGAATGGCTAGCACTCAAGTCAGCCTCGAAGAGCCTGTGGCACTGCCACAGGAGGACGACGGCACACAGTTCATTCGTGTGATCGTGGCCGACACGCAGGCCATTTTCCGCGCGGGACTGCGCAAGATTTTCGCTTTGGAAGACGACATTCGCGTCGTGGGCCAGGCTGAAAGCTTTCCACAGGCGCTGTCTGCCGCGAAAAAATTCTCTGCTGACATTCTGATTTTTGAAGCTGCCCTGGCGGAAAGCCCGGTGGACGCCGTGAATGAACTGCTGCGCCAGTCTGCGAGTTTGCGGTTGGTGGTGATTACAGCGCAGCCAGAAGAAGATTTGACATTGGAATTGTTTCGCCGCGGCGCGCACTCTGTGGTCTCCCGTGAAGTAGAGCCGGAGCTGCTGGTGGATTGCTTACGCAAAGTTTCTGAAGGGAAGCCTTGGCTCGACCCGCGCGGCGTTGAATGGGTTTTACAGGCATACCGCTCGCAGACCTCACGCTCCGCCTCGGGACGCACCAAGGTCCAGCTCACTCCGAAAGAATCCTTAATCGTCTCCTGCGTCACGCAGGGGATGAAGAACAAAGAAATTGCCGTGCGCGTGGGTACAACCGAACAGGTCGTCAAAAACTACCTGCGCAAGGTTTACGACAAGCTGGGAGTGGCGGACCGGCTCGAATTGGCGCTCTATTGCCTTAATAATCGAGTCACAGACCGAAACGGGAACACTCCCACTACCGTCGCGGTAAAGCCCTCTGCCAATGAGTCTGTAGCGGTCCTGGCAGCCGTTAACTCCGCCGATCCCGACCCTGTCTCATAATTGCTCCGCCAAGCATCCAAATGTTCAAGTCTTATCCCATGCCCTAGCGATACGTGGCTTGGGGGGTTCTGGTTACCAAGGTTGATTGCTGAGCCTTGCAATCGCCGAATATAATTTGCTTATTCCTGCCATTTTGAGGCTGGTGTTTTCATGTCTATGGCCACAGGCGCCCATCGCGACCGCCAGCATCAAGAGCTGGGCATCTTCCATGATGTCGCCAAGGCGCTCACCTCATTTCTGGATCTCGATTCCATTCTGCAGGCCATCATGGAAAAAATGGCGGAATATTTCCGTCCTGATACCTGGTCGCTGCTGATGGTGGATGAGGCGCGGGAGGATATGTATTTTGCGATTGCTGTAGGCCCCGCATCCGAGGCGTTGAAAGACGTTCGCCTGAAGATTGGCGAAGGTATCGCTGGTTGGGTGGCAAAGCACGGCGAACGCCAGATCGTTCCTGATGTGATGGCCGATCCGCGATGGGCGAAGCGCATTGATGACGTGACCAAGAGCGAGACCCACTCGGTTATCTGCATTCCATTGCGCGCAAAGCACCGCGTGCTGGGCGTGATTCAGCTAATCAACGTCAATATGGAACACTTTAACGATCAGGAAGTTTTCTTTTTGCAATCGCTGTGCGATTACGCCGCGATTGCCATTGAGAATGCCCGCGCCGTCGAAAAGATCCAGGAACTGACCATCACAGACGACTGCACCGGACTCTACAACGCTCGCCATCTTTATAAAACTCTTGAGACCGAGGTGTACCGCTCCTCGCGCTTTGGCTACGAATTTTCCGTGCTGTTTATTGACCTTGACCACTTCAAGCAGGTCAACGACACTCACGGACACTTGATTGGCAGCAAGCTGCTGGCGGAAATTGGATACCTGATCAAAGCACAACTCCGGCTGATTGATTTTGCTTTCCGTTACGGCGGCGATGAGTTTGTGGTTCTCTTACCGCAGACCAGCAAGGACGCAGCGCTGCACGTGGCCACGCGGTTACGCGACAGTCTGCGCGCCAGCTGCTTTTGCCAGGAAGAAGGATTGAATCTGAACGTACGTGCCTCCATGGGCATGGCCACATATCCGCACGACGCGAAAACCCCGCACGACATCATCCGCCAGGCCGATGAAATGATGTACCTCGTCAAGAACACCACGCGCGACAATATTGGGATCGCGCAGCGCGGAGTGATGAAGTAGGAAGAAGCCGATCCAAAAGATTCGTGTAGCGCCGGATCTTTGACCCGGCGGATTTCTCGCAAGTTGAGATGGCGGCGAATGTTAGGCCCTTACCTGGGCCAGCCCCCATCGTAAAAACACCGACTCGGGCATCCCCAAAACATTACGCCCACGTCCTTACGGCTTTGGGCGGCGTGGCCGATGACCCCGTTTGCACGTTTCAATCTAATTCACGATCCCAAACCAGTCGGTCGGAACTTGTACCATCCGGCGAAACACGTGTCAGCACCAAGCTCCTGCCCTGGAAGTGGAAGTTTCGTTTTAAGTCCGTACCCGCCCAACTGGGAAACAGACTCGCCTGGACATGGTGAATCACAGTATGGGTCGCTTCGTCCACATCAAAGGTCCCAAAGTAGGCGACAAAACCTGTCACTGCATTCCGCAACTCATCTTCGGGTGCATTGTCCAATTCCATCCCGGGAGACACGCTCGACCGACGATCCGGGCGCATGAGAAGCGCGAACATCCTGCCCGCCTTGTCATATTCGATTCGCCCTACCGGATTACGCCCAAAATGATATTGGGTTTGGCCGCTGCGAAGCGTTCGCACGCAGCTTCGCAACTTCCAGCAGCCGATAAGAGGACTCTGTCGCGGGGACTTTGAGAAAGCGGCGGGTGCCGAAATGGCTAACAGAGCAATAACTTGTCGTCGGTTCATAACGGCTCGAAGTGTATCACCGTCTTTGCGAGTGACCTACCCACGCCTCTTTTGGAGTGAGGGAGGATCTAAACTAACGCCGCCTGGTACTCCTCGTACGCTCCCTTAAAGTCCGTGATCTTGTGATCGTTTTCGAAGTGCCAGATGCGGGTGGCGACTTCATCAATCAGATCGTGATCGTGGGTGACCAGAAGCACCGTGCCTTGATAACGCTGTAACGCGATATTGAGCGCATTGATGGATTCAAGATCAAGGTGGTTGGTGGGTTCGTCGAAAACAAGGACGTTGGGTTTTTGCAGCATCAGCTTGCAGAACAGAAGGCGTGCAGCTTCGCCGCCGGAAAGGACGTCCGTCTTTTTGTTGGCGTCATCTTTCTGGAAGAGCATTTGTCCCAGCAGGCCGCGGATTTCTTCGTGACTGGCGCTGGGGTCCCACTGATGCAGCCATCCCGATGCGCTCATCCCATTTTCAATCAATGACCGGTGGTCCTGGGCAAAGTAGCCGACTGCGGCTTCGTGCCCCCAAATGACTTTGCCGCTGGTAATGAATTCGCCTTCGTAGCCGCTGGTTTTTCGCAACTCGGTATTTGGAGTAGTCGGCGAATTTGCCAGCAATGCATTGAGCAGCGTGGTTTTTCCTGCTCCGTTGCGGCCCATCAGTGCGATTTTTTCCCCACGAATCACGCTGGCCGTGAAGTTCTGAACAACTTTTGCGTCGCCGTAGGACTTATTCACGCCTTCAAGTTCCAAAATGTGCTTTCCGGAAGGCCGCTTTTGTTCAAACTTCAAGAACGGACGCTGAATGTTTGAGCGGGCCAGTTCCGTCACCTGCAAGCGCTCTACTTCTTTTCTGCGCGACTGCACCTGGCTCGATCGCGTTCCCGCCGCAAAGCGGGCGATGAACTCATTCAACTGAGATATTTTCTTTTCCCGCTGCGCGTTCTGCGATTCAATCTGCGAGCGGATCTGCGTTTTGGCGATGATCATGTCATCGTAAGTTCCGGTATAGGTGATGATCGTCTGGTAATCAATGTCGGCGATGTGAGTGCAGATGCTGTTCAGGAAATGGCGGTCGTGGGAAATTACAATCAGCACGCCGTCGTAAGCATTTAGAAAACTCTGCAGCCAGTGAATTGAGTCCAGATCAAGGTGGTTTGTCGGTTCGTCGAGTAGCAGCGCTTGGGGATGTCCGAATAACGACTGCGCCAGCAGTACGCGGACTTTTTGTCCACCCTGGATTTCAGACATTTTGCGTTCGTGCAAATCGTCGGAAATGTCGAGGCCTTGAAGGAGAATGGCAGCATCGCTCTCGGCGGAGTATCCGTCTTCTTCTCCGACAATACCTTCCAGTTCACCCAGCCTCATGCCATCTTCGTCGGTCATCTCGGGCTTTTCGTATATCCGGTCGCGCTCCTCGAGCGCCGCCCATAGGCGCTTGTTGCCCATAATGACGGTGTCAATTACGCGGTAGGCGTCGAATGCAAACTGGTCCTGGCTTAGCACGCCGAACTTGCGGGGGCGGACTACCGTCCCTTTTTGCGGCTCGAGTTCGCCGGTCAACAGATTCATGAACGTGGTTTTGCCCGCGCCGTTGGGGCCGGTAAGGCCATAGCGCTTGCCCGGCGTGAACGCCGTCGAGACTTCTTCAAACAGAATTTTTGCGCCGTAGCGCATGGACACATTGCTGACTGAAATCATGTTCTTTTCTTCTTCTTTTGTTCTGCCAGGACTGCGGGAAATTGCCTTCAGGCGGGTCGCAGCGAGTACTCATCAAGGATATCATGCGGTCGGGCCTCAATTTACGGCACTTTGGTACTGACGGTAAACCATTCTATTTGTGTATTCTGCGGCGGAAGTAGTACTATGTCTGTGCACATTCATGAATAATCTGCTCCACTGTCGCTGCCGTTGTTGTTCCTGTTGTTGCCTCTGTTGTAGCACCATTCAGCTCTAAGATCGCCCGGCGAACCATTCGCCTCTCTGTACAAAATTCAAGAAAATTTAGTCAAACCACTTTGGAGGTTTACCGCGTTGAGTGTCTCATCAGGTCATTTGATTGCGCCGCATGGCGGCGAACTTGTTGATTTAATTGTCTCGTCCGAGAAAGCAACGGAGCTGAAGTCCCATTCCCGCGAGTGGCCCTCGTGGGACCTTACGGCGCGCCAGATATGCGACCTCGAGCTGCTCATGAGCGGCGGGTTCTCGCCACTGCGCGGGTTCATGAACCGCGCTGACTATGAGGGTGTCTGTAGCGACATGCGGCTGGCGAACGGCGTCTTGTGGCCCATGCCCATCACGCTGGACGTGAAGGAAGAATTTGCGAAGTCCCTGAAGCCAGGGAGCAGCAAGATCGCCCTCCGCGATCCCGAGGGCGTAATGCTGGCGGTGCTGCATGTGGAAGACGTTTGGCAAGCCGACCGCGAGGCGGAGGCGAAGTCGGTGTTTGGCACGACCAGCGCATTGCATCCCGGCGCGAATTACGCGATTAAGCATTCCAATCCGTGGTATGTGGGGGGACGCGTTGAAGGCCTGCAACTGCCTTCGCATTATGATTTTCGCGCACTGCGCCTGACTCCGGCAGAAGTTCGCACCGAGTTTGCCCGCCTTGGCTGGCGCAAAATTGTCGCCTTTCAAACCCGCAATCCCATGCACCGCGCCCACGTGGAACTCACCATGCGCGCGGCGAAAAATGTGGAAGCCAGCCTGTTGATTCATCCCTCGGTCGGTATGACCAAGCCGGGCGATGTGGACTACTTCACTCGCACGCGTTGTTATCAGTTGCTACTGGCGAAATATCCCGCGGGAACCGTGAAGCTTTCCATGCTGCCGCTGGCTATGCGCATGGGCGGTCCGCGCGAAGCTCTCTGGCATGCATTGATCCGCAAAAACCACGGATGCTCGCACTTTATCGTGGGCCGCGACCATGCCGGGCCGGGCAATGACGAAAACAAAAAGCCATTCTACGGGCCGTATGACGCTCAAGAGCTCTTCAAGAAGCATGAAAAAGAGATGGGCGTAACCATGGTTCCATTCCAGATGATGGTTTATCTGGAGAACGAAGACCGGTACGTTCCCGACAATGAAGTTCCCCAAGGCGCTCGCGTGCTGAACATTTCGGGAACGGAATTGCGCCAGCGACTCAACGAAGGCCGTGATATTCCTGCGTGGTTCACTTATCCGGAAGTCGTGCAGGAGCTGCGTAAGAGCTATCCGCCACGGTACAAACAGGGCGTAACGATTTTCTTCACCGGACTTTCCGGCTCGGGAAAATCCACCATCGCCAACGTCCTGATCACGAAATTCCTGGAAACCGGCGGACGCCCCGTTACTTTGCTGGATGGAGATCTTGTCCGAAAAAATCTTTCTTCGGAGCTGGGATTTTCCAAAGAGCATCGGGACATTAACATCCGCCGCATTGGATATGTCGCCTCTGAAATCACCAAGAACGGAGGCATCGCCATCTGCGCGCCGATAGCGCCGTATGACGCAACCCGAAAACACGTGCGGCAACTGATTGAGCCGCATGGCGGATTCATTCTTGTCCATGCGGCTACGCCTATCGAGGTTTGCGAGCAGCGCGACCGCAAAGGCTTATATGCAAAAGCGCGCGCGGGCATCGTGAAGGAATTCACCGGTATTTCGGATCCGTATGAAGAGCCAAAGGACGCGGAGGTGGTGCTCAACACCGCTGACCTGACTCCTGAGGAAGCGGCCCAGGAAATCATTCTCCATCTGGAGAGGGAAGGATTTATTGGAGTCGGAAACAATGCCTGATGGCGGTCATTGCCGTTAGAGCAAACAAGACGCAGTTATGGATCTGACAGTCAAAATATTAATTGGCTTTGTGGTAGGCACTCTGATCGGGATGACGGGCCTGGGCGGCGGCGTACTGCTGCTGCCCCTGCTCATCTTCGGACTCAGAGTGCCGCCCATTATTGCTGTCGGTTCTGACGCACTTTTTAATTTCTTCACGAAGATTGGTTCCAGCATCGTCCATCTGCGCAAAGGGACGGTGCGTATGAGGATTGTCCTGGCACTGGCAGTTGGCAGCGTTCCCGGCTCAGCCCTGGGCGTAAGGCTGCTTCAGTATTTGCGCGACGGCTACGGCAACGGCGTAAACTTTTTTATTACCTGCGCGGTCGGCGTATTGCTGCTGATCATTCCTACATTTCTTCTTTTTCAAAGGGAAATCGAGGAACACATCACTCATCGCCCTCCCACGATGAAGTCTTTTCTCGGGATGTCCGCGATCGGCTTGCTGGCTGGCTTTCTGGTGGGAATTACATCGGTGGGATCGGGCAGCATTATCATGATGCTGCTGTTGCTGTTCTACAGCTTCACTCCCAAAATCATGGTTGGCACCGACATTGTCCATGCCATGGTGCTCACTGGAGTCACGAGCTTTCTGCAATTTCGTCTGCACAATGTGGATACAACGCTGGTTGTCTCTTTGCTGATCGGTTCCATTCCCGGCGGCCTGCTGGGTTCCTACCTGAGCACACGGGTGCCCACGCCGTGGCTGCGGCGCATCCTGTGCAGTTTATTGCTGGCCACCGGCGCGCGCATGTTGTGGGGCGCTGTAGGATTTAGTCTGTAGGACATCCATGCCTGCCGATTCCGCGGACTCGCACAAATACTTTGAAGTTCTTCAGCGCATCCAATCGGCGCTCGAAGCCTCTCGCAAAATCTTTGAACGATTCACTCCGGGAGAAATTGCCACGGAATATAAGGCCGCCATGGATCCCGTGACCGAAGCTGATCTCGCCGTGAATACTTTGCTACACAAGGAGTTGCTGCGCGAAGGCGAAGGCTGGCTTTCGGAAGAAAGCGTTGACGATTTGTCGCGCCTGCAAAAACAACGGGTATGGATTGTTGACCCGCTGGACGGCACACGCGAGTTTGTGGCGGGAATTCCCGAGTATTGCATCTCGATTGCTTATGCGGAGAACGGGCGTGCGGTGGCTGGAGGGATTTGCAATCCTGCCACCAAAGAAGTTTTTCTCGGAGCGACGGGGCTCGGAATCACTTACAACGGCCAGCCAGCAAAGACGAGCTCGCGCGCGGAGTTAAAAGGAGCAACCGTCCTGGCGAGCCGCAGCGAAATGAAGCGTGGGGAATGGAAGCGATTTGACTCGGCGGATTTTACCGTGCGGCAGGTGGGTTCGGTGGCCTACAAACTCGCGCTGGTGGCCGCCGGGCTGGCGGATGCGACATTTAGCCTTGTGCCAAAACATGAGTGGGATGTTGCGGCGGGGGCGGCGCTGATTGAAAGCGCTGGCGGGTTCTTCCGCACGCTGGATGACGAGTCCCTGTATTGCAATCGTGAAACACCGCTGATTCGCGGATTGGTGGCCGGAGCGCCAGGGTTGCGGACGCAACTGACGTCGGTGGTCCGATCGCAGCAATAAATTCATAGTCTCCCCGCCTTACGCAACCTGTCCTGGAGCTCGTCTGATGACAACGGTAACTTTGCTTTGGAAAGGGGAGCATCTAACCTTTCCTTTTTGCGCCATAATGGTTCGTACGAGCATGTTGGAGATGGTATGAAGCGCGTTTCCGCCATAGGGCTGTTTTTGTTGCTCAGCCTCATCGCCTGCCTTTTCTGCGGATGCAAACACAACCCTAATGCGCGCAAGCAGAAATTTCTAGACAGTGGCCAGGAATACTTCGCCAAGGGCCAGTACGAGGAAGCTGCCATTCAATATGGCAACGCCCTGCAAATTGATCCTCGCGACGCGAATGCTCACTACCAGCTTGCTCAGGCCGAAATGAAGCTGCAACAGTGGCTTCCGGCTTTTCAGGAATTGCAGCGCACCCTCCAGTTACAGCCGGCAAACTACCCCGCGCATTTAGAAATCGCCAATTTGCTGATTGTTGGCCACAACCTTAAGGACGCTCAAACGCATATAGATTTGCTTCTGCAAAAAACCCCAAACGATCCGCTGACCCATATCGCCGCCGCCAATCTGCTGGCCGGCCAGGACAAGCTAAACGATGCCCTCAAGCAGGCGCAGATGGCCGTTTCCCTTGCGCCATCGGAGGCGGGAGGGTATCTGAGCCTGGGTGCGATGCAGGAGCGTTCCGCGCAATTCGATGCTGCGGAAGTAAATTTGAAGAAAGCGGTTGAACTTGAACCACAGTCTTCCACCGCGCACCTTGCGCTCGGCTCTTTTTACCGGAACAGAAATCGCAAGGAAGAAGCCGAGCAGCAGTTCCGCCGCGCCATTGACGTTGCTCCAAACGATCCCGCCTCACGCTCCGCCCTGGTGCGGCTCTATGTAATGGAAGGCAAAAAGCAGCAGGCGGAAGACTTCCTGAAGCAGTCGAAAGAAAAGCTCGCAAACGATCCCGCCGGATATCGCATGCTGGGTGATTTTTATTTTGAAAATGGAGATATTGATAAGGCGCTGGCGGAGTATCAATCCCTTAACGGATCTCATCCTCAGGATATTCAGGTAAAGGAAAATTATGCGCGGTTGCTTTTAATGAAGGACCGCGCGCCCGAGGCCGAAAAACTGGTGGATGAGGTACTGCAGTCGTCTCCTGATGATTCCGGCGCGCTCACTTTGCGCGGAGAGATACAAATCCGGGAGGGGAGGGCGGATGCGGCGGTGCAGAGCTTGCAGACCTTGGTGAGGAATGATCCCGAAAATGCCCTGGCGCACTTTCACCTGGGGCGCGCTTTTCATGCGCAAGGAAACCGGGAGCTCGCGGAAGGCGAATGGCGACAGGCAGTGCAGATACAGCCAACGCTGCTGGATGCGCAACGGGCGCTCGCGCAAACCGAGTTGGAGCAGGGTGATCTTGGCTCATTGCAGCAGACGGCTACGCAGATCATCAGTGTCGAGCCTAAATCGGCTGAGGGCTACCTGCTGCGCGCGCAAGGCAACATAAAAAGCAAACGCTTTTCGCAAGCCAGCGACGATGTGAATGAGGCCATCGCGATTGCGCCCAATAGTCCGGACGGATATCTCGCCTCCGGCAATCTGCAATTGGCGCAGGAAAAATACGTGGAGGCAGGGAAGTCCTACGAGCAGGCTCTGGCGCGCGATCCGTCCTCCACGGATGCAGTCGAAGGAATGGTGAACGCATATTCCGCTGAACACGAATACGACAAGGCCGTCGCCGCGGTCCAGGCGCAAATAGCCAAAGCTCCAAGTAGCAGCGCGCTCTACGACGCGCTGGGCACTGCGTTTTTCCTCGCCAAAAGGGACTTAAAATCTGCCGAGGACGCATTCCGAAAGGCGGTGGAACTCGATAAGAACAACACCAACGCATTGATCAAGCTCGGACAGGTGCAAGCCGCGCAAGGCAATACCGATGGAGCGATAGCCACATACAAAAGTTCTTTGCGAAATGCTCCCAGCGATGTGGACTTCTGCATCCTGCTTGGAGAATTGTACGAGTCGAAAGGCGATTGGAATAACGCGAAAAATTATTATCAGAAGGCTTTGACTCTGCAGCCGGAGAATCCGCTGGCGTCGAATGACCTTGCCTATGCGATGTTGCAGACCGGAGGCAATGTGGACATAGCGCTGTCGCTTGCCCAACGCGCGCGCCGTGGCATGCCTAACTCACCCAACGCGGCGGACACCCTGGGATGGGTGCTCTACAAAAAAGGCTTGTATCCAATGGCGGTGAACTCATTTCAGGATGCAATCAAACTGAACACAAAATCGGGTCTTGCGGAAAATCCCACATATCACTATCACCTGGGCCTGGCCTACCAGAAAACTCGGCGCGCTGCGCTGGCGAAAAAGGAGCTGGAGAAGGCTCTGGAAATCAATCCAAATTACAGCGACGCCGACGGCGTGAAAAAAGCTTTGGCTGCCCTGTAGCGGAGTTTGCGCAAATGCGCGTCGTCCGAAAATAAACGCTACGCTCAAACAATCCATTGAATTGCACAACGTAAACGATTACTTTGTTTCGCACGGTCTTTTACAACTATGCGGAACATCTTCTATGCAGTCATAGCCAATTTCCTTGTTGTGCTGTTCTCCTTTTCCGGCGCCCAGGCTCAATGGACCCCAAGGAACCCCGTCAAGTCGTTCCAGAAGCAAGCTGATGGCGTGGTTTTCACCATGCAGTCCGGGACTCTCAAAGTGCAGGTGTGCGCGGATTCCATCGTCCACGTGCTTTATTCGCCCACTGATTCATTCAGCGAGCATCCGGATTATGTAGTCCTAAAGAAGGATTGGCCGGCGATCGCATGGGAGCTGCAATCCACCGATGACGACGTCACCATTACAACGGCGCAACTTAAAGTTGTGATCACGCGGATAGACGGAGCGATCACCTACCGGGATAGCGCCGGGCAGCAAATCGTTCAGGAAGCCTCTCGCAAACTCACTCCGGTAAAGGTCAACGGGGAAGACACGTACCGCGCGGAATCGTTCGTCAACATTTATGGATCGCATGAAGCGCTGTACGGCCTGGGGCAGCACCAGTCGGGCGTGTGGAATTACCGCGGCGAATCGGTGGATATTTCCCAGGACAACACGAATATTTCCGTCCCTTTCCTGATCTCCAGCAAGGGATACGGTTTGTATTGGAACAACGACTCGCGCAGCCGCTTCAATAACCGTTTTGCCAATTACCTGTACATCAGTTCCGAGGTCGCGGACGTTATTGACTACTACTTCTTTTATGGCCCCGACCTCGACAAGGTGGTCGGCGATTATCGCGAACTGACCGGACAGGCCCCGATGTTTGGCAAGTGGGCCTACGGCTTTTGGCAGTGCAAGAACCGATACAAATCCCAGGATGAAATTGTGAGTGTCGCGCAAAAATACCGCGACCTGCACATTCCTGTGGACGACATTGTGCAGGACTGGTTCTGGTGGAAGCGCAAGGGCGAGTTTGTTTTCAATCAAAATTATCCCGATCCGAAAGCCATGGTGGATGAGCTCCACCATCTTAATTTCCACCTCATGATTTCCATTTGGCCGTTTTTCGAGCCGGGTTCAACGAATTACGACTACATGGACAAGCAGGGCTGGTTCGTGGACAAATTTAAGTACGCCAAGCCGCCCTACCATGCCGATGCCATGGCGGTGTACGACGCCACCAATCCCCAGGCGCGCAAATTTTATTGGGACCTGGTGGACAAAGGGCTATTCAGCATAGGCGCTGACGCATGGTGGATGGATACCACCGAGCCCGAGACCGAGGGACAGGAAGATAACATCCTGCTTAATCACAAACTTTGGGCGGGAAGTGGAAACCGGTATGTAAACATTTATCCGATGCTGGACACGCAGGGCGTGTATCAGGGACAACGCGCGGCTTCGGACCAGAAGCGTGTGTTCATTCTGTCCCGTTCGGCCTTCGCGGGATCGCAGAGAGATGCCGTGACGGCATGGTCGGGCGACATCAATTCCGATTTTTTCAGTCTTCGCCGCCAGATTCCGGCGGGTTTGAACTTCGCGCTTTCTGGCATTCCGTACTGGACGACCGATATTGGCGGCTTTGTTTTCGGTAGCCCGACCGATCCGGCGTTCCGTGAGCTGTTCATTCGCTGGTTCCAGTACGGCACCTTCAATCCAATCCTGCGCGTGCACGGAACCCGTGTGCCGGACGAGAACGAGCTGTGGTCCTACGGGCCAGCCGCGCAGAAGATCCTCGTGAAGTTTGACGATCTCCGCTACCGCATGTTGCCTTACATTTATTCGCTGGCGTGGATGACGACAAGCGCGGGATACACGCCAATGCGGCCGCTGGTCATGGACTTCCGCACCGACGTTCGCGCGCAAAATATCGGCGACCAGTTCATGTACGGCCCGGCGTTCCTTGTAAATCCTGTGACAGAACCTGCAGCGACCAGCCGGACGCTCTACCTTCCAGATGCGAAGTGGTACGACTTCTGGAATGGAACGTCGCAGGGCGGAGGTCGCATGATCTCGGCCATCGCGCCTCTGGATCGCTTGCCGTTGTACGTCCGCGCCGGTTCGATTCTGCCGCTTGGTCCCACCATGGAATGGTCCACGCAAAAGCCGGAAGATCCAATCGAGCTCCGCGTCTATCGAGGCGCAGATGGCGATTTCACTTTGTACGAGGACGAAAACGACACCTACAACTACGAGAAAGGCGCTTACGCGACCATCCGGCTGCATTGGGATGACGCGAAACAAACGCTCACCATAGGAGATCGCAAAGGCCAGTTTCCCGGAATGCTCCAGAGCCGGACCTTCCAGATCGTTTTTGTTGGAGAAAATCATGGAGTCGGCGTAGGGCCAACAGACCTGCCTGATAAAACCGTGCAATATGACGGGAAGGGAATTACGGTTAATTCTTCTACAGTCAACACGCCGCAATTGCCGTGATCAGCAAGCAACAAAAGCGTTGTGGCGAAATACGGATTTTAAGCGCGATGCAAAAATGGAACGGCGCCAATCCTCTTGTATCTTATTGAAAGGTAGATGCTTATTTGCGGCGGAATTCGGTAATCGCGCATGATTACCATAAAAGATAAGGCGTGTTACTTAAGTGACATTTACATAAGTTGGGGTGCACCGTAGTATCCATTTCGTGGTTTGGCAGTTCTGGGGGAGGGCTGCCGAGGCGTCCTGAACTGAAAAGTTCCGGACGCTTTTTTTATTGCTTGTAAACGCTCGCGCACATCCCCTCCCGATCGTACCTTCCCGTTACATCAAGAATCAGTAGTCAAATAGATGTCATTTTGGATGGCGTCAGCCGTTAGGCCTTCACAACCGCCGCCCGCCGCAATACGAATGCCTACGAGTAGCGGCCAGGGCCTTGCTTGCGACTTTCCCCGCGCCTTTGCATCCAATAAACTGCTACTATTGAAGGCTTTGTAGCGTAATTTATCTTTCAATCTCATTCGCACCCATCCCGGGTTCATCGCGACACAGGAGGAAATGAATGGCAGGTAATGGAATCATCGAGGTGACTGACGCCAACTTCGATCAGGACGTTTTGAAATCGGAGCAGCCCGTTTTAGTGGATTTTTGGGCGACATGGTGCGGTCCGTGCCGTGCCCTTGCCCCGATTGTTGACGAACTGGCCCAGGAATACAACGGCAAAGTCAAAATCGGCAAAATGGATGTGGACCACAACAGCTCCACTCCCATGCGCTACGGCGTGCGTGGCATCCCGACGCTCTTAGTGTTCAAGGGCGGCCAGGTGAAAGAGCAGATCGTCGGCTACGTCCCCAAGGAGAAGATCCAGGCCGCGCTCGATAAGCACGTTGGGTAAAGCAATATAGCGCTTGGCCTTTAGCATTTGCACGTCGTCAAAAAACTTCTAGAGACGCGAAACGCCCGGAATAGTTTCCGGGCGTTTTCTTTTTTAAGCTTTGTCATTCTGAGCCGGCTTTATCGACGAAGAATTCTAAATGGGAAGCCTTAAGTTATCCGGGAAGTTCGACTCTAGGGGCTTCAGTGCGGCAACAGATGCCATAATGTTGCCATAACCGGAACCAAGGGCTTGATGCGAGTGCTTCATCGTGCCTTCGATTTGCAGCAGCAATGTCGGCTTCCTTGAATGGTCGAATGTCGGGACTTTCAAACATCTCCTCGAGCTGCTCGATTTCATTGATAACGCGCTCGATATCCATGCGAAACAGTATATCGGAACATAGTCCGCCACGGGATTTGGAAAATTTGTTCGGCGAATCTAGGTATGAGGAATTCTGCTACCGAGTACAGAGGGTGGTCCGCTTCTGCATCAAACGGTAACTCTCAAAACGAAGAGTTAATTTTAAAACTGGCGTAGCTCATCTTTCGCGGTAGTCGAAAAGGGGGGACTTGCTCGAAGAATAAACCTTACTTTGTGAGGCAAGTCCGGGCCATGTGCGTGACTGAGCGAGGCTGCAATTTTTTTCTTACCGGTATTGGGGCGTCAACCCGGCGAGCCTTTAATACTTTCTCAGCACCCCAATCACCCGTCCCTGAACGTCCACCGCTCCAGCCGGAACCATGATTGGCTTCATGGTTGCGTTCGAGGGTTGCAGGCGAATCTTTTCGCCTTCGTGGTAAAAGCGCTTCAGCGTGGCATCGGTGCCATCCACGAGCGCGACGACGATGTCTCCGTTGTGCGCGGTTTTTGCTTTCTCAACCAAAACATAATCGCCGTCAAGGATGGCTTCATCCTGCATGGAGTCGCCGCGCACTTCGAGCACGAACACTTCTTTGGAGCGGACGAAGTCGGCGAGTGAAATCGTCTCCGGATTCTGCACTGCCTCAATCGGCTGCCCGGCGGCAATCCGCCCCAGCAGCGGCAGCACCATCGCCGTATTCACCGCCATGGACTGCTTCAGCTTCCCCTTTGGAGGCAACAGATCAATCGACCGGCTGCGGTTGTAATCGCGCGTCAGCAGGCCCTTCTTTTCAAGGTTCGTGATGTGCTTATGCACCGTGGCCAGCGAATTCAACTTCATCCCAACACGAATCTCGTCGAAGGAAGGAGCGTATTGGTTCTTCTGCCAGAATTCCGAAATGAAGTCGTAGATTTGCCGTTGCCGCTTGGTGATGGCCATGCGAGAATTATAGGCGAAGGGAAGGCGAAGTCAAGAATTTTGTGATTAGGAGTTAAGAATGCGAGTTCCGGAGGAAATTCTAAATTGTGTCGGGTTTGTTGGAGAAGCCACACACACAGACCCTCAAGGAAATGTTTGTGGAGACTTATATGCGACTGGATTTTTTGTAGCTATCCCTGCGTTGTCTCCCAAGCTTGAAGGAATGATTACTCTTTATTTTGTAACAGCAAAGCATGTTGCTACAGATCTAGCAGAGAGAACTGTATATTTCCTCGTCAACAAAAAGGAAGGTGGTACCACCAATCTAAATACTGTTACTGGAAGCCATTGGTGGCTACATCCGAATGATCCGACTGCCGACTTGGCACTCATTCCTGTGAATTACCAACAAGGTACCGAAATCAAAGTTGTGCATTTAAGCAATATTGGTACACAAGAGAAGTTAACGTCTCTCGACATAGGAATTGGGGATGAGGTGTTTTCAACGGGACTTTTTACCCTAGCTCCCGGTTTACAAAGGAATATGCCTATCATTCGCCACGGGAATATTGCCATGATGCCAAAAGAACAAATTCAAACCGAGTTGGGCTACGCTGACGTTTACCTAATTGAAGCTCGTTCGCTGGGAGGGCTAAGTGGTTCTCCCGTTTTTGTTCGTCCAACAATCTGCACTGCTATTCCCGATAATCAGTGGGGCTTAAAACATAATTTTTCCTATGGACATGGAGCCACCCTTCTTGGACTGATGCATGGACATTGGGACGTCAAAGAATCAGAAATGAATAAAGCTTTTTTTACTCATGATCGCAAACACGGGGTCAATTATGGGATTGCGATAGTTGTGCCCGCATACAAAATTGTTGAAACGCTAAACAGGCCAGAATTGATTGAACTTCGAGCTCAAGCAGAAAAGATTGAATTGCAAAGAATCTCAAACTGATCTTCAAAATACGACCGCACATACTTTAATTGCACCCACTAAAGTTTTCCGCCCAATATGCCGAATTAACAATCTTTTAACCCGAACGGCAAAGCGTGCCTTAGTACATTGATTCTCACGACTCCATCATGACCCGATCCGAAAACTCATTCGACGACGAACGTCCCAAGCTGACCACGAACCAGAAGGCGCTCAAGATCAACCTTGATCCGTTGCGCTACGGCACCTTTGCCGAAATTGGCGCGGGGCAGGAGGTCGCTCGCTGGTTCTTCAAAGTGGGCGCGGCGGCGGGCACAATTTCCAAATCCATTTCTGCTTATGACATGGCCGTCAGCGATGCCATCTACGGACGCTGCAAGCGTTACGTTTCGCGTGAGCGGTTGCAGAGCATGCTTGACCATGAGCATCACCTGAACCTGGAACGGTTGCGCGCCGCCCGCGGAGATAAAACGGCCTTCTTCGCCTTCGCCGATACCGTTGCCGCCCGCAATTTTCAAAGCACGAATGAATGCCATGGCTGGATGGGGATCAAGTTCCAGGCACATCCTCGTGACGAAGACAGCCAGATTCTGATCCACGTGCGCATGCGCGACAAAGAAAATAGCGCGCAGCAGGAGGCGCTGGGGATTGTCGGCGTCAACCTTCTGTACGCCGCATTCTTTCTCCATCACAAGCCGGAACAGATGCTTGAGTCGCTGCTCGACAACCTGACCACCAAGCGGCTGGAAATTGATATGGTCGAATTTTCCGGCATCGAGTTCCGCCACGTTGACAATCGGGTGATGAGCCTTCGGCTGGTGCAGCTTGGCTTGAGCGGCGCGGCCATGTTCGGTCCGAATGGCGAAGTGCTTCAACCTTCGGAGTTGTTGCGCAAGCGTCCCATTCTTGTGGAGCGCGGAAGCTTTCGTCCCGTAACCAAGGTCAACATGGACATGGTCCGCTGCGCTCACGAGCGATTTGCCGGCGAGCCGGAAGTGAAGACCGACGAGGTGGTCGAGCTTATGGAGATCACCATGCGTAATCTGCTCTCAGCCGGCGAAATTGATCTGGGAGATTTTTTGGCGCGCGCGGATGCGCTGGGCGCTGTCGGTAAAACCGTGCTGATTT
This sequence comes from Terriglobales bacterium, assembly GCA_036489565.1. Classification (GTDB taxonomy): domain Bacteria; phylum Acidobacteriota; class Terriglobia; order Terriglobales; family Acidobacteriaceae; genus JAICKN01. The sequence continues at coordinate 25,155 of DASXFN010000047.1, forward strand.
CCGATTATTTCGAATACTACCGCCTGGCGGCTTATCTGAATCGCTATACCGAAGAGCCAATTGCCGTGACCATGGGAATGTCCAGCCTTATGGAATTGTTCACCGAGGGGTACTACAAAGAACTTGAGGGCGGAATTCTGGAAGCGTTTGGGCGTCTGTTCACCAAGGATTTGCGGATTTATGTGTATCCGCTGAAAGACGCTGCCACCGGGCAGATCAAGACAGTCGAGAATGTGGAAATGCCCGCTGGCTTACAACACCTCTTTCTTCATCTGGTATCGCGTGGACGAATCAAGCAGCTGGATAATTACGATGAAAGCGTGCTGCACATCTTCTCCCGCGATGTATTGAAGCGCATAAAAGAGAACGATGTTTCATGGGAAGCAATGGTTCCCGCGGAAATTGCGGAAATGATTAAGTGCCGCCAGCTCTTTGGCTGCCGCGAAGCCGATCCGGTAGAACCTGCAGCGTTAGCGGCTGCCCAGGGAACGAAAAACTAATCGTACATTCATCATTCGTGCACCGTCCGAAACTTCGTGAGGCGGGAGTTGATGATCATAACAATTGCCGGGTTTAGTGCATGCCGTCCCTGCGGGACTCGCACAATTCTGAACTCCTACCCCGGACTTACGTCCGGGGCTATCCTATGCCGCCGCTGCGCGGCTGAATTTTGCCGAGGAACAAAACTGCGTCTCTGCCTAGGTTCCCGAGAATTTTCACCACGCGTTTGCTCGGCTGCGTCTTTGTGAAACGCCGCCTATGTCAAACGATATCTCCACGGTGAGAACCGACCTTAACGAGCAGCATGTTCAGCACGTGACGCTGGGTGGCATCAGCGTTTAATCCACAATGGCTTGCTGAGGGTGAATCTCATTTCGGGGGAGTACGGTACCGCATCGGTGTGAACTTTGTAGGTAATCTTTCCCACCTTGACTGAGGTCAACTCGTAGAACGTGCCGGTATCTCCCGTGCCTGCGTATCCAAACTTTACCTTCGAGAAGACTGGAATCGCATCAGAAAAACCAACTCGTACCGGGAGAACCACCTTACCCACTTCAACCGCCGAACTGGGCGCAGCCCCTTCACGCGGCTCGACCTCCACCCTTATTTCCGTGAATGCGGGAACGATGAAGAAGTCGCTACGATCATGGCGCTTTTTGGACCGGTCGACGACGGAAGTTGTGTTGCTGGGAGGTTTTTCTGCTTCGCCCGAAACGGTTGCGGCGTCGGACTGTGGCGTGGGAGCATTCGCAGACGTCGCAGAAGTTTCGGGTTGTGCGCTGTCCGTGCCGGTTTCGGCAGGCGAGGAAATCGAGGAATTGCGGTAAACCTTTTTTGCTGGCGCCGTCTTCTGATTTTCATCCGCAGTGCGATTTTCACGCGCAACGTCGCCCAAAGGTTCATCTTGTGTTGTTTGTCCCGGACATGTGAGAAAGGAAAACAGCACAAGAATAAAGGCCGCTAAAATCGCCTTTGACAGCGCCGAGATCGAGATTGTCCTCATATGGAGGCCTGACGACCGACCTCCTTATGAGGATAGACGCCCTCTTGTAAATGGGAACGTTACGATGGTTGGAATATTTACTGTACTTTTGGGCGTTCGCTAGATCCCCGGTTACAAGTGGATCCATGCGGTGATTTCCGCATGGCGGCAACCTAACCTTTCGCGCGGCGACGCCTTGTTCTGGCCGCTTTCATGGCCGAGCGATGTCGAGCCGCTGGGCCGCGGCTGCGCGCGGTGCTCTTCGCTTGGCGAGACAAAGATTTATGTGAGGCCGCACTACGCGGTTCGCGCTTGAGCGCCCCGCTCGTGGCGCGAGAACGAGTGCCAGACGTTTTTCCGCGTGAACTGAATTGGCCTTTGCGGGTATCGCGCGCGGCTTGTTTGCGCACTCTTACCGACGTTTTTCCTTTCATGGGCGGTGCGAGTTTTACGCCCGCTCGCCGAGCCTTAGACAATCCGATAGCAATAGCTTGCTTAGTCGAGGCCGCTCCATGTTTCCCTTCGCGGATGTGGTCCATTTCCTCCCGTACAAACTCTCCGGCCTGCGTGCTCGGCGACTTGCCCTCCCGTGCATCTTCATGAGCGCGATCTAAAGTCTCTTTTTCCGGCATACGTTCCTCCTCTTGCAGGATAGTCATGCAGGCGAACGTACTTCAATCGAGCCAATCCTGTATGTGCTCCCGAACCTTGTGGTAAGCGGTGCAGCCAACCGTAGGGACTGGGGCACATCTATGAATCATGATCGGTTAATCATGATCCATTAAAGGAGACGAAAATTATGGCAAGCGCAAAACAAAAAGCGGCCGCGAAAAAAAACATCAAGAAGGCCGCGACCGCTGCGAAGAAGAAGCGGACCATCTCTCATCTCTCAAAATCCACGCGAACGGCCTTAGGAAAGCAGGGCGCCAAGGTCGCGAAACGCAAGCGAAAGGCTAAATAGCGAAGCGCACCTGCCCGTCCATGCCATTTTGATCCGCTTTCATATCGCGAACTTATTGCCGCACCGCTGAATGCGTCTAAAATCTATTCAGGTGATATAAGGAGCGCACATGAAAGTCGGATTCATCGGTCTGGGAAATATGGGATTAGGCATAGCGGCCAATCTGTTGAAGGCCGGACACGAAGTCACGGTGTACAACCGCACAGCCAGCAAAGCGGATCCGCTGGTAAAGCAAGGCGCGCACTTTGCTGCGCAAGTGGCCGATGCCTGCCACGGCGAAGCGGTGATGACCATGCTCGCAGACGATCACGCACTGGAAAGCGTTGTGTTTGGCGACGCAAGCGTGGGTGCGAAGGGAGACGCCGGGATCATCGGCAGCCTGGGCAAGGGCGCGATTCATATTTCTCTAAGCACCATCAGCGTGGCTCTTTCGCAAAAGCTCACCGCGGCCCATGCCGAACGCGGACAGCGTTTTGTTTCCGCTCCCGTCTTTGGACGCCCTGAGGCCGCCGCCGCAGCCAAGCTGATCGTCACGGCCTCCGGAGCGGACGACGACGTGACCGCCTGCACGCCCCTCTTCGAGGCCATCGGACAAAAAACTTTCCGCTTCGGCACCAAGCCCGCTGATGCGAACCTGGTGAAGGTCAGTGGCAATTTTCTGATCTCCTGCGTGATTGAATCACTTGCCGAGGCGATGGCGCTGGTCGGAAAGGCAGGGATTGATCAACATCAATATCTCGACTTCCTCACGTCCACGCTCTTCGCTGCTCCGATTTACAAAACCTACGGAACAATCATCGTTGACAAAAAATTCGAGCCCGCCGGATTCGCCGCTCCGCTAGGATTCAAGGACAATCGGCTGGCGCTCGCGGCAGCGCAGGACTTGCAAGTTCCCCTGCCGATCGCCAGCTTGATCTACAACCGCTTTCTCACTCTGCTGGCCAACGGCGGCGAAAAGCTGGATTGGTCGGCGATATCGCTAATGGCTGCGAAAGATGCAGGGGAAGGGAAGTAGTTCTGATAAAGGATGGGTCATCCTTTCGCAAGATTTCTCGTCTCAGGCGAAGATTTGAGCCATGTCCGGCGTAAATTCTAGCGGGATGCTACTTCGGCATCGTCCGCTTGCCGCGTGATTTGCTTCACATACACAGGATAGTTGCTGTAGACCATCACATGAAATGTGGGCTCTTGGAATTCCTCAATCGCATACAGATAGCCTTGCTTTCTGAGGGAGTAGAGGACATCTCTCATCCAGCTCCGGGCTTCGGGAGACATGCCGTGTTTGGAAATGTCGAGCGTGGCGCCCGTAAGGTGCGAGGATCGCAGCGCGCCGAAGGCGTCCGCGGCATTGCCATTCGAGCGGGCCAGCTTCTTCTGCCGCGCCACGGTCCGGATCAGGCTCGTTACCCGCAGACGTTGCTTGAATTTGGCGCGGAATTCGCGGGACAGCCGGTCAAGAAAGAGCTTTGTCCATGGCCGGCAATAGTGGAACTGCGAAGGAATGTCGTGGAGATAGTAGGAGCGCGTGCTTGCCGATACTCGAACCAGATAGCCGCTCCTGGCAAAATGCCGGACCATGGGGACGTCGCGCATTCGCGAAAGATTGTCAGCATCCGCTCTGGTGTTTTGGATTACTTGGGAAGTTATGTCCGCGAGCAGCAAGGTTCGACTTCCAGCCTGCATCCCCGAGGCAAAAAACAGAACGGCAACTGTGCAAATAAACCCACGCATGCTGAATTGCCAGACTAAAACCGGAGCACACGCAATTCAACGGAAAATTGCATTTCGGGTTGCGAGAATGGGTACGTTTGTGCAACCAACCGAACAGACAATCGTAACGTTCAGCTACAAAAGTAAATAGGCGGTGCTCAACCCGCTACGCGATGGGCGTGCCCGCCGCCTTATAAATCGCCTCGATGGCAACCAGGTCCTTCAGGCCCTCTTCGCCGTCGGAGAGCGGTTCTTTATTGTTGCGGATGCAATCCACGAAATGCTTTGCTTCCAGCGTGAACTGGGAGGGAGTGGTAGCGCCTTTATTTTCTTCATCCACGTGCTGGCTCTTCACGTATCCGCTGTAATGCACGCTGCCGTAATTGAATGCCGGGTCCACAATAAAATTCCCCGTTTCGCCGTTGATGTTCACGAAACTCGGCCCTCGCGCGCCATATGAACTTCCGCAGGAAGCTATGATGCCGGAGGGAAATTTCATCGTCCACTCAATGGATTGTTCCACTTCAGCGAAGCGTCCGCTCTTGTCGCGCGTTGCGACGACCGCCGTAAAGTCAGTGGGTTCTTCGCCAACGATGTGCCGGATAGTGTTCAGAGGGTAAATGCCGAGGTCCATCAGTGAACCGCCGCCGGCCAGCTTCCGGTTGAGCCGCCAATCTTCTTTCATCTGGCCGTAAAAACCTCCCTGGAAGGATTCCAACTGTCCAATGTCGCCGGCCTTGATTGATTGAAAAACGCGGTTCCACATCGGGTCATACTGGATGCGGTAAGCGATCATCAGTTTCACTTTGGCTTGACGGCATGCGTCAATCATCTTGCGGCACTCGGCGCTGGAAATTGCCATGGGCTTTTCGCACAGCACATGCTTGCCCGCTTCCGCCGCGCGCACCGTGTATTCGCAATGCATGCTGTTGGGTAGGCCAATATAAACAAAGTCCACATCCTTGTTGTCGCGGATGCGGTCGAAGGTTTCGTAGGTGTAAATCGAGGACTTGGGAACGCCATACTTCTCCGCGTACTGCGCTCCCTTAGTGTCCGGATGCCCAGTCACAAGACCAGTAAGCCTCGCGCCCGCGGACAAATCCGCGCAGGCCCGCATGAAGATGTCGCAAATTCTTCCCAAACCAATGGCCGCGTATCCCAGCGGCTTTCCCGAGGAGGCAACGGTCTGTGCAAAGGTTGGGAGCGAGCCCCAGGCCATGGCCAGGGCAGAGAGTTTGGCAAAGTCGCGGCGATCCATGGCAGATACTGTAAGCGCAAGCGTCAAAGATGTCGAGTAACATTCACCGATTTCTCGAGCTCACGGCAAAATTTGAAAAGATAAGCCGCGCAGTTTTCAGAGCTGCTAAGAATTGGAAATTCTCGCTTGACGTGATATTTAACTCACGTTACTATTTACTCACGTAATAATGAAAGCATATTAATCACCGAAGGAGAATGCGCAATGACGTTCGACGAAATGACACTCGACATCAACCAGTCAGTAGAAATCAAAGCCAAGCCGGAGAAAGCGTTTCAGGCAATGCTGCATCGCCTGAGCAAAGGCAATACGCGTCCGGATGGCCAATCCATGGATATGCGGCTTGAATCGAAAGCCGGCGGACGCTGGTATCGTGATCGCGGCAATGGAATCGAACATCTCTGGGGATTTGTGCAGACAATCAAACCATCCGAGTTGCTGGAAATCAGCGGACCCATGTTTATGTCTTATCCTGCCATTAATCATCTCGAACTTAAGATCACGCCGATTGGAGGAGATTCCTGCAAAATTACCTTGCGGCATCGTGCCATCGGTATGATCGATCCTGAGCACCGCAAGGGAGTAACCCAGGGCTGGGGCCACATTCTGAACGGTATTAAAGGAGACTCCGAGTCGAAGTGACCAGGCGCGCAGCAGCGGTGGGGAACATCGAAGACAAACTCGATCCGGTATGGAAAGCGCTCTCTGATCCGACGCGTCGCGCGATCCTGGATTTTTTGCGGCAGCAATCGCGCACAACTACCGAAATCGTAGAGGTGTTTCCTCACATCAGCCGCTTTGGCGTGATGAAGCATGTCGAAGTGTTGCGCCATGCCGGACTCGTGAACACACGAGAAGACGGACGGCAACGGGTGAATTCGCTGAACGTTGTCCCCATCCGGCAGATTTATGAACGCTGGGTAGGGCCATATCAGGAACTTTGGACAAGTGAATTGCTAAGAATCAAAGAATTCGCCGAAGCGGAATTTCTGCGCGAAGTGCCACCGCCTTCCAAAAAAACTCTTCGTAAGAAAAAATTAAATGGGCCGACAACCAAGAAGCGGTGACATTCCTTGGCTAGCGGCCCATTCGATCCTGGATAGGATCGGAGGTGATACTTTTATGCTAGTCCCATCGAAACAGAAGTCAACACTTCTTTATGTGTTTTTCGGTCATGTACTGCGATATCCAGATAATCCCTTAGGAATGCTTCTAAGGCAATCCTGTCCTTGAATTGACTCCAAATGCACTCCCGATTCGTTGACACTATCCGCATAAGAATGTTAACTTTAAGAGTATTCTAGCCCTCTACGCTCGGAACCTTTTCAGCACAACAACATATGGATGAGACAGTCAGACAAATAGGCGAATTACTGCTCGGATCGGTGCCCACGATCGTCTATATGCTTTTGCTTTGGGGTGCCTATGTTGCTCTCGTGCATCGGCCGCTAATGCGCGTTTTGAAAGAGCGGCACGATAAAACAGATGGGGCCATCGAAAAGGCACGCGCGGATGTCGCCGCCGCTGCGGCGCGCACCTCTGAGTATGAGCAACGGCTTCGTGAGGCAAGGTCGGCGGTATTTAAGGCGCAGGAAGCCCGCCGCCAGCGAGTCGCGCAACTGCGTGCCGATGCCGTGGCACAAGCCAAGGGCAAAGCCCACGCGCAGATCGAGCAGGCCCGTCAGGCCATAGAAAGCGATAAGCAGTCGGCGCAAACAAATCTGCAGGCGGACAGTGGACGTCTGGCAACGGAGATCATTCGTACCGTGTTGAAGCCTGTGGCAGCCGGGGCTGGCCAATGATGCGAATGCCTTTTAAATGTAAATGGCCAATGAATCATCCGCGCTTTGGAGCAGGTGCGCGAGTTTTTTCGTGCTTGCTCTTCTTGAGCTTCGCCGTTGCCCCTCAACCGGCCAAGGCATTGCAATCAGCGCAGCAGACTCCGGCGGGACAACCGCGACCATCGAGCACGGTCGCGAACTCCAAGCAGGCGAACGAGGAAAGCCCAAAGCAGTCCACGCCGAATCGAGCCCGCTCGAACCAGGGAGGGGCCAATCGCCAGCTCGTGGAAATGTCGCGCGTGGCGGCAGGAGAATCCGCCAACAGCAATGAAAGTACTCAGCAGGTGGAGAAGGATGAAACATCCGAGTTCAAGGAATCTTCCTCCGTGCGTAGGCTGGCCAAAATCACCGGCATGAACGTGCGCCAGGCTTCGTGGCTCGGTGTGCTGTTCAATTTTGGAGTGTTGGTTGGTGCGATTGTTTGGTTTTCCGTCAAAGGATTGCCCAAGATATTCAATGGTCTGCCCAAGATGTTTCGCAACCGGACAGCCTCCATCCAGCAGGCAATGGCTGAGGCCCGCAAGGCCAGTGAAGATGCACGACGGCGGCTGGGTGACATCGAAGCGAGATTGACGCACCTCGATTCTGAAATCGGAAAAATTACGGCTTCCGCCGAAAAGGAAGCTGTGCTCGAGGAAGAGCGCATGAAAGCCGCGACCGCCGAGGATGTTCGCAGGGTCGTGGAATCGGCGGAGCAGGAAATTGCTTCGGCGGCGAAGAATGCGCGCCGTGAACTGACCAAATATGCCGCCGACCTCGCGGTCTCTCTGGCGGAAAAGCAAATTCACGTAGACCCGGCGACAGATCAGCAGTTGGTGCGCGGTTTTTCCGACCAGCTTTCCAACGGCTCCAGGAGTAAACAATAGCGTATGGCTTCGGTCACCAACACCTATGCGCGGGCGTTTGTGGATGTAGTATTCGACCGCCAGCTTGATGCAGGCCGGGCAGCGCGCGAGCTGTATTCTTTGGCGCAGTTAGTGGCAAGCAGCAAGCCGCTCCGCGAGGTATGGCAAGCGCCTTCCATCCCGCCGAGGCAGAAACGTGGATTGCTCGACGCCATCGTTGCACGCGAGGGAATTTCGCGCGAGGTGCGTAATTTTATAGCCGTGCTTATGGACCACAGGCGCATGGCATTCCTCGGCGCTATCGTGAAAGAATTCGAGCAGGAAATGGATCGCCGGCTGGGTTTCGCAGAGGCTGAAGTGATCACCGCCCGCGAGTTAGGCGAGACAGAGCGCCGCGCACTGGAAGCGCAAGTGGAAAAATTGAGCGGCAAAAAAGTGCGTCCCCGATATTCGCGGGATGAATCCCTGCGCGGCGGCGCGGTGGTCAAGCTCGGCAGCACCATTTACGACGGCTCGGTGAAGGGCCGGCTGGAACGATTGAGAGAGCAGTTGGCGGGAAGCAATTAGCAATTAGCATTCAGTATTCAGCACTGCGCATTTTGTCGCCGGGTTTTTTAAAAATCAGCAAGACCCTTAATTGGCTAAGTGCTAATTGCCAAGTGCTAGTAAGCATTCCGAAATTCAGCAGCACCAAAGACTAAAGAGCAGAAACTATGGCGCAAATCAGAGCAGACGAAATCACAGAGCTGATCCGGCAGCAGATCGAAAACTACGAATCCAAAATTTCCGTGGATGAAGTTGGCACGGTCATCACCCTGGGCGACGGTATTGCCCGCGTACATGGTCTCGACAAGGTCATGGCCGGCGAGTTGCTGGCCTTCCCGCACAACATTGGCGGCATCGCCATGAACCTGGAAGAAGACCAGGTGGGCGTGGTCGTTCTGGGAGATTACACGGAACTCAAAGAAGGCGACGAGGTGAAGCGCACCGGCCGCATTATGAGTGTGCCCGTGGGCGACGCTTTGATTGGCCGCGTGGTGAATTCACTTGGCCAGCCGATTGACGACAAAGGTCCCATCAGCACCAACCAGTTCATCGAACTCGAACGCCTTGCGCCGGGCGTGATTGATCGCCAGCCAGTGCGTGAGCCGATGGCGACGGGCCTTAAGGCCATTGACAGCATGATCCCCATCGGCCGCGGCCAGCGCGAGTTGATCATCGGCGATCGCCAGACAGGGAAGACTGCCGTTGCCATTGACACCATCATCAACAACAAAGGCAACGACCTCATTTGTATTTATTGCGCGATTGGCCAGAAGCGTTCCTCCGTCGCGCAGGTGGTCAAGACCCTGAGCGATTACGGTGCGATGGATTACACGATTGTCGTCGCCGCTACTGCATCCGAACCAGCTCCCATGCTTTACATCGCCCCTTATGCGGCTTGCGCCATGGGAGAATATTTCCGTGACAATGGCCGCCACGCGCTGGTGATCTACGACGATCTTTCCAAACATGCCGCTTCATATCGCGAGATTTCTTTGCTGCTGCGCCGTCCGCCCGGCCGCGAAGCTTATCCCGGAGACGTTTTCTATCTCCACTCGCGCCTTCTGGAGCGTGCGTCGAAAGTCAGCCAGGCCAAAGGCGGAGGTTCATTGACCGCTCTGCCGATTATTGAAACGCAGGCTGGGGACGTTTCGGCGTACATTCCGACGAACGTCATTTCGATTACTGACGGCCAGATTTATCTGGAAACTGATTTATTCAACCAGGGCGTGCGTCCGGCGGTGAACGTGGGACTCTCCGTAAGCCGCGTCGGTGGCAGCGCGCAGATCAAAGCCATGCGCCAGGTTGCCGGTAGCCTCAAGCTTGACCTTGCGCAGTACCGCGAACTGGCGGCGTTTGCGCAATTCGGCAGTGATCTCGATAAGGCCACGCAGAACCAGCTGAACCGTGGTCAACGGCTGGTGGAAGTATTGAAGCAGAAGCAGTACTCGCCGCTGCCGTTCTCGAAGCAGATTTTGATCATCTTCGCGGGCACCAGCGGCTTTCTTGACGATCTTGCGATTGATCAAGTGCGTGATTTTGAGGCCGAGTTGTATCGCTATGTGGATTCTACGAATCCCGGCTTGCTGAAATCGATCATGGACAAGAAAGTCCTCGATGACGCGCTGAAAGCAGACATGACACGCGTGATCAAAGAGTGCAAGGAAACTTTTGTAGCCGAGCGGCAAGCGGTAGCGGCGAAGTAACGACCAAAGACCAACGACCAACGACCAAAGACGGCTTATGGCAAACATTCTCGACATTCGGCGGCGCATTCGCAGCGTGACCAACACGCGGCAGATTACGAAAGCCATGAAGATGGTTTCGGCGGCCAAACTGCGCCGCGCTCAGGAGCGCGCCCTCGCGGCGCGTCCTTATGCCCAGATGTTGACGAATGTGCTGAAGTCGCTGGTTGCTCGCACCGATATCTACGATCCGGAAACTGGCGAGCCGCGGCATCCTTTGCTGGTGCAGCGTCCCGAAGAAAATGTCCTCATTCTTGTCGTCACTGGCGATAAAGGGCTGGCAGGCGCGTTCAATACCAATATTCTGAAGGCAGCGGCGAAATTTCTGGAATTGAAGCACGGAAAGAACATCGAGATTGAAGCCGTGGGACGCAAAGGCCGCGACTTTCTGCGCCGCCGTTATCCGATGGCCGACCCGCGAAAAGCCGACTCCAGGGAATCCGCGCGCACCACAATGGTTGCCGAAAAAGTCGGTGTGTTGAATAAAGTTGAATATTCTTTGGCCGCGGAAATCGCCGAACGCGTGATTGAGCGCTACAGCCGCGCCGAGATTGATTCCGTTTATCTTGTTTTCAACGAATTTAAATCGGTGATCGCACAGCGCTTGGTTGTCGAGCAGATTCTTCCCATTGAAAAAGTCGGCGAAACTACTGTGACCCAGGCCGAAGAAATGGACCTCGAGGCGAAGAAGCATGCGATCGAGGCCGCGAAGGGAAGCGGCGTGGGCCTGCGCCCCGCGGATACGCATGAGGTAGATGAAGCCGCCGCGAAATTCGCCACCGCGCCCGTGGATTACATTTACGAGCAGCCCCCGGAAGAACTCTTCCGCTCGCTGCTTCCGAAATATATTGGCGTGCAGATTTTTTACGCGTTGCAGGAATCCGTTGCCGCCGAGCATGCGGCCCGCATGACGGCCATGGAAGCTGCAACAAACAATGCGACAGACATGATTGACTCCCTGACGCTCATTATGAACCGGGCGCGACAGGCAAAAATCACCAGAGAAATTATTGAAATTGTAAGCGGAGCCGCTGCGACGGAATAAAGCTCAACGTAGAGCAAGGACCATAAGGAACCTATGCCAGAGAACATCGGACAAGTCATACAAATTACCGGCCCCGCGGTGGACGTGCAATTCACCGAAGCCAATATGCCTCCCATCTACCAGGCGCTGCGTATAGTAAGCGACGGTTTCCAGGTGCCGCACCCGATCAGCGTGATCGTTGAAGTGCAGCAGCATCTTGGCGAAGGCCGCGTGCGTTGCGTCGCCATGGAAGCCACCGACGGCATGGTGCGCGGGATGAAAGCGATTGACCTGGGCGCACCCATCTCTGTCCCTGTGGGACATGCAACATTAGGCCGCGTCATGAATGTGATCGGCGAGCCGGTGGACAATCTTGGTCCCATCCAAACGAAAGAACGGAATCCCATTCACCGCCAGGCCCCGGCATTCGATGAGCAGGCGACCAGCGCCGAGATGTTTGAAACCGGCGTAAAAGTCGTGGACCTCATTCAGCCATTTTTGAAGGGCGGAAAAATCGGACTATTCGGTGGAGCGGGCGTAGGCAAGACCGTCGTCATCATGGAGCTCATCAACAACGTCGCTAAGCAGCACGGCGGGTTTTCCGTGTTCGCGGGCGTGGGCGAGCGCACCCGTGAAGGCAACGATTTGTGGCTGGAAATGTCTGAGTCCGGCGTCATCAAACCCGGCGACTCGGATAAATCCAAAGCGGCGTTAATCTACGGCCAGATGACGGAGCCTCCCGGTGCGCGTCTGCGCGTGGCTTTGACCGGACTGACCGTCGCGGAATATTTCCGTGACGTTGAAGGCGCCGACACGCTGCTGTTCATTGACAATATTTTCCGCTTCACCCAGGCCGGCTCGGAAGTTTCCGCATTGCTGGGGCGCATGCCCAGCGCCGTGGGTTACCAGCCTAACCTGGCCACGGAAATGGGCGAACTCCAGGAGCGTATTACTTCTACCAAGAAAGGCTCGGTCACCTCAGTGCAGGCGATCTACGTTCCTGCTGATGATTTGACCGATCCGGCCCCGGCAACAACGTTTGCTCACCTCGATGCAACCACAGTGCTTTCACGTGCGCTGACCGAGATTGGAATTTATCCGGCGGTGGATCCACTGGCCTCCACTTCGCGCATTCTTGATCCGCGTATTGTTGGCCAGGAACATTACGACGTCACCCAACAGGTCAAGAAAACATTGCAGACTTACAAAGACCTGCAGGACATCATCGCGATTCTGGGAATTGACGAACTCAGCGAAGACCAGAAGCTGACCGTGGCCCGCGCCCGTAAAATCCAGCGCTTCCTGTCACAGCCGTTCTTTGTGGCCGAGCAGTTCACCGGCGCTCCCGGCCGCTACGTGAAAATTGCGGACACAGTGAAAGGCTTTAAGGAAATCGTGGAAGGCAAGCACGACGCGATTCCCGAGCAGGCTTTTTATATGAAGGGCACCATTGACGAAGTGCTGGAAGCGGCGGAAAAGATGAAGGCCGCAGCGTAAAAAGCGTTGTTGGTCTTTGGTCGTAGGCCTTTGGCTGGGAATTATGAGCATTGCCAACGACCAATAGCCAACGACCAACGACTTGAAAACAAAGTTAGCGATTAACAATCACCATGCCAGACACTCTGCAACTCGAAATCGTCACACCGGAAAAAATGGTGGTGAAGGACGTTGCGCTGGAAATCCAAATTCCCGGCAAAGGCGGATACTTGGGCGTGCTGCCCGGCCACGCGCCATTGATCACGGAGTTGGCGATTGGCGAGATTGTGTATAAGAACGCAAGCGGCGCGCAAAGCCTTGCCGTGGCATGGGGATTTGCCGAAGTGTTGCCGGACAAAGTTACCATCCTTGCCGAGAGCGCGGAGAAGCCAGCCGAAATTGATGTGAAGCGCGCACAGGAAGCCAAAACCCGCGCGGAACAATTACTCAAAGTCGGCGGCCCTGATCTTGACTACGGCCACGCGGAAGCCGCGCTGCAACGCGCGGAAACGCGGTTGCAGGTCGCGGAGAAGAAGTAGTCCGTTTCTTGGGAGTAGGAGTTCACACATCCACGGCGAGCGCCTGAAGCAATCAGCGACATTCAATCAGCTACTTTGAGCTAGCCCCCTCCACAATCCAGGCTCCTCCGCACATGGCCAGCGCAATGAAGGCGCTCGTCCATTCATTTCCATTCCTCAGGTGTGCGGCGACGCGCGGCGCATGAAGAATGATGACCCACGACAGGAACATTACTCCCAGCAGAATGGCAGCCAGCCGCGCCTGTCCTTTGGTGGAAATGCTCACCGCGGCGGCAATAAACGCCGTTCCCACGAAATAGGCCCAAAAAAGGCGGTAAGGAATCCACGCAGGAACAAGCGTGGAGATGAACTGGGCGTAAAGAAAATGTTGAATGCCAAAAACGATCAACGGGACCGCATAGAAGACGCGGCCAAGGGTGCCGAGGCCCGCCAGCACCAGTGCGGCACCGCACAGGCATGTAAGTTCAGATGCGCTCGTCCACCGGCCAGGATCGTGCAGGTGCCGGACCAGTCCCGGAACGTAAAGAAATACCACGTACAAAAAGAGCACGGCTGCCAATAGGGAAGCTGCAAATTGCGCCATTCGCTTCGTCGCCAGCAACACGCCAACAAGAAGCAAGAATGCGCCCATGACCGCTGCCCACAGCGGGCGCGTAAGAATCCAGGGAGGTCCCGCTACAGGGCCGTGGACGGCAAAGACGTAGAGAAAATGCTGGAGCCCAAAAAATATGAGAGCGAGTGAGAAAAAAATATGGCCGAATTTTGTAGTCATAACAATGAACGGATGTTTAAGTTCGCCGCTTACTACTACGGACGCGGGCAGTGCCCGCGTCCGTTAATTTACTGACATTTTTCGTCGTTACGGCTTTGGGGTCTTATTTCCCGCGTCCTTGCTCTGGATGGAAAGTAGTTCCACTTCAAAGATGAGCGTTGAATCAGGCCCGAGATCCGGAGAGGGAGACCGCTCGCCATACGCGAGGTTCGAGGGAATAAAGAGCTGCCATTTTGAACCCACGGGCATAAGCTGCAAGGCTTCCGTCCAACCCTTAATGACGCCGCTTACGGGAAAGGTCGCCGGTTGTCCACGCTTGTAGGAGCTATCAAATTCTTTGCCATCAACCAGTGTGCCGCGATAATTGCAGACGACCGTGTCGCTAGCCGTAGGCTTGGGTCCAGTGCCCGGCGTAATGATTTTGTATTGCAGGCCGCTGGGCAGTGCGACGACTCCTGGTTTGCTTTTGTTGGCGGCGAGAAATGCTTCGCCTGCTTTTTTGTTGGTCTCGGCTTCTTGCTGCATCTTGGCTTGCTGCGCTTTCTGAACTTGCGTTCGCACTTCTGTCATGACTTGGCGGGCTTCTTCTTCCGTGAGCAGGGGATTGGCGCCCGAGATGGCGTCCTTCATTCCGCGGGCCACGATATCGGGATCCACTTCCACGGATTGCTCGTGCATGCCCGTACCGATGTTCATTCCGAGAGCGTAACTGAATTTTTGTTTTTGCGTAGTCAGCGTCAAGGCGTGACTTTTCGCCGCGGTCGCCTTATGGTGCGTGGCTGCGGTCGCGGTTTTAGGTTTCGTGGATTGGCTTTTTGCCGGCGTGGCCGGAGTCGAAGATGTCTGCGCCTGGGAACCATTGGCTCCCGCGAGCATCCCAAACGCCAGCAGGGGGATCGCGATGAAAAGTTTTTGCATATGCAAGATATTGTCCCATTGAAGGGCGTTTTTGGCGAATAAATGAGAGGATCGGAAGTGCAGTTATAAACAAGACCGGCTATTTTTTGATGGATGTGCTGTCCGGCTTTCCTTCCCCAGGCGCGATGGTTTTCACCTTAATCGTCTTCGCCGGAATGCCCGCTACAATGTGGTACGGCTCCACATTCTTCGAAGCCACGCCCATGGATCCGACCATGCCATGCTCGCCGACGGTCACGCCGCTTAAAACAGTCGCATGATACGTGACCCGTGCTTTCGGCCCGATTTCCGTTTTGTGATTGGCGATGATCATCCCATCGTTTAAATCATGGGAGTGCGTATAAACGTTCGCGTAGTCGGAGATCGAACTGCCCGCGTGGATGATCAGTTCGCCGCGGTCGTCGAGCAGAACGTATTTGTGGATGGTGCAATTGTCTTCAATGGTGAGGTTGTAGCCGAATGTGAGCTCGATGCCGTGGAAAAATTTTACGTTCTTGCCGCAATGTTTTAGGACGTGCCGCGCCAGCATGGCCCGCACGCGATAACCCAGGCCATGGTTTATCCCCACCGGCGAGCGGTCATACATCATCCAGAACCAGATCAGCGGCTTGCGTTCCGCGTACTTTGCGGCGTCCACGTCTCCGTAGTATTCGGGTTCGAGCGTGGCATTGCGGGGATCAAAAGAATGTACCAGCGTTTGCGACGCTAAAGGATCGCCCGCGTCCGGCGTCCGGTAAGGTTTTCCCAGATAAAGCTCGTGCAGGGCATCGCGAACTACATCGCAGCGGTGTTCAGGATCGCGGTTGGCGAACTCGCGGTCCAGTCGATCAATCCATTGCTGAAAACTCTGCTCCGCTTCGGGAGTGGTTTTCAGTAAACGATATTCGTATCGTGGCATGTTTGCCTCGGCTGTGGGATGGGCTAAACCATAGCATATTGAATTGAGAGGCGTGGGCGAGTGCGTCCGTCGCTCGCCTGGAACTGACAAATTCGGCATTTGTTCCGCATTCGTTACTGATCTGTGCAAAACCCATAAAATTTTTCTATCTCCATCCCGGAAAAGAAGTTATATTGTTTTTGCTCGCGGTTCCCTGACGACAACTGACCGGCTGATGGCGCGAAAAAGTCCGACCATCCTGCAGGAGGAGTTGTATTCCCCGAACGAGGAGATGTCGCGCGAAGAAGATTCGCGCATATTCGACCTCGACGTGGAAAAAGAAGCGCCTTTTCTGCGCGCGCAAAAGCGCGTCTCCGCTCGCCGCGGCACACTCCCTAAAAAAACTGCCACGCGCCTGTTGTGGGCGGCATTCGGTCTGAGCGTGCTTGTGCTCTGCGCGATCGCAGCGGCAACCGCATACCACTATGGCGAGCGCGATTGGCGCTTCCGAGTGGAATCCAGCGACGACATTGAAACTTCCGGCCTGCAGAACGTCACCCGAGCCCAGGTGATGGATGTGATGGGCGGCGACATCGGGCGCAACATCTTTTTTATTCCTCTCGCGCAGCGCCAGGCGCAGCTTGAACAGATTCCCTGGGTGCAATCGGCCAGCGTAATGCGCTTTGTGCCCAACCGCATTAGGATCGTTATTCACGAGCGGACGCCGGTAGCCTTCGCGCGGGTCGGGTCCAAAATTCTGCTTGTGGATGCGGCTGGCACGTTGATGGAACTGCCGCAGAAGAGAACTTATTCATTCCCTGTGATCGTCGGGATGAGCCCGAATGAGCCGCTTTCCACGCGCGCCGCCCGCATGGAGCTTTACAACGACCTTATCAGTCAGCTTGACTCCGCTGGTGGGCGCTACTCGCAGGACATCAGCGAAGTGGACTTGAATGATCCGGATGACGTAAAGGTATTGACCTCTGGGCCGGATGGCGAAGTGCTCATTCACCTTGGATCTTCGGACTACTTGCATCGCTACAGCATTTACGTGGCTCACATGCGCGAGTGGCGCCAGCAGTTCAGCAAAATTGATTCCGTGGATTTGCGCTACGACCGCCAGATTGTGGTGAATCCTGACCTTGGAAACCTGAAGCCGCAGGCGCCGCTGTCCGCGAATGCGGCAAAAGCCGCCATGGCAGCCGGAGTAAAGCAGGCAGCGCTCGTGAACTATGAGCACATTGCCGCCAGTGCGTCAGCTGCGGCAACGGCGAAAAGCAATCCCTGGCCTAAGAAAATACCAGTGAAGGCGGAAGTTAAGCCACCCGCACTCCATGCAGGAAAACCATCAATGTCGAAATGGGCGCGCAAGCCAGCGGTCAAAGCGAAGCCGAAGTATCAGGCCCGTACTGTGAGAAAGCCCGCCGCGCGGGCGGCACATCCGGGTGGGCGCATTGAGCGGGCTTCGTTGACCAAAACCGCACACGCGCGAACGGGGATAAGGACAAAGCCGGCAAATGCGCACGTTGCAAATGCGCCGCGCTCGGGCACCGCGAAGAAATCATCGAAACCCAGTCCGTCCATTCCTAAGGATCGGAACGAAGAATGATCGGCAAATTATGATCCGCAAAATTATGGAGCACACCGATAAGCATGAGTAATCCGTACCAGAATTTTGTGACGGCGATTGATGTAGGCAGCGCCAAGACCTGCGTGCTGGTTGCCGAGATGACCGACAGCGGCCTGCGCTACCGCGGCCATGGATTCTCTGAATCACGTGGCTCGCGCAAGGGCATCATTGTTGATCTCGACAAAGCCGTGGCCTCCATTCAAAAAGCGGTAGAGCAGGCAGAAGATGCTTCCGGCGCACCCATTGAGCATGCCATTGTAGGCGTCGCCGGAGCCCATATTCGCGGCATGAACACGCATGGCGGCCTTACCTTCGGGTCGCGCGCGCGGGAGATTGCCCGCGATGAAATCCGCCTCGCCGTTGACAAGGCCCGCACTATTCCGCTCACTGCCGACCGCCAGGTGCTTCACCTTTTGCCGCAGGAGTTCATTCTCGATGAGCAGAGTGGCGTGCGCGATCCGCTCGGCATGATGGCCACCCGGCTTGAAGTGCGGGTGCACATGATAACGGCGGCCTCGAATGCGGCACAGAACGTAATTACGGCAGTGAACCGCGCCGGCGTTCATGTGGACGACACAGTCTTTGAGCCGCTCGCCTGCGCGGACGCAGTGCTGCGTAACGACGAAAGGGAAATGGGCGTCTGCCTGGCGGAAATGGGTGCGGGCTCGACGAGCCTCATCGTCTTCCAGGAAGGCGCGGTCGCGCATACCGCCGTTATTCCCATTGGCGGCGACCATTTCACCAGCGATCTTTCGGTCGGGCTTTGCACTCCGGTCGCGGAAGCGGAAAAAATCAAAAAACTTTTTGGAAACGCCGTGGTCACGCTGATTCCTGACGGGAACGAAGTGGAAGTACCGTCGGTCGGTGACCGCGCCTCGCGGCTGATTTCGCAGCGCGTTGTCGGCGAAATCCTGGAACCGCGCGCCCGCGAGTTGTTTGAAATGATTCGCGACAATTTGCGTCATAGCGGCATGCTCAACCTGTGCGTGGCGGGAATCGTGCTGACCGGCGGCGCGTCGCGCCTGGCGGGAACATTGGACGTAGCGGAATCCATGCTGCGGCGCGAGGTGCGGCTGGCATGGCCGACGCCTTTGCCCAAGATGCCAGCGGCATTCGCCGAACCGGAATTCGCTACAGTATTGGGCATGATTTTTTATGGTCAGCGCGCCCGCTCCGCCCGCGGTGGGCAGGATGGCCGCTGGAGTTCGCGATTGAAGGCGATGTTTGTAGGGAAGGGCGCATAAAGGATTTGTCATGCTGAGCGGAAACAATCTTCGCGATAGCGAAGGTTGGTGAAGTCGAAGCATCCCTATTGAGAAGAGGGTGCCCGATTGCAGGGGTTCTTCGTCGCTTCGCTCCTCAGAATGACAAGGGAGATAGACCAGCAGACAGTACCAGCAAAAGTACGACGTAAGCAAATTCATTCAGGGCGGTAACGATGAAAAAAGAAAACGGGAACGACATTCGCATCAGCTTCAACGAAGAGGCCCGCAATGACGCAAAGATCAAGGTCATCGGCGTGGGTGGAGGCGGCGGCAACGCCGTAAACCGCATGATTGAGGCGGGGATGGAAGGTATTGAATTCATCGCCGCCAACACCGACCTGCAGGCGCTGCGTCTTTCCCGCGCTCCCGCGAAAATTCAGTTGGGCGTGAAGCTCACCAACGGTCTTGGCGCCGGAGCGAATCCTGAAATCGGCCGCAAAGCGGCGCTCGAAGACTCTGACAAAATTATCGAAGCGCTCGAAGGCGCTGACATGGTTTTCGTGACCACCGGACTTGGCGGCGGCACCGGTACCGGCGCGGCCCCCATCATCGCTTCCTTGGCCAGTGAAATGGGCGCTCTTACCGTTGCTGTCGTCACCAAGCCCTTCGCTTTCGAAGGCAAACGGCGCATGCAACAGTCCGAGCGCGGAATTTCTGAGCTAATGGATTCCGTAGACACTACCATCGTCATCCCCAACGAAAAACTGCTAGCCGTCGCGCAGGACGCCGGATTCTTCGAGTCGTTCCGCGTGGCCGACGACATTCTTCGCCAGGGCGTGCAGGGCATCTCCGACATCATCACCATCCCCGGCATCATCAATCGTGACTTTGCCGACGTGAAGGCGATCATGGCGGGCATGGGATACGCGGTCATGGGCGCGGCAACGGCCAATGGCACGCGGCGCGCCACCGAAGCCGCGCAGAAGGCGATTGCCTCACCGCTGCTGGAGGCCGGAGTCATTGACGGCGCTCGCGGCATCCTCATCAACATCACCGGATCTTCATCGTTGAAGCTCGCCGAAGTGCAGGAGGCTTGCTCCATCATTCAGAACGCGGCGCACGAAGATGCCAACATCATCTTTGGCGCGGTGCTCGACGAGAAGATGAAAGACGCGGTGAAGATTACGGTAATCGCGACCGGCTTCAAGGATTCAGACATGCGGAGCCGCCAGGAAAGCCGCTTGGGATTCGCCATGCCGGAGATCAACTATCCTCCGCAGCGCGACTATTCCCATCGCGAAATCATGCCTGATCCGGAGCCTGCCATGGTGATGGAAGCACCCGAAAGGCCCGTTGCCGAGGCCGTCGCTTCACAGCCGATGCAGCAAGCCCAACAGTTTGACCAGGACGATCTCGAAGTGCCGGCGTTTCTACGCAAGCGCAACGAGATGTAAGAAGTTTTTCGCCGCAACGCGAAGGGGGCAGAACGGAATGTTCTGCTCCCTTTTATTTTGTGTGACTAGCGCTCTGTGCGATTACGTTCGCCATCATTCATCTTCCACAGAATTTGCCGCAGCATTCCCAGCCAGAGTTCGGCATCGCCTTGACGCAGGTTCAGCCGTCGCACCATGCGACGCAATTTTTCTTCGCTGGAAGGGGCTGTACGAGCATTGATGAACTCGCTCTTTAGCAAAGTTTCAACCAGCAGTGCGGTCATGCGATCCAGTTCACGGGCTGCGGCGAAGTTGTTTTCTTTTGGCGCCTTGGGGAATTTGGTCTCGCGGACCAGTTCGTAAAGGCAAATGGCCACCGCCTGCCCCAGATTCATGGAGATGTGCCCTTCGCGCGTGGGAATGCTCATCAGCCAGTGACAATGGCTCAGGTCGTCATTGGAAAGGCCAAACCTTTCGGAACCAAACAGGAGCGCGACCGGGCTGGACTGGAGAGTTTTGCCCATGATGCGTGCGCCGTCTTTCAGCACTTTGAGGGGATGCTGCAATTCGCGGTGTCGGACGGCCGTTGTTCCTACGACGAGCCGGCAGTCGGCGACGGCTTCGGCGACATTGTCATATTCTTCCGCCTGAGCGAGAAGGTCAGCAGCTCCTACCGCCGAACGTGCTTGGCGGAATGCGACCTCATACGGATTGACCACGCGCAAGTGGCGAAAGCCAAAATTGCTCATGGCCCGCGCCGCAGCGCCAATGTTGAGAGGATTACGCGCGGCGACCAGCACCACGCGAAGGTTGTCGAGTTTATTGGAAGCAGGCACGCAGAGTCATTTTATAGCCTTCGTGCTTTTCTGCGGGCGACCTCAACGCGCGTGCGCATCTGTGGCCAGTCCTTTGTCATACATCGCGCCATAATCCAGATACTGTTCCACAACGCCGGGATAACTGAGGTCCACTTTCTGAATGCGCCCATCTTTTCCAACGTCCGCGGTCAGTTTGGCGTTGATGCCGCCCCAATAGGTGGGAATATCCAGTTTGTTATAACGCGCAACGATCTGGTCGCGGAGCTTGGGATCAAAGTGGACCGCGTATTTATTCACGAGAGCCTTAATCGCATCGTAGTCCCCCTCACCCTTAATGCGCATAAGTTCGGCCAGCAGCATGCCGACTCCCTGATGCATTTTCTGGTAGTCCTCGACCTGGATGTAAGTTTTTCCATCGCGGTCGAACTGTTTGATCGCGCCGGGCACTTTGTCGCGAATGTAGTTCACTATCAACTGCCGGTCGCGAGCGTGGTCTTCTTCAATGGTGTCGCCTTTGGGCATGCGGCGAAGCTGGAGCAGAGCAGTGCTGGCGGCCATGTCGTACATGGCTTTGCCCACTTCTTCCTGGTTTGAGATAAGTCCGAGTTCCTTAAGCTTCGGGTCCCACACGTTCCAGTAAGCCATCAGGTCAGCGCGGCCCTCTTCGAGCGTGGAAAAATATTCTTTCAAATAAGATTCCGCGCCGCCCTTGAGCCGGTCGCTGAGTTTTCCAGAGCCGTGTCCGATGACTTCGTGCATCGCAGTTAGCAGGTCTTCGGCTTCATCGCCATATTTCTTGTTTCGTTCCGCAATCTCGGGAGTCGCGGAAAACTCGTTGGCGGATTTGTGGCCCACGGCCTTGTTGAAAGCGCGGGTGCTGCTGACGAGAAGAAAATTCTTGGTGCCATACTTTTCGTGAATTTCGTTTTCGTTGGGAAGATTATCGCCGATGGTATTCACCTCCATGTCTCCGGTTTCGATGACCGTTTCAATCGCTTTCACAACCGGAGGCTTGAAGTCGTGTTTTTTGTACTTGGCGTCCCAGGGCGCTTTTTCTTCAAAGTATTCAGCGTTCTCGCCCAGCTTAATCATTTTGTCCGTGACCGGCTTATCGGTGACGCTTACGAAGCTTTCCGCCGCGGCCTTGGTTCCATGCGCGTCACGGTAAATCTCAACAAAACCATTTACGAAATCAACCGTCGCGTCGTTCTGCACCCAGTCGGTGCCAAATTGGACCCAGTCTTTACGATCTCCCGTCTGGTAATAGCGAATCAAATCGCCGATAACCTTGGCCTGCGCGGGATCGGCCACGCGCTGCGCCTTGGCGAAGTATTCATTGGCGCGCTTTAAGTAAATTGCATAGAGGCCCGGGGGAATTTTGCCATCGGGTGTTCCCGCGCGATAAACCTCCTCATGCAACTTGCCGTTCTTGTCTTTCACAACACGCGAATTCAGTTCGTGTGTACCGTGGAAATCGTTGAGATCAGCCAAAGTTACGCCGCCTTCATAAAACGTATTCGAGCTGGCCTGGATGATGTCCTTGCCATTCTGCGGACTCTTCGCGGTGATCATAGGCTCAAAGTTAGGATCGAATAATGAAGGCCGGAGCTCGTCCAATTCTTTGTCCAATTGCGCCGCAGTGGTAAGCGGAGGCAGGTTGGCGTAGCTGGTTTTGAACGCGCCGTCTTTTTGCGCGGCCAGCGCCGCACTTTTCAATTGCTCGAAAGTAAACGAGGGCAAAAATTTCTGAGACGTTTCCTCGCTATGATTTCCGCGATTCGCCCAGAAGAGCTCAGCAAAAGAAACGATCTTAGCTCTGTCCGAGGCGTTAATAGCGCTGGAGTGCGCGGCCATCTCTTCCAACAGCCGTTTCTGCCGCACCCCAAAGCGCGAGAACTGATCGTAAATAATGGGATCAATCGCGATAGAGGCCTGGCTCAGCCAGTACGCCAATTCCTGCTGCCTGGCATCAAGAGATTTGAAGCTGTCGGCATCCACGCGAATAAAGCCCGTTGTGCCGACCCGCGTAACCAGTGAACTAGAGGGAGTGGCAGCGGCCTGGCCGAATGCGAATGGCAAGAAAGTAAAAATAAAAACAAAAACCGACAGCGCCACTTTGCTCTTATGCATGCAGCCTCCGTATTCAGCACATTGGATGCAAGTTTATTACGCTTAGTGGGGTAGCGTCATTCCCTCGTAGAGAAAACTTGCTTCGCGGAAAAGACGCGCTAACCTTCACCGCTACTTTTGGTCAAAAGAATTCGTGGAACCAGAAGCCTTTCGCAATCGTATTGAGAGCTGCATCCCCGCAATAAGGAGTACGTCCCAATGAAGAAAATCTTTCTTGCTCTGCTACTGGCAGTTGTTTGTCTGGCAATTTTAGCGGCCGCTCCGGAATCGTCTTCCGACCATCCGCAATTCACCGCCAAAAATGAACTGATGATGCCCGCCGACTACCGGCAATGGGTTTTCCTGTCTTCCGGATTAGGCATGAGCTATAGCCCGCAAGGCGCCGACCATCCTATGTTCACCAATGTTTTTGTTCCGCAGTGGGCCTATAGCGAGTTCCTGAAAAGCGGCAAGTGGCCGGATCACTCCATGTTCGTCGTCGAAGAGCGCGGATCAGAAACCAAAGGCTCCATCAACCAGAGCGGACGCTTCCAAACCGAGCGCATGGGGATGGCGGTAGAGGTGAAAGATGAAGCACGCTTTCCCGACAAGTGGGCATATTTTGGTTTCAACGGCGATGCGCAGACCTCTAACGCGGCTCCTAAACAAGCCTGCTGGCAATGTCATGAGGACCACGCAGCCGTGGAGCACACTTTCGTGCAGTTTTATCCCACGCTAAAGTCCGTCGCGCAAAAGTTCGGGACCTACAAAGCGAGCCGCGAACAGGTGCAGTAAAATCTCGTACGGGCGCTCTGGACGCGCGAAGAGGATTTATGTGCAAAACCTTTCCACATCCGGGAGTGTCAGAGGAGTAACCTGCTCACGATGTTACGAAAGTTCGTATTACCCTAGAAATTCGCAGTAAATCTATTTATATCAATCTCTTAGTGCCTTGCCCACGGAGTGCCGGGCGAATTACTTTTATATTGCCTCAAGCTGAGAATCTCCCGTACTATCAAAGAGTTGCAGGAAGTTGACCAGATTCCCTGAACGCTGGCCAGATTTTTGCAATCTAAGTAGCCGTACAAGATTCCTGGGACAGGGTAAATAAGAAGTGAAATCCTACAAAAATTCCGCACTCCTACATTTTGTATGTTCCGCCGTGGTCATTTGCGCGGTGGCCGCCAGCGGCAATGCGGCCAGCGTGAGTACGCGGTCCCTGACGACGAAACCCAAATCTCAAAAAGTACATGAAAGCGCGCATGCCCGGCGCCACGTGCGACGTTTGGCGCGAAGCCGCGGTCATGTGGTGCGACGAAGACATACAACGGTTGCAAGCAGCCACAAAACTGTAGTCACGCGCACGGCTGTCGTTACTAAAACCTCCGTGGTTCACCGCCGGCGCCATCACTACGTGGAGCGTTTTACGGCAAGTTCCTTCGCCGATGACTTGACTGAAGGCGATGTGACGGGCGGCGAGGATCCAGTTGTCCGCCAAGCCGCGATTGATGCTCTTGGCGATATGAACGGCACCGTAGTGGCTGTGGAACCGACCAGCGGACGCATTCTGGCCATGGTGAACCAGAAATTGGCTCTTTCCAGCGGCGCGCAGCCCTGCTCGACCATTAAACTTTCCGTGGCACTCGGAGCGCTCAGCGAAGGGCTCATTACACGCGACACGCCGGTTTCTCTTGGCGGACGTTATCGCATGAACCTCACGCAGGCGTTGGCTCATTCCAATAATGCTTATTTCGAAGCCGTAGGCCGACAACTCGGTTTTGAAAAAGTTAGCCACTATGCACATCTCTTCGGTCTCGGCGAACTGGCCGGGTATCGAATTCCTGGAGAACATCTGGGAACGTATCCCACGCAAGTAATTCCCGCGAGTTTGGGCGGAGTAGGGAAGATGTGCTCCTTTGGCGAGGGAGTTTCCATGACGCCGCTGCAACTCGCGGCCATGGTCTCCGCGATTGCCAACGGTGGCACGCTTTATTACCTGCAACATCCCACAACGCCGGATGAAGTCACCGATTTTGAGCCGCGCGTAAAGCGGCAGCTGAACATCGCCGGACTGATTCCGGAAATGTCTGACGGCATGGCCGGAGCGGTGAACTACGGCACCGCGCGTCGTGTGCACCTCAATTTTGACGAGGAACAGATACTAGGCAAGACCGGAACCTGCTCGCGCGCCGGCACTCGCTTTGGATGGTTCGCTTCCTACGCCAACACCAATGCGGGGCGCATCGTAGTCGTTATTTTCCTGGAGGGCGGACGTCCAACCTTCGGGCCGAAAGCCGCGGAACTCGCGGGCCGCATGTATCGCGCGCTCTACGATCACAACTTCTTCCTGGAAAAGCCGACCGAAGCCGGGATCAAATCCGTCAGCGAACAGCAATAAACTTTTATCGGTAAATAAAAAGGCCCCTCGCAAAGGGGCCTTTTTGTTCTGTGTAATTTATCGCGAACGCTTCTCGAGTAAATGATCGAGGAGCGGACTTAGCTGATGGAAACGTTCCAGCATTCTTAGAATGATTCGCACGAGATTCCTGAGCGGATTCCGCGTTCATCCAGATGGAAAAGAAAATTCCTGGACGGTTCTGCACCTGGGTCATGGAATCGTTTGTCCAGAAAGGTTTTTAGAGCTTCAGGACGGCGCAGTTTTTATAAAAATCCCTGTTTGCAGACCAGACCATGGCCCGGTGCCGTTCATCATAGCGCCGCTTGACCTCGCGGAACGATGCGTCAACAGTACGCAAAGCGATCATGTTCAGCCTGTCCGGGACATCGAAATTTCAAACACGGATTAATTGCTCGCCTTCACAGTCAGCGTGCCGATTTTTTTGCAATCATCCGTCTGCATGATCGGCGTGAGCGTGATTGTGTCTTTGTGGAATGTACCGTGCAAAACGCATTGCTCGAAGGTTCCGGCGACCTCTTCCGGAGGGGTAAGGCCAAAGGCGGAGATTGCACCGTCCGCGTCGGTCGTCATGGCGGAGAGACGGCTTCCCGTGCTTTCCACGTGGCTGACCGGCTGGGTCTGGCTCTTGCCGGTACTTGTCTTGAACGTCCAGGCCTTGCTGTGGACGAAGGCGTACATATCAGGCGCGCTCTTTTGCCAGTAATCAGGATCGGCGGTGTAGGGAACATCGAGTGCCGAGTAAGTTCCTTTGGCGTTGCTCGCCATCCCGATATAGCAACTCCCATCTTCGGCCATAGACGGAATATTCAACGTGACGGTATAGGCGCCAGCGCCGGTCTTCTGCGGAGAGCCTTGCAGTGTGCATCCGTTGCCGCTGCTGGCGGTCACGCCTTTGCTCTCATCGAGGTTCGTGACGGTGAAGGCGACTGGCTGGGCCGCGCCACTCCTGTACTTGGTGGTCTCGCCGTTTGTCGAAGGCGCAAGTTTCACCTCCGGCGTCGGGGAAGCCGTTCTGTTGACGTTTGCATCCGGACGCGGTGAGCTGCTTTCCTGCTGCGCATTTGCCGCTTCCGGCGAATGCGATGTGCAAGCCAGCCCGCAACACAGAGCCAAAATGCCGGCAACCAAACCTGCTTTCATCATGAGTGGTCCCTCGTAATAAATGAATTGCCAAGATTAATTGCTGCCAGGCGCACTTTCCTGTTGCAGCTGCTTCGACCAGGGAAATTCTTCGCGCGCCCGCGTCAGTTCCTCTTGCGCCTGCTGCGTCTTCCCCACCATTGATAAGACCCGAATTCGAATGATATGCAACTCCGCTTCATTCACCCAATCAAGGGCCTTCTCCGATTCCGCCAGGCTTGCCTGGTACTGCCCTGACCGGGCGAGAACGCGCACCAGGTTGTAGCGGGCATCGCGTTGCGCGAGATCAAACCGGAGCACTGCCCGGTCCCAGCGCTCAGCCCTCATCCAATCGCCGCGGTCCTCCGACTGCTCGCCTTCGTGGACCGCATAATTGGTGAATGCCGTAACCGCGCCCACACTCAGCAAGAACAGGAAAACCAGCATCGCAATTGCTGGGAGTGCTTTTGTAACACGCGAGCGCGAGGATTCTATCTTGAAACTCGCCGGATTGTCTGGAAAATGATTGTTTCGGGGAAAATTGTCGCGAGAAGGTGCCAGAATTGGCAGCGCCAGCCACGCTGCCAGCAGAACCATGCCTTCGGGGCGGGACAATGGATCGTCACACATGCCTGAGGCAAGGAACGCGGTAACGCCAGCCAGCGCGCAACCCCCGTGCACATCTCTTCGCGCGTGCCAGGCCAGGCGAAACCAGGCTGCAAAAAAAACAAGCATGGCCGCCAGACCAAGCCAGCCATCTTCCACCAGTGCCTGTACGAGAATGTTGTAGGAATCCGTTTCGTAATTAATGAAATGAAATTGGCTGGGCGGAATCGCGGTCGCGTCCTCACGCAAATTTTTGTTGTACACGCGATAAAAGCTTCCCGGGCCGCTTCCCATAAATGGGACACGATGCAGAGAGTGCTTCCAAAGGAAAACTCTGCCCTGCACGGCCACAGCCAGCGAACGAGGATTGCGAACGCGGCCGGATGCGTACCATCCCGCGAGTAGCAGTAAAAGCGCCAGCACAAGGGCGCGCTGCCGGAAGGACGCTCCTCCGCTCAACGCAAACACGATTGCGCCGGCGGCGAATGCAAACAGGGCAGTGCGTTCGGTGGTCGCCGCCATGCCGCCAAGAATTACGACAGCGGCAACGACGCGCCACCCCCAGCGCAACGGCAATGCCAGGACCGCCCAGATGGCAGACGACAAAAATGAAGCCACAAACAATGGATTGCCAAGCGTGGAGGCTGCACGCATTCTTCCGGGCGCTGCAACTCCCGCGAAGAGGCGAGGCAGGTCATAACCAAAATGACCAGAAATTGCAAAAGCGGCCACAGCAACCGCGCTCACGCAAATCGCAGCCACTGTGACTTCTGCCGAAATTCGCTGGCGAATGAATGCGATCAGCAGGAATGCCGCTGCCCCGCAAGGCGCGAGCACGTGCCACGATTCGGCCCAGTTATGGGCATGCATGGTTGAGGCTACAATTGCCGCCGCCCAAAGCGCTGCACTCCAGGAAAGAGATCGGGGAATGATGCGTTGAAAAGAATTCTCACAAAGTACTCGCGATATTCCGCCGCGCCTTCCGATATTTAGGCAGGCAAACACAGAGAAGGCGCCCACCACGAGTAAGAAGACAGTCTTTGCCCCGAGGAAAGGAGATGCGAATGCGGGTACTACGGCGAGAGCAACGCCGGGAAGGACCGCTGGCAACAGCCACCGCCAACCAGAATCTATTTCTGAGTTGATGCTCACTTAGCTTTTTCGACGACCATTAAGTGAAATACGAATCTCTGCACGAATCCAAGCCGCCGGTAAATGTCCGCGGCCCGAGTGTTATCTTCACGCACATGCAGAAATGGATGCTCGCCGCGAGCACGGATTCGCTCCGATATCTCCGCTACCAACTGGGTAGCATATCCATGCCCCGTGTGCTCCGGATGGGTGCAGACCGCGCTGATTTCCGTGTAGCCCGGCAGCTTCAAACGTTCACCTGCCATGGCCGCAAGCTGTCCGTTTCGACGCACTCCGAGGTAGGATCCAAGTTCGTGGGTGCGCGTGCCGAACGGCCCCGGCTCGGTCAGCTTAGCGAGGGCAACCATCTCGGGGATGTCCTCCTCGTGCAACTCCTGTACATCTGATTTCATGGAGTGTTCCTTGGCGGAAGAGACCAACGCACTTTTCTGCCACATCTGCATCAATGGAAGTTCGCGGATCGCCGAAAGTCCTGCGGGCAGAGGTGCGGGCTGCAAGAGGAATAATCCCACGACTTCGCCAGGTGCCATTACCCGAGCCAACGCGGCGAACGATTCCGGTGTGGGTTTCTCCAGGCCAGCGAGAGTGGTGACCTCGGTGGAGAATTTTCTCGCCAGAGCATCGCCTTGAGCGAAGCGTGCTTGCCGTGTGGTCAGGGCATTCCAGATGGGGTTGTCCAAAGGGTGCATGAGTATAGGCCGTGCGCGTCCCGGTCTTTCCAGCGACAGACTAAAAATAGCAGAAAGCGATTAGAGAAGGACGCTGATCAGCGATCTCGAATCGAAGAAATGGAGCAGCGACCAAGGCATGAGTTCTAAAGAGTCATTGTGATTAGAAAGGATAAAAAAGATCTCTGGTCGCAGCCTATCTCTGCAGTGCCTTGTTCTTCAGCCAATTCACCAAATGCTCGCGGCTGCTGCCGTGAAACAGGCGAAACTCCATGCCCAGCATCCCGGCTTCATTCATCCACATGACCTGCGTCTGGCCGGCCACGCGCGGGCCAAAGGGCAGCTCAAAGGAAAATTCTACGGAAGAGGAACGAGCCAGCGGATTGCGCATGGTGACGGCCATGCCACCTTCGCTCAAATTTTCCATCATGGCGCGTTGGTTTACGGCATTCACGACCAATGAGACGGGAATGGTGACGTGATGCCGGAAGTAGCGCCGGCGCTCGGACTCCATAATGCCGCGGAAGGTCTTCACGCTCGAAGCAATGGCCACGGGGTCGAGCGGTTTTCGCAAAACCACGTTGGCTCCGCCCTTCAATGCCTCGGCAGGTTCATGTCCCTGAGGTAAACAGACAAATACGAACGCGCGACGATTGGCAGCGGTGCGGCGGATCGACGCGATCACGTCCAAGGCTGGCGACAGCGCCAAGTCGAGAA
This sequence comes from Terriglobales bacterium, assembly GCA_036489565.1. Lineage (GTDB taxonomy): Bacteria > Acidobacteriota > Terriglobia > Terriglobales > Acidobacteriaceae > JAICKN01. The sequence goes on from DASXFN010000047.1 coordinate 55,023, forward strand.
TAATTCCATCCACGCGGTGGCTGGACAGATACACCAACGCCGCTCCGCCGGAAGTCGAGCAGGTCATATTCGACCCAAGAGAATCAAATGCGGTTTGGACAATTTTCAGAGTGGAATGGTCATCAGACACAAGTAGAAACTGCAGCGCAACTGCTGTCGTTGTGGGCATCGTACCGGGCTTTCTTTTTGAATGTAAGGAATCACGTGAAGAAATAAAAACACAAGATGAGAAATCTACTGTTGTCACGTTGAGAAGTGTTCGGAAAACGGAACAGTCCCATTTTGCGCTGTTTGAGCGCTATGAGGTTGGTCTGCTGTCCTCAGATCGCGGTGTCTTAAGATGTCCGCTAATTTATTCCGGAGGGCCCGGGGCTCGTTCTACTTCTTGCCGCTGTTTATTTCGTCGCGTTCCACAATGCCGTCTTTGATGTAGATCGTGCGCTGCGCATATTCGGCGATGTCGTGCTCGTGGGTCACCAGCACAATGGTGTTGCCTTCGGAATGCAAGCGGGCAAACAGCGCCATAATTTCATTTCCCGTCTGGGAGTCCAAATTTCCGGTCGGCTCGTCGGCCAGGATGATCGACGGCTTGTTTACCAGGGCCCGAGCCACGGCCACACGCTGCCTCTGTCCGCCTGAGAGTTCATTCGGCTTATGCGTCATGCGCGGCCCCATTCCTACGGCATTCAGGGCTTCGGATGCCCGTTCCGTGCGTTCCGCGGCAGGAACGCCAGCGTAAATCAGCGGCAGTTCCACGTTGTGCAGAGCGGTAGCGCGGGCAAGCAGGTTGAATGTCTGAAAAACAAATCCGATTTCCTTATTCCGAATGCGCGCCAGTTCGTCATCATCCAGTTCGCTGACCAGTTGCGCATTCAGCCAGTACTGCCCTTTGCTGGGGGAATCGAGGCAGCCAATCAAATTCATCAGCGTGGATTTTCCCGAACCACTGGGGCCCATGATGGCCACATATTCATTGCGGGCAATCCGCAAGTCAACTCCGCGCAGGGCGTGAACCTGTTGCTCCAACCCCATGTCATAGGTTTTCCACAAATCCTGCGTGCAAATCATGCAGGACGCGGGCGGCGCTGAAATTGCAGGGGCGGAAAGATTCAATGTATCGGCTGTAGCCACGCGATTCTCCTCGTAATACACCTAATGACCTAGTCCTTATCGTTGGACGCAGCATATGGACGGAGGTCACGGGACAAAGCATCCCACTCCACCATATACGGTTCGGGCCCGCAGGAAGTTCCCATCGCTAACCGGGGCAGTGAGATGCCGCCATCAGCACTCCAATTATAGTCCTCCGCGGTTGTTGTGGGCTGCCAAAAAGGTTGCATGAAAAGGAGTTTCAGCGCCCCAAAAGCAAGCCCCGCACGGCGATAATTTGATAACGGAAAGGGGCCACTTCATCTTGATTTGAGGATGTTTAAGACATACAATAGTCCCACTATTGAACTGCCCATAGGAGTACCCTTTATGTCCCGGGTAGGTTTAGGTTTACGCCTTATTCTGGCCTGTCTCTGTGCCTGTTTGTTGGTCTCAGTGTCGGCCTTTGCAGCGCAACAAGATCAAGCGCAAAAAGATCAAGCGCAAAAAGATCAAGCGCAAAAATCGAATTCCATCGGCCAGCCCGATCAGCCGGCGGCCGCTCCGGACTCCAGTCAGGATCCGCTCGTCCGCCCCTTAGACGGCAAACAGAAAAAGGAAAACGAGAAGCGCTTCAAAAAAGAAGTCAGCGATGTTTTCAAGAAGTGGCTGGATGAAGATGTAGCCTACATCATTACCGACCAGGAAAAACAGGCGTTCATGCAGCTCTCGAACGACGAAGAGCGCGACCATTTTATCGAAGCCTTCTGGCAGCGTCGCGATCCTACTCCTGACACGCCGGAAAATGAGTTCAAAGACGAGCACTACCGCCGCATCGCTTATGCCAACGATCACTACGCATCAGGCATGGCGGGGTGGAGGACCGACCGCGGACGCATGTACATCAAATATGGCCCGCCCACCGAAATTGATGCCCACCCCTCCGGCGGCAGCTACGATCGTCCGGTTGATGAAGGCGGCGGCGAGACATCCACTTATCCATTTGAAGACTGGCGTTATCGTTACATTGATGGCATCGGTGAGAACGTGGAAATTGAATTCGTGGACAAGTGCATGTGCGGCGAGTACCACATGACCCTGGATCGCGGTGAAAAAGATGCGCTTCTGCAAGTCCCCAATGCCGGTCTCACTTGGGCTGAACAGATGGGCACGGCGAACAAAAATGACCGTATTGGCGGAACTGGGCTTGAACACTTGGGGCTTAGTCCCGCCGATCAGACCACTCTGCAGGGCAAAGAATTCGATCGCCTGTCGGATTTTGCCAAGTTAATGGCGCCTCCGCCGGTAAAGTTCAAGGACCTGGAAGAAGTCGTCGTGCACAAACTCAGTTACAACTTGATGCCCTTTGACGTGCAAACGGATTTTGTGAAAGTCACCGACGACACGATCCTGGTGCCTATCACGATTCAAATCAAGAACCGTGACGTCACTTTTGTGAATAAAGACGGCGTGGAGAAAGGCATCGTCCACATCTTCGGGCGCTTGACAACGATCGGCGGCTCCGTCGCACAGACGTTTGAAGATACCGTTGAAGAAGACGAGCCCGCCGAGCTTCTGCCCAAAGTAGTCGAGTTGTCGCACATTTACTCGAAGGCCGTTCCTTTGCGTCCGGGAAGGTATCGCCTGGATCTGGTGTTGAAAGATGTGAACGGCGACCGTACCGGCACATGGAGCAAAGGATTGTTGGTGCCGGAATTCGCGGATGACAAACTGGCAGCCTCGTCGCTTATGGTCGCCGATGACATGGAACCGGTACCTACTCGCAATGTGGGGACGGGAATGTTCGTGATTGGAGCAACGAAAGTCCGGCCACGTCTGGCTCCGGCGGACGGAAAACCGGCCTTATTTAAGCGCAATGAGAAGGTGAATTTCTGGATGCAGGTGTATAACCTGAGCGTGGACGACAAGACACACAAGCCGTCGGCTACGGTGCAGTATGACGTAATCAATCAGGCGACGAATAAGGCCATTATTCACACTGTCGAAAGCACGGACAAGATGGGTAATGTCGGAGAGCAAGTCACCCTGGAAAAGAGCATTGCAGCTGCGAATCTGAATCCAGGAACATATCGCATAGAAATCAAGGTAAACGACAATTTGTCCAAGCAGATGGTGGCGCCGATGGCGACTTTCGCGGTTGAGTAATTGAGTCGCCAGCGCGTCCACGGGGTGGAACAAATGCTTCGCAAATTCGGGTTCTTGTTAGTAGTGTTGGGAATGGCGCTGCCCGGCTTTTCCGCCGATCGGTTCGCGTCCGTCTCCGGATACGTGCGCAGCTCACAGGGCGTGCCCCAGATGGGGGCGCTGGTGGAAGTGCTCGGTTCCGCGTTTCACTCCGTACGCCTGTTCACGGATGCGAATGGCTTTTATTCTGCATCCGGCATCTTGCCCGGCATATACGACATTAAAGTTTCTGCTCCTTCGTTTCTACCCTCCCTGCGGGAGCGGATCGGTTTGCATCCGGGCAGCGCTTCCACAATTAACGTTACTTTGAGCACTTTGTTTGACGCCATTCAATTTGGTCCCATTCGCGATGCAAAAGACCAGGACGACTGGAAGTGGGTGCTGCGCTCCTCCGCCAACCGTCCCGCGCTGCGCGTTTTCAGTGGCACTCCCGTAGGCGCGCGCCCTGACGGGCAGGATTCGGACCGGGATTTAACTGGGACTTTGTCTTTTGTGGCTGGCAGCGATGCCACGGGCTTTGGCAGCAACGGCGACATGAGCGCCGCATTTCGCGTGGAGCGCTCCATGTTTTCCGCTGGGACCATGGCCATCAGCGGCAATCTCGGTTACGGCGATTCCATGCCAGCGGGCGTGGTACGCGCTTCCTATACTCACCGCATGAGCAACGGTTCTGCTCCTCAGGTGGCCCTCACCGTCCGGCATTTTGCCTCACCCGACGGGGCTCTGCCGAATTCCTCGTTGCAAGCAGCGGAGTTGACCACCGGCGACGACCTGAACTTTGCCAACGTGGTTCGATTGAAATTCGGCAGCGAATTGGAAACTGTTCAATTCATGGGACGCGTCACGTCATCGTTCCATCCCTACGGATCAGCCGAAATGCACCTTTCTCCGGACACGGTACTGGAATATGCATACAGCGGCTCGGCGCCAGACATGGAGCGGCCGAATGGCTTTGATCCGCTTCCAGCGGAGTTGGGCCAGTCCGGGCCCCGCATGAGCATTATGCAGTTCTCGCCGGCGCTGGAGCGTGTGCACCACCACGAGCTTTCGGTTTCCCACCGGGCGGGCAAGACTAATGTGCAGGTCGCGTTTTTCGCCGACCGGGTCGCCAATCCCGCCTTGGTTGGTGTGGGCGAGTTTTCAAGCGCGGACGGAAATGTCCTGGCGGATCCCAATTCGGGCACTTTTACGTATCGAGGCGGAGATCTGGATACTCACGGCATGCGGCTGGTTCTTGAGCGCAAGATCGCTGCGGACATGAAAGCCACGCTCGACTATGAGGCCGGGGGGGTGCTCGATGTTGGCTCAGGCCAGGATTCGCTCGCCAGCGCGTCGTCCTCGATGATTGTCCGCAACCGTCAGAGCGTGGCGGGAAAGCTTACCGGAGACTTTTCCAAGACCAAAACACGCTGGGCTGCTTCTTATCGCTGGATCAACGGCCAAGCGCTAACTCCCGTGGACATGTTCAACGTCTCGCCGGGACAGGCCG
>DASXFN010000053.1:0-3875 GCA_036489565.1 Terriglobales bacterium
TCGCGCAACAGAGATTTCGTTCGTTTGAGATTTATTGCGAAGTTATCGTCGATAAAAAACACCGCAATTTGTCCACGCTCTTTCCGGGCTCGCGCCTTGAGCAACAGAAGTTCGTTCACCACGCTCTCATTGGTGCGGAAGCGAATGGAATCGCCAAAAAATCCGGTGACCGTGCAAAATTCGCAGCCATATGGACAACCGCGTCCTGACTCGACCGGGATAATGCGAAATGTTCCCCAACCCTCCCCTATCTTTTGCAGCCACCGCTTCGCTGTGCCCGGGACAAGGTTGAATTGGTGAAGATCGATTGTGTCCCAGGGAATTACGGGATATGGCTTGAGAGACGGTTTAAGCTCCTTGCCCGCAGTATCTACTGGAGCGTAAATATCTTTCAGTTGGCCGCACGCGGCGTCTTTCACAATGCGCGGCCACGTGTCATCCGCTTCACCAAGGGCCACAGCGTCCGCGTGCTGCGGACCGCCATCGCGGCCCAGTGCCTCATCTGCCATTTCGGTGACGTGCGGTCCGCCCATCACTACGGGAACGCCCGTCGCGCGCACCGCGTCAGCCATGCGATACGCCTTGGCGATCATGCGTGTCATGGCACCGATGCCGACCAGATCGATTTTTTGTTCCACCACATAGCGGGCAATTCCCGCTTCGTCCATCGGTTGGGCGTTGCCGTCAATCAACACAACTTCATGGCCGCTTGGGGTTAAAGACTGTAAGAGGAACATCCAAAGGTGAGGCATGAAATTGCGCGTAACCCCGTTGTCGGGGTTGTACAGTAGTATTTTCAATATTCCCTGATTCCTCTGGCGCCTAAGGAGGTCGGCGCCTATGTGCGGCGGCGTACCGAGCCATACTATAGGGAATCGTTGCTGCTGCATAGCCCAAGAGTTGGGACCGCCCCGCTTCCCCGTCCCAAATTGGTCACGGGGCGTAGTACTTCGGTTTTTAGCATTGCGGAACGCGGCAGGCTTAGAATAGGAGCAACTGGCGAACGGGAAAATCTGAAGACGCATCTAAATTGCAAGGCGATCTCCCTTCGCCGTTCCTAACTCAGGGTAAGGTCAGATTAGGACTCAGACGAGGGCTCAGAACTCAGACGAGGGCTCAGAACAAGGTTCAGAGCAAAAGTTTCAGAACAACGTCAGAAGAAAATCAGGAAAACATCTTATGAGGAACTCGATTGTCATGAAAACTGTGAAGGCTTGTCTAATCTGTGCACTGGTGGGCGTGTTCTGTGTGGGAATTGCTGCCGCCATGCCGTTGAATTCGTCCGCTCGCGCCGTGGTTCCCGCCGACCTGCAGCAATTGATCTCGGTCGACTACCGGGCCTTGAAAGATTCGGCTGTGGCGATGCAGCTGAAGCAGCAGATCATGCCTGACAATTTGAAAGAGTTCGAAGCGGCGCTCAAAGGCGTTGGAATTGATCCTGATAAAGATGTGGACACGCTGGCCTTTGCCTCGTTCCGTACCCCAAAGCAGGGAACCAAGGCGGTTGGAGTAGCGGCCGGGCCGTTTGCCATGAAGGCTGTCGTCAAAAAGATGACTCTGCGCAAAATCAAGCCGACCAAGTATCGCACCGCCAGCATTTATCCCATGGATGGCGGCATGGTGATGACTTTTCTGGACGACAGCACTCTCTTGTTCGGCGAAGTCTCGGCGGTGAAAATCGCCTTGGATGTCCGCGACGGGCAGGTCCTGTCGCTGGACACGAACTCGCAAATGTCGGACTTAATGTCAGACGTGGATGCGGGGCCCGTGTGGAGCATTCTGGATCAGCAGGGCACGCAGAATGTGATGCACTCGGCGCTCGGCGCGGCGGCCCAGGTCGCCGATTATGACACCATCAAGAAACGACTAATCGGCTCGCGCTACACCATGAACTTTGCCAGCGGCGTGAACTTCGATTTGACTGTGGTCACTTCCGATTCAGTGAGCGCAGCCACGCTGTCATCCCTGGTGAGGGCGGGTCTTCTCTACAAGAAGATGAGCGCCAGCGGTTCGGAAAAAATCGCCATGGAAAATACCAGCGTGGATTCCGACGGATCGAACGTTCAGTTCCACTTCAAGTCCAGCGACCAGCAATTCCAGGGCTTGATGCACTCGGAATTGTTCGCGGCAGTTTCACACTAGAGTTTTAGATTAAAACATCAGCACCGAGGCACGGAAAGCAGACCGTGTTTCGGTGCTTTTACCTTTTGCTCACCGTTTGTCGTCGTTGGCCCTGTGGATTGTCTTGGACTGCGGCGCGTTTCTCTCGTGCCCATCCTTCTTTCACAACTTGCTGCGCGCGTGCAATGGCCAGCGCATCTTCCGGGACGTCGCCAGTGATGCACGAGGCCGCGCCCACATACGCGCCTTTGCCCACGCGCACCGGGGCGACCAGCGTGCTGTCGCTGCCGATGAAAGCCCCATCCTCAATCACAGTTGTGTGCTTGTGAATGCCATCGTAATTACAGGTGATGGTTCCGGCCCCAATGTTGACTCCCGCGCCGATTTCGGCGTCGCCGAGATAGGTGAGATGGTTGGCCTTCGAACCCTTGCCCAGCTTGATTTGTTTCGTCTCGACGAAATTTCCGACATGAGCGTTTTCGCCAATCTCGCTCCCCGGGCGCAGGTGAGAATAGGGTCCGATTACCGCACCAGCTTTGACTTGGACCTGGTCTAAGACACAGCCGGGGCGAATCAGAACGCCGCCGGCGATTTCAGAACTCTGAATCACAGAATAAGAGCGAATGCGGCAAGCCGCTCCTATTCGAGTTTTTCCCAGTATCTGAACGAATGGTTCGATCACTGTGTCTGCGGCAATCTCTACGTCGTTGTCGATGACGCAGGTTGCCGGATAAAAAATGCTGACACCGTCGTCCATCAACTGCCGGCACTTTTGCATCCGCATCTGGTAGTCGATGATCGAGAGTTCGGCGCGCGTGTTTGCTCCGAGAACTTCCGCGGAGTTCTCCGTCTTCCATACCACAACTCGCTGTCCGGATTTTCGGAAAATCTCAGCCATATCGGTAAGGTAGTACTCGCCGTGGGCGTTGGCGGTGGAAAGTTTCTTGATGTGCGAAAACAATTGGGGCACGGCGAAGACGTAGAATCCGGCGTTTATCTCGCGGATTTGTTTTTGGGCCGGGCTGGCAGATTTTTCTTCGACGATCGCCTGAACTTCGGCCCTCTTGGAATTCTTGCGGACCACACGTCCGTACCCTGTGGGATGCTCAAGATCGGCGCTCAGCAAGGTCATGGCGGCTTGCTGGTCAAGATGAAAATTGAGCAACTGCGCGATAGTCTCTGACGTGATCTGCGGAGCGTCGCCGGAGAGAATGATGACATGGTCGTAGGCGGAGAGAGAATTCTGCGCAACCATCACAGCATGTCCCGTGCCACGCTGCTCAGATTGCAGAACGAAGTTGATGCCGGTAGATGTGATGGCATCGCGCACGCGCCCGGCTTCGTGGCCGATGATGGCGAAAACATCGTTGGCTGGAACAACGCGCGTAGCTGCGGCAATTACATGCGCGAGCAGAGACTTTCCGCCGACTTCGTGCAGCACTTTCGGAAGCTGCGATTTCAGTCGTGTGCCCTTGCCCGCCGCCATAATTGCGATAGCTATGCGCGGTTCTTCCGTACCAGAGCTTTGCGAAGAAATTGCTTTCCCGGATTTCTTCATTTGCCCCACTATACCTTGAAGGCGAAGCGATAAAGAAGAGGCTGCTCGGAAAACTCAACCACGAAAGGCACGAATGTACAGGAAGGAAAAAATCAAGAGGAAAGCCTTCGTGATACTTCCTGGCCTTCGTGGTTGAGATTGTTCCCGCCACATCACTGGACCACCGAGTCAAGTGGATATTTCCCGCGATACCAAA
>DASXFN010000061.1:0-72137 GCA_036489565.1 Terriglobales bacterium
GCAACCCCACGATACAGGCGCATTGTTCGGTTTATGTCTGGCGTTGCTTGCCGACTCAAAAACGGATGAGGCGCTCCAAATTGCGCAGGCGAACTTAAAAGAACAGCCCGATGAACCGGAACTCAACACGGTGATGGGCGAAATTCTTTGCGATCGCAGAGACTTTTCGGGAGCAGAGCGATACCTGGAAAAAGGTCTGAATTCCGGACCGCGATTGACCTCTCACGTGCACGCTTTGCTCGGAAAAGTATATGCCGAAACGAATCGCCCACAGCAAGCGATTGCGCAGTTAAAGCTCGTGCTCCAGAACGATACGGATGGAACGCTTCATTACCAGATTGGGCGCTTATATTTGCAAATTGGCGACCGCGACTCAGCGAAACAGGCGTTTGATGTGACGGAACAAATGAAGCGCGAAGGAGTGAGTACGGCAATCATTGCCCTGCACTAGGGTGGGGAAGGGAACAGTCAGTCCCTAAGACTCGTGCGTTGCGAGTTTCAAATCTTTATATCCCGAAAGGATCGCGGTACCACCAAATGGCCAACAAATACGGTATTGTTTTCCTCCTCATTATTACCTTTGCCGCTTCGGCGGCACGCGCTACAAATGAAACGCAATTTGCCATCAAAGATTTCAGGAAAGATGCCAACGGTGTCACGCTCCGAACGACGGCCGGAAGCATGCGCGTTGAGGTGTGCGGCGATCGAGTGGTTCATGTTGTGGCAAGTCGAACCCCCGAAATTCCCAGCGCCAAGGTCCCAGTGGTCCCGCAACCGTGCCATGCCAATAATCTTCAGATCAAAATAGGGAAGAAGAGTGTCCAGCTTTCTTCCGCAGCGATCACCGTGACGGTCGATTCTGAAACTGGTGCAGTCAGTTTCTTCTCAAAAGATGGAAAGCTGGTGCTCGCCGAACCTAAGCAAGGCGGGAAAGCTTTTGACGTGCCCTCTTTGTATGAGTCGAAGCTCTGGCAAACGCAACAAACCTTTCTTTCACCTGACGACGAATCCTCATACGGTTTAGGACAGCATCAGGAAGGCATTTTCAATATTCACGGAGTTCCTGTCCGCCTGCAACAGGCGAACACAAACATTTCGATTCCATTTTTGCTCTCAAGTAAGGGATACGGCATTCTGTGGAACAACCCCTCATTAACGGATTATGATCCCGCCGACCAGTCCATTTCGATAGATCCAACTACCGGCAAGGGGCGGTTCACGACCGGCGCAAAAGGCGCCTATGGATTCTTAATGGCCAGCGATAATCGGAATCAACTCGAGCTGGAAATCAACGGCCAGCACGTGATTGACCTGCACAATATGTGGACTCCAACCTCGGCTTCCGGGGTTGCGGAGCTTGAAGCGAATACCGAGTACGAAGTTTCCGCGAAGGGTGGGCCGGGCGGAGTGCAGTTAACGGTCCGACCGCCAGTGGACACCACGACCTTCCGTTCAGAAGTGGGCGAAGCGATCGATTACTACTTCTTTTATGGGCCTGAGTTAAACAGGGTTATCGCTGATTACCGGAAACTCACCGGGGAAGCGCCGTTATTTCCGAAGTGGGCCTACGGGTATTTGCAGTGTCGGGAACGTTACCACAGCCAGCAGGAGATTCTGGATATTGCAGCCGAATTCCGGAAGCGAAAGATTCCAGTCGACGCTTTGATTCAGGATTGGCAATACTGGGGCAAGTATGGCTGGAATGCTATGAAGTTTGATGAAGACCATTACCCCCAACCCAAAGAAATGCTGGATCAACTACACGCCAACGATCTGCACATGGTGATTTCAATATGGTCGAAGTTCGGCGAAGACACCGACATGTACAAAAAAATGGCGGCTCATTCCTTCCTAGTACCAGGCACACCCTGGACAGATTTCTTTAACCCGGCTGCCCAGGCAGAGTTCTGGGCGGAGTTGAATAAGGGAATTTTCAAGGATGGCATGGATGGATGGTGGATGGATGCGTCCGAACCGGAAGGCGATATTCTCCACGGGAAACAAACATTCTTGGGTGAAGGAGATTCGGTACGTAATGCATATCCTTTATATGTGACAAAGGCAATCTACGAAGGCCAACGCGCAACGACGGATAAAAAAAGGGTGGTGATTCTGACAAGGTCGGCATTTGCGGGACAGCAGAGAAACGCCGCTGCCTCCTGGTCGGGTGACATCACCGCGAACTGGGTTACCCTCCGGCGGCAAATTCCCGCGGGCCTCAGTTTCAGTATGTCTGGGTTGCCCTATTGGACGACAGACATTGGCGGATTCTTTCGGCCCGAGGACCAATACACCTCTGATGCATACCATGAGTTGCTGATTCGCTGGTTCGAGTACGGGGCATTCTGTCCCCTCTTCCGCGTCCACGGTTATAAATCGAATGCTGAGATTTGGAATTACGGTGCACAGGTAGGAGACATTCTCACCCAATACGACGAGTTGCGATATCGTCTGCTTCCTTATATTTATTCGGACGCCTGGGGAGTTACCAATCGAGGTGAAACGCTCATGCGCGCGCTTCCGTTGGAGTTTTCGTCGGATCCCGGAGCGCGGGGAATTTCGGACCAGTTTATGTTCGGCTCCGCGTTGCTGGTGAATCCAGTAACCACGGAAGGCGCTAAGCAGCGGACGGTTTATTTACCGGTCGACAACAGCTGGATTGACTTCTGGACGGGCAAGCGCGTCGCCGGAGGCCAGAGCGTAGTAGCGGAAGCCCCACTGGAAAGAATTCCGATCTATGTCCGGGCCGGCTCGATTATTCCATTAGGCCAGCGCGTAGAATCGTCCGCCGGCAACCCGGACCCGATAGATCTCCGGATCTATGCCGGTGCAAATGGTGACTTCACTCTCTACGAGGACGAAGGCGACAATTACAACTATGAACGCGGAGCCAATTCCTTAATTCCATTGCACTGGGACGACAAGACGGAAACGCTCACCATTGGAGATCGCCGCGGTACTTTTCCTGGAATGCGGGAGCACAGGACGTTTCATGCTGTGGTCGTCAGAGACGGACACGGAATAGGCATCGCATCGAGTTCGAACGTGGACGCTACCATCGAATACGATGGCAAGGCGACGTCGGTGCGGGTCTCTCCTCGCTCGTAACGGTAACCTGCGAATCCGCGTGCAAACAAGCACTTTCGGTATCGGGATGATCATTAAATAGAACCGACAAGGCAACAAGTATCTTTGGATCGAGATAGAAATCCATCGCTCCCGGCTCTGTTCTTGGCCGAAATATGAACTAAGCGACGAGAAATCCACACAAAACTACGCAAGGTAACCGTCGCCCTGGGGCGATGATCTAGAAGCGGAGGCGCCATTAACCCGGCTGCAACCGCCAATTACTGAGGCGATAATACTTCTGCTTGCTCCAGCACGGTCACCGTAGCTTCCTGTTTGTCGGGCGGGTATCCATACTTGCGTAGAATGCGTTTGACCATCACTCATAGATGGGCGCGGACATTTTCTCGCACTGTCCAATCGATTGTGGTATTTCGGCTTGCTACCCGGCAGAATCGCCTCGATCAGTCAGACGTACGCACAATAATGGGCTACACCCACGCTATTACAGAAGATGGGCGTCGCATTGCGGCGTACCTCGGGTAATCGCTGATGGCTGGCAATGCCTGAATTTTGGCCCTAAGTTGGACCTCGGTGGTTTTTGGGTGGGAAGTTAAATGCTTGAAGGGATTGGAAATAATTGGTTGCGGGGGCTGGATTTGAACCAGCGACCTTTGGGTTATGAGCCGATACAAATAACTGCCCGTCTTTGCTTCTCTATCACTTAGCTACCGCTTGTTTCTTGGTTTTCTTTGCTATTTTGTAATGTTCTGTTCCACGTTTGTTCCTCAACTTGTTCCACATTTCTTCTCTAGTTCCATACTTCTCAACCTTCCGTCCGGCAACACAACACCGTGGCCATCCAACATTTATGACATTCGCGGACAGTGAGACCATCTATAGATCGCAGTTCTCGACAGGCTTAGCCTAACGATCAAGTCGCGGTGAGCTTTACGACGAACGCTCTTAAAACACCGCCGCATTAAGGCTGACAATTGGACTTGCAAGCCGCTCAACACCTACAGATCTCGCATGGGAAACCCGGATGTAGGTGAGGTCTGTGTCATCTGTTGCGCTGTTGATGAGCTTAACCCGCATCCCAGCTATCGACAGGACGGATTGCTGCATTGGCAGATTTAGGCGAACTGGCTTTCAAACAACCGCTCATCATCACACGAGATCGTCTCATCGTCGATGGGTACGGCCCATTGGGCGCTTGCGAAAAAACGCGGCCGCGCGACCGACATCCCCATGTGTTGTAGATGGCCTTCAGCGAACCAGAAGCCCTGCCTTGGTCGATTAAGACTCCCCGTCGATCACACGCTTTGGGCGATTTCATTCGGATTCAGATAGCACTCGATCTGGAACCGCACTTCAAAAAAGAATGCTTCTGAATAGGCAGGAAGGGAGCGCCTTAACGCTTAACGAGGTTATTGTGTAAACCTGGCACTCGAGATCGGAACATTTTCTTCTATCTTTTGCAATTGAATGTTTGAACTTCCTGCCGCTCGAGCAATTGTCCAATGAAAAGGAATCTTCACTCCCCCCATGTCGCGGTAGTCGTCATAATCTATTTGGACCGGAATCGCCCCAAGAGGCGAGTCGGAGTAGCGCACCGATCTCACAAGCAGTCCAGAGTGTTCGTCGAAATAAAATTTAACGGGCTCGCGTCCTTGCCTTTCCGCTAAAACCACGTAAGCATCGCGATCTCCGACGTTTTCCGGATACTCCACTTGTAACTCATCAAACACCTGCTTGATGTGCAAGGGAAAATGCAGGTCCGCGGCCATTTCCACGTCGTCGAGTCTTTCTTCTTGCATCTCGACCACGGGTTTACCTGGCGCGCGAAGCCATCCCTCATGACCATTGAGTGTGGCGACGCTGTCTCCTTCGGGTCGATGGAGAATCACAATCCGCTTGTCTGGGTTCTGATCGAAAACTTCGACACTGATGGGTCTCCCGCTAAGTGTCGCAATGCCTTTTTCCTCAAGGCTAGTGATTTTCTCAATCGCAGACGCTCCACCTAGCGCCTGAATGTATTTGTCAATCAGTTCGTTCGCGGTCGGTAAGTTAGTAACAAGTTTTTCAGCTTCTGAAGCGGTTGCCGTGGCCATCGCGGGCTGCGGCGGTGATCCGCTGGCAATCATCGGGGCCGCCTGCGGCCTGTGCGAGCCTCGATGGCAAGAGTAACAAGTCACCTGCCGGGTTCCTTTGAAGCTGTCTTTATCAATTGCCAATACCATGCGCATCATGTCGCGCGCAACTTGTTTTGGTCTCTTGTCGTCCCTTTCGAAATGGTTTTCCACATGGCAATAGCTGCATTGAACGCCCAGCGAAGCGCTGATGAATCGCATGGAAGAATTTAATTGATCGGCGGAAATATTCTTCAGCACCTGGATGTTTTTGTAAGCTACCGCAGCCGTTTGCGGCGAAGCGGCGGACATAGTATGCGTGGTTTCATCGGGAGCCGATTGTTTGTCCATGGCCGCGGTGACTCGCGCGGACAACTCTTCTGCTTTTGGCATGTCTCCTTGTTGCTTATAAAGATCGAGCAGGGTGGCGACCGCCGGCAAATGCAGCGGATCCAGCGTAACGGCACGTTGCAGGTCGGCAACCGCCGTATTGACATTGCCAGCCTGCAAAGACGCTGATGCGGCGTTTGTTTCTCCCACAACGGAGTCAGGATCGAGTTGCAGCACACGCTCAAAGGCAAATCCGGCTTCCGATGTTTGTTTTGCTAAAAGTAGGGCGTTCCCCATAGACATGAATACATCGCTGTCATTGGAAAATTGATTTTGTACTTCCGTTAACAGACGGTAGCCATGTCCAATGAACGGCGCGGAACGGCGGTCTGTTCCGACGTTGATGTAAGCGACGCCGAGGTTCCGCTTTTGCAGAGCAGGCGCGGGCTCTCGCCATGCTGCAATATCAAGATCGGCTGGCAAGTCGGGTTGAGTTTCAGGACGGCGCTGAATTCTGTGGTCAGTGAACGCCGTGTGGCCGCCGTCTTTGGCATTGCGCCTGGGCATATGGCAAGAGATGCAATTGCTGTTTCTGGCGGGATGAGGAGCTGAAAATTTCCCCGCATGGCATGAAAGGCATTTGTCGCGATAGTAACTGACCGGGTCGAGCGGTTTATTGTGCGGGTCATGGCAAGTTCCGCACCACAAACGTCCATTGCTTTTACGCGCACAGGTGCTGCGTGCGAGCTGTTCTACGTGGCTAATCACTTTGAGCTTGCCGGCATCGCTACCGGGTGGCAGAGCATTGCAGTACGTGGTGAAAACATCTTCCAGGGGTTCTCCCGGCCGAAAGTCGCTATAGTCCTTTCCCGGATTCAGGACTCTGGCCACTCCCAACAAATGGCACTGTTCGCAAATGCTGTCGCGCGCGACAGGCGCAAGCTTTGCAGGATTAATAATCGTGCCGGCCCTGGGATCGCGGAGGTGTCTCTCCGCCGAGCCGTGGCAACGCTCGCAGCCGATTGCCTCCGTGGAAAAAGGCGGGGAACGATACTGATTGGTTGTGCCCGCCATATGCAAGGCGTCTCCTGAATGGCAAAAGACGCATCCTTCCACCACCGGCCGCGTGAAGTCCGGATTCGGCCGTCCTTCAAATCCAGGAGCCAAATCATAAGCATGGCGGCTTTTGTAGTAAGCGACCGGCGACTGAAATAGATGGCCATCTAAATCGAGAAGGTAGCCCGACGCATGATTACCTGAGCCTATGACGTAATCAATGCGGTATTTGCTGGTCTCTCCACCGTTTTGCCAACTCTGCCAGTAACCCGTTTGGGACGAATGCATGGTGATCGTCGTGTCGGGAGTTTTTACCACACCATCGGGTTCATTTCCCGCGGGTCGAAGGGAGTGGGCCATGGCGGACTGCGCGTATCCCGCGACCTCGGAACGATGACAAACTACGCAGCGGTCTGCGCCGACGGGAGCGCTTAGCGGTCGCGCTACGTGGCTTTGCGCATTGGGCCCCGCGGCAGAACTCTTGCTGGATTGTCCGCGTCCAACACGAACAATACCGAAGAGAATTACCAGAAGAATCGCCAACAGATGAGGGGTACGTTTTACGGCCATGAACCAGCCAGAATTTAGAGTTTCCGGGTAGCTGAAATTGTAACTCTTATGCGATTATGCATTCTTTGAATTCACCTTGCGCCGCGCCGCGCCGAAGATTCCGGAATACAAATGTTCCGTGCGGTCTGCTGGCCAGCGCGGCTTCCGATCAGGTACGCATGTAACGCGTCCAAACCTGCATGGGCGTTGGCTGCCGGTTCGCCCACACATAGTAAGGAATGAACGTCAGCTTGGCGGGGCGCGTTTTCGGAGGCGCCGAGTTCATCGGTGCGTAGAGCGCTTCGCTGGCGGATGCAGTCTCAAAAGCAGCGCCGGTTTGATGAAGCACAACGATCCCGTCCAGAAGGTTACTGGCATACTCGTGCTGGAACTCCGCGCCGGGCTTGTTGCTTACACGAATGGAAATGTCAGAAAGCGTTGTCCCGCTGGGCTGATCGATTCCTTCCATGCAGTAAATCACCGGGCCACGCCTGACGGCCACGCGACCTGTGTCCTCGGCAACGCGGGGATTCGATGCAACCACTTCGGTGCTCATAGGAAAATTCAGAGTGACAACATCCCCCGGCTTCCACGTTCGCTGAATGGGAAGGTAGTGGCCGGCTTTTGCTCCGTCCATCGATTTCCCATTAACTGCGACTCGCGCGCCCGTGGCCCAGCCGGGGATTCTGACGAAGAATGTAAAGTCTGTTGCCTGCGCCGGATTCAAGGTCATCTTTACTTCGCCGTTCCAGGGATAATTGGTCTTCTGTTGTATCTTGAGCGGCGTTCCGTTTTCCAGATGCCAGTCCAGAAGGGAGTTGTCATAGAGATGTACGTACACTCCATCCTTACTGGTACTGTAGAAATAGCCGGGAAGAGAAGCAAAGGTGCGCTCCAGGTTCGGCGGGCAGCAGGTAGTGTCATACCAGGGATTGCGAATGTTGGGGCTGCCACGGAAGCCATCGAATGCCGTTGGATCGAATGCCAGCGGATTGCGATAGCAATAGGTGGTCCCATCGAGCGACATGCCAGAGTTGATGCCGTTGTAGAGGGCACGCTCGATTACGTCGGTAAACTTCGCCTCGCCGCTTGCCGCTAGCATTCGCCAGTTCCACATCATGTTGCCGATGGCGGCGCAACTTTCACCGTAGGCCTGCGCGTTGGGCAGTTCATAAGCTTCGCCGAAGGATTCTCCCTGGCTGCGCGCGCCCACGCCGCCGGTAACGTACATTTGCCGGTTGGACAAATCTTCCCAGAGAGTGTTTAGAGTCTTCCAATAGGCCTGATCGCCGGTCTCGAGATAGTAATCGGTTGCGCCGCAGCAGGCGTACATGGCGCGAACCGCGTGTCCTTCGAGTTTGGTGCGTGAGGTAAACGGGATTCCGCAGAACATGTAGACAATCGCGCGCGGCTCGATGGTGGCGCGGCTATCGCCATGCAGAATGTATCCCGCAAGGTCCACATACTGGTGTTTGCCAGTTGTGCGGTAAAGCTCGATCAGCGACATCTCAATTTCCGGATGTCCGGAAATGATCGGCTTCTGGTTCGGGCCCGGCCCGTAGCTGGGCATCACAAAATCGTCCACGAACTTCATTCCGGCGTTCATGAGCGTGGGATCGCCGGTGGCGCGATAGTACGCGACTGCCGCCTGAATCATGTGGCCGAGGCAATACATCTCGTGTCCGATTTCCTGCATGTGCTGGGTCATGCGTTCGGGAATACGGTCCCCCTGGAAATACGTATTCAAGTATCCGCTGGGCTCCTGAATAGCGACGACTTCGCGAATCATCGAATCGGTCACTTTGTGCAATTCCGGCCGATCGCCAGATTGCAGGGTCCATCCCACGGCTTCCGTCCACTTGTAAATGTCAGAATCGGAATAGAACGGGCCTTTTTGAGGCTCCGAACTTTTGCCCACCAGACGGCGGAAGTTATCCATGCGGCCATGTTCTACGAGTTCAACCCGCATGCTGGGGATGCTGCTTTCAACATTGGTCTTGCGGCGCTTTGACCAAAAGCCTTCTTCAATGGTGACAGCTCGCACAGGTACGGTATGCAGCTTCGCGTAGGGCGAATTCGAGAGGTTCAGCACTCCCTGGTCTTGCCATGACAACATGGAGCCATCAGCAGCATTTGTTTCAAACGGCGCTGAATGCGGTGAGGTCAATGCCGGACTGCCCAGCCCGAAGGAAAGCGCTGGACGAACCAGCAGGGATGCGGCTGTGGAAGTTACCGCGGCTGAAAGAAACTTTCGGCGGGAGAAATCGTGATCGGAACCCATGAACCACCTCGGCGATACTTTTGAAGAATGCCGTTGTGCCTATGCGGGGAGCGTTGTGCCGGATAAGAGCCTGCGCAGAAAAGAACTCTTAGCAGAACAAAGTCTCAGGACACTCAGGAACAGCTTGAGAGTAGTACCTCGCCAGACGAGGCCAAGCCGCTTCGCCACAAATCGGCAAACGTTTACCTAACCATACTGGATTCTCCGCATCAGCGGGTAGTACAGATGTACTATGGCGGCTTTTACCGCGGAGCTTTCGCTGAAGGCGAGAACGCCTTCGACCAGGCAGTTCCGGCGACGATCCCAGTTCCTTCTTTTACCACCAGAATTTGATCAGAAGCCACCGCCTTGAATTTCTCCTCAAGACCGCTGGGCCAGCGGATTTCCACGTCCGCTACCTTGTCGTTCCCCAGACCGAAGTGCAGACGCGTGTCATTCACGGAATAAAAGCTGGACTGGCTCAGGACCTCTTGCACCTGCACCTTATGCCCGTAGTGCACCAGCACACGCGCCCCAATGGCGCTACGGTTCGATTTCGTGCCAATTAACTTGAGCTTCAGCCAATGACGGGTTTTAGGAAGATTGTTTTGCAGTAGAGAAGGCGGTTCATTCAAGTTCACAATCAGAATGTCCAGATCGCCGTCATTGTCGAAGTCGCCGAAAGCGCAGCCACGGCTGGAATGTTTGGCGGCGATTCCCGGACCAGCTTCTTCTATAAGCTCTTCAAATGCGCCATTCCCCAGATTGCGAAATACTACGCGGGGAGTCATCTTCGGATAGCTGGGAAGCTGCTCTTCAATCTGGGGATACACGGTCCCCGTAACCATAAAGAGATCGGGCCAGCCGTCGTTATCGAGGTCCACAATGCCCGCGCCCCAGCAAGTGTAATGGGTCTCCACTCCAACCTTGGCCGTCAGCGTGGTGTTGTCAAAATTTCCCTTTCCATCGTTGCGATACAGACCGTTGGTATCATCAGCAAAATGGGTCTTGAACAAATCCAGAGAGCCATCGAGGTTGTAGTCGCCCACGCCAATTCCCATACCGGCCTGTTCCATGCCATCGTCGCTGAGCGCAACTCCGCGCAACACGCCCTCCTCGCGGAAAGTGCCGTCATGGTTGTTCATGAGCAACATGCTGGGAGTGGAATCGCACGCCACAAAAATGTCGGGCCAGCCGTCATTGTCGAAGTCGGCCGCGACCACGCTCATTCCGTAACTTTCACGCAATTTTGAAATGCCGGCCTTCTCGCTGACGTCGGTAAAAGTTCCATCTCCATTGTTGCGGTAGAGAGAGTGATACGCCGTAGGCAGGCCTCGCGGGCCACATTCCACCGGGATTCCTTTCCAATTGCAGGCGCCGCCCGGCTTGGGTATGTGGGCCCGATCAAAATGCAGGTAGTTGGATACGAATAAATCGAGGTGGCCGTCGCGGTTGTAATCCAGGAAGGTACAGCCCGCGCCCCATCGGACGACATCGCTCAACAGGCCCGCCTGCTTGGTCACATCGGTAAAGGTCCCATCTCCGTTGTTGCGATACAGCTTATTCTGGCCGTAGTAAGTGCAAAACAGGTCTTCAAAACCGTCATTGTTGTAGTCGCCGACGCAAACGCCGCCTGCCCAGCCAACGTCGTGGAGACCTGCTTTCTCCGTGACGTCCGTGAAAGTTCCGTCGCGATTATTTTTGTATAAGCGATTGGTCGCGCCGGGAGGCGCGCCAGTCATGCGGGTGCCGCTGAGCACAAAGATGTCCATCCATCCGTCGTTGTCGTAGTCAAAAAACGCACACCCGCAACCGATTGCCTCCAGGATGTATTCCGTATAGTTCGGGTCGCCGTAGATTATGGGTTGGGTCAGGCCAGCTTCATGAGCAATATCCACGAAATGGGTATCGAAGGGCCGGCCCGAAGGAGCTGGTTTTGCCTGCGGCTTTACGCTGCGTGGAGCTACCTGGGCAAGCACTCCAGAGGCGGAGGCCAACATCGAGGTCAACACGAATGAACGGCGGGTGATTTTCATCCAATAATTCTTAGAGAATCGAGGCCCGGAAGACAGGTTTTTATCATCCGCGGCAAGCCAAAAGTCTAACAGAAATTAAACGTTTTCTCGATTTCACGACTTACAATGTCTAGGTCGGTTTTTGCTGCCATTTAAGCCACAGCAGACAGTCTGCATTGGAAGGAAACTACTCCGCTCTGATCGGGGAATTGCGAGCCTATGAACCTCCGCAGCCGTCGAGATGTACTGAAAGCCATGGGCGCAGCTTCCGCGGCGCTCCTTTTGCCCCGCGATGCGGGCGCTGATACAGCCGCGCAATCCAGGCAGTTCTCGGACATTGAAATTCAAATTGCACCGGTGAGCGCTCACACTATCCGCTTGAGCGTTCTTCCCGTTAAGGATGGGAAGCTGGCTTCGATCCCCGAGGACGGATCTCTCGTACAAGAATCGTCGAGCAATCCCACCTTGAAACTTAGCGGCCATTCGCCGAAGGGGAAGGCCCGCTGCGGAAACCTGAATGTGACAGTCTCTTCTGGTCCTTTGACGTTCACGGTCACGACCGCGAAGGGAGAGCCCGTCCAAAAATTCCGGATAGAAGAAGGGAGCGGCACTGTAATTTTCCAGACAGGCGCTTCGCCGCTTTTTGGCTTGGGCGAAGGCGGCCCGCAATTCGATCGGCGGGGCTCTACCGAATCCGCAGTGAACGGCCAGGGTGGATATAAATTAAGGACGCACGGCGCGCGGGTGGCCATTCCCTGGATCATCAGCACTTCGGGCTGGGCCATGTTTCTCCACCAGCCGTATGGCACATTCGACCTCACTGGCAGCGAAGGCAAATTCATTCCCAAGGTTTCGGAGCAAGCACTTCCATTGGACATCTTTTTTGTCAGCGCGAGCGATCCGAAGATGATCATGTCCGAATATGCCCGTCTGACGGGGCATCCGGAGATGCCGCCGCTCTGGAGTTTCGGGTACCAGCAGTCGCATCGAACGCTCGCCAGCAGAGAAGAAGTTCTGGCGGAAGCGAAAACCTTCCGCGACAAAAAATTGCCGTGTGATGCGCTGATTTATCTTGGGACCGGTTTTTGCCCGTCGGGATGGAACACTGAGAACGGTTCGTTCGCATGGAACACGCGCGTATTTCCCGATCCCAAAAAAATGTTAAGTGAGCTTCATCAAGAGCATTTCAAGGTCGTGCTGCATGCGGTGATTATTACCGATGAGCTGCATGGCCGCGCTCATGATCCCTGCAATGTAAGCAGGTTCGATGAACAAGAAGCCGGTTGCTACTGGGACGCACACCGCAAAGATTTCGCCGAGGGCGTGGACGGATGGTGGCCGGATGAAGGCGATCCGCTCGACATCAAATCGCGGTTGGTTCGCAACCGGATGTATTGGGAAGGGCCGCAGATTGACCGCCCCAACGAGCGTCCCTATGCGTTGCATCGCAATGGTTATGCGGGCATGCAGCGCTACGCGTCTTTCTTGTGGTCGGGCGATGTATTTTCAACCTGGGAGACGCTGAAGACGCACATTCCGGTGGCGATCAATACGGCCCTGACGGGGATTCCATATTGGGGAACCGATATTGGCGGATTCGTACCGACCAAAGAATTTACCGCTGAATTGTACCTGCGCTGGTTTCAGTTCGGAGCATTTTGTCCGTTATTTCGGTGCCACGGACGCACCTGGAAGCTACGGCTCCCTTGGGGATGGAACACAGGCGATCCAGGACCTATTGAAGTTCGCAGCTCCGATGGCATGGTAACTCCCGATGCAAGCCAGTTGCACGATGAACAGGTTGAGCCGATCTGCCGCAAATATCTGGAATTGCGCTATCGCATGCTTCCTTATTTATATAGCGTGGTACACGAGTGCGCCGCGACCGGGATGCCGATCTTGCGCTCACTCTGGCTGCATTATCCCGATGACCCCAATGCAGTCGCATGTGGCGACGAATATTTGTGGGGCAAAGACATCCTAATCGCTCCGGTCGTGGAGAAAGGCGCGACCTCGCGGCAGGTTTATCTTCCGCAAGGCGGCTGGTATGACTTTTGGACCGGCGATCGCGTCGAGGGTGGTCGCGAAATTACGCGTCGGGTGGACCTGGAAACGATTCCGATCTATGTTCGTGCCGGGGCCGTCCTTCCTTTTGGCCCCATCAAACAATTCGTAGAGGAGAAATCCGATCAGCCGTTATCTGTTTCCATTTACCCCGGCTCGAATGGGTCGTTTCTTTTGTATGAAGACGACGGTAAGTCATTCAACTATCGCAAAGGGGAGTGGATGGGGACGCAAATGGACTGGGACGACGAGCGACAAGCATTGACCCTGCAATTGGCCCACGGCTCGCGCATGCTACAACCAGGCCCGCGCAAATTCGACGTGAAGCTGCAGGATACGGTCCGACACGCGGAATTTGATGGCCGAAAAGTCGAGGTTAAATTCTGAATGCCAGCGCGCATGACTTTTTGGACGAAGCTAGTCATCGGAATATTTATTTTGTCGTGTGCTTTTCCGGGACTAGCACAGAGCCTTAGCGGACCGAACTCCACGCAGGCAATCCAGTCGTCCTTGCGCGGACAAGACTTTGCGCAAGCCCTGCAATTACTGGGACCGGAGTTACGAAATTCTCCTCGCGATCCCAAACTCTGGATGCTGCAGGGCCTGGCTTACGAAGGTCTGGGCAAGAATCATGATGCCCTCGCCTCGTTCGACAAAGCATTGGCGATTGCGCCCGATTATCTTCCGGCGCTTGAAGGCGCGGCTGATTTGGAGTTTAAAGCGGGCAGCGCTCATGCGATTCCCCGCCTGAATCGCATTCTTCAGCAACTGCCGAACGATCCCACCACGCACGCCATGCTGGCGGCGCTGGCATACAAGCAACATGATTGCGCTACCGCAGTAGAGCACTTTGCGCAAAGTGAACGCATCATCGCAAGCCAGCCCGCAGCGCTCCTGGAATATGGCGACTGCCTGATGGACCTGCGGCGCGCCCGCGAGGCGATTCCCCTATTCCAGCAGATGGTTTCCCGGTTTCCCCAAAACTTCCATGCGCGTTACGATCTTGCGGTCGCGCAGAATGCTGATCACGACGGGAAAAGCGCCGTGGAAACTCTGCAGCCGCTGCTTGAACAGAAAGAACCTGATCCGAATGCATTGGCGTTGGCCTCGTCCGCCTATGAACAGCAGGGAAATACTCCCAAAGCCGTGGAGTTGCTCCGTCAAGCTATCGTGTCGAACCCTAAGAACGTCAAATATTATTTGGATTTCGCCACGCTCTCATTCAATCACCAGTCATTCAAAGTGGGCATTGATATGGTGAACGTCGGGCTGAAGCAATTGCCCAAATCGGCTCCACTCTATGTTGCGCGAGGGGTTCTCTACGTCCAACTCGCGCAATACGACAAAGGCGAAGCGGACTTCCAAACCGCCATGCGTCTCGATCCCGGTCAGGCCTCCAGTGCTGTTGCGCAGGGAATGGCACAAATACAGAGCAGCAACCTCGACGCGGCGCTCACCACGGTAAATTCGCAGTTAAAGCTTCACCCCAAGGAAGCGTTCCTTTATTACTTGAAGGCGCAAATTCTCGCTCAGAAAGGCGCGCCTGTTGATAGCCCGGAGTTTAAGGAAGCGATTGCGGCAGCCACGCGGGCGACGCAACTCGATCCTTCCTCAGTTCTGCCGCGCGATATCCTCGGGAATCTTTATCTAAAATCTGGGCAACTTGATCTCGCTATTGAGCAGTGCCGCTTGGCGCTAAAGGGAAGTCCCTCCGATCAGGAAGCTCTTTATCACCTGATTCAAGCGCTCCGGCGGAGTGGGAAGGGCTCAAAAACAGAGATGGCTGAGTTGGTAAAAAGACTTGCAGATCTTCAGCACCAGTCGCGGGAACAGGAAGCTTCAGCCAATCAGTACAAACTCTACGAGTCTCCGCCTTCCGAAAACAAAGACCGAGCGCCGCAGCCATAGCGCAATACTAGGAACGCTCAATCCACCAATTTGTAGCGATAGCGTTCCTTGTCTTTCTTAAGGTCCTGTTCACGGAGCGATGCGAGCCGCTTCAATAAATCCGGGATCTCTTTAGTGTCGCCGGTTTTTCGCAGCGCCTGAATCAGGTGATACATCGTCTTTTGATCAGTGGGATCACTCTCCAGCGCCTTCCGGCACTGTTCGATTGCCTGTTGGTATTGTCCCGTTTCCAAATAGAGTTTCCCCAGCACGCCCCGCGCGGCACCCAGGCTCGGCTGCAAGGCGACAGCTTTCTCCGCGGAACGCACTGCCAGTTGAAATTCCGCCGTCTGCGGATCAGCATTTTTTGCGGCAATAATATCCGCCTGCATGTAGAGCATCAGAGGATCGTTGGGTTTTTTCTTAAGCGACGCCTGCACCTTTTCGAGAGCGCGATCAAAATCGTTTTGTTGCTCTGCCGCCAGTCCTAAAGCGGCAGTACTGATGGACTGACTTGGATCGAGTTCGTAAGCTTTTTCGAAGTCAGCCTCTCCTTTGTCATACTTCGCCATCTGGACGTAAAGAACGCCGCGCGCAAAATAAAGTGCGGAGGCCTTTGGCTCCAAAGCCAACCCGTCGTTCATGACATCGATCCCTACTTGGAACGCTCCATGGGTGTATGTGATGTTGGCGAAATCCAAATAGAGATTCACATTTCGCGGATCAAGCAGGATCGCCTGCCGAAGCAGATTGACGGCTTGCGTTGTATCTTTGTTGGCCTCGTAAGCGGCAGAGGCGAGTTCAAGCGTCCCGGCATCGAGATCCTTCTGCTCCAACAGCGGCTGCAAAGTGGCCAGCGCATCCTGCGGTTGATTGGCCATCAACTGGACGGCGGCAAGCAAATGACGTTCCTGAGGATCATCCGGCTTAAGCGTTAGCGTGCGCTGAAATACTTTGGCGGCGCGATCATATTGTTTGAGTTTGACTAAACAGTTGGCGTAGGCATGCAGAGCGCTTGGCTTGGAGTCAAACAGCGCTTCCGCTTTTTCAAAATGTGGAAGGGCGGCGGCGCAGTTTCCCTGTTGATACTCCAGAATCGCCAGCATGCCGTGACTGATTGTGTCCGCGGGCCGCATTCGCAGGATGCGTTGTAAGAGCGGGATTGCCGATGGGTCCCCGCCTTCGAATTCGATCTGAATTGCGCCTTCCAGGGCCGGAGGGTAGTTCGGAGATATTTTCAGGGCCTTCTGGAAAGACGCGATTGCGCCTTTTTCGTCTGCTTTACCTGAATATGCCGCTCCTTGCATGGCCCATAGTTGGGCGTTCCCCGGAGCGGCCTGCAACGCAGGTTCGATCAAGGCAAGCGCCTTATCGAATTCTTTGTTCTGAAGCGCGGAAACGATGGGAACGAAGCGATCTTCTCCGCTTTGTGCCATTGTCCAAGAAACAAGAGAGAAAACGCACAAGACCAACGCGAAAAGTAGATTTATTCGTCGCGTTCCGCGCAATCCAAAGGGTCGCCAAATCATCTCTGCCTGCTATTTTTATACTTTCATGCCGCCGTGAGCACAACTAAAAAGGCCCGCTTCAATTGGAAGCGGGCCGACAGTAACGCTACGTTTGGAGCCTAGAACGAAATCTTGCCTCCCAGTTGCCAGAATCGAGCTTCGTGAGATGCTGTCGCAAAACCGAAGTTTCCATCCGGGATATTGGTATCCACGTTCGAATAGTTCGCCCGGTTGAAAAGATTGAAGACTTCGAACCGGAGTTCGAGATTAACTCTTTCTGCAATGCGTGTGTCTTTGTAGAGGTTGATATTTGTCTCAAGAAAGTTCGGCCCGCGGAACTGTTGCGGCTTCATATTTCCTTCCGAACCGAAGGCAGGAACGGTGAAATCGCTCTTAGGGATTGCCCCCGTGAGCCAAGAGGCATTCTTGGTTGACTGGCTATAACTCGCTGCATCTAAGTAATCGAGGTTGTTGCCATCACCGTTGTAGTCACCGCTGCCTGGCGCGTAAGCAACGGCAGGATCCGAAGCAGAACACCCAGTTTGGTTGCTGAAAGCGCCCGATTGGCACATGGCTACGAAGCCATTGGAGTTCGCCGGGGTCAAAGGATAACCGGATTGGACGATGCTCGTACCGCTGAGTCCCCACCCTTCGGTCACATGGCCAACGGCCCCCTCTCCACCGTTCAGACCCTTCAGTGAATAGTTGAAGCTGAGCGAGAAGCGATTCGGCACATCGAAATTTGACGGCGAGTAATACTGACCAGAGTTAAACGGGTCTGGATAGGCCAGCGCGTCATCTTTCGAGCGGGACCGGGTGTAGGAAGCGTCAACGTAGCCGCGCGAAATGTGTCCCTTGAGATCAAAGAACACGGCATCGTAGTTGGCGCGGCGGTCGTTGTCGGAGTAGGTAATCGCACCAAAGCTGGGATTCAGACGGGTTGGATTAGGAATGACCGGCGTCGCACTGTTGTTCATCTGGTTGATCAGGTCGTCGGGCACAACATTGATGTTGACACCGTAACTGACAATACCATCAGCATTACCGTTGCCGACGATATCGTAGGAGTGGGAGCCACTATACCCGGCCGTGGCTGCGAAGAAGTTGCCTATTTTCCGCTCCACGCTGAGTGACACGATGTTCGCTTTCGGAGACTTCAAAAGCGGATTAATGCCACCGATAGCGAAACTAGCGCCGACCACTCCTCCCTGCGCGTTGAGCCCTCCCGTGAAAGTTGGGAAAGTAAACCCAAACGGAGGTTTGTTGTTAGTTCCCAACACGAAAATGGGAGCCTGCGCAGTCGATGTCCCGCCGCGCACGAAGTTCGGGTTCACGAGTCCCGGAGGGCTGCCGCGGAATTCTTCCTGAACGTTGGCTTGGGTTAGCCAGTTGTTATAGATGCCAAACCCGCCGCGCACTGCCCAATCGCCTTTACCGGTTGGATCCCAGGCGAAACCGATACGCGGACTAAACAAGTTGTTGACCGAATGCAGCAGAGCATTGTGTGTGGCCTTGGCGTATCCGTTGGCGATTTGCTCCTGTTCGGTCGTTCCGGTGCCAAGGTAAAAGTTTCCGAATACCGTTGACGGGCTCTTGGACCACGGATTCCCGCTGTCGTCATAGCGCAAACCTAAGGTCAATGTCAGATTCCGTCTCGCTTTCCAGGTGTCTTCTACAAATAGTCCATAAGTTCTGGAAGCCGCATCCCAATTCCACAATTGCTGCGTACCGGTTGCTGCGTTGTAATAGACTCCATTCTCATTGTTCGGATTATCGTTGGCCAACTGCAACAGATTGTCGAATGAGAATTTTGGCTGGGACCACGGCCCCTGGAATGGCTCGACATCATCGCCGTACCACCCTTCATAGCCGACTTTAAGAGTGTGCGCGCCCTGCACGTGCGTGAGGACATCGCGCCAGTGGTAGTTGTGCTGAATAAAATCTCCCTGGGCGAAACCCACACCATAAGCCTGTCCGGAGTCCACATTAATGCCATTTACGGAAATCGATGGCACGGTGTAGTCCTTGGCTCCGCCGCCCTGAACACCTTCCACTCGGCTTTGCCCAGCGGTGAAGTCATTCAGTGTGTTGGGCGAGAAAGTGTGCGTCCAGCCCGCCTGTCCAGCGACCTGCCAAGTATTGTTCAAAGCGGAGAATTGCGTCATAGGCGAGGGGGCTCCATTGAGCAGGAGAGTCCGGAAAAGGCTGACGTATATCCGGTCATTTTTAAATCCCTGGTCTATGCGGGCAAAATATTGTGTGCCGTTTCGTACCGAGGTTGCGCCGAACGCGCCGGTGTCGATCATGGGCAAAGCACACGGAATATTTTCCGCCGCTGGTGTTCCACACACGGTGGCGCCAAGAACCCCGGCCGCCGTGCCGTTATTGGCAACATGGGCGCCGCCAATGCCGGAAGGGAGGTAGGTGCTGAGTATATTCGTGCCCACCGTATTTGGATTGTTGGCTTGTGCGAAGGCGATGAACTCAGGCGCGGGGAACGTCACCGATCCGCCGGCACTCGATGAGGAGCGCAGCGGCTCTACCGCAAAGTAAAAAAAACTATCGTGGTGCGGAATGAGCGGACCGCCTACCGCGAAATCCATGTTGTTGGAATGGAAGGGCGCGTAGGGGAAGTTGACGAAGTGCTGGCTGGCAAACATCTTTTGGTAATTGAAATAGTCTGAGGCCGATCCATGAAACTCGTCCGTACCGGATTTGGTCGTGAACACTGTCTGCAATCCGGCGGCACGACTATACTCGCTGGAGAATGTGTTGACCTGGATGGAAGTTTCCTGGATAGCTTCCGGCTGCGGCGTCAGGTTCAGGACACCCTGGCGAATGCCGCTGGTTACATCCAAGCCATCAACAACGTACTGGTTATTATTCTGACCCTGGCCGTTTGCGCTAGCGTCCACCTGTTCTTCCGTGGAGAAGTTGTCCACGCCCGATGCGGGACTGCCGGAGGTACTTGTCCCCAGGCCCGAGACCCCTGGCGCCATCGTCACCAGCGTAACCAGATTGCGGCCGACGATCGGCAATTGTGCCACCGCCTGATTCTGCAGAGTCATTTGGATACGGCTGTCGGCGGTGTCAACAATCGGAGCCTCTGTAGTCACGGTAACCGATGCGCTCACCGAACCGACCTTCATCGTGATGGGTAGGTTTAAGTGCTGTTCGGTGAGCAGCGTTACGTCCGTCTGAGATTTTGAGAACCCCGTGGCCTGCGCCGTAACTTTGTACGATCCAGGCGCGAGACTGGAAATTACAAAATTGCCAGCCGCATCGCTGGTCACGGTTCGTGACACGCTTGTGGCAACGTTCACGATTTCAACCGAGGCGTTTGCCACTCCAGCGCCGCTGGGATCTTGCACCACGCCCTGAACGCTGGCGCTGAATTGAGCGAAGCAAAGGCTTGCGCAGAAAACTACAAAGGGAAGCACCAGGACACGGGCCCGAGGAGAGAAACTTATACGCATATAGCTCACCTTTCGATACAAGGACTCACCAATGATTCCGTCAGAAATCTTGCTTAGGGTTCTCAACTGCTACAACCGATCAAATGTTCATCTGAACTTGCGAACTGTCGGCGATGAAAACAAATTCAACTCAGCGGCCGCGAAACCACTGTTGCTTTGTCTGACTTCATCGCTTAATCTTTTCCTGAAGCTGTGCGACCTGGGCCTGGACTAACCGATTTGCTTCAGCAAACGTTTACTCAGATCCGCCGCACCTTCAAAAAGTCAACCGAGGGTAACGGATTCTCTAAATTCGCGCATGGTACAAATGTACTAGTACGGTTTTGGGTCATGTTTTTGCGGATTTAGATCAGAGATCGCTGTCTCGATTGGCTGGCTTCCAGTAAGTAATGCGAGCCTATCCCGACTTATGACAGCGTTGTCCCGATTCGGCACGAGCCGCGGCATAGTGATTCTCAGCACCCTTGCGCTGGTCGTCTGTTTTCCCGCCTGCAATCGCAGCTCTAATACTGTCGCCGTCATTCCTCGCGCTTGCGGAACCGCGCTCTGGGAACCCCTGCATGCTGGAGCTACGCACGTGGCCCACCACGAAGGGATGAACATCTATTGGAACGCCTCGCCGCGCGAAGACGATGTGGCGGGGCAGATCGATTTTCTGGAAAAAATTGTCGCCAGAGGTTACGCCGGCATCATCATCACTCCCGATCAGACCCTGCCGTTGCGCAGCCCGATTCGCCACATCATTGCCGAAGGGCTTCCCATTGTCGTTGTGGGAACGAACCTGGGCATCGCGCCTTCTTCGAAACTGGCCTACGTTCTGAATGATGATGCGGCTGGAGGACAGATGGCGGCGCGCCGCATCGGTCAGATTTTGAACGGGCACGGGTCCATTGCCATCCTTGGTATAAACCCGCAACTAACGGGCATCACCATCAGAGAACGCAGCTTCGAGGACACGCTGGAGAAGGAATATCCCAACATCCACGTGGTGGCACGCAGGCTCGGTTACTATAGCGTGCCTCAGGAACAACAGGTCGCCGAGGATCTTCTCAATAGCGGAGTCTCCCTGGATGCGATTGTCGCGCTTTCCCACATCTCGACGCGCGGGGTGTTTTACGCTCTGGTGGAGTTCGACAAGACGCGCGCTATTAAGCTGGTGGGGTTTGATCAGGATTTAATGCCGCCGATTCGCACTGGCGGTATTGATTCGGTGATCATGGAGCGCAGTAATAACATGGGTCGCATTGCTATGGAACTCATGGACGGGCTGATTCAGGGGCGGCAGGTCCAGGGCGTTAGCGTAGTTCCCCCATTGCTCATGACACGGGAGAACATTGATTCTCCCGAAGTCCGTCAGCAATTGACGGCGGATTGGTGGAAGACGCAATGAGGGCGAGGCGCTGGTTTCGATCGACTACCACCTTGGTTACAGCGTCTGTGGCCGCCATGGCTCTGATCGCGGTGGTGCTTTCCCTTCGGTGGTACTCCGCCCGTGCCGCGGGTCAACCCCGGTATCACGATTCCTTTCGTCTCGACAAACAGGACCAGTGGCAGCCTTTCGGCGGCACCTGGGAGGTCGCCGGGGGCGCCATGCGCAATGATTCTGACGAGCGCGGCGCCAAATTGATGAATGGAAACACGCGCTGGAAAGATTATCTGGTCGAGGCGGATGTCCAGCTTCTTGGACAATACGGAGATGCAGGCCTCATTATTCGCGCCACCAATGAAGAGGAGGGCGTTGACGCTTACGACGGCTACTATGCCGGATTGCGTGATCTTGATAACACGCTGATTCTGGGACGCGCGGCATACGGTTGGGTTGAATATCAGGCAAGGCATGTGACTCCGCGCGTCTATGCTCAGCAGTGGTACCACCTCAAAGTATTAGCCTATGGGTGCGACATCATCGCCTCTGCGACCGCGCCTTCCGGCGCGATAACAACGGACGCCATCCACGATCCTCATTGTGTGCAGTCTGGCCGCTTTGGCCTCAAGTCTTACCAGACCGGCGGGCTTTGGAGAAATGTGCAGGTGCGGGCCGCAACTGAACAGGATTTGTTGGACTTAACCGGAGGATTGAAGATACCCCTGGCCGATCCCGATCCACTGGTTGGGCCAACGGGAAAACCGCGCACCGATTGGGACCCTTCTCGTTCCGCCACGGATGCCGAAGAGCAGTATCTTGAACCTCTGTATCTCGATATGCGGGACCATCATGTAGATCCCGGCGGGCAGCCCATTGTGAATCTTAGAGCCCTGCCGCCCGGCAAACCAACGCATGTAGTCATTCACGGTGTTGTCACTCTTACCTTCCCGACTCTGTTTGTTCAGGATTCCACCGGAGGCGTGGCAATCGAGAGTTTTCAGTCGAAAACTCCTCCCCAGATCGGAGATCAGGTAGAAGCTAAAGGCGATGCCGAGCTGCATGACTTCAGCTCCGTTTTGAAAGATGCGGAGGTACATATCCTGTGGACCCACGCGCCTATACATCCCATGGTCGTGACGGCCGCACAGGCCGCCACAGGGTCGTTCGACGCACAATACATTGAAGTCGAGGGCCATCTGGAAAACAAACAGGAAGGCCCAAACCACACAATGGTATTGGACTTGGAGGAAGATAATCAGTCGTTCCGGGCGATTGCGAATGGAAGAGGGGCCGCCGACGCTTTTCGCGGTTTGAAAGACAAGAGCCGCCTTCGGTTGCGGGGAATCTGCGTAGTGGACCCCGCATATACCAAAGATCTCACGCCCTTCGCGATCCTGTTGCCTTCGATCAATGACGTGGAAATACTTGAAGGGCCGCCCTGGTGGAGCACGGGAAATATCGTAGCCGCGATTATCGTACTCCTGCTTCTTATATTGGCGGCGCAGGCACTTCACAATTACGTTGAGAGGTGGAGGCTGATTGCGGTTTTGGAAGAACGCCAGCGCCTGGCGCACGAAATGCACGACACCTTGGCCCAAAGCTTCGCAGGCATTGGTTTCCAGCTTCAGGCGATTCGGGATGAGATTGACGACAGGGGCGCCATTGATCGTGAGCTCGATTTGGCCTCCACGCTGGTGCGCCGCAGTCATGAAGAAGCCCGGCGAAACATTGCCGCTCTCAGACCTGAACTGCTGGAGTCTGTCGGGCTGTTGCAGGCGCTTGAGCAGAGTGCGAAGAGCATGGTGGCTGGAGGAGCCATCGGCATAACAACATTCTCATCTGGCGAGGTCCACGGCATCCCCGTACGCATCTCTGATACGCTCTTCCGCATTGGCCAGGAAGCTCTTGCCAATGCGGTTCGCCATTCCAACCCGACTACTATGCTCATCTCTCTGGTGTACCGTGAAGCAGCGCTTGAGCTTCTTATCGAAGATGACGGCAGTGGGTTTGTTTTGGGCGCGGATTCAGACGGCTTCGGAATTCGCGGCATGAAAAAACGCGCGGACAGTATTTCCGCGGATTTACAAATTCGGAGTATGCCCGGAAAAGGGACGGCGGTGCGGACCATCGTGCCGTTGCCCGATAAGCTGATGCGTACATTATGGCCAACATCCATCTGGCATTTGCTTTGGGAGCGTCGATTCCATGGACAAGAAACCAACAAAAGCGCCAATTCGTCTTCTTATCGTTGATGACCACCCGGTTGTAAGAGCGGGTTTAAGCAGTATGCTTGGCAAACAGCCGGGTCTTAAGCTGGTTGGCGCGGCAGCAGGCGCCGAAGAAGCGCTGGCTTTGCTTGAACGATGCCCGGTGGATGTTGTCTTACTGGATTTGCGCATGCCGAAGATGAGTGGGATTGAATCGCTTCCCGCGTTTCGGAAATTAACGTCTCCGCCGCAAGTCATTATCCTGACGAGCTTTGAATTTGACGAGGAAATTTACCGTGCGGTCCAGGCCGGCGCGCGGGGATATCTTTCGAAAGAAACTTCACGCGAAGAGATTGTGACGGCGATTGCGACGGTACATGCCGGCAGGCAGTATTTTCCTCCAGCCATCGCCAGCAGACTTACTGAGAGGACCCATCGTTCCAACCTGAGCCCGCGCGAATTGGAAATTCTGGAGATGCTCTCCAGAGGATTCACCAATAAAGAAATTGGCCGGGCCTTTGGGATCAGTCGATACACGGTGCGAAATCACATTAACAGTATTAATCACAAGCTCGAGGTTTGCGACCGTACCGAAGCGGCATCCGTCGCGATGAAGCAAGGAATTATTTCCTTAGCTTAGATGGTCTTGCATGAATGAATTTGTGCCCTGAACGGGGCATGGGACACATGTACTATGTGCCGTCTCAAAGATTGTCGTATCGTTCAATCAGCAATATCTTGAACCAAACCCTTATGAGCAAGACATCCCGTCGTCAATTCCTGGCAATTACCGGTGCTACTGCTGGCGCTCTCCTTACCAATCGCAATCTCCTGGCGCGGTCTATTGGTGGTGACAGTTCGGGCGCGTCAGGCGCATCGGCCGCCATTGTGCCTCCGCTTTCGGTGTTCAACTATTCCCAGGTGCAATTGCTCAATGGGCCTCTGCGCGAGCAGTTCGATCATAATCACGATTTGTTCTTGCATCTCGATGAAGACGCGTTGTTGAAGCCATTCCGCGAGCGGGAAGGAATGCCTGCTCCGGGCCCGGACATGGGCGGATGGTACGACAACTCCAACGATTTCAGTCCTCCGGATGACTTTCACGGATTTATTCCGGGGCACAGCTTCGGGCAGTATCTTTCCGCGTTGGCGCGCGCTTACGCCGTTACGGGATCGAAGCCGACGCAGGAAAAAGTGCAGCGTCTGGTTCGTGCTTTTGCGGAAACGGTCGAACCTCAGGGAAAATTCTACGTTGGCTATCATCTGCCCGCCTATACCTATGACAAGACCAGTTGCGGTCTGATTGATGCTCACGAGTTCGCCCAGGACCCGAACGCACTCAACGTGCACTGGCGCGCCACGCAAGCGGTGCTGCCGCACCTTCCAGAAAAAGCTTTAAGCCGGGCTGAACAGCGCGCTCGCTTTCACAAAAGCGTCGCTGATACCTGGGATGAAACTTACACACTTCCGGAAAACTTTTTTCTGGCTTACCGCCGCAGCGGAAACCCACGTTATCGGGATCTAGCCGTCCGGTTTATCGAAGAAGACTATTTCGGACCCCTCGCTGACGGGAAAAATGTGCTCCCCGGCGAGCATGCGTACAGTCACGTCAACGCGCTCAGTTCCGCCATGCAATCGTATTTAGTGCTCGGTCAGGAAAAGTATTTGCGGGCGGCAAGCAACGGATTGCGTATGGTGCAGGACCAGAGCTACGCCACTGGTGGATGGGGGCCGGATGAAGCATTCGTCGTCCCCGGACAAGGCTTGTTGAATGCCAGCCTGGGAACCACGCATGCCAGTTTTGAGACCGGCTGCGGCGCCTACGGACACTTCAAGATCACCCGCTATTTGTTGCAGACCACGAAAGATTCGCGCTACGGCGACAGCATGGAACGCGTACTTTACAACACGATTGCAGGCGCAACCCCAATCATGCAGGACGGAACCACCTTTTATTATTCTGACTACAACAACAACGCCAGGAAGGTCCACTACAGAGATAAGTGGCCCTGTTGTTCCGGAACGTTCCCACAACTGACAGCCGACTATGGAATAAGCTCCTATTACAAAAGTCAGGATGGCGTCTATGTCAATTTATTTATCCCTTCCAGGGTGTCGTGGTCGCAGAATAATACCGCCTGCAGTCTCACACAAAACACGAAATATCCTTCCGAGAACACCACGCAACTTGATTTCTCCCTCGCGCGTCCCGAAGCATTCACGGTTTATGTTCGCATTCCCGAATGGGCCGGCGCGAAAAGCAATCTCTCGCTGAACGGTAACCGAACAAGCAATGAACTGGTGCCGGGAAAGTTTCTGGCTTTGCAGCGTACATGGAAAGATGGAGATCGGGTAGAGCTTGAACTTGAAATGCCTCTGCGGCTGCAAGCGGTGGACAATGAAAATCCTCACCGCGTCGCCTTGATGCATGGTCCCATTGCGCTCTTTGCTGTAGGGGATATTCCTTCAAGGATCACGCGGGCCCAGTTGCTGGCCGCAACACCGGCCCCACAATCGAAAGAAGACTGGCAGGTACGGACTGACGGCGGTACCATGACGATGCGCCCCTTCGCATCCATCATGAGTGAGAATTATCGTTTATACCAAACAGTGGAAAGCTAAAGCGTTGTGTCCGCAGTTCGGCACAATGAATGGCATCCCTTCAAAGAGGTCAGAATGATCGACTTCGCCGGTCTGGAAGCTTGGTTTGTCGTCGGAAGCCAGCACCTTTACGGGCCAGAAACATTAAAGAAGGTGGAAGAGCACGCGGTTATCATTGCGCGGGCATTGGCCGTGTCTTCAGAAATACCCGTGAAGATCGTGTGCAAGCCGGTGATGACCGGTAGCGAATCCATCCACCAGTTGTGCCTCGATGCCAACAGTTCCAAAAATTGCATTGGGCTGATTGCCTGGATGCACACCTTCTCGCCGGCCCGAATGTGGGTTGCGGGGTTGAAGTCGCTGGACAAGCCGCTGATGCACCTTCATACACAATTTAACCAGCAACTGCCATGGTCGGCGATCGACATGGACTTCATGAACCTGAATCAATCCGCCCACGGCGACCGCGAGTTCGGATTTATTGGCGCCCGTATGCGTCTCAAGCGAAAGATCATCGTCGGGTTCTGGGAGGACAAGGCTGTGCACGCGGAGATAGGCGGCTGGATACGCGCCGCCTGCGCCTGGCGTGATGCTCAGCAGTTGAAGGTTGCCCGCTTCGGCGACAACATGAGGAACGTCGCCGTAACCGAAGGCAATAAGCTGAGCGCGGAAATTAAGCTGGGCTATTCGGTGAATGGGTATGGCCTTGGTGATCTGGTGCGCCATATGCAGCAAGCGACGGACAAGCAAATCAACGAAGTTGTTGCGGAGTACGATAGCAGCTATGCGGTCACGGAACCATTACGCGCAGGCGGAAACAAGCGCGGGTCCCTGCGCGAGGCGGCCAGAATTGAGATCGGGCTGCGGCATTTTCTTGAAGAAACCGACTCTCACGCCTTTACCGATACATTTGAGGACCTGCATGGGCTAGCGCAACTTCCCGGAATCGCCGCGCAGCGGCTCATGTCCGATGGCTATGGCTTCGGAGCTGAGGGGGACTGGAAATCTGCCGCCTTGGTGCGTGCCGTCAAAGTCATGGGCCATGGACTGAAGGGCGGTTCTTCTTTCATGGAGGATTACACTTACCATTTGCCAGACCGCGGGCAGGTGCTGGGCGCGCACATGCTGGAGGTTTGCCCTTCCATCGCGAAAGACAAACCGTCGGCGGAAATTCATCCTCTTTCTATCGGTGGAAAAGAAGATCCCGTTCGTTTGGTATTTACCGCCGCAACAGGGCCGGCCGTGAACGCCTCCCTTGTGGATATAGGAAGCCGCTTCCGGTTGATCGTCAATCAAGTGAACGTGATACAGCCTGAGCACTCACTGCCCAAATTGCCCGTCGCTCGCGCGGTCTGGGTGCCTGAGCCCAACCTGAAGATTGCAGCGACGGCTTGGATCACTGCGGGCGGCTCGCACCACACTGCCTTCAGTTCCGCACTGATTTCAGAACATCTACAAAATTTCGCGGAGATGGCGGGTATGGAATATCTGGTGATTGACCAAAATACGAAACTCGCCGAGTTTGCGAAAGAACTCAGATGGAATGATTTGTACTATCACTAGGCGGATAGTGCCTGAGAGGATTGGAATGGTTGGTTGCGGGGGCTGGATTTGAACCAGCGACCTTTGGGTTATGAGTTTCCCGATAGCAGTTAACGTGGTTTAGATTCAAGCACGGACGGGAATATCAAACCACGGAAAAGTGCTTCGGGAACGCTCAGGAACATTCGAGTATGAGCGAATATGAGCATGTCATTCCATCCAA
This sequence comes from Terriglobales bacterium, assembly GCA_036489565.1. Lineage (GTDB taxonomy): Bacteria > Acidobacteriota > Terriglobia > Terriglobales > Acidobacteriaceae > JAICKN01. The sequence continues at coordinate 28,283 of DASXFN010000061.1, forward strand.
CTGGACGGTAATCTTCCACCGCTCAAAACAGTCGAGGTAAAGCGAACTTCGTTGATAATATTTTTGCAAACTAAGCACAGCCGAGAGTTCTCACCACATGCACCCACGCCGCGTTCACTCATTGGAGCGGCCTTGTTGTCTGCAAAACAAGTCGGACAGAGCGGACGATCAGGATGCGTTTTTTCGTACCAATAGGGATTGCGAAACTCGAACTCATCACTCTTGAATCTGAGCTTTTCGCGCAGGTCGCGGTTTTCATCTTCTAATTCTTCCGCCATACGTTTCAGAGCCCGCACGTGGTCGGTAATCTCGTCTATCTGTTGTTTGTGCTCGCGGTCTTTTACGTTCTTGCCAAGTTCATACAGTTTTTTAGAAATCTCCGAAGCGCCCTTGACTACACCGATTGTTGTGATTGGATCAATCATAAATAATTTTACTTTGCGGTTTATTCGATCACTAAGACTTTTAACCGCTCGTTTTCTGCGTCCCAACTCAATAATAGTCTTTCAATCGGCTCTGAATACTCAAAGTAGTTTCCAGTATGGGTGGTCTGAACATAAAACGATACCCAGTGCCCATTGACGACAACGATTCTTGCGGGTTCTTTATGAAGGCGATACATAGTGCTCTGATACGTCACTAACTTTCCACCGCTTTGCCATTCTATAGTAACGAATTTGTTGACCCACTTCGCAAGCTCCCATTGTTTACTACTCCGCAGTTCGATAAGCTGCTGAAAAAGTGATTCTGTGGCTTTTATTGTTTGAGAACTTTGACGAACCCACGCCTGCCCCCCGAAGTGTGGTGTTAGGCCATTTCGCTTAATGTCCACTCGAACGCATTGCTTACCGTCGCGTTCATAAACCTCAGTACGATAGTAGATTCCTGGATATATCTTTGCAGCTTCGGCTGCTACTTTTTTCTGAATGCTGTCGGTATTGCTAACGCCTTGAACCGCTCCGTCGTCTTTTTCGCCGATAAAAATCTGCGCTGTGTCCCCTGGCGCGACCGAGTTCGCAAAAGCGACCAACGTCTTCAACAAGTCTTTTAAGTCGCTCTCAACCTTTTTTTCGCGGAGACTATCTTCGGCTTGCCACACAGTCTTCATAGGCCGCTATTTTACACGTCGCTTCAATTATTTTGACCGCTGCGCTGCCATCTCCGCGCTTTCCTAATCGAACCTAGTTCCGCGTAGTCTGCAAGTCTATAACGCAACGTCGTGCGTTTTGACTGCTGATATATGCAGTGAGTACGCCGCAAATATCCGCGCCCATTCCCCGTAACCTGCCCGTAACAGTCCTGGCCCATACAACGCGCCCATTCCCGTCTATCTCATTGGAAGGGAAGAACGCAGAGCATAGAGACACGGCGCAGACGTTTGCAGTAAACATTCATCTCTATCTATGTGACATTCGAGGCGTTGTAGCGACATCGTTCCACGTGGTACAACGCGGTATGCGGTTTGTTGATCTACCGGGTGCCGCTCCTCGCGGAAATTTCCCTAGTTTTTCTCGTCCACACGTAGTTTTTGCCTAGTGTGTACGTACAAATCCGCTAATACGTATATTTTTCTTGCTTGGGTACCACGTTGACAGCGTGATAATTACTGGATTCCTCGCGGAATCACGTTGACAAACCGCGCCCAACCTGTTACTATTAAAATGTCGAGGCAGGAATACCTGCTTCGCTTTGCTGACCGGAATCAACCTGGTCGGCATTTTCTATTTACGGAGCATAATGCCCGCCAAAATTATCAAGTCAGATGCGGATCGTCTGCACGAATTGCGCAGGACGAATCGCGGACAAGTAAACGCATTGCGCCATGAAATCGTCGAACGCGATCAGTGGATAGCGCAGCAAGGACTACGCATCCGCCACCTGGAAAAAATTTATTTTGAACTCGCCAAGTATGCTGAGCAGTTCATCACGAAGGAAACCACCAATGTCAGAAGTTGAAACAGAAATCACCAGCGCAGAACTGGATGCGGTTTATGCCGCCCAACAAAAAGCAGAGCAGGAACTCGCCGAAAAAAACGAAGCCGAAGGAAAGCTGCGCGAAGAAATTGCAGAAACGAAATTGCGCGACCTTTTCAGTGATGCCCGCAAGGAATCGGGATTTGCGTTCCATATGAGCACGCCCGAATTGATGAAACTGGTTCGCAGCGAGCCGAATTTCTTGGTCAACGCCGAAGAAAAAAGTTTTTTCATTGACGGTAGCCGCGTCGAATTGCCGGACATGCTTCGCGCGTTCGCGGCGCGACATCGCTGGTCGCGTGAAGCTACAGCGGCAGAACGCTCCGCGTGGCGTGGGCAGAAAGAAACGGGAATTCGATCCAAAGCGGATTTGAAAACCACTTCGGAAAAGTCCAGTTACGTTTCTCGTTTCGGTGCGGATGCGTACGCATCGCTTCCTGCTAACACTCCGATTGACGACTCGAAAATTCAATATTTGACGCTTGAGGAATTCGGCAAACTTCCCACAAAACAGAAGGTTCGCTTCGTGGCAAAGCACGGAAGCGCAGCGGTCGAAAACTTGAGATTTAACAAGCGATGAAAAATAATTGCCCACATTGCGCGGGTCGCATCCGGTTGACCCGCAAATCAGTTCAAGTTCCGGCGCGGCGCGTTCAGAAAAAAATTGTTCGCAAGAATTCTCCGCGAAGTTCCAAAACTTTTTAGCGGTCTGAATTTTTTTATGGGTATCACTTTAACGCCGTTAACGGCATTCACGGCGTTCCCGCGTCACGGTCTAAACTTTGACAGCGGGATAGGCGGCCACGTTTCAGACCGGACGTGGTCGTTCGATTTGCTCTCGCTCGACTACAGGCGAGTGGAGCACGACTGGGCGCGGTTCTGAACTCAAGACTCTCCCGCGCCCACGTCGCAGTTACTTTCAGTTTTCAATGATCCGAGCTTGCTACGCGGCCCTGAGCCGAATCGAAAGCGTAGCGGCAGAGCATCCGAGGTCAAGCGCAATGGCGCGGAGACTCTGCCCCGCGCCGATTCGCTCCCGTACTGCCGCTAGATCAATCTCAATGCTTGGTCGGCTTGGTCTGCCGAGTTTTACGCCGCGCTCACGCGCCACACGTAGGCCCGCGCAAACACGTTCCCTAATCCGTATCTTCTCCTGCTTGGCGAGTGTCGCAAGCAGAGACAGAACAACGTCACGGAATACGCCACACGAATCTAGGAACGGCTCTGTAAAGCTACGGAAGCCCACACCATAGGCTGCAAGCTGATTGAGCAGTGTGAGCGTAGGCAGCGTCCCCTGGCGCGAGAATCGGTCTAGCGACCATACGAGTACAGCATCAAAGCGGCGTTGGCTTGCGTCCAGGAATAGCCGCTGGAATGCGTCCCGGTCTGCGGTACCTCCGCTAACACGGTCAACGTACTCCCGGTACACGGCCCATTCCTGCTTGGCGCAGAACTCGCGTAGCTGTATTAGCTGGTTCTCGCTCTCTTGCTTGTCGCGTGTCGAAACTCTTGCATAGATCGCGCAGATCATGTGGTTCTCCGTTTAACGAATCATCTGATTCTCTAAACACAAACTGTGACAAAACTCAGCATTGATTCTGTATGACTTACGCGGCGCATGCAGATTGGGGTTTTACTGAACGCGCCGGATGAGTTACACAGCTTGTGCCAGCGTCCCTGCCGCAGCCGCGTGGAGTAACGATTCAACAACGCAGCCATCCGTAGGCAAGCCGTACTTCTCGCAGAACGCACGCTGCGCAGCGTCATAGTCAGCATGACAGTGATAGGTAAGAGCTAGGTAATCGTCCGCGACCGCTTGAAATGAACCTGTTTCCATAGTAGTAACCTCGCATTGGTGTCGTCACAGTGCGTGACGCGGATCGCACACTACCAACGCAACAATCATTTGTCAATACAAATCGTGAAATCGTCAGCTTTCATGGTATGACCACGTCAACGATGTAAACAGTGCGTCGGTGTCACACAATTTTTTCTTAGTAATTACTAAGTCAACAAGTAAACCACGGCACACATAGAGGAGTTATGAAGTCAACCGCCGAAAAACTAGAAACCGTGTTCGCGCCGAAATCAAGCCGCGCTGAATACATGCAGAAATATCGCTCCACGAAACGCGCATCCGAGACGGAAGCGAGCAAATTGGCCGCGTCAATCAAAAAGTCCTTCGATGATGCCAAGAAGCGTATCGAAGCCGCGCTATTGGAAGTGCCAGCGGGGACGCAAGTACATTTGCGCCACATTGAAGCACTAGCGAAACTTGAGCGCAGTTACCGCGACGAACTTTCGGAGCGCGGATTGTCTCCGCAGAATTTAGGAGTAGCCACGGCCCAGGGTTGGAAATTTGTTTGCAGCGTGAATGCGCGAGGCTCTGTCGCAATCGTTGAAGTCAAACGCGGCCAAGCCGATCCGCAATCTGCTCCGTTTCCCGAACGCTCTGGCGCAGACCTTAAAACAATCAACGAATTGGAGAGCGAGTTTGGCGACGCTCCGCGCGCAGAAACAGAGGATTGATTTTATGAACTCAGCAGCGTCACTTTTGACCCCGAAGGAAACAGCAGAAATTTTACGGGTGAGCAAAAGTTATATTTATTTTTTAGCGGGAAGCGGCCAGCTTGCTTCCTTGAAAATCGGCAAAAAGATTTTATTTTCACGCGCAACGATTGACGCAGTTTTGAAACACGGCTTGCCCGATTCCAACATTGCCCGATACCGAAACGCAAAATGAGCGACTCGATAACCGATGCGTTCAATCCTTCGATTTCCCTCGCGGAGTGGCGAAAGAAACACTTGAATACTGGGGACAAACCCTACTGGGACTTGAACGCGCCCAGTTTTACTAAGTTTCTGACGAAGTACCGCGCGTGTCCCGGTGGAATCAGATCCGCAGAGGGAAAATCGTTCCGTGAATTTTATTCGGGCGCGACATCGTAGCCGCTAATCTTTCGTGGATGTTCCTACGCCAATTTTGGTATTGCCACGGCCAAAAGGCGCGTAACGATTACATCACTCCGTTGCCAATTGAATTCTTTGACCACAATAGCCCGGAGTACCACCAGCGCATCGCGGATATAAAGGCACAGCACGAAAAACTATGCGCCCACATTCGCGCCGCCCGCCTCATTTGATCTCTCAGCCGTATAACACAGAAAGGAAAACAAAATGTTTCACGATAAAGTAGGACACGACGGATCGCCGTTGACCTTGCCAGACGCAAGCCACGACGTACAGCATCCCGCGACTGACGCGCAAATCGAAGCGCAAAAACAAGCGGAAGTAGACGCGCTGTCAAACCGCCTTACCGCGCTCGAAAAAAGTAAAGCTAAGAAGTGATGGGCGAGCTACTCATCGAAGCCTGCCGCCTTGTACAGGCGGTATCTGCTGAAAGCGTCCGCGTAGCCCAGAACGTCGCAGCGGACGACGCAAAAACGAAGTCTTAGACCTCAGCACGGCCCTGTGTACCTCTGAGCCTTGAACCGGGTCAACATCCTACCGACAATACAAACCACCGCCCAAAGCGGAAAAACTCAGGCACGGCCCAAACCCCGCTCGCACAACAGGGCGGGGTTTAATTTCAAAAGGAAAACTAACTAATGGAGCATGGACTCAAGACAGACCTGTTTGAAGACCTTTGGCGATTCACCTTCCCGTCGTTTCTTCCAGAGCGGCGATCATTTTCAATCTGGGCAAACAGCTTCAACGAAGATATTTTCGTGCAAGGTTTGAAAATCACGCAAGCCAAAGCGGAACGGATGGAGCGTTTCGGATTGGACTTTAGCGAAGATCAAATTTTGCGATACCTCTCAGGCACATGCAACCATTTGCGTCGGGACGCCCAAGACGCTTTAGAGCGCGGCGCGGCGGTGGGCGATGTCAGCTAACCGCACGTTCGTAAAAATCAGGAGAGGCATTTTGCAGCACATCGAAACTAGAAACCTATCTCCGTCAGAGTTTGCTGCGCTAATGGTGATAATCCTATCGGCAGACAAAGCGAGTGGCGTTTGGTTCGGCTGCTCGCTCGCTCTGTCCGCAAAGTTCGGCGGGACTCTAAGCAGCAAAGGCGCGAAAGATATTCTGCGCTCACTAGAAACGGGTGGGTATGTCAAACGGTTCCGCACACACGGCCAGCGGGGAAACTACCCCATTTTGGTCAACAATTATGAAATAACCGTAGGCGACCTGAGCGCGTACCTGATAAATACAGAAGGCACAACGGATTGGAAGAATCCAGCCGCACACCGCGTACCTGATGACGTAACTGAGAGCGTACCTGAGAGGGTAACTGATAGCGTACCCTTATCAAGACCTACAAGACCTCAAGACCTTGATACCTCAATATCTCAAGAAAGAAAAACATTGTCTGACGTTGTAGGCAAACCCGAAAAAAATGAAAAAAAGTTAAAAGAGAAAGCCGCCACCACTTATAGCGCAGAGAACCCCGGTTTTCCAGATGTGTCGGGCGCGTCCCTCGCGGCAATCGCGCGCCGGATGGAGTCTCATTATGCATCCGGCCTACAGCCGAAATGAACAGCACACAATTCGAGCCGCTCCTGAGCGCAGAGCAGGCCGCGACGCTGTTAGGCGGGATGCACCCGAAAACTTTGATGCGTCTCGCCCGCGCCAGTGAAGTGCCCGCAGTGAAGATCGGACGTTACTGGTTTTTCCGTGCTACTTCCCTTAACGAATGGATTGAGGCAAAATGTGCTCACCGTCCGTGCTTGCCAGAGAGGATTCAATGACAGCACGGTATCAACGCGGCAACCTCACATTGAAGCCGCGCAAGGGAGCGAACGTTTGGGAATTTCGATGGTACGGCCCAGACGGAAAGCAGCGCAGCAAACTACTTGGTAGCGTGGCAATGCTGCCCAGCAGAGCAGATGCAGAACGCGCTGCGGATTCCTTGCGTCTTGAGATTAACAGCGAACTGCCGAAAGCAGTTCCTATAACCGTTAGTGCTCTGATTGGCCGCTATCTGAATGACGACATCGAAATGGGCCGACTAGCGTACTCAACGCAACGCAGCTACCGAAGTTTTCTCACGGTCTGGGTAAAAAAACAGTGGGGAGATTGTAGATTGGAAAACGTGCGAACGATGGCAGTCGAGCAGTGGTTTCGGGATTTGCAACTTGCCCCGAAAACAAAGCTGCATCTTCGCAACGTCATGCACGTTCTGTTCGAGTGTGCTGCCCGTTGGGAGCTTATTCGAGACAATCCAATCACGCGAGTGCGCCAGGGCGGTTCAAGGTTGGCCGATCCCGATGTGCTCGCTCCCGAAGAGTTTCGCGCATTGCTGGCGCAACTCAAGCAGGAACCGTATCGAACGATGGTCACTCTGTCCGGCTGTCTTGGACTAACACGCAGCGAAATTACCGGATTGAAATGGGCTGACTTCGATTGGAACGCGCATACTCTCACTGTCCAACGTGGAATGGTCAATTGTCACGTTGGAAATCCCAAGACTCAGGCGCGGAGGAAACCTATACCGCTTGCGCCGGATCTCGTAACCGTTCTGCAAGAGTGGCGGTCACAAACTGCCTTTCCTGCTGATTCGGATTGGTTGTTTGCATCTCCCGCGAAGGATGGGGCCACTCCGTATTGGCCGGACTCCGTTCTGAGCAAGATCATTCAGCCCGCCGCGAAACGCGCCCAGCTTACGAAGCACGTCGGCTGGCACACGTTTCGACACAGCTACAGCACATTGCTCCGGGCGAACGGTACGGATGTGAAGGTGCAGAGCGAACTGCTCCGGCACGCGAACATCCAGACCACGCTGCAAATCTACACGCAAGCCGTGAGCGACCAGAAACGCGCGGCGCATGAGCACGTAGTAGGGCAGTTATTGGCAGTGTGAGCGAAAAATGAGCGGGGCTTATAACCTGAAACCGATCTAAGTTGTTGATGGGATTGGTTGCGGGGGCTGGATTTGAACCAGCGACCTTTGGGTTATGAGCCCAACGAGCTACCAGACTGCTCCACCCCGCAGTTGAATGATAACAACCTCATGCATGGTGGTCAAACGCGCGGAAGCTGATTCTGCGGATTTGTAATGAATTATTGGTGGCATGTTCGCGTATGGCTCAGAATTTAGCTGTGCGGTTTCCTGCGGAAGAGGCAAACGAAAACGCCGGGCTTATGCCCGGCGTTTCAATCGAACAAAAATAACTTATCGAACAAGGTCATTGACGTTGAACGATCACAGCGAATGAATCAACGAGTGCCCAATAGAATGTCGATCGTCAGCTGATCGAGGCGTTCGTAGGGGAGGCGCTTCTTCATCATCGCGTCCTTGTCGAAGTTGTGGGCGAGCAAGGCCGTCGCGCCGTCCTTACTGTATTTGCCAGTTTTTGGGATGGAGCTGCTGCCTGATGTTACTTCTTTCAGGATCGCTTGAATTTCTTTATCGGTGCGCCATTGCTCGGCTTTTTCTTTCAGCATTAGATAGGTGCGCATACAGCCCCTGGCGAAGTCCTTGACGCCTTCGTAGTCTTCGGTGCGGTAGGCGTGAGCGTCGAAGTGCCGGGGGCCGGAATACTTTACTTCTTCCAGGAATTTCACCAGGAAGAAATTGGACTTCAGGTTCGCTGAACCAAAACGCAAATCCTGATCGTAGCGGCCGGGATATTGATCGTTCAGATCAATGTGGAAAAGCTTTCCGGATTCCCAGGCCTGCGCGACGCCGTGCAGGAAATTAAGGCCGGCCATGGTTTCGTGGGCGACCTCGGGGTTTACTCCCACCATTTCTGGATGGTCGAGCGTCGGAATGAAGGCCAGGTAGTGGCCGGTGGTGGCCATGTAAATATCGCCGCGCGGCTCATTGGGCTTGGCCTCCAGCGCAAACGTATATCCGTATTTCTGCGCTGTGTTGTATTCACAGAGGTAGTTCACAGCTTCGCGCAAATGTTTTACGGCATCGGCGGGATTGCGGCAGGCGTCGGTTTCAACACCTTCGCGGCCACCCCAAAGGACGAAAATCTTCGCGCCTAGTTCGGCTCCCAGATCCATGGCGCGCATGGTTTTCTGCAAAGCATAAGCGCGGACGTTGGGATCATTAGCTGTAAACGCGCCGTCGCGGAACACAGGGTGGAAAAATAAAGATACGGTCGCCATGGGGACGACGATATTGTTTTTCTCGCAGGCTTTTTTGAAGTCGCGGACGATTTTGTCGTGCTCGGCCGGAGTGGCGTCAATTGGAACCAGGTCGTTATCATGCAAATTAACGCCCCATGCGCCTACTTCTCCGAGTAAATCGACGAGTTCTGGCGGAGAGAGCAGGGGACGGACGAAGTCACCGAAAGGATCGCGTCCACGATTGCCGACTGTCCACAATCCAAAAGAAAATTTATGTTCCGGGCGCGGCTGATATTTATCATTGCTGGTCATGAGAATTTAGAATTCCTTCCTTAAATGTTTTATTGCTGTCGTATATCTTTTACGATGCAAAAATTGTTTTGGTTGCCGGATAAACGCGGCGGAAAGCTGCGTAACTAGTGTTCATTGTTTTCATCGCCGCAGGCTGAGGACTGATGCGTTCGCGAACCCGAACAATGTGTTTGCTGGCATCATCCACCGAGGGCCACATCTTGGCGCCGACTCCAGCGAGAATGGCGGCTCCGTAGGCTGCGCCTTCTTCCTGTTCAATGGTTTCGACGTCGCTTCCATAAACGTCCGCCTGGATTTGACGCCACAACGGAGACTTTGCTCCTCCTCCGCCCAAACGAATATTAGTGATGGGAACTTTCATCTCGCCGAAAATTGTGAAGCTATCTTTCAAGCTAAACGCCACGCCCTCAAGAATGGCGCGAACCACGTGGCCGCGAGTGTGGGACGCGGTCAAGCCTACCAATGCGCCGCGAGCGTTGGGGTCGAGATGCGGTGTGCGTTCGCCCATTAAATAAGGAGTCCACAATAATCCGTCGGCACCGGGCGGAACTTTCTTGGCTTCGGCCGTCAGCATGTCATAGGGATCGGTCTTGCCATCGCCGGGAGGAACGAAATTATCTCGGAACCAGCGCAATGACAGACCCGCGGATTGCGTTACGCCCATAATGTGCCAGCGGTTGGGAATGGCGTGGCAGAAAGTATGGAGCCGGCCTTTGGGATCGAGCGCGGGGCTGCCAGTTGCGGCGAAGACTACGCCTGAGGTTCCGATGGTTACGCTTACCGCGCCGGGCGTCACAATGCCCATGCCAACGGCGCCCGCGGCCTGATCGCCCGCGCCGGCAACGACAGGCGTTCCAGCTTTCAGTCCGGTGGCGGCTGCGCCTGCCGCAGAAACTGCGCCGCAGACGTCAGGAGATTCAAAAAGGGGAGGGAGAAGGGAAGCATCCAGTCCGGCGGCTTGCAGAACTTCAGCCGACCAGCGGCGATGCGCGACGTCCAGCATGAGCGTGCCCGAGGCGTCGGCCATGTCCATGCCGCGCTCTCCGGTCAGGCGGAAGCGTACGTAATCTTTAGGAAGTAAAACGTGGCGCACCTGTTTCCATTTCTCTGGTTCGTTTTCGCGGATCCAGAGAAGTTTCGTGATTGTAAAGTTGGGGAGGGCTGGGTTACAGGTGAGCTGAATGAGCCGGTCGGCACCTATTTTCTCCGTCAGCTCAATACATTGTTTTTCGGTGCGGACATCGCACCAGATAAGAGCGGGGCGTACTGGCTCGCCAGAAGCATCGAGCGTGACCGCGCCATGCATCTGCCCGGAAAAGCCAACACAGGCGATCTGGTCGCTCGAAACCTTGGCCTGTGCCATCGCTTTGCTGACAGCAATACCGCAAGCCCGCCACCAGTCGCGCGGGTCTTGCTCGGCCCAGCCAATTTGCGGCGAGGCAAAATTCTGGTGTTCTTCAATGGCCGCGCCCAGCAGATGACCATTCTGGTCAACGACTAGCACGCGGGTGCCGCCGGTTCCAACGTCAATGCCTAGGACATACATAAAGGTTTAATTGTATGGCAGAGCGGGTGAAAAAAGTCTTAGCAAAGTTTAAAACTTGACCTTCGGTGTTGGAAAAGGATTTGCTGCAAATCCCTGATCGTGTACGTTAACGGCGATGGTATAGTATCACGCATCCATTAGATTGCAAGGAGGAATCATGCGCGTTTTCCGCGGGGCATTATCGGCTGTGTCAGTTTGTTTATGGGTGGTTTGCGGTATGACGCCGGTGGTAAGTCAGGCGCAGGGTCAAACACAGAATGAACCTGCCTATCGTAACGCGCATTTACCGATCGAACAGCGCGTGGCGGATTTACTTTCGCGCATGACCTTGCAGGAAAAAATTGCGCAGTTGCAGGGCACCTGGCAGAACCGGGGACAGATGCCGGAGTCGTCTTTGTTCGTGGATACGGCGGGAAAATTTCAGCCGGATCGCGCGGCGCCGATTTTGAAATACGGGTTGGGAGAGATGTCGCGGCCAAGCGAGAACCGTGGCCCACGTCAGATGGCGGAATTCACCAATACGATTCAGACCTGGATCCAGAAGAACACGCGGCTGGGAATTCCCATTCTGTTTCATGAAGAATGTTTGCACGGAAACGCCGCGCCGCGTGCAACTTCATTTCCGCAAGCGATTGGTCTGGCTTCCACCTGGGACCCGGAACTGATTCACAATATTTTCACTGCAGTCGCTTCCGAAGTCCGAGCGCGCGGGGCGCAGCAGTGCCTGGCTCCGGTGATAGATTTGGCCCGTGATCCGCGATGGGGACGCACAGAAGAGACTTATGGGGAAGATCCTTATCTTGTAACTCAAATTGGGCTGGCCGCGATCAGCGGTTTTCAGGGAACTGGGCCGTTCATTGATAGCGCTCATGTTCTGGCGACGGCCAAGCACTTTGTGGCGCACGGACAACCGGAGTCGGGAACGAACGCGGGGCCGGCCTACTACGGGGAGCGGGAACTCCGCGAGTACTTCATGAAGCCATTCGAGGCGGCGGTGAAGCAAGGCCACATCGGAACGGTCATGGCTTCCTACAACGAAGTAGATGGTGTGCCTTCCCACAGCAACAAGCATCTTTTGATTGACGTTCTGCGGCATGAGTGGGGATTTCAGGGCGTCGTGGTGTCTGATTATTTTGGCATCACGCAATTGAACACTCTTCATCATGTTGTCGCGAACAATGAAGAAGCGGCGAAGGTTTCGCTGGACGCCGGCGTAGAGGTAGAACTTCCGTTCGCGGACGCGTTCAAAAGCCTGCCTGAGTTGGTGGCGCGCGGGGAAGTTTCCGAGAGCGAAATAGACAATGCGGTGGCGGATGTTCTGCGGATGAAGTTCATCACCGGACTCTTTGATCATCCCCTGGTGGACCCGGACTATGCGGAAAAGATCACCAACAATGCTGACCATCAAGCGCTGGCACTGAAGGCCGCGCGTGAAACAATCACGCTTCTGAAAAATCAAAATAACCTGCTGCCGTTAAACACGACGAAGTACAAGCGGATCGCCGTGATCGGGCCGGACGCCGCGGATGTCCACTTGGGTGGATATAGCGATAATCCAGGACGAGGCGTCAGTATTTTGCAGGGCATCAAGAATAAAGTTGGCACGAGCGCGGAAGTTCTTTATGCGGAAGGTTGCAAAATTACTGAAACATTGCCTGACTGGAATGCCGACAAGGTCGTGCTGGGTGATCCGAAGTTGAATGCCGGACGGATTCTAGAAGCGGTGAAGGTTGCGAAGAAGGCCGACATTGTCATTCTGGTACTCGGCGAAAACGAACAGACTTCGCGCGAGGCATGGGCGGTGGACCATCCGGGAGACCGCGACAGCCTCGATCTTTTGGGAAGCCAGGATGATCTTGTAAAAGCGATGCAGGCTTTGGGCAAGCCGGTGGTTGTATTTCTTCTTCACGGACGGCCGAACTCCATCAATTACATCGCGGAAAATGTTCCGGCGATTCTGGATGGATGGTACCTGGGGCAGGAAGGCGGAACAGCCGCAGCAGACGTGCTCTTTGGAGATTACAATCCGGGCGGAAAATTGCCAATCACAGTGCCACGCAACGTGGGGCAACTGCCGGATTATTACTATCAGAAGCCTTCGGCGAGAAGGGAATACCTTGGGACGACACCGGCGCCGCTGTTTCCGTTTGGATGGGGGCTGAGCTATTCCACATTCAAATTCAGCAATCTGCATGTGACGCCGGAAACCATTGGGCCGGAAGGCAAAGCTGAGGTTGCAGTGGATGTGACCAACAGCGGCCATGTGGCGGGCGATGAAGTTGCGCAGCTTTACATTCGCGACGAAGTCAGCTCGGTAACGCGTCCCATTGAAGAGTTGCGCGGATTTCAGCGCGTGAGCCTTGCGCCGGGCGAAACCAAAACAGTGAAGTTTTCGCTTGGACCAGACGAACTTTCTTTCTGGAACCTTGACATGCATCGCGTGGTAGAGCCGGGGCCCTTCAAGATTATGGTGGGCGGGAATTCTGTGGAGCATATTGACGCTACGTTGAATGTCGCGGCGAAGTAACTCCAGATTTACGGCGAACGAGTTTACGACGAATATGAAGCGGGCTGGGATCCACCAGATTGCGAAACTAGCCAAGGTTTCCATCGGAACGGTGGACCGCGCGCTGCATGGCCGTCCTGGAATCAGTGAAAGCACGCGCAAGAAAGTTCTGCGAATTGCGCGGGAAGTTTCCTACTCTCCAAATCCCGCGGCCCGCGCGCTTTCCGTGGGCCGGGCAAGTGTCCGAATTGGCGTTTGCATTCCGGAAGAAATCCATTTCTTTTACGACCAGATGCGCGCTGGGATTTTTGACGAGGCCCAGCGCGAGAGTGGGCTGGGCATTGATCTTGTTTACCAGCCAGCCACCGAATTGGGAGAAGAGAAACGGGAAATCGCCAAGCTATTGCAAAGCGGCGTCAATGCCATCATCGTCACGCCTGGCAATCCGCAGGTGATGACACCACTGATTGATCGCGCTGAAAAAGACAATGTGCGCGTCGTCTGTGTGACCACGGACGCTCCACGAAGCCGCCGTTCAAGCGCCGTTTGCGTGGACCCTGAATTCAGCGGCCGTCTGGCCGCCGAGTTGATGGCGAAGCTTTTACCCGCGGAATCAGAAACGGCCATCGTGACTGGGATGATGACGACCGAGGAACACCAGCAGAAGACAGAGGGATTCCGCAATGCGTTTGCTAAAGATTGTCCCGGAGGCAAGACGATTACGGTGCTCGAAGCCCACGAATCAGAAAAAGAAAGCTACCAGAAGACCTGTGAGTTGTTGGCAGAACATAAAAATCTCCGCGGCATTTATGTGAATACAGTCAATTCATTGCCTGTGTGCCAGGCATTACAGCGGCACAAACTAGCGGACAGGATAAAGCTGATCACTACGGATTTATTCCGTCAGATGGTCCCATATTTCGAATGCGGAACTATTGCGGCCTCGATTTATCAAGACCCGTATTTGCAAGGACAGACAGCATTTCGCATGCTGGCAGACCATTTGTTGAAGGGCGCGGCAATCCCGAAAGTCCACTATTTGAATCCCGCAATTGTGTTACGGACAAATCTTCTGTTATTCCGGGAAACTTCGGCCGAAAATTAGCGATTGCATACACAGCTTCTGCGCAACTGATGAGGGAGTTTTGTAGGGATCCTTCGCTTTACTCAGGATGACAACCTATTGTTTCAACTTTCTTCGATTCCCGACAATTGGTATTTCTTCAGGATGTCCTCGCGGGAAATAACGCCGATGAGTTTATGGAGGTCCGCGCGGTGCACGACTGGGACCAGAGAGAAATGGGAAACATAGCGCAAAGCCGTGTCGAGAGGCATGTCGGGATGTAAATGCGGAATATGGCGGATGGGAAGCGCGGAGAGCAGAGTCATCTCTCCTTTGCCCTCGCCCATAAGTTTCTTCAGCGTGTCTCGCGAGACGACGTTCCAGCCGTTGGGGGAAATCTGCACAATAAACGCGTCCTCGGGCGCCTCCTGAATTCGAATGGACGCCTGCTGCACGGTGTCTTCGGAGTGCAGCACGGGCGAGGACAGAGTTCGCATCGCGTCTTCCACCACCAGAATCGTCTGTTCGCGTTGTTCTTCGAGTGAAGGGAGCACGAGACCATCTTGCCGACTGAGAAGATCGAAGATGGGGATTGGCTGCATGCTGCGGGAAATCAGATAGGCAAAGGTGTTGGCGACAATTACAGGAACGATAATGGAGTAGTTGCCGCTCACTTCCAGCACCATGAAAACGGAGGTCATGGGAGCGCGGAGAAATCCCGCGAAAAGCACTCCCATTCCGACGAGGGCGTAAGTAGCGGTTGATCCCGTAAGGTGGGGGTAGAAATAATGTTCGACGCCGCCTGTTGCGCCTCCAAGCATGGCTCCGATAAACAAGGTAGGAGCGAACATGCCGCCAGGGGTGCCGCTGACAAAAGATAAAGTGGAGGAAAGAATTTTGAGACCGGCGAGAATGGCCAGAACCCTCCACGGAAAGCGATCGTGCAAGGCCTGGTCCATGTAGTTATATCCAGCGCCCATGACCTGGGGAGCGCCGAGGTAGCCGATGAGTCCAATCATCAGGCCGGCCGCCGCGGATTGCAGATACTGCGTGTAGCGCGGCATGTCGCGCAGTTTCGGGCGCAAGTAGCCAATCGCTTTTGCAAAGACCACGGCAGCAATACCACCGGTGATTCCGAGTACCGCATACGCGATTAATTCGCTGGGGCGCACGAAGGCAACCGCGGGAATATGAAATAAAGGTTCTGAGCCGAGAAACCAGCGGACCACCACGACGCTGGAGACCGCCGAGAGGACGACGGAACCGAGAATGCCGGCGCTCCAGCGGCCGATGACTTCTTCAATGACAAAAAGAACGGCGGAAATGGGAGCGTTGAATGCAGCGGCCAGTCCGGCAGCAGCGCCCATGGGCGCCAATAAGCGCAATTTTTCGCGAGAAAGTTCCAAGCCCCTGCCCAGGGAAGACGCGAGTGCGGCGCCGATTTGCAGGGAAGGGTCCTCGGGACCGAGCGAGTGTCCAGCGCCTATGGCCAATGCCGCCGTGATGAATTTTCCAATGGCGGTACGGAAGGGGATATAGCCGTTGTAAATGTAGAGCGCGGCCTTGGTCTGGTTTACGCCACTGCCGCGGACCAAAGGGAATACGTGAATCACCAGCACCGAAACGAGCAGGCCAACCAGTGTCGGCACGATCAGCAGTCGAAGGTTATGCGCGTGCGGCAACGGGCCGAGAAGCGCGATGCGCGTCCACTCAATCGCCAGGCGAAAACAGATTACGGCCAGACCGGAGAATATTCCTATAAAGACAGCGAGAATTAGAAAAAAACGTTCTTCGCGGAATGAAGTTATAAGGGAAAACCACTCAATGCGATGAGTGTGGTTGGCCGGGGCCGGCGTTTCACCAGGTGCGACTGGAGTTTGGATTTGCGTAATCACCGGCTCGCTCATCTTTCCGCTCCGGTGGGATTCTGGGAAAGCAGAAGAAGGGCCTGATCCAAACCGGAAGGCGCTCCACAGGTTGTTGCAGTTTGTTGCTCGATTTCAAATGTGATGTCAATGGCAGAATCGCGAAGACTGTTTCCGGTACTTGCCCGCAGTTCGGTCACTCTTGGCTTCAACATCAGCCAGCGCTGGTAAAGCGTGCTTAGAGCATCCGCAGGAGGCTGATTCCCGGAGGATTGCGCGTTATCGGAACGCTTTAGAGCGCCGGATGGCTTTGCTAATGTTTCCACGGCGATATTTTTCGCTTTCATACACTCGGATAGCCGGGTTCCGGCCTGCTCAAAACCGCGAACGACTCTTTTTGCGGCTTCACGGCCAGAGATGCGGCGCGCATAGGGATTGGCTTCAAGAATCATGTTGGTTGTTTCGAGAAGTTGTTTTGTCTCGGCATTCGGAGCATTGTCGGCGAGGCCGCTTGAGAGATAACGTTGAGCGGTGCGATACCGGCCAAGGCGGTAGGCGGACTCTCCGGCACCGGCGAACGCTTGCACGTTATTACGATCACGGCGAAGGACCGTTTGATATTCATCCAAAGCATGGTCATAATCGTGGGCATCCATGAACAAGCCCGCTACCGTGAGGTGTAGATTTGGATCGGGTGGCAACGCCGCTGACCAGCTGATCAGTTCCGCTTGCGCCTGCGGGTAGGCATTTTCAGCAAGAAGAGAATGAATAAGTTCGAGTTGCGTTTCTCGCCGCATCGCCTGCGCATCACTGGGCCAGACCCCGTAAATGGCATTGTGATAATACTGCAACGCTTTCTCCGGCAATTTTTGGCGCGCGTAGAGGCGGGCAATGGCCAGATTGACCAGCGAATTTTGCGGGTCGCGCTCCCATAGGCCGGTGAGATAGGATTCTGCTTCGCTATTTCTTCCTGTATCACGAAGAGTGCGGGCGAGCGAGAGTTCGTAGTCGAAGTTGTCAGGGTTGTAATCGAGCGCAGCACGGAGATCGTCCACCGCGTCATCAGACCGGCCATTGCGCAAATCCGTCTGGCTTTGCTGGAAAAGATGGCGTCCTAAGGCTTTTTTCTGTTCGCCAAAACGGTTGACCAAACGGTGGACTACGCCGAATCCGATCACCGCCAGTACCAGGAGACTCGCGAGTACAACCGGTGGGCGGCGGACGAATCCCTTAAGCCGCGATAGAGAGATCATGTCTTAATCTGCTTCTCTATGTTAAATCAACTGGAGGGCGAATTTGTTATGCGGTCAGATGCGTCTCAAAATATTTTTATTCAGGTAAGATAAGTGTGCCTTGAATCCCCAGGATGATCCAATGCGCGGTTGCCCGCAGGTTGTTTTCACAATTTCTCTCTTCTTGTTGTTGCTGGTTCCGTTGGCCAAAGCAAAATCCTCCAAGAGCATGCATATTTATTCGATTGATGTGGAGGGCGGCCAATCCACGTTAATCGTGAGTCCTTCCGGACAGACGCTGCTGATTGACGCTGGGTGGCCGGGAAAAATTGGCGCAGACCGGGTGCTGGCGCTTACCAAACAATTGGGCATCAAGAAACTGAATTATGTTTTGATCACTCACTTTCATCACGATCATGTGGGCGGAATTCCTGACCTCGTAAAACAGATCAAGGTTGGGACCTTCATAGACCACGGCCAGAACCGTGAGGATTCCGATATTACGCGGAAGGATTATGCGGCTTATGAAGGGGCAATTGCCGGGACGAAGCACATCGTGGCGAAGCCTGGAGACCGCATCCATATCAAGGGACTCAACGTGGTGGTGCTGACGGCGGACGGAGGGCACATTTCCCATGCATTGTCGGGAGCTGGGCAGGAAAATCCCTTCTGTGCGGGTGAACCGAATTGGCTGGTGGATCGCAGCGAGAACGCTTATTCGCTTGGAACGTTGACGACGTTCGGCAAATTTCGATTTCTTGACCTGGGAGATCTCACCAAGAAGAAGGAATCAGAATTGATGTGCCCTGACAATCCAATCGGCAGCGTGGATTTGTTTCTGGTGTCGCATCATGGGCTGGACCAGTCAAATTCCAAAGCGCTGGTGGATGCGATTCATCCACGAGTAGCCATTATGAACAATGGGGCCAGGAAAGGCGCGAGTCCTGAGGCGTGGCAAAGGGTGTACGATGCTCCCGGATTGATAGCGTTATGGCAGTTGCACTATGCGGAGGCGGGTGGGAAAGAGCATAACGTTGCGGATGATTTTATCGCCAACACGAAGACGAGTTCTGATGGAAATTATATCGAAGTGACCGCGCACCCGGACGGCAGGTTCACGGTGGAAAATTCCCGCAATCAATTTGAGAAGACATATGCGCCGTAAGCCACGGGCGAGCTAGGCATGGTCGTCATCGTCATGGGAGTAACGGGGGCGGGGAAGACCACGGTTGGGAATTTGCTAGCTGAGCAACTGGGTTGGAAATTCGCGGATGCGGACAGCTTCCACTCGGCGGCAAACGTGGAGAAGATGCGGCGGGGAATTCCGCTGGGAGATGCCGATCGCGCTCCGTGGTTGCAGGCCATGCAAGATGCAATTTCAGGGTGGATCGCTGGGCACGGCAATGTAGTATTGGCGTGTTCCGCGTTAAAGCAGAGCTATCGCGATGCGTTGCGAGTGGGGCCGGAAGTAAAGATCGTGTACTTGAAGGGCTCCGAGCAATTGATTAGTTCGCGCTTGCGGCAAAGGCATGGGCATTTTGCGGGAGAGAGTATTCTGACTGCGCAGTTCTCGGACCTGGAAGAGCCAGCAGACGCGATTGTTGTGGATGTAAGCCTGCCGCCGGAAGAATTGGTGCGCGAAATCAGAGTGCGGTTAAATATCTAGCAACAGGAATATCCGGATGACGCAAAGTATGACCGGTCATGCAAGAGGTGCTTCCCACGTCTAATCTCATCCCTACCCCAGCTACCGTTCAGCAGGATTCCGGAGCGGCGATAATTTCCAAGATTACGTTGCGCCTGGTCCCGTTTCTTTTTGTTCTTTACATCATCGCCTATCTGGATCGGATTAATGTCGGCTTTGCCAAGCTGGAAATGCTGCAACAACTGGGATTGAGCGAGGCCGTCTATGGCTTTGGTGCGGGAATATTTTTCGCCGGATATTTCTTCTTCCAGTTACCCAGCAATCTCGTTCTTGCGCGAGTAGGGGCGCGGCGCTGGGTCACGCTGCTGATGGTGGTTTGGGGTGCGATTTCCTGCTCCATGATCTTTGTGAAAACCGCGCATGAGTTTTATTTTTTACGGTTCTTGCTTGGTGCGGCGGAGGCGGGCTTTTTCCCCGGGGTCATTCTTTATTTAAAAAGCTGGTTCCCAACCACGGCACGCGCGCGCACGATTGCCTGGTTTATGGCAGCGGGGCCGCTTTCAGGCGTTGTGGGTGGTCCAATTTCAGGGGCCATCCTGCAATGGCACATCAGCGGATATTTGAAGGCGTGGCAATGGTTATTCCTAATGGAAGGACTTCCCGCCATTTTCCTGGGATTAGTCGTCTTCTTTGTGCTTGCCGATTCTCCGCAACATGCCCGATGGCTAGGCGAGAAAGAGCGCAATTGGCTGCTTGCGTTATTGGAAGACGAACGGCGGAGCATGATAGTGCAGAAGAGCACGGTGGGGGCGGCGTTTGCGCGGCCGATTATCTGGCTCATGGTCGTGATGTATTTCGGAGTGAATACGTGCGCTTACGGCGTAAGCCTTTGGCTGCCGTCGTTTATTCGAAATCTTTCGGGAATGAGTGACTTCAAACTCGGCTTGCTTTCTGCCGTGCCCTATATCGCAACCGCGATCGCCATGGTTTTGATTGGATTCCATTCTGACCGGACCGGCGAGCGGAGATGGCATATCGCGCTGTCGGCGTTCTGCGGCATGGGCGGTTTGTTATTAAGCGCGTTTTCCCATTCTCTGGTGCCGACCATCATCGGATTGTCGTTGGGGCTCATGGCGGTGTTCTCCATGTGCGGGCCCATATGGGCGTTAAATACTGGACTGAGCGGAACAGCGGCCGCCGCCGGAATTGCCATTGTGAATTCGGTGGGCAATTTGGGAGGATTTTTCGGGCCATCCATTATTGGCTTTGTTCAACACAAAACAGCGCTCATCATTATCGGTCTGTTGATTGGACTGGGCGGGTGCATGGCATTGCTTGTGACGGGACAAGAGCAGACCAAATCCACATAGCGGTGTACAGGTATCCACCTACATACCTATATAATTGTTGAGCTTACAGAGTAGTTCCTCGCTCCTTGCCGAACAATTGTTTACAATAATGTGCCTGCCTTTAGTGTTTGAGATATGAATTCCTGAAGATCCAGGTTAATAAGTTTTAACGATCCGGTTTTGACAGAATCAAAGTTTGACCAAACGAGAGTTTTGACCAATCAAACGAAAAACCCGAGGCCGACAGCGCCGGTTTATTGGCGTGTGGAAGGAAGTCTGCTGAACTTGAGCGTGATGCGTCCAGTTGCATTCTTTACCTGGAATGCGCAGACGTTTTCTGAGCGTTGGGTGCGACGGGGATTGGTGCTGCTGGCGGCAGTGATCCGTCCGTTTTTGTATTCGCTGGATCGGAAATTCGCTACACGAGTTGTGCACACCGTCTTGCGCGGAGTGACTCGTGACCGGCTCGATTTGCTGGGAGAGGAATACTTCCAGTACAAGCTGAAGCCACACCTGAAAACCGCTGGAATCGCAAAACTTAAAGAATTACAGGAGTCGGGCGCCGAGGTCGTATTGGTAAGCCAAGGGTTGGTACACGTCATGCGCCCGCTAGCGCACCATTTAGATGTGAAGTGGGTCATTGCCAACCGGCTGGAATTTCGTAATGGTATTGCCACTGGCAGGCTGCAGGACCCGGTCGTCCGCCCGCGCGGAATTTTTGCCCGGATTGTCGACTCAGGGCCCGACGGGCAGCGCACACCGCAGCAGTTGGTGCGTGGTTTGGCGCTGTTAAAGCCGAAATCGCTGTGGGCTGCCGTGATTCCATCGGTGCGCCGCAAGCGTGGGACTGAACGTCCCATTGTGCATTTTGAAAAGAGCGTGCCGCGCGGACCGCTTTCGGTGCGCAAAGCGCTTGCAGGAAAGCATGTTCTTTTGATCGGAGTGACAGGATTTATCGGCAAGGTCTGGCTGGCGAATACGCTGATGGACTTGCCTGAGATCAAGCGCATTTATTTGCTGATCCGGCGACAGAAGTCCAATCCGGCGCGGAAGAGATTCGAGAAACTGGTGCAGGAATCGCCCGTATTCGACCCTCTGTTCGAAAAGTATGGTGATGGCCTCGCGCAATTTCTCAACGACCGGGTGGAAGTCATCGAAGGGGATGTTTCGCAGGAGGGTTTGGGGCTCGACTCCGAAACCTCCGCATATTTGCTCAAGAGGTTGGAACTGGTAATCAACAGTTCAGGGCTGACCGATTTCAATCCTGACTTGCGGGACGCGCTGGGTACCAATGTGGACGCGGCTTTGAACATTTTGGAATTCGTCCGCAAGTCGGACCATTCCGGATTGCTGCACCTTTCTACTTGCTATGTGGCCGGCGCGCGCGATGAACGCGTGCCGGAAACTGTGCGCCCCGATTACACTCCGATCAACGTTCCTGATTTTGATGCGGAACAGGAGTGGCGCTCGCTCCATGAGGCGATAAAAAGGGCGGAGATACAAGCCGAAGGCGAGGAAGTAACAGGCGAACTCCGCATGCAGGCGCTGGGCAAGGAACATGCGGCGAAAGACTTGCAAGGTGCGGCGCTGGAAAATCAGATTCGCAAAAACCGCATTCGCTGGCTGAAGAATTACCTGACGGAATTCGGCGCGGAGCGAGCCAAAGAACTGGGCTGGCCGAATACATACACGTTGACCAAGAGTTTGGCGGAATCGCTGATCTCGAAATACGGGGTGGGGTTGCCCATTGCTATTGTGCGTCCGGCGATTGTTGAGACCTCGATTGCCAAGCCATTTGTCGGATGGAATGAGGGCATCAATACTTCGGCGTCACTTTCCTATCTGTTAGGCACAGTGTTCCGGCAGTTGCCGTCGAACGAGCGCAAGCGGCTGGATATTCTTCCCGTGGATTCGGTTTGCGCGGGAATGACGTTGATTGCTGCGGCGATCATCGAGCGTAGAAATGATTCGCTGTACCAATTGGCGACCTCGGTGACGAACCCCTGCGACATGGGACGCTCGATTGAGCTGACTTCGCTTGCGCACCGGAAGCATTACCGGGCGCAGGAAGGGTTGGAATACTGGCTGCGCCTGCGGCT
Source organism: Terriglobales bacterium (assembly GCA_036489565.1). Lineage (GTDB taxonomy): Bacteria > Acidobacteriota > Terriglobia > Terriglobales > Acidobacteriaceae > JAICKN01. The sequence goes on from DASXFN010000061.1 coordinate 50,957, forward strand.
GGATGCGATCCCGGTTTCGAAAGGGCGTTATAACTGGATGTCGGCACCGGCGCAAAAGGCAATTGTGAAGTCTATCCAGCGAATCATGTCTCCGTTGCCGTTGCGGAAAATTCCGCTGGCGCGGGCGGAGCGCATGCTGGAGAGAGTGGAGAAGCTAGTTGAATTGTTCGAGCCGTTCATTCTGCTCAACGAACATGATTTCGCCGCCGAGAACATCGAGAAACTTTCTTACGCGCTGGTGGACGAAGAGAAAAAAGATTTTGCCTACGATACGCGATCGCTGGACTGGTGGGAGTATTGGATCAACATTCACATTCCCGCGTTGCGCAAGTGGACGTATCCTTTGATTGAGGGGCGGCCGCTTGAGACGCGGCCTCCGCGCGATCTGCATCTTTTGCCAAAATCCAAGGGAGAGCCTGTGAACACCAATACGGACGGAGCAACGTGGCAATATTCCTGACAGGTTCCACCGGATATATTGGAGCGCATGTTGCCGCGAATTTATTGCAGCAGCATGGTGCGGCGCTCAATGTTCTGGTTCGCGCGAAAGATCCGCATGAAGCGGAAGTCCGGCTTTGGCAGGCTTTGCAGCTGCACATGGACTTTCCGCACTTCTACGAATTCCTGCAAACGAAAATCCGGGTATTTCGTGGCGACCTGACCGCCCCCGGTTTTGGATTGGTGCGTGAGGACTACGAACGGCTGGTGCATACGACCGATTCAGTCATTCACTGCGCGGCGTCGTTGAACCGGAAATCAGAGAAAAGTTGTTTGAACGTCAATTTGCGCGGCACACTCGAGGTCATACAGCTCGCGCGGCAGGCAAATCACTACCACGGCCTGCGACGCTTCAGCAATGTGAGCACCGTTGCCGTGGCGGGGAAGCGCCAGGATGAAGTCGTGACCGAGGATGCCTCGATTGACTGGGGCCGTTCGGATTACGATCCCTACGCCCGCACCAAGAAATTTTGCGAACATATGGTGCGCCAGTTGTTGCCTGATGTGCCGATTACGATTTTTCGTCCCAGCATTGTGCTGGGCGATAGTCGCTATCCACAGACCACGCAATTCGATATGGTCAGGTCATTCGTGTTTCTTGCGGGTCTTCCGGTCTTGCCGTTTCGCCCCAATGACAAAATTGACATCGTGAACGTGGATTTTGTGGCCGACTCCATTGCGGCACTGCACGTAAAAGACAAGCCCCAGTTCGATACCTATCACCTCTCGTCGGGCCGCGACTCGCAGACGTTTCGGCAGGTGACGAGCGCGCTCTCGGCAGCGCAGAACAAGCGTGGACCGGTGTTCCTGCCCTTCGTTCAAAAGCCATTCGCCGGGATCGTGAACAGTCTTGCCAATCGCAAAAATGCCGTCGGCCGTGGCGCCGCGCTAATGAAGGTATTCATGCCCTATCTGACCTGGAACACGGTGTTCGACAACACGCGCGTTACTTCAGAACTGGGACGCAAGCCCGTTCCGTTTTCGCAATACAGCTATCCGTTGTTGAAGTTCAGCCGCGAAACAGATTTTTCCTATCCCTATCAAGGATGGCCGACTAAAGCGGGAGGTACGGTCGCATGATGGATTTTATTCTTGAAAGCTGGGTAAGCAGCAATATTGAACGCGCGAAGCTCGGCTGGATGTTGGGCAAGGGAAAGCCATGGCAACAGGGTGAGAAGTTAAAGCTGCTCTTTGCAGGATACAACGGCACCCGGAATATGGGATCGGACGTCCGGGTAGAGGAGATGCTGCGACAGATCCGGCATATTCTGGGCGCGGAGCAAGTCGAGCTCAGCGTGATGAGCCAAAAGTTTGAGTTTACGCGAGGATATTTTGACGGCAGCGCGCAGGTCCACCTGCCCGATATCTTTCCTCCGTTTCTTATGGATGAGGTACCTAAGCATCATGGAGTGATCGCGTGCGAAGGGTCTGCTTTCAAAAGCAAATTTGCGAACGCACTGACCACAATGATGATTGGCTCGTTAGGAATTGCAGCGGCGCAGAATAAGCTCTCCGTGGGCTATGGCTCGGAAGCAGGCCAGATGGATCCGCCGATCCGGAAAATGTGCGCACGCTATTGCAAGGATTCGCTGGTCATTACTCGTAATGAAGAGTCGCGAACCGTACTGCGGGAGTTGGGAGTGCCTACCGAGTTGGGAACAGATACGGCTTGGACTTTTGAGCCCCGCCCGCCCGCGTACGGCCAGGATGTCCTGCGTAAAGCTGGTTGGGACGGCAAGACTCCAGTGTTGGTTGTTTGTCCGATTAATCCTTTTGAATGGCCGGTGAAGGCGTCAGTAGCAAAGCTGGCGCTGCGCAGCCTTACCGGAGCTTACAAAGAGAGCCACTACCGGTCGGTTTATTTTCATAATTCCGGTCCTGAGGCGGATCGCGCGCTGGAGCATTATTTGAGCTCCATAGCGAAAGCATTGGATACATTCCGCAAACAACGGAACGTATTCCTGATTCTCGTTGCCACCGAGCGACTGGACGCCAGACCCGCGCGTAGAATCGCCGAAAAACTGGGCGGCGGCATACCGGTTTTGAGTTCCGATGAATACAACATGTACGAGCTGGTGAGCGTTCTACGCGCATGCCACATGATGGTTTCATCGCGATACCACGGGATTGTGACTTCCATGCCCGGACTGGTTCCTTCGGCGGGAATCACGATGGATGAGCGCATCCGCAACCTGATGCGCGACCGCGGCCACCAGGACTTGCTTATGAATGTGGATGATCCCGATCTTGAGCCGAAATTGCTGGCAGCGCTGGAAAAGCTGGCGACCGAGGGTGAGCGCATCGCCGATGGGATCGCACAAACCGTAGTGAGGAATTTGAAGGTCATGGCACGCATGGGAGTGTATTTTGAGGAAGAAGTGCAGCGGCGGTATCCGGACTTCCCGATACGCAAAGGCGAGTGGAGTTGGGAAGATTACTTGCCGTCGATGAGCGACAACTTGAAGAATTTGATTCAGGCGTATAGCTGAACCCGTAACAACGAGCCATTTTAATCGTCATTCCGAATCGCTTCAGCGATGAGGAATCTGCTTCTTCATGAACTTTCTGGAAAACATCTTTGGCCAGCTTAAAGCCGCTGGCACGACCCGCGTTTTGGTCGAACTGCGCGAGGGTGGCAGTGTTTCTGTCAGCGGGCAGGAATTGCTGGAAAGAATCGCCAAGGCGCGCGTTTTCCTCGCCAGCAAGAATCTCAAGAAAGACGACCGCTGCGCGCTGCTTGCTCCAAACAGCATTGATTGGATTGCGGCGGACCTGGCTATTATGGCGGAGGGGCTGCTCGTGGTGCCTCTTTATTCCCGCCAGGCCCCAGCCGAACTGGTTGCGATGATGAAGGATTGTTCTCCGGCATTGATCTGTTGCGCCAATGAAGAGTTGCGGGAGGGGATTGCCCAGGCTTGGCCGGAGGCCCCGCCGCAGTATTTGTTTAAAGAGATTTTTGCAACGCCGACTGCGGCCTCTTCCGAGGCGCAACTCCAGGATTCCGATCCCGTAGCGGTGATCTATACCTCGGGCACTTCAGGTGAGGCGAAGGGAGTAGTGCTTACCGGCGGCAACCTCGGCCACATGCTGATGTGCACTTCCGAACGGCTCGACATTCTAATGGAGAATCACTCCGGACAAGACAGAGTCTTCCATTACCTTCCATTTTGTTTTGCCGGATCATGGGTATTGCTGCTTACGTGCTTGCAGCGCCGTAGTCTGCTCACGCTGAATACCGACCTGGGCAAAATAGCGGAACAGATGCGCGAGGCCTCTCCGGATTACATTCTTAACGTTCCCGCACTGCTGGAGCGCATGCGCAAAGCCGTGGAAGAGCAACTTCACAAGACAGGCGGCGTGGCGTTGATGCTCTACACCCAAGGCAAAACCGCATGGCTGCGAAAGCGGGCATTGCAATCGAAGTTTAGCGACTCGATCTGGCTATGGCTGGCAAATACGATTGTGTTTCCCACAATCCGCAAAAAGATGATTGGCGGCAATCTTCGAGCGCTGATTTGCGGCTCCGCGCCTTTGAATGTGGAAACTCAACTCTACTTCATGATGCTCGGCATTCCTGTTTTGCAGGTCTATGGGCTGACGGAAACCATGGCGATTTGTACGATGGATGATCCGCGCCACGTCGAGCCGGGGCGCGTGGGGCCAGCGATCTCCGGGATTGATATGAAACTTGGCGAGAATGAGGAAATTGTCGTACGAGGGCCGAATATTTTTCCGGGATATTGGAACCGTCCGGAAGAAACGGCAAAGGCTCTGCGTGAAGGCTGGTTTCACACCGGCGATCAAGGGGAAGTCAATGCGGCAGGGAACTGGCGCATCGTGGGCAGGATTAAGAATCTGATCATTTTGGGGTCCGGTCACAATATCGCGCCTGAACCGATTGAGGAAGATGTGCAGCAGAGCCTGCCCGCCGCGCAACAGGTCATGCTGGTTGGCAACGGCCGCGGATTTTTGACGTTGATCGTGACCGGGAAGGTCACGGCCGGAGAAGTTCAGCGCGCCGTGAATTTTGCTAATGCTGCATTGCCGCACTATAAACAGATTCGGGCATTCCACATTCATCCTGAGCCTTTCACCATTGATAGCGGTTTGCTGACGGCCATGGGGAAGTTGAAGCGCGATGCAATCACATCCGCGTTTAAATCGGAAATCGAAGACATGTATCGCGTAAAGCAGGCGGTATGACGAATTTTAAAGGCGCTGCGTTATCGTGGGACACAAAAGAAGGCGTCATTGAGTTGGCGCTGCATCGCGCGCCGTGCAATGAAATTGGCACTGTCACCCTGGAGGAGTTGGAGAAGTTTGTTGCGGCGCTGCCTGTTTTGCAGGAACAAGCGCATTCACTGATTCTGCACAGCACAATGAAGAGCGGCTTCTGCGCCGGTGCGGACTTGAGCGAGCTGTACTACGGCGCGCAGAAACTGCAATCGCAGGAAGCAGCGCGGGGGGTCCGCGATTTTTTGCAGCGCATTCATAAAGTAATGAACACCATTGACGCCGCTCCGCTGACTACAATCGCCGCGCTCCATGGCGTGACCTTCGGTGGTGGATTCGAGCTTGCGCTGGTCTGCGATTTATTGATTGCCGACAAAATGACGCGTTTCTGTTTCCCCGAATTGCGCTTGGGCCTGATCCCCGGCTTTGGCGGAATACCGCGGCTGAAGCGTGACTTGGGCAATGGCGTGGTCCGCGATTTACTGCTTACCGGGCGCAGCTTCAATGCGACCAAGGCCCAGCAGGTTGGACTTGTCAGCCAGTTGGTGGGTGAAGGCGAAGCTTTGCGGGTTGCCCGGGGCACAGCGGCGCAGCTTGGAAAGTTTGACCGCCAAACCGCGATTGCCGCGAAAAAATTCATTAAGCCGGTTCCGTATGACGAATTGAAGCAGGAGATTGATATTTTCTGTGACCTGTTCAGCAAGCCCGCGGTTCAATCGGGATTGAAGAAATTCGTGGAGAGTACGGGTGCATTGCCTTATTTGCCTTAAAATATTTTTGGCATCATGAAGAGAAGGAACTATGCATACCGCTGAACACACACTGGAAGAGATTCTGAACCTTGCGGCCACCCACTTCAAGGTTCCGCGCGAAAAGCTTACTCCCGACGATGATTTCTTCAAGGCCCTCAAGATTGATAGCTTGCAGGCGCTCGACCTGCTGACCAAGCTTGAGCATCACTTTCATGTAGAATTGCCGGACTATGAACTGCAAGGCGTCTCCGATTTCCGCACTCTGGCCAGTCGGATACAGGCGAGATTGTAAGTTGACGTTTGATAGACACGTGAAAGCGAAAGTGCAATTTCTGCGGCTTCCCATCTACAATCAACATATTTCCTGAATGTTAAATCTAGATCAATACTCCTGCCTCGGGGCCGCGTTGCAGGACGCTCTTGACCGCTGGCCGAATGAAACCTGCCTCATAGAGGCCGACCGCGAAAAGGAAAAGACCCGCCTTACCTATTCAGACTTCAAGGAAGTCGCGTTGCCCCTCGCGCGCGCGTTGCAGGACGCTAGTTTTGCTCCGGGTGATCGTGCCGCAATCATCATGACCAATCAGTCCAAGTGGCTGATCTCAGCCTACGCGGTGTTCTACACCGGAGGCGTGCTGGTTCCGCTCGATTATAAATTGAGCCCGGAAGAGCATTTGCAACTGCTGGCGCACTCCAAAGCCAAAGTTTTGATCGTTGAGTATCACTTGTGGCGAGCGATCTTGCAGTCCAGCGGCGGAAACAACCATGGCGTGCAGACCGTCCTCGTCACGGAAGCCCCGTTGCGCGCGGAGTTGGGCGGTGCGTTCCGCTGGGAGGAATTCCGACGCAAGGGCGATCCGCATTTTGTCTCGCGAAAGCGGGAGGATGTGGCATGCATCGTTTATTCCTCGGGCACCGGCGGGCGCCCCAAGGGATGCGTGCTGACGCATGGCAATTATCTGGAGCAGTGCAAATCACTAGCGGAGAGATTTGCCTTCTGGCCCGGAGTGCGCTACCTGAGCATTCTTCCCACCAACCACTCAATTGATTTTATGGTGGGATTTATCGGACCGTTCATGTGCGGAGCGTGCGTGGTCCATTTGCGGACGTTGCGGCCGGAGTTTGTTCGCGATGCATTCATGCGTTATCGGATCACCTACGTGGCGCTGGTGCCGATGATTTTGAAAAACCTGGAGCGCGGACTGCGCGCCAAGTTCGACGAGCTGAATTTCGCGAAGCGGTTTATCTTGAATCGCATGATCGGGCTGAATAGGTTGCTTACCCGGAAACAACCCAACGTGAAACTAAGCCGCAAGCTTTTGGGGCAAGTGCATGCCGCCTTCGGCGGAGAACTGCTGGCCGTGTTTACAGGCGGCGCTTTCATGGAACCCGCGACGCTGGAATTCTTTTACCAACTGGGAATTCCCGTGGCGAACGGCTACGGCCTGACTGAAGCGGGAACTTCACTGACTCTGAATGACTTCAAACCATTTCGAGCGGACACCGTCGGAACACCGCTTTCCGGCGTGGAGTTGAGAATTCTAAAGCCGGACATCGAAGGGATCGGTGAAGTCGCGGCCAAGAGCCGGACCGTAATGTCGCATTATCTGGATGATCCGGAGCTTTCCGCGCGAACGATTGTTGATGGGTGGCTCCTGACCGGCGATTTGGGGCGCTTCGACGAGCATGGTCATTTGCAGCTTTTTGGTCGCAAGAAAAACATGATTGTGACCGAGGGGGGCAAAAATATTTATCCGGAAGACATTGAGACGGCCTTTGAAGGCATGGCGGCAAAAGAATACTGCATTTTCGCCGCGAATTATATTTGGCCCGCGAAGAGCCTGAGCAATGAAAAGCTGGTGCTGGCGCTGCGAATGGAGCAGAACCAGGAATTTACTGAGTCGCTAAAAGAAGAAATTATTGCGTGCAATCGGAAGCTGCCGGATTTCAAGCGGATCGGTGGATACATCGTCTGGCAAAAAGATTTTCCGCGGACTGCTTCGATGAAGATCAAACGTAACGTTCTGGCGGAAGAGATGGGAAAAACGCTGGAGCGTGGCGCCGTTGTTGACTTATGAGAGCGCCGCTTACGAGTTTTAATTAATGACCGACGCATTCCTGGCTTTGGTAAATCCGGCTGCCGGCGGAGGACGCTGCCGCAAGCTGGTTGGTCCCGCGCTGGAACGATTAAGAGCGGGCGGCGTCAAAGTCGACGTTGCCGAGACAGACCGCCCGGGAAAAGCCACGGAACTGGCGCGCAGCGCGTTAGCTGCGGGCTACCGGAAATTTATCGCTGTGGGCGGAGACGGAACTTCCTTTGAAGTAGTGAACGGGTTATTCGCGCAAGAACAGGCCGAACGGCCCACGCTGGCCTTTCTTCCACTGGGAACGGGCAATTCGTTTTTGCGCGACTTCAGCGATAAGGGAGTTGAACATGGGATTGAATCCATTCTGGCTGGCCGTACCCGGCCCTGCGACGTTCTTCGACTCAAACATCGTGAAGGCGTTCTCTACTACATCAACCTATTAAGCGTCGGCTTCTCCGCGGATGTTGCCACGTTGCGCGCTCGCCGCTTCAGCCGATGGGGTGAACTGGGATATCAAACGTCTATTTTTATTTGCCTGGCGCGCTTTCGCCGCCGTCCTTTTCCTTTGCGCGTGAATGGGGAGACCAATATTGACGGGCGCCCGTGTTTGTTCCTTACCTTCAGCAACAGCAAATATACCGGCGGCACCATGATGATTGCGCCGAACGCCGATGTGAACGACGGCCTTATAGAGTATGTGCGATGGGGGCCAATCGGGCGGGTGGGCCTGATCCGGAATTTGTCGACCTTGTACGACGGCACGCATATCAATCATCCGCTCGCAGAGCGTCGTGCCGCGAGGCGCATTGATTTCAATTTGGATGGGCCGGTGGATTGCATGGTGGATGGGGAAGTGCTCACGCTTCATTGCGAATCACTCGACGTGCTGCCATCCGCGTTGAATGTTGTCGTCTAATTTTAGGCCCAGCTTCCGGAAATAGAAGCGGGCAAAAGAACCCCATACAAAAATAAATCGGCCTGAGCATTTTCAGCTCAGGCCGGTTCCCTTCGGAGCCAACTATTTTACGTGTTCCGGAGTTTCGATCGGGGCCAAAATCCCCTCTGCAACCGCGATCATTTCAGGAGTGACGGTGCGATTTTTGGAGAGAGCTTCCGCCAGGGGAATTGCGATCAGCGAATTTCCCCGTAAGGCCGCCATGGATCCGAACTCGCCGTGATGGACCATATCAATCGCTTTTAGGCCGTAGCGCGTAGCCAGCATGCGATCAAAAGCGCTCGGAGATCCGCCGCGCTGAATGTGGCCAAGGACCACGGCGCGCGTTTCGTATCCCGTCTTTTTTTCGATCTCATTGGCAAGGGCGTTGCCGATGCCGCCAAGGCGAGCGTGGCCAAATTCATCTGTGCCCTTTGCCTGGGTAACAAGCTCTCCCTGTCGCGGATCGGCGGTAGCGAACTTTGCTCCTTCGGCGACCACAACAATGCTGAAGTAGCGACCGCGTCCGTGACGCTGGCGAATCGTCTCAGCAACCTTTTCGGTATCGAAGGGCTGCTCGGGAAGCAGGATCACGTCCGCGCCACCCGCGACGCCGCTATGCAGCGCAATCCATCCCGCATCCCGTCCCATCACTTCAACCACGATTACGCGATTGTGAGCTTCGGCCGTGGTGTGCAGGCGATCAATCGCTTCCGTCGCGATGTTTACCGCAGTGTCAAATCCAAATGTGTAATCGGTTCCGGCAAGGTCGTTGTCAATTGTTTTGGGAACGCCAACGACTTTGATTCCTTTTTCATGAAGCTTTCTAGCGACCGAAAGCGTGTCGTCGCCCCCGATGGCAATGAGCGCATCCACATTGTGGCGTTTCAGGGTTGCGATGCAGATATCGAGGCCATCAGGCTTCTTTGCTGGATTGGTGCGGGAAGTCCGTAAAATGGTGCCGCCCCGGGGTAGAATGCCGGCCACTGCGTCCAAATTCAGCGGCACGATATGGTCTTCCATGACGCCGCGCCAGCCTTCCAGAAATCCAACGAACTCGTCGTCATAGTGAAAAGAACCTTTGCGCACTGCGGCACGGATCACTGCATTGAGTCCCGGACAGTCGCCTCCACCCGTTAAAACCCCAACTTTCATTGCCTTCTCCTCGTATGAGAATTGATTGCCAGATCGCGGACCATTCCCATGGACAATGGCTAGAAGGGCGCTGCGGAATGTAACGTCAGGCACCTGAATGGGAACGGAACTTATAAGATTACCATTAAAGCTGGATTATTTTGACGGCTTTTCAGAGGCGTTATGAGCCTGACAATATAAAATCGGCAATCTCATTTATCATTCCAGACATCGTGATTTCAGAGAAAACACAATCAACTCGGAAAAACATCAGCTTCTCGTCTGCTGAACAAATTTGGAACTCTTTAATAGAGGGCAACAAGCGGTTTGTCGAGGGCAAACCCGCGACCCACAATATAGTTTCCCAACGGCAGAGCCTTGAAACGAGCCAGCATCCGCCGGTTTCTGTGCTCAGTTGCTCGGACAGTCGCGTTCCGCCGGAAATCATTTTCGATCAGGGACTCGGCGATATGTTCGTGGTTCGCGTCGCAGGAAACAGCGCCGATCCTATGGGCCTGGGCAGTCTTGAATATGCGGTGGAACATTTCGCCACTCGAGTGATCGTTGTGCTGGGTCATCAACGCTGTGGTGGGGTAACGGCGGCTTGTTCGGGCAAAAAAGTGACGTCGCCGAACTTGAAAAAGCTGATACAGCCGATCATGGAATCATGCAGCATTGCCGAAGAAAAACACGGATCGGAAGATCTTATAGATTTCGCAATAAAAACTCACGTGCACAAGACCTCGGATGATCTGCTGAGCCGCAGTGAGATCCTCAAAGAAGCCCATGATGCGGGAAAGCTAACCATCATCGGCGCCTACTATTCGCTCGATTCTGGCATCGTGATACGTTTGCGCTAAATAGCCTTTGCAAAATTTACGTGGACGCCGTCTATGATCTTGCCCGCTGCTTATGGTGGAGGAATGGGAAGTACGTGCTTGTCCATCCCGATGGCTATATCGCTTGGATCGGAATGCGGGAATGCCTCAGCGACCTGAACGAATACCTTGGCTGCGTATAAGCAGTGATTGTTGATGGATGGAACAGGTCAGCGACGAACCGTATCAAGGCGCGGCCTAAGAGCGCTACGTAAATATAGAGATCGCTATGTAATAAAGAAAGATGAAGCTGTTCCAATTGGCAACTTCCGGTTGCCGACCATCCGAACTCCGATGCGACCGGGAAGCCCGCTTTGCGGTGGTACACTTCTTTTCGATTCCACAACCCGGTAGATCTATGCGCATCAGATTGTTTGCTGTACTGCTCAGTCTCGCTGTTCTCTCGATCGCTGTCCATGCACAAACCACCTCCATCGTTCTGCACTGTCCAAACTTGTTCGACAGTGTTGCGGGAAAGATGCTGGGCGAAACTACAGTAGTTATTTCAGGCGAGCGAATCGAGCAGGTGATCAGCGGCTATCAATCGCCTTCTGGAGCCACCGTAATTGAGCTCCGCAACCAGACTTGCCTGCCCGGTCTGATTGACGATCACGTTCACCTCACAGATGAGTTCACCGGCAATCATCTGGTGGAGAAAGTTACTCTGAATCCATCCGACTACGCGATTCGCTCGACGCTGTGGGCAAAACGAACACTGCTGGCAGGATTCACGACCGTCCGCAACCTGGGCGACGACGACTACAATTCGGTCTCGCTTCGCAACGAGATCAATGCCGGATGGGTAGAAGGCCCGCGTATCTTCACCGCCGGTCCTCCCATCGGCTCGACCGGCGGGCACGCTGATCACACGGACGGACTGAACCTGGAATTGCAGGGCAATCCCGGCCCCGACGAGTCAATGATCAATGGGCCCTACGACGCCTGGAAAGCGGTGCGCCAGCATTACAAAGAGGGCGTGGATCTGATCAAGATAATGGCTTCGGGCGGCGTACTCGATCTCTCGGGCAGCGCAGATAATCCGCAGCTAACCCAGGAAGAAATCAATGCCATCGTTGCTGCTGCCCACGACTACGGCTATACGGTTGCCGTGCACGCGCACGGGACCGAAGCCATTCGCAGGTCGGTAATCGGCGGAGTCGATTCCATCGAACACGGTACCTTCATGGACCAGCGCGATATGGAGCTGATGAAGGAGCACGGCACCTGGTATGTTCCGACCATCTATACGGCAGAATTCGTCACCGAACGCGCCAAGATTGCCGGAGGTTATCCGCCGCAGGTCGCGCAGAAGGCGCTGCAAGTTGGCCCCCAGGTCATGAAAACGCTCGCGGCCGCCTACAAAGCCGGAGTAAAGATCGCTTATGGAACCGACGAGGGAATCTATCCTCACGGACAGAACTGGCGCGACTTCGCACCCATGCTTCAAGCCGGCATTCCTGCAATCTATGCGCTGCAAACCGCGACCATCAACGCCGCCGAGTTGCTCAAGAAAGACAAGGAGCTCGGCAGCATTTCGCCTGGCAAGCTTGCCGATGTCACGGCTGTACCAGGAAATCCACTGAACGACATCAGCGTAATGGGGAAAGCCAGCTTTGTGATGAAGGCGGGAACCGTTTACAAGCAGGATGGCAAGGAACTAGTCTGGGAATCGCTGCGGTACTGAGCTGGATAAAAAGAAGACGTTCGCTTCCTCAATGAAGATTCCTACTTCTGTTACTCCCGGGATGATCCCGGCCAAGTTTACCCGCCGGCAGCTTTTGGGCGGCGCGGGGCGGCTTGCGGTTGCCGCGGCCGCTGCAGGCCTGATGCCGCCCAATGTGCGGCGCATGCTGGCGCAGTCTCTTCCGCAACGGCCTAGTTCGCTGCGCGATGTGAAGCATGTCGTCATGCTCATGCAGGAGAACCGATCCTTTGATCATTACTTTGGAACGCTGGCCGGGGTGCGCGGTTTCGCTGATCCGTCGGCTCTGACGCTGGCGAATGGTCAATCGGTTTTTCATCAGCCTGATGAGTTGAATCCCCGGGGATATTTGCTTCCGTTTCATTTGGACACGCGCTCTACGAGCGCGCAGAAAATTCCTTCCACCAGCCATGCCTGGGCAGTGCAACACGAGGCGTGGAATGGCGGACAAATGGACCGATGGCTTCCGGCGCATCGCAAGGCCGATGGAGCCCACGGCCCTTATTGCATGGGCTATTACACGCGTGAAGATATTCCGTTTCAGTTTGCGTTAGCGGAGGCGTTTACTCTATGCGACGCCTATCACTGCTCAGTGATGGGGCCCACATGGCCAAACCGCATGTACTGGATGACCGGAATGATCGATCCGAATGGAACGGGTGGCGGCCCAATCATTAATAACACTGCTCCGAAGGAAGGCTATACCTGGACGACCTATGCCGAGCGGCTGGAAAAGGCAGGCGTCAGTTGGAAGGTTTACCAGCAGGAGGACAATTACGGCTGCAATCTGCTGGAAACTTTCAAAATGTTTCGCGAGGCGAAGCGTGGATCAGCTCTATACAAAAAAGGCATGCTGCGAAGCCCGGAAGGGCAATTTGAATATGATGCGCTGCACGACAAATTGCCAGCGGTTTCCTGGATCATTCCCACCGGTTTCCAATCGGAGCATCCCGATTACATGCCAGCGGATGGCGCAGCGTTTGTGGCCAGCAAGATTGATGCGATTGCCGCGAATCCTGATGTTTGGGCGAAGACGGTTTTCATCCTGAACTACGATGAGAATGATGGCATTTTTGATCATGTCGCGCCGCCGGTACCTGCCCAAGGTACAGCCAATGAATTTATCAACGGACTTCCCATTGGAGCGGGGTTTCGCGTGCCCTGCATTATCGTGTCCCCGTGGACGGCTGGAGGATTGGTATGCAGTCAGCAGTTCGATCACACGTCGGTGCTGCAATTTCTTGAAGAGTTTACCGGAGTACGCGAGAGCAACATTAGCGATTGGCGCCGTCACACATTCGGCAGCCTGAGTGGAGCTTTGCGCCTGCGCGATTCGTACGCGCCGCCGCCGTTATTGCCTGACACGAGTGGGCCGCTGCGCTTGGCGAAATATGAATCTTCCATGCTGCCCAAGCCGGTTCTTCCCGGCGCGGAGCAGCAGTTGCCGGAACAGGAAAAGCCAGCGAAGATCCCTCCGCAGACAACTGGCAGCGACTGATCGCTCCATAGGGAATCCCAAATCAATGCGCAGTGGACTGCTGCAGTGAACGGGCCGCGTCTTCGTCCAGGAAAATTGTGGCGTGGGCATGCGTCTGCAGAATGGACGCAGGAGTTTCCGGCGATACTTCACCTGCAAAACACTTTTTTACCGCGGCTGCTTTGCGTTGACCGGTGGCGATGCACAGAATGTCCATGGCCTTGAGAATTTGCCGGATGCTCATGGTGATGGCGGAATGGGGAACGTCTTCGAGAGAAGGGAACCAGTCTTCATTCAACTGCTGTTGCCGGGTTGCCTCGGCAAGTGAGACGAGGAGGTAAGGAGTTTCCGTCGCAAAATCTGCCGGGGGATCGTTGAATGCCAAATGCCCGTTTTCGCCGAGGCCGGTAAAGGCGATATCAATTGGAGCGCGCAGCAACTGTTTTTCGGTTTCGGCGATCACTTGCAGGGGATCGCGCGAGCCGTCCAGTAAATGATATTTCGCGATGGGGACGCGCTGAATAATTCGTTCCCGCATGTAGCGATTGAAACTTGCAGGATGAGCGGGCGCGATGCCGATGTACTCGTCGAGGTGAAAGAGTTCAACGGCGGGCCAGTCAATATCCGGCAGGATCAATAGCCGGTCAAGAAATTCAAATTGCGAGGTGCCGGTGGCGGCGACGATCCGAGCGTGCTTTTTGTCATTGATTGCGGAACGAATGATTGCAGCGGCGTGCTCGGCGGCGGCTTCGGCCACGGCGTGTGGATTGGAGAATACTTTAATTTCCATTGGAAGGCGGCCCTGCGTTTATCTCGGATCGAAGGCTGCACCCCCAGCGGCTAAAGCCGCAGCGGTTATGGAGCTTAGCGGCACGACTGAAGTCGTGCCCTTCCCGAAATTGCCCCACGCGAAATCGTGCTAGCAGAAATCTCAGTAGCCAAAATCACTCTAACCGAAATCGCTTTCACCCAAGATCGTTCTGCTCGAAATCGCTCTGCCCGAAATCATACTGTCCAAGATCGTTCTACCCAGAATCACTCTACCCAAAGCACTTTGCTTGAAATCGCTCTACCTATGATCGCTCTACGAAAGATCGGCGCAGGCAAAAGTGTCATATTTAAAGTAGAGCTGTTTAGAGTGGACATGCCTGAACCATTTTCGAAATGGGTTCGTGCTGTTCTGCAGGCTTCACCAGTTGTGCATGGTGCCGTCCATTTTGCGGTTGACCGGAAGATAGGCGCGCTCGTAGGGATACTTTGCGGCCAAAGTTTCGTCAATGTCCACACCCAGTCCGGGCTTCTCTCCGGGATGCATGGTGCCGCTTTCGAAAGTGTAGGCATGCGGAAAAACTTTATCGGTTTCAGGAGAGTGCCGCATGTATTCCTGGATGCCGAAATTGTGGACGCTCAGGTCAAAATGCAGCGCGGCGGCCATGCACACTGGACTGAGGTCGGTGGCGCCGTGGGAGCCGGTGCGCACCTGGTACATTTCCGCGAGGCTGGCGATTTTGCGCAGATGAGAAATGCCGCCCGCGTGCACGACCGTGGTGCGAATGTAATCAATGAGTTGTTCTTCAATTAATTGCTGGCAATCGAAAATAGTGTTGAAAATCTCTCCCACGGCAAGGGGGGTGGTGGTGTGCTTGCGAATGAGGCGGAAGCTTTCCTGCAACTCAGCGGGGGTAGGGTCCTCGAGCCAAAAAAGGTGCGCGGGTTCGAGATCTTTTCCTAATCGAGCAGCTTCAATCGGAGTGAGGCGATGGTGGGCGTCATGGAGTAAGTGAATGTCAGGGCCAAATTCCTTCCGCAAACGCGAAAAAAGCTGCGGTGCAAAATTTAGATAAAGCTCCGTGGACCACAGGTTTTCCGGAGGAGCATTTTTTTCCGCAGGCTCATAGTACATGCCTCCGCGCCCCACGCCGTAAGTGCTCGACATGCCGGGAATTCCCGATTGCGCGCGAATGGCTTTGTAGCCGAGTTCGATATAGTGCGCCACGGCTTTTACCGTATCTTCAATGTCAGTGCCGCTGGCATGGCCGTAGACCAGAACGCTGTCGCGAGAGGCCCCGCCCAGGAGTTGGTAGACGGGTGTGTTCAGGCTTTTTCCTTTGATGTCCCACAAGGCGGTATCCACGGCGGCGATGGCGGACATCGTGACCGGCCCGCGTCGCCAATACGCTCCTTTATATAGGTACTGCCAGATGTCTTCGATGCGCCGCGCATCGCGCCCAATAAGCAAGGGAAGAAGGTGATCGCTAAGGTAGCTGGCGACGGCTAGCTCGCGTCCGTTCAGCGTGGCGTCGCCCAGGCCGTAGGTGCCGTCCTCAGTGGTGAGTTTTAAAGTAACAAAATTTCTTCCCGGACAGCAGACGATTACCTTGGCGTCGGTGATTTTCATTGGGTTCTGAGAGGGACTTAAAGTTTCTCCAAAAGAATGAACGTATGCTACCAAACCTTATGATAAATTTTCTGCTGTTGAAAAAGTGCGGCGGGGTGAACAATATGAAGCAACGGTGGCGTGGACTGGTTTTCGGAATTCTGCTGGTATGGATTCTGCTCTCCAATCTCTTATATGCGGAAGACGGAGAAAGGGCCTGGCTGCGATATACCGAGTTGGATGCAAAGGCCGCGCAGCAATATGAATCTCTGCCCGCCACCGCCGTCACGCTGGATGATTCCGCCGTGCTTAAGAGCGCGCAAAGCGAGTTGATTAGTGGCGTTCGAGGAATGCTGGACCGTACCTTGCGCGAGGAAAGCAAAATGCCACAGGAGCCGGCGATTGTGCTCGGCACATTGGAGGAAGTGCGACAACTCGATTCCGCACTCAAACCAACGCACAAACTCGGCGTTGACGGCTACTGGATTACGAAGGCTCGGGTCCGTGGATATCCCAGCATTGTGATCACTGCCGCTAGCGATCGAGGGGTTTTGTATGGAGTGTTCGCGTTATTGAGCAAGATCGCTCAAAACGAAAGCCTGGCCACGCTGAACGAATTGCAGCAGCCTTTTGCGCCCATCCGCTGGGTGGATGAATGGGACAATCCCAACGGAACCATCGAACGCGGATACGGCGGGTCTTCTATCTTTTTCGAAAACGGAAGTGTTCGCGCCGATCTCACGCGCGCCGGTGAATATGCGCGCTTGCTGGCGTCCATCGGCATCAACGGATGCAACATCAACAACGTGAATGCCGACCTGGGCACGTTGAAAGATGATTTTATTCCGCAACTGGCGCGCGTGGCGGATGTGTTTCGTCCCTGGGGAGTGAAGCTTTCCATTTCCATTGACCTGAGCAGTCCCAAAGCGATTGGCGGTCTGGACACGTTCGATCCACTCGATCCCAAAGTTGCCGCGTGGTGGAAAGATAAAGTAGATGAAATCTATAAGCAGATTCCTGACTTCGGCGGATTCACCGTCAAAGCTGATTCCGAAGGGCGGCTAGGACCGGCTAGCTATGGACGCACTCCTGCGGACGCCGCCAATATGCTGGCGCAGGCGCTCAAGCCGCACGGAGGCGTGCTCTTTTATCGCGCGTTTGTTTACAACCATCATCTGGATTGGACAAATCTGAAGAACGATCGCGCCCGTGCCGCCTATGACATTTTTCATCCCCTTGACGGAAAATTCGAGGACAACGTAATTATTCAGATCAAAAACGGGCCCATCGATTTCCAGGTACGTGAACCTGCTTCGCCGCTGTTCAGTGGATTGGAAAAAACCAATGAGGCAATGGAAGTGCAGGTCGCGCAGGAATATCTGGGCCAGCAGCGGCACCTTTGTTTTCTTCCTCCCATGTGGAAAGAGGTGCTCGACTTCAACATGCACGCGAATGGCGGGAAGACTCCGGTAAAAGACCTGATCGCGGGAAAGACGTTTCACCGGCCCACGGGCGGTATGGTGGCGGTGGTGAATATTGGCATGGACGCAAACTGGCTGGGCAGCGAACTTGCCATGGCCAATCTTTACGGGTATGGACGCCTCGCGTGGAACCCCAACGTTAGTTCTAAAACAATTGCCGAGGACTGGACGCGCCTGACTTTCGGCAACGATCCGGTGGTCGTGCAGACCGTCACGAATATGCAGTTGGCTTCATGGCCCGCTTATGAGGAATATACGGGGCCGCTCGGGTTGCAGACTTTGACGAATATTACCGGGCCGCACTATGGGCCGGGAGTGGAATCTTCGGAAAACAACGGCTGGGGAATGTGGCATCGCGCTGACCACGAGGGCATTGGCATGGACCGGTCGGTTGCCACGGGCACGGGTTATGTGGGGCAATATCCGGCGGCGGTCGCGAAAATGTATGAGTCGCTCGCGACCACTCCCGACAATCTGCTTCTGTTTTTCCATCACTTGCCCTATACCTACAAATTGCATTCGGAAAAAACGGTGATTCAGTATCTTTACGACTCGCACTATGAAGGAGCGGCGCGGGCGAAAGAATTTGTTGCTCAGTGGGAGTCATTGAAGGGGCACGTGGACGAGCAGCGCTACGCGGAAACATTGACAAAGTTCAAGTACCAGGCAGGACACGCGATTGTGTGGCGCGATGCGGTTGCGAAGTGGTTTGCTCGTGAATCGGGAATTCCTGACGCGAAGGGAAGAGTGTGGCATTATCCGGACCGAGTGGAAGCCGAGAACATGCAGCTCGATGGCTACGGGACGGTGGATATTACTCCATGGGAAAATGCCTCCGGTGGAAAGGGTGTAGAGTGTGGCGCGCCGCGTTGTACCGCGAGTTTCAAATTCGATCGTCCCGCGGGATGGTACGAGGTGGATGTCCAATATTTTGATATGCCCACAGGTGAGGCAAAGTTTCGCATGTACGTGGACGATCAACTGGTGAATGAATGGGTAGCCGACAATCATTTGCCGGCAAGAGGACTGGGCGGCGATGCTTCAACGCGACGTTGGGTCACAGGTTTGGCGCTGCGCCCCGGAGATACGGTTCGCATTGAGGGTGTGCCGGATGGCGGCGATCATGCGGCTTTAGATTATGCGACGATCCACAAAATGGATGCGGCAACAGCGTCACAGAAGTCTGCGCACGCGATCAAGCGCCGCGCCACTGGTCCCGCGCGGCAATAAGGCGCGGCCAAGATGTGCCCAGACAGCGAATGCGGTTCCAGAAGTCTGATGTTCTAATAGTTTTTTCGATTTTTATCACGATGGTGCACTTCTTTTCACCTAGGGACACATCCGGAATCTTAACCCGAATCTCTACAGGAAATCCTGTACATTCCCGCAGTCATTGAATTGTCAATTTATGTCTCTTCCTTGACTGGCGCGGGTTTTGGCTTGACTCTCATTGTCAATCAATGATATTTACTTGCGGCGCTGAACAAATTAGAAAAATGTGCGCAGTGGTTTGACCGCTCCTACGGTCGAACTCGACCTAAACGAAATCTGGCCCCCATACGTGAGCTTGTCTTTGGAGCAATGGTGATTGTCAGGAACTCTTCTTTGAATAAGCAAGTCCCCGGAATATTACCGAGAAAGAATTCAATAATAGAAATCTGTGGAGGCGTGTAATGTCTTGTCCTGTCCGAGCAGTCCGAAATTCCAGAACACGGTATTCATTCAACATTTTCGCAGTATGCGTACTCGCGCTTGCGTATGTGCTGGTTTTAAGCCCTGTACGCGCAGCCGCGCAGGTGGTGCTCAGCAGTGATTTTGAAGACGGAACCGCGCAAGGGTGGACCTCCTTCAACAGCGCCAGCACGCCGACGAATTCAACCGACGTGGCGGAATCTGGAACCCATAGCCTCTTAACCAGCACCAACTCCAGTGGATCCAGCAGCGGGCCGAGTATTGGTCTCAACACGGTGTTTCTGCCCGGCGCGAAGTACACGATCACTGGATGGGTCCGGCTTAGTTCAGGCGAAACCGCAACCAATGCCAATTTCAGCATGGTACGCAACGATCCCTCCTGTTCGGGAGGCACTTGCTATGACACCATTGGCGCTTACCAGGTTGCGGTGACGGATTCCGGTTGGGCGCAGGTAGGAGGTAGCTATTCGGTGAGCGCGACTGAAACCGGACTCACGCTGTACGCGCAGTTGGTAGGGCCCACGACACAGCAGAGCTTCTATCTTGACAACGTCGTGATTACGGAGACCGCGCCTCCGGCCAGCGGAACGCCGATTGCCACATACACATTCGCCGATGGAGTGGACGGATGGACGCCGTTTGGTTCACCAACCCTGGCCAGCACCGTCTCGCCTCTCGCTGATCCGATTGGCAATACGCACAGCCTGCTGACGTCGGGCCGAACTCAGACTTTCGAAGGACCCAGCCTGAATGTGCTGAATGTGAGCGGCATAGTCCCAGGAGCTACGTACCAGGTAAGTGCATATGTGCTACTTGCAAGTGCCGACAGCAGCAATCCTACAGTGACCATGTCCACCAAGCGCACAGACTGCTCGGATTCTTCGGGAATTTATGGCAATCTGGCGACCTCGGGTGCACTATCAAGTACTGCTTGGACCCAAGTGCAGGGAACTTTTAATTTCAGCAACCTGCCCGGAGCCCCTAGCAGTCTGGATTTATATTTCCAGTCCAGCAGCGCGACGGATTCGTTCTACCTCAGCAACGTGGTCATCTCAGAGATTGCACCACCGCCGCTGCCGGTAGATCAGCAGGACAACACCGGAATTACCACCACCTTTGAGGATGGCAATTTGGACGGTTGGAGTGCCCGTGCCGGGGCTACGGTGGCCAATACGACTGCGGAAGCGCATTCGGGGGCATCAAGCCTTCTGGTCACTGGCCGGACTGCGAACTATGATGGCCCGTCAATCAGCATCTCCAACAAGATGTACGTGGGGTCGCAGTACTCGATCAGTGCGTGGGTAATGCTGTTGCCGACCGATGGATCCCTGCACAACATCAACATGAGTCTGCAAGTCACCTCCCAAGGCCAGACGAGTTACCCAGGAGTGAACGGCTACCCTGGTACACAAGTCGCTGCCGACGGACAGTGGCACCAGATTCTTGTGCCTAACTACACCATGTCGAGCCCGTACGATCCTGGGACGGCAACCCTATATTTGCAGACCGACCCGAGTGGGAACCAACCAAATCCAGACTTGGTGTCGTTCTATGTGGACGACTTCCAACTGACCTACCTGCCTCCGGCGAGTATTCAGACGGACATTCCGTCTATATTCCAGCGGCTAAGCCGGTTCTTCCCGGTAGGCGCGGCGATTGACCCCAGCGATCTCTCCGGAGCCCACCTTGATCTTCTCCTGAAGCATTTCAACAGCATCGTTTCAGGGAACGATATGAAGTGGAGTTCGGTAGAAAATACGAAGGGAACCTTCACCTACGGCAACGCGGACCAAGAAGTGGGAACGGCAGTGTGCCACAACCTCAAGATCCGCGGTCATAACCTGGTGTGGGCTACAGGGGGACAAACTCCAGCCTATGCATTTGGCGATGGAACGAATTCCCCTGCGAACCAGGCTGTGGTCACCGCCAATATTCA
>DASXFN010000068.1:0-23312 GCA_036489565.1 Terriglobales bacterium
GTGACGGAATTGATTTTGCAGCAGCCGCAGGTGACCTTGCTGCGCACGGCCTCAGGAAAGTGGAACTTTTCCAGCCTGGGATCCAATCATGCAAGCCCTGCTAACACTGCCGGAGCCACTACCAGCCCTGCTGCAAGCAGTTCTACTGCAAGCAGCCCTGCGGTCCCAAGCACTCCAGAGCCTTCCGGAAGTTCCGGCTCCTCTTTCACCAACAATCTCGCGGTTGGAAAACTCAGCATTGAGGACGGGCAAGTTTCCATCGGCGACGCCGCCGCTCCGGGAAAAACTCACGTTTACCAACAGGTGAACGTCACCGTTAAAAACTTCTCCTTCAATTCGCAGTTCCCTTTTTCGCTTTCCGCAGCGCTTCCTGGAAATGGCACGCTGAATCTGGACGGCAATGCCGGGCCGGTCAATCCGAACGATGCGGCGGCAACCCCGATGCAGGCGCAGTTAAAGATCAAGCAACTTGATCTCTCGAAATCAGGACTTATCGATCCGGCCTCCGGCATCGCCGGATTGGCGGATTTTGATGGAACATTGAGTTCCGACGGAAAGACCGCCCAGAGCAGCGGCACCGCGAACATGGCGAAATTGCAGTTAGTCCCGAAGAGTTCTCCTGCCACTCGCCCCGTGTCGCTGAAATACGCCCTGAATTACGACCAGCAACAACAGAGCGGCACCTTGCAGCAGGGAGACGTAACCGTAGGCAAGGCCGTCGCAAAGCTCACAGGGACCTTCCAGACGAAAGGACCCTCTACCACGCTGAATATGGCCCTGAATGCGCAGGGCATGCCCGTGGATGATCTGGAGTCTATGCTGCCCGCCCTTGGCGTCGTGCTGCCCACCGGCGCGTCTCTGCAGGGAGGAACGCTTTCCACCACGCTCGCCATTCGTGGCCCGCTGGCAAACCTGGTAGTGACCGGCCCGGTACGCATGGCCGATACCAAGCTTGCCGGATTCAATCTTGGCTCAAAAATGTCAGCCATCTCCGCGCTCAGTGGCATGAAAACCGGCACGGACACTTCCATTCAAAATTTCAGCACTGATTTGCATTACGCTCCCAGCGGAATTCAAACCCAGAATGTGAACCTCACCGTGCCAGCGGTTGGCGTTATGACAGGCGCGGGCGACATCAACCCCGCGGGAGCGCTGAACTATAAGATGACGGCAAGCCTCAGCGGCACCGCCGTCACTGGCCTTACGCAAATGGCGGGGCTGGGCGCAAAGAGCGGCAGTATTCCCTTTTTTATTCACGGAACAACTTCAGATCCCAAGTTCGAGCCTGACGTCAAAGGGATGGTGAGCGGAGCATTAGGCGGGCTCAAGGGGAACTCGAGCACAAACTCAGTTGTGAATTCGCTCGGTGGATTGTTCCACAAGAAAAAGTAGTAATAGGGTGAGGCGCAAAATCCCGAGCCGGACACGAAAGCCCTCACGTCCCGGGATTTCGCATCCCCTCACCCCCACCATCAGCTATCGGCCAAAATGCTTGGCGTTGCGCTCGGTGTATTCATTCCACTTTTCCGGCAGATCATCGAGCGCAAAAATGGCTGACACCGGACACACCGGCACGCAGGCGCCGCAATCAATGCATTCAACAGGGTCAATGTAGAGCATGTTCTGCCCCTCAAAGTCTCCCTCGTCTTTTTTGGGATGAATGCAATCAACCGGGCATGCGTCCACGCAGGCTGTGTCTTTGGTATCAATACAGGGTTCTGCGATTACATATGCCATGAGTTCTCTTCTCCTGAATACCGCACACTAAGAAAACTCGTCATTCTATCAAGAATGCCATGCCGGGTACAGGACTACCCATTATTTGGCGTGCAGCGCGAGGCAAAAGCGGGAAAACCGTATTGGACGGACGGCAGATGGCGATAAAGTAGAACGATATGCAGAGCACTCATTTTTGTCCCTCTTGCGGAAATGAACTGCTACAGAAAAGTCGCGCAAAGTTGTTCGTGGTGGGCGTCATCGCTCTGGGCGCAACCGCGAGCTGCTTCTTCCTTCCCCCTCTTTATTGGATCGCCACATCCTTCCTCGTGCTGATTGGAGGTTTCCTTATTGCCTGGAGCACGCTCGGCAAAGGCTTATGGTGCCGGCAATGCAAGAAATTTCCGGTTTTGTAAGCTGTCGGAAGAACGGGGTCGGATTTCGAAATAAAATGCGCAAGAAAACCAGCGCCGGTGAAAAAATCTCCAGGGTACCGGCGCGACGTTATTTCCCCGGAAGAACTCAGCGTTATCCGGCGGAACTAAGCCGCGCAGCGGCGGCATGTGAAAGCCCCGGACGTAAGTCCGGGGGAAAGTGCGGCAAACCCTGCGAGTCTCGCAAGAGACGGCACGTTTTTTGGAGTGCAGACCGATCTACTCGCTGTGATGATACGAATGCTTCCGGTCATACTTTTCTCCCGCCGGAACAGAAACC
The DNA here is from genome assembly GCA_036489565.1 of Terriglobales bacterium. Classification (GTDB taxonomy): domain Bacteria; phylum Acidobacteriota; class Terriglobia; order Terriglobales; family Acidobacteriaceae; genus JAICKN01. Next base: position 2,431 of record DASXFN010000068.1, read on the forward strand.
GCCAACCGGTTCTCAGGAGGCGCGAGGGGGCAAGTCGCGTAAGGAGTCACCGAGCAGGGCGGGTTGTAAGCGTAATTAAAATCAATCACAACGCTGCCATTCTTCACCGGATCGGTCTCAAGAAAGCGGCCTCCGGGATACGTATCCGTCTTCTTGGTGAGATCGTTGAAGACGAAAAACAGTCCCTTGGAAGCGTCACCGCCGATATCGGTAAGCCGGTATTCATGGCCATCGAGTTGGAACACCGCCGTGCCCGCGATAGACACGGGAGTTGTATCTCCCAGCACATCGGGAACATTCACGGTTTGCTTGCCGTCCGCCGGAAGCCACTTCGCGGTCACTCGATAAGCCATATTCAGCGGATAGAAAACGGGGCCGGTGTAACTTTTGGCAGCGGCGTTGTTCAGGTCTTTTACGCGAATGCCAAGGCGTGAGCCGCGCTTGATGACGTGCATCCGCAAACTGCCCAACGAGACTACCGTCGGTTTTTCAGTTTCATCGGATTGCAGCGCGGCTGTCGTCACAGGCTTGCCGTCAACCTGCGCTTTGCTTGTCCCTGACATTTGCAGGGTCACCTGCCCTCCACGCAGAGTAAATGCCCCGGCATGCGCGGACGTGGAACTTTCTGGCAGGATGATCGAATTCGATGCATCGGAACCGAAGTTGTTCGCGCCCTCTTTGAGCCAGAACAGGCCCACCAGCGTCAGCCAGTTTTGCCTGCGGCTCGCCACCAGTTCTGCCTTCCATTGATTGAAGGATTTCTGGTACGCCTCACTGATGGCTGGCGTGGCGTTGCCGGCCGTGTCATCGAGAGCGGCCAGCGCGCACAGGGCCAGCAGGAGTACTACCCAGCGAATGGTCGTTTTATGTTTCGACATTATGCCGCGCTTCTACGACATCATTTGTGTTGGTTCTGCCTGGGATCGGGCAAACTCTCCAGCCCGCGACCGGCAAAAATCTCTTCAAACTCGTGCAGCAGGGCGTCATGGATCAGGCCATTTGAAGCGACGGTCTGACGGCTATCAATGTTAAATGGGCCGCCGCTGAAGTCAGTCACTCGGCCGCCTGCCTCTTCCACAATCAGCACTCCCGCCGCCGTGTCCCAGGGATTCAGGTTGAACTCCCAAAAGCCGTCGAAACGCCCACTTGCCACGCAGCACAAATCTAACGCCGCCGAGCCAGCCCGCCGCACACCATGCGTCTTCAAAGTAATCTGATGATAGAAGTGGATGTTGGGGTTCTTATGGCGCTTATGACTGGGAAAGCCCGTGGCCACCAGCGATTCCGCAAGAGTCTTGGTCTGCGAAATCTTAATGACTTCACCGTTGAGCCGCGCGCCCGATCCCGTCGCGGCCGTAAACATCTCATCCCGCGTGGGATCATAAATCACACCCGCGATTCTCTGCCCCTTATGCTCCAAAGCCATGGAGACGCAGAACACGGGAAAGCCATGGGCAAAATTAGTGGTGCCATCGAGCGGGTCTACATACCAGCGGTATTCGCTGCCTGTGTCCACGAATCCGCCTTCTTCGCCCAGAATATCGTGCTCCGGCCATTTCTCCTGGATCCGCTTGCGGATCAATGCCTCAGAACTGCGGTCGGCCTCAGTCACCAGATCGGCGTCACCTTTGTATTCAATCTTCACGCGACGGCGGAAGAAATCCATGAGGAGTGTTCCCGCTTCGCGGGCGATCTCCTCCATTGCCGGAACAAACTGGCACGGCGCAAATTGCGGCGGGGCGGACGGCTGCTTGGTTGTGTGAGACATGGATTTGAAGCTTTAGCCTAGCGGAAGCAGTTGGATTTGGAAAGCGTGAGCAGTGGGTCAGTTTGAAAATAGAGCTAAACGTCTTGTCATTCCGAGTCGCTTCAGCGGCGAGGAATCTGCTTCTGCTCTGGGAAGGAAAACAGATTCCTCGCGCGATACTACCGCGCTTCGGAATGACAATCTTAAAAATTTCGAAATTGACCCACTACGTAAAGAGTGAAACGGATTGTGAAACGGTAAAAGCTATTTGCCGGATTCTTCGGCAATATAAACGATGTCGTGCTTGAAGATGAATAAGTTCGGTTGTGCGTCGCGGGTCAGGCGAACCATGTTCCTGTCGTAATACTCAATCCATCCATGCACCACCTCACCATCCTGCAGCTTGATCTTAACCTGCTGCTTTGATTCCCCCAGGGACTTCAGGTAGGTGGCTTCCTGGGAAGTCTCATCGGGAGGCGGGTTTCCGGCCTTTCGCTCTCCTCCCCGTGCTCCCCGTACGAACGCCATAAAAGCCATCTTACACCTCCTGCTCACCGCCTCGGCGGATTGATTGCCGAATTTGCGGCAAAAAAAATGGGGGATGATTGCTCATCCCCCAATCTAGTCGCATTACGCCGCCCAGTTAGAAAGTAACGCGGACGCCAAATTGGAAGGCGCGCGGACCTCCGCTGGAAAATGATCCAGAACCCGCTCCGACACGCTCTGGCGGCCCAAACGGTGTTCCGTTAATGCTACCTACGGCGTCGGAAAGCGTACCGTCCAGCGCAGTGTTTCCGCCGCGGCCATCTGATCCAGTGCCCACTCCATTCATCTTGTTAAAGATGTTGAAGCATTCGGCCATTGGTTCAATGGTCACGTGCTCCGCTGTGTACGTCCAGGAAAGACGTATGTCGGAGGTGTAGAAGTTAGGATTGTCAATTTGTCCTTGCACTGCGGGATCCACGGAGGTGGCTACTCCTCCCAAGGCCTGCAATTGCGCGGTAGTAAACAATCCGGCATTGATGAGCGCGAGACCAGCAGGAGTCGGCGAGCCCGCGACGTTGGTGTCGTACTTGTTAATAACATTATTCAGGTTACTGGCAGTCACGCTGCGCCCGAAAGCGCCGCGCTTGGTGTCAGGTAGAGGATCACCAATCGTTCCGTCTCCGTTGAAATCCGACTCAAAAATTTCAGCGGCAGCATCGGAGCCTGTCGGCACGAATATTCCGATAGAGGCTTCCCGCGACCGGTAATAGGTCGAAGTCGAGAAGTGGAAATTCATCGGCAGGTCGAACACGAACGAGGCTCCAAGCATGTGCGTACGGTCCAGATTGGATGGGCCATAGAACGCATCCGGATTGTCATTGTCCACAGCAGCGAACAGGAAGTCCTGATCGGTGCTGCTGGAATTGAACCGAGAGAGCGCATAGGTGATGTTCGTAGTGATGTTATGCAGCGGACCGGCGTTCCCAATGCGTCCAGTCAATAAAGCCTGGAGGCCCGAATAACGCGAGAGCCCGTTGTATTCGATTGTGTCCATGGTGCGGAAGTTAGGATTGGTTCCACCGAAAGCAAAGCCATCCAAGGTGCTGCCCGCACCAAGACCTTTTGCGGCAAAATTATCGATCGAACCGCCTGCGGCTATCACGCAATCCACATTTGCCGAAACGCTGCCAGCATTGCATCCTTTGCTGGCAAACGTAGCGTTCATGGCCGATTGAGCAACCGCCACATTCAATGTGTTGGCGGCGCCGACCCGGTTACGATCCACGGTTTGATAGAAATGCGCGCCACGGTTCATTACATAGTCCACTGAAAGGACCAGTCCTGGCCTAATCTGCTGCTGGATGCCAATATTAATATCGGCACCGTAAGGCGACCGGTATTTAGGATCGAGAATCGCACCGCCCCCTACGCCCAATTGGGAATTAAACAACGGAGGAACGCCGGCTTGTGGCCAGCCATTCGACAGTTGCGCGCTTTGTTGCTGAAAAAGCTGTTCTGCCTGCAGTGCAAATGGAATGACGGCCCCGATGGGCGCACCCCAGCAACTGTTTGGCGTCCCCGTAGTCGGCTGCGCGCCGGTGCACTGGGTCGCGAAGTTGAACAATACTGACCCGTCAACCGGGCTTAGCAGCGGATCGCCTGAATCGGCAGGAAAGTACGCATTGCCGAATCCAGCCGGAAGATTGATTTGCCGGTCAAACGACAGATTGTTGAAAATATTGGTGTCGTAGTATATTCCGCCACCGCCGCGAATCACGGTCCGTCCGCTACCCCCCAAGTTCCATGAGAAACCAGCCTGGGGCGCTAAACGCATATTGTCATTCCGAGGGTGGCCGCCTAATTCAGGATCGAAAGCGTTGATTAAAGGCGCGCGTTCCAGATCAGCATTGCTCAATCCGTCATCACGGTCATAGCGGAGGCCGCCATTGATAGTGAAATTGTTCGTGGCCTTCCAGTTGTCGTGAAGGTAAACACCAAAGCGATTATTCGTAAAGCCTCCGTGAGGAAAGCCCAGGGACGGTCTTTCGCTCAACGCGCCCAAGCCGTTGCCCACGTAAATAGTATTCACTTGATAGTTCAGCGGATCTCCCGCACCAGCGCTACTAAAGGGATCCGTCGCAACCCCAGAAGAGAACGACGCAACCACGCGAGGTCCGAGACCGAAGAACGAAGCAAAACCAGCCTGATCAATACGGTTGTATTCAACTCCGTATTGGATCGTATGACGACCATGTACGAAAGTGCCGTCGTATTTAATTTGCCGGTTTTGCTGATACGTGTTTTGCGGCGCATCCGCACTTGGTCCGTAAATGAAACCGCCAAGACCAGTGATATTCACAGCGGCACCCTGTACCGGTGTTCCGGCAAGCGCGTTGCCATCAACGATACCGTTGATGAATTTCAAGAAGCTGAAGCGAATCGAATGGATCAAATTTCCGGAACCGAAATCCAACCCAGCAACATGGGAGTTGGTACTGTTCGAATTGGCAAAAGCCGAGAGTCCGACTCCGCCAAATCCGGTTACTCCGATATTGTCGTCGTGATTGAAGCGGTAAAAGAGCTTCATGTTGTTGGTAATGTTTACGTCCGTGCGAATGCCGCCCATATGCTCGTCTACCGGCACGCTGAAAGAGCCGGTGAATTGCGGGAATGGGATTACGTTCGTCGTGTTCTCTCCCTGTTGGGTGATCTTCTCGTATTCGGCCTCCCAGAACCATCGGTTCTTAAGGATCGGTCCACCCAGGCGACCACCGTAGTTATCGCGGCTGAATGGCGGCTTCGGCGGATTGATCAGTCCCAACGGAGCGGTGCTGGCGGCAAAATCTGACCGCCGGAAGAGCCCGAATCCAGAACCGTGCATCGCATTCGTTCCACTGCGGGTGATGATGTTCACAGCTCCTGACGACGTCAGGTCCGTGCTCACGTCCATGGAAGACTGCGCGATTCCAAATTCCTGGATGGATTCGTTGGTGAGGTTCATCACAGTCGTGCCGACGGTTTCATCGGTGATATCCACACCATCTACCTGGATGCGGGTCACGCGGCCGCCGCGGCCGCCGATCGAGACACCCACCATCTGATTTTTCGTGGGGTCAAACTGGCCACCATCGACAATCTGAACGCCGGGAGCAAGCTGAGCGAGATCGAGGAAGTTCCGGCCATTTAATGGCAGCGAATCAATTTCTTTGGTCCCAATCACGCCTTGGACTGTGGATTTCGATGTATCCACTGTGACTGCATTGCCTTCTACTTCTACTTCCGTGGAAGCCGAGCCCACTTCGAGCTTTAATGGGATGGAGGAGGTGACGCCGACGAGAATCGTGACGGTTGTAGAAACTGTCTTGAAACCTTCGTGCTGCACCGTCAAGACGTAGTCTCCAGGCGCAAGATCGGGAAGAATCAAAGTACCGTCATCGCCGGCGGTAATCTCTTCCTTCGTTCCCTTGTCCCTACTTACAAGCGTGGCCTTCGTGTTTGGAACCACGGCGCCCGAAGGATCCATCACCTGCACCCTTGCCGAACCCGTCAAACGCTGGGCGGTTGAATTGGTTGTCGCTACCATTATTCCAAGTATTAGTACTAGCAGCATGGAAACATATTTCATTTGCTCACGCCTCCCTGGTTTAGAGCCAAGCATTCAGCCGCTCTATGACTGTCTCGAAGCAAGTTCAAATTTCACGAAAATTCAGGAATGATTACGGGAAAAGACGTGGCCCGGAAAAAACGGTAGGTAAATCCATCGGCTTTCATTGCAACTAGGGTCATGCGAAATTTCCTTAAAGAAACCTACCTACCCGGGACGCACAGCTTTTTCCTTATGCGGGAGTGGTTTGCAATCGGGAGACCAAGACAGTGCCAAATAACACTTTACAAATAAATGTTTCGTTTCATGCAGTTACATCGATAGGACAAAAATCTGCTCTATGGATAATTGTAAATATACTGAATTCAATATTTACAGCTGTTAATTATTACTAAATTCAATAGTATTAATACTATCTACCCGCTGACGCATAGTACCCGGTTCTATGCCGCACCTTGTAACTCGCACCGTCGGCAACGCCGTTGAGCTTGACATCAATTTGCCGAAAACCGGAATCGCTGAAGCCGCCGCCGGAAGGATAGTAGGCCAACAGATATTGAGTTCGTAGTTCTTCACTGATTTTCTGGAAGGCTTGGTCAATCTGTTCCGTGGAAGAGGCGTAAAAGTGCCGTCCGCCGGTATCTTCTGACAACTGGATCAGAGCGTGCTCCCCTCCGGTGTCCCTTCCCGCATTCGCCTCAACCGGCACTACAATAATGCTGTAAATGACGGCCTCCGCCTCTTGCGCCCGGCGCACGGCGTCCTGATAGGTCATCTGACTGACTGTATCCCCGCCGTCGGTGATAACCACCATGACCTTTCTGCCCTGCCGTCGCGCCAGCGACTGAGATCCGAGATAGATTGCATCGTAGAGCGCGGTGGCGGCGCCGACCTGCAAGTGCGCAATTGCGCGATCAATGGCCTTCAAGTCAGAGGTAAATGGAGTGACCTCATTGACCGTTTCGCTGAATTCATACACCGACAACCCATCCACCGGACGCACCATGTCGTGAGCAAACTTTTTCGCCGAGGCAAGCTCAAGAGGAAGGTCTTTGCGGGTGCTCAGGCTGGTGTCGACGGCCAGGAGAATGGATAACGGAATAGCGGATTCGCGTCCGAACACCGCGATAGTTTGCGGCTTTCCGTCTTCAAGAAGCTGGAAGTTTTCTTTGTTAAGGCCGCCGACCGGAGCGCCATGCGAATCCGTGACCGTGGTGAAAACGTTCACCAGCTTCACTTTTACATGGATGGTTTCCGACGGTTCCGGTTCCTGCGCGAAGGCGGAGAGGCTGACAAGCAGCAGCAAAGCCAGGATCATTGTCCGTTTCATTTAGGCTTGCTCAGGTTAGATGCGGCGGTCGCTCCAGAAATTTCCTTGCCGCCGCGAATTTCTTCTGGAAAGGACTCGCCATCGGCCCAGACGGCGCCATCTTCGAAATACTCCTTTTTCCAGATGGGCACGGTTTTCTTTAGGGTATCAATCAGCCAGCGGCTGGCGTCAAACGCGGCCGCGCGATGCGCAGACGCAACCACGATCAATACGCTCGTCTCGCCGACTTCCAAACGCCCCAGTCGATGCTCCAGCCACACGTCGCGCACCTGATATTGCGCGAGCGCCTGCCGCGCCAATGCGTGCATTTGCTTCAAGGCCATCTCTTCGTAGGCTTCATAGTCAAGGAAGAGTGTCCGCCGGTTGCGCGTGTGGTTACGGACGATACCTTCGAACATGACAACCGCACCATCTTCGGGCTGCTTGATCCGCGCGAGAACGGCTTGGGTATTGATTTTTTCGCGGACGATGACGGCTCCCGCTGTCGCGGTAGCCGGCGGTTCTGTGCCGGCCAACCCTCCACTCACCGGAGGCAAAAATGCCACTTCATCTCCATCTTTTAATTTCGCCTCCGGAGCCGCGTATTCCTGGTTAATGGCAATCGCGAGAGACGGTAGCAGCGCTTTGATTCCGGGAAACTGTTTCACACACTGCGTGGCGACGTCATCGATCGTGGAGCCATCGGGGACGTCGAGAAGCTCCCTTTCTCGTCCGGCGGAGTCTTTCAGCATTCCGAAAAACAGCACTTGTATCTGCACGCCTGTAGTCTAGCGCGAAGAAGTGCATCCCGGAGCATCTCAGACTTGCCGGTACATGAAAAATGCCAACGCTTTTCTGCGTTGGCATTGGCCATTTTCACAAATTGATCAATGTTTGTCTTTACCGTGATCGTTGCTCCCACGGCTTTCGCTGTGTGTCTCCTGTTTTGCTGCAGGACGGTTTTCCGGCGCGGGGCGGCCTGCGGGCGGGGCGCTGGTGTGTTGCGGCCGTTGCTGCTGCCAGTTGCGGAATTTCTGTTCTTCGTTCTGCTGTTGTTGCGGATTGCGCTGCTGCGGCACCGGCGCTTGCCGCACGTCGGAGCGCGACTGCTGATTTTGCTGCGCTGGCGCATTCATCATTGGTCTGTTGGTCGTTGGCCCATTGGTTCTAGGCGCATTGGTCGTCGGGTTGGTCATGGGGTGAAATTCACCTTGCGAGCCTGGCTGTGCCGGGCGGTTCGTGTTTGTCGGCCGTGGAACATCGCGCGTAGGTGGCAGTTGTCCGTTATTCGGCTGCGTCTGCAACGGCTGCGGATGCTCATTGACTTGAAAGCCTGGCTGCGCTGGTTTGTTTGGCGCCTGCGGAGAATTGTGCGGCACCTGCGATTGCTGTCCCGGCTGCTCTTGCAAGGGTTGCGGATGTTGGTTCACCTGGAAACCCGGCTGCTGCGGTTGATTCGGAGCGCGGGGGGCCGCCGGATTCGGTCTCGGCTGCTCCGTCCGCACGTTTACCTGCGGCGCCCGCTGCTGCGGCAACGCGGGCCGCATCACTGGAACGCGGGTTCCTACAACTGGCCGACTTATTACGTTCGCGGGAGGATGGAAAGCCACGGGACGGCCCACGCCCATCACGCTGGGACGGCCGGGCTGGATGCCAATATTGCGCGTGACCGGCGCCTGAATGATTGTTTTCTGGTCCACGCGCATTATGTTCCCGCGCACCGGACGGGCGTTCACGAAGGTATCGCGGGAAACAACCGTCACACCGTTGTTCACGTGCTGATTTACGTATGAAATCCGCGTACCATTCGGCGTGCGCGAGTTGTAAACGTTATAAACATTCGTGATCTGCGTGACCCTCACGCGAGTGTTTGTAAGGTTAATGCTGTTCACATACCCGCGGCTGGAGCGGTACCAGGGAACGTAAACTTCACCCGGCGCTAAAGGAAACCAGCCCACGCCCGGCCCGCCGCCCACTCCGACGGAAAGACTAAATCCGTTTCCGCCCACGAATGCGACGAATGCCGGAGAATAAATGGGGCGGACCGCGATCGGCCCCGGCACCCAGCACCAGGAACTCTGTACGTAAGCCCATCGCCCGTAATGGAAAGGAGCGAACCCCCAGGGCTCGGCCTCCACCCAAGTCCAGCCCCACGGCGCAATCCAAACCCAGTGGCCATTGCGATAGGGAGCCCAATCCCCCGCGATTCCCGCCGGGGTCCACACCTGCCCGTAGCCACCCACGTAATGCCAGTGGCCATATTCATCCAAGTCCTGGTAGCCGGTGGTTTCTGTGGAAATGTAATTCGCGGACTCGTCTTTGTCGTCCTGCTGGTCGCGCTGGAATGCCCAATTATCAAAATCATCGGACTGAGGAAGCTGCGCGATTTCGTGATCCAACTGGTCCGTTCCGGTAAAGCGGGCTTGCTGGTTGGCAACAACATCATAGGAATATCCGCCGCCGGTCACTTCTCCGCGGCCTTGCCAGACCGTCACCAGTGTTTCGTTGCCGTCGGGATTTACGTCAATGCGATATTCGCCAGTGTTCTGGATATCAAATGCCAGGTTGGGCGTGTCCACTTCGAACGTGTCGCCATCGTCGAGATGACGCACGCGCAGAATCAGTGCGCCGGTCGAGAGACGCAACTGGGTGGTCTGGTCGTTCAAGGTGAGGAACGTCAGGCTGGTTTCGGAATCAATGCGCAGCGCCGTGGAACCAATGTGTAGTTCGGCACGCGAATTTTTATCGGCCCACAGATTGTCGCCGGTGGTCAGTGGACGGTTCAGTACCGCATCCACCCAGTCGCCTTCGCCGCCCGGCTGAAAAGAAACCGATCCGTTGGTGTAATTCAACTGCGCAACGCGGTTCGATGGGTCCTGGCTGGGATCGGCGTTATCATCCTGCGCCTGGTCCTGAGTTTGATCCTGCTGCGCCTGGTCCTGATCTTGCGGTTGTGCCTGAGCGGCGTCCGGGTTCTGGACTTGCGTTTGGTCCTGGTCTTGCGCGGCGTCCTGCGCGACCACCGGACGGGCCGTCATTGCCAGCATGAAAGCAAATGCAATCAAGAAACTCCAATGCATATATGCAAATGTGTTTTGTCTTTTCATCTGCTTTTTCATTGCCCCGCTCCTCGACTCTTTTTGAGAGCCTACACCCACAAATGGCTACCGAATATAAACACCACGGGAGCTCATTTGTTTCTTCGTGTCTATCTATTTGAATCCACAACAAAAATGGCCAGTTGCCCGAAGGAAACTGGCCAGACGATTTTGTTGCCGCACATCAGGCGACGGGTTGCTCGGTAAGCACTTTTTCGCGCTCTTCCGCATCCTGCTTCACCTCACCCGAAGTGGATGGCAGAGCAAGGTGCAGCACTTCATTGATGGTGCTTACGTAATGGACGCGCACATTCTCCAGTTGTTCCGGCGTGAGGTCTTCCTCGACGTTGGTCTTGTTCTCCGCGGGAAGAATCACATCGCGCACCCCGGCACGTTTCGCCGCCAGCACTTTTTCTTTCACGCCGCCGATGGGCAGCACGTTTCCACTCAGCGTGATCTCTCCGGTCATCGCAGTCAGCGGACGCACGGGCCGACCCGTGAGCAGAGAAACCAGCGCGGTCGTCATGGTCACGCCCGCCGAAGGACCATCCTTGGGAATCGCTCCTGCGGGAACGTGAATGTGGATATCATGCTCCGCGAAAAAGTTCTCTTCAATCCCCAGTTCGATCGCGTTGGAGCGCACCCATGTCAATGCCGCCTGCATGGATTCCTGCATCACCTGGCCAATTTGACCGGTCATGGTGAAGCCGCCCTTCCCTTTCATGGTGTTGGCTTCGATGAACAAAATATCTCCGCCGGAGGGCGTCCATGCAAGTCCAACTACCACGCCAGCACGCTTGGTGCGTTCAGCAATTTCGCCTTCGCTGCGAATTTTGATTCCACCCAGAAATTCCTGGATGATCTCTTTCGTCACAACGAGTTTTTCGTTTTTTCCTTCCGCCAAACGTCGCGCCTGCTTGCGGCAAATCGTGCCAATGTTGCGTTCAAGATTACGCACGCCAGCTTCGCGCGTGTAATGCCGCACGATGTAGCCAACCGAGTCTTGCGGAAACTCAATCTGTTCCGGGGTAATTCCGTTCTCTTCAATCTGCCGCGGAATCAGATACTGAAACGCAATGTGCGACTTCTCTTCTTCCGTGTAACCCTGGAGTTCGATGATCTCCATGCGGTCTCGCAGAGGCTCGGCGATGGGGTCGAGCATGTTCGCCGTGGTGATGAACAGCACCTTCGACAAGTCGAACGTCACGTCGAGATAGTTGTCACGGAATGATGCATTCTGCTCGGGATCGAGCGCTTCGAGCAAGGCCGAGCCGGGATCACCGCGGAAGTCGCGCCCGACTTTATCAATTTCGTCGAGCATGAAGACCGGATCTTTTGTCTCCGCACGGCGAATGCCTTGAATGATCTGTCCCGGCAAAGCGCCGATGTAAGTGCGCCGGTGTCCGCGAATTTCCGCCTCATCGTGCACGCCACCCAGAGACAGCCGCACGAACTTGCGGCCCAACGCACGGGCAATAGATTTTCCCAGCGACGTCTTCCCTACTCCGGGAGGTCCTACAAAGCAAAGGATTGGCCCTTTCATCGTCGGCTTCAACCGCCGAACCGACAAATAATCCAGAATGCGGTCTTTCACTTTTTTCAGATCGTAGTGGTCCGCATCCAGAATTTCTTTGGCTTTCGGAATGTCCACTTCGCCGCCGGAAGTTTTCGTCCAGGGCAGAATGGCAAGCCACTCCACGTAATTTCGAGTGACGGAGTAGTCCGCAGCCATCGGCGACATGCGCGAAAGGCGTCCCAATTCTTTCAGGGCCTCTTTCTTTACATCATCCGGCATGCCTGCTGCTTCAATCTTCTGCCGAAGCTCGTCGGTATCGCGCTGGCCTTCATCCTGCTCACCCAGTTCCTTCTGGATGGCCTTCATCTGCTCGCGCAGGTAGTATTCACGCTGCGTCTGTTGCACGCGGTCCTGCACTTCCGACTGGATCTTGTTGCGCAGTTGCTGGACTTCCAGCTCCTTCACCAAGTGCGAATTGATCTTTTCCAGACGCACGCGCACATCGGTGGTTTCCAGTGTGTCCTGTTTGTCAGGAGTGGAAAGCGACGGCAATGACGAAGCAATGAAATCCACCAGCCGCCCTGGTTCTTCAATATTCATGGCGACGGTGGAAAGTTCGTCGGACAACGTTGGCGAGCCAGCCACGATTTGCTGAAATAGCGTTAAAACGTTGCGCTGCAAGGCTTCCAGCTCGGAACTTTTCGGTGGAATCGCCTCAGGAACCGAATCCACGCGTGCGCGCATGTAGGGCGCAAGCTGAGTAAATTCAGTAAGCCGCACGCGCTCCAGGCCTTCCGCAAAGACAAACAGGCTCTGGTTGGGCATTTTTACGACTTTATGCACAACCGCCAGCGTCCCAACGGTATAAAGGTCGGTCGGCTGCGGTGCATCAATCCGCGCCTCGCGTTGCGCCACTACGACGATTGTCTTGTCCTCGCCGAGAGAATTGACGAGCAGGACGGAGCTTTCCCGGCCCACCGTCAAGGGCAGCACGGCGTGGGGAAAAAGAACCGTATCTCTAACGGGCAGAACGGGTAAGGCCCGTTCCGCATACTGCTGCGCGGTGGTTCGTACTTCGCTTTCTTGTTCTGCCATAGTTCACCTTGAGTGTTCTTTACTCAAGTTTTGATGATTCAATGTGTTATTAAGATGCAAACACCCGGTTCCCACGAGCCTGTGAATTCTAACTCTTCTTCGGCATACTTTGCACGGAACTAAAGGTGCACTGGAGGGTACATGACCAATTTAGGACGAAAATTCCGGGATTGCAGATTAGCCGCCCTAACTTCCTGCAATCTGGGAAAATAAATCATGAACTCCGTACGCATGGACAAGTGGCTATGGGCCGCCAGATTCTTTAAGATCCGAGCGCTCGCCGCAAAAGCCTGCGAATTGGGCAGAATCCAATCGAACGGACAGCCCGCCAAGCCAGCCCGGGAGGTCCGTGCCGGCGACATGCTGAAGATCACTACGCCGGGTGGTGAGTTCCAGGTGGAAGTAATGCAACTCAGCGAGGTGCGCGGGCCGGCTTCGGTCGCGCAAACTCTCTATCGCGAAACTGAGGAAAGTAAAGAGCTACGATTGAAAGTGACCGCCGAGCGAAAGGCCATGCACGAATTTGAACAGTTGCCGGCAGGAAGACCCTCAAAACGGGATCGGGGGAAGATTATTCGGTTTCGAGGAAGAGTGTGACTTATTCAGAATAAGAAAACTTGGGCGGCGGAGCGACATAGCCTGGCGGCGTGCCTTTTTCTATAAAAGGTAAAGCATCCGGTTTGCTGACTTCTACATGCCCGTCGGGCATGATTTTGTAGGGACGTCCGGTGGGATCGCGCGGGATTGCGGTGAGAGCGCCACTCCGGACTAAGTTAGCAAAGTTTAAAGGCATGTGGCCAGTGTCTCTTCTGTATTTGTCCACCATGGATTCAAGTATCGGCACAGTCTCATCTACATCGAGCGCGCGCAGGTGCGCCGCAGCATTGGCCTTCACTTGTTTATCAGTGCTGGTTTGGTAAGCCGCGCTCCACATCATGCGGGCCGTTTCGAGATCGCCGGCGTGTTCGGACATGCGCGCCGCCAGAATTTTGAGCCAGGGATGGGTGTGCGGCAATTGCGATCCCCGCCGGAAGGCGTCGGCCGCGTTCTTGTAGTCCTTCAGCTCGAGGTAGTAGATAAACCCCAAGTTGTAGTAAAGGTGCCAGTCGTCTGGGTTATTTTTAATTCCGTACTCAACCAGTTTGACGGCCTCTTGCGGCATACCCGCACCGTTTGGTGGACTGGTGGAGAGGAAAGTTGATCCGAACTCATAAGCGACAGTTAAATGAGGATCGAGCGCGGTGGTGATCCCTAGGAGCGGCGCCAATAGTTTATATTCCTCCGCACCCTGCGCGTGATGATTGCCGAAATATTGCACTGCGCGCGTCCAGTAAATGTCAGCCATGAGGCCGTCGTAGCCAAGACTTAGGCGTTTAGCTGCTTGTGGCGAGGAAATAAAGAGAACTTCGCGCAGAGTCGCGCTCGAACGGATACGCTCCACGCGGCGAAGCATAAACACCGATCCCGCCAGGCACAGTAAGAGTAGAACTGACGTTTCCCACTCTACTCGGCGCGTGGCGTTCATTTGAGGTTCCGCCGCTCGAAGACCAATACCGCGCCGCAAACGGCCATCGCTGCATAAAGCAAAGCATATCCAGTGTTGTAGAGGACCAGGCCACCAGCTACCGGTTGGCCGTGGGCGACAGAGCTGATCACATTTAACGCGGCGATGTTGGGCACGATGTAGGATGCGCCCGTTGCCAGCCAGCCGGTCGCGCCGTGAGCCACGGCGGCGAAGCCGCGCAGGTCCTCGGAAAATGTACCAATCACGAAAAGTGAAAATGCAAATACAGCCGACAATAGCGGCGATGAAAAAGAGGAAAAGAAGAGCGTGAGCGCGGTCACGAGGATGAATTGCAGAATGATAAAGTAAATCGCAACCAGCACCCAGGCATCTGATTTTTCGAAGTGATGGGAGACGTACAGAAGGGCGGCAAAGACACCGAGGCCCATGAAGAATGTATTCACCACGAGCGTTCCGCCAAGCCCGAAAAATTTGCCCGCAATAAACTCCCACCTGCGCACGGGGCGCGAAAGGATGGTGTACAGGGTGCGTTTTTCGATCTCCTTGGAGACTAGTCCGATGCCGATGAAGATGGCGATGACAATACCGAAAAGCGAGATCGCGGTGAGGCCGAGGTTGATCACCACCAAACGTTCGATGCCGATGGAAACCTGGCCGACCAGGACGGCTCCGCCAATCATCAGCAGGGCAAACGCAATCAGGTTGTAGAGAACGCGGTCGCGAACGGCCTCACGAAAAGTATTGCGCGCGATGTGAAAAATTCGGGCGGTCATTTTGTCGCTCCGCCGGTCATCGCCGGCATGACCTGCTGCAGGAAATAATCTTCAAGCGACTTGCGAACCGGAACCACCGAAATAATTCGCAGTTTCTCGCGGCGTAATAGATCAATGACAAAGTCCTGTTGTTCTTCCGCCAGGACGGTTCGTACCGTATCGCCTATGACATGACACTCAGCGCCCGCTGCCTTGATGGAGCCGGGGACACCGCTGCCCTGCCACACGATTTCCACCTTGCCTTTAATGGCGGTGGTAAGTGCCGCAATGGCACCCACACCTTTCAACTCGCCGTGATGAAGAATGGCCACGCGGTCGCAAAGCGCTTCTGCATCGGCAAGAATATGCGTGGAAAAGAAAACCGTCTTCCCTTCTCGCTTTAACTGTTCCATCAAGTCGCGGACTTCGCGGCGCCCCATCGGGTCGAGTCCGGACATGGGTTCATCCAGGAAGACGACCTTGGGGTCATGCAAAATTGCCTGAGCGATCCCGACGCGCTGCAGCATACCTTTGGAAAATTTGCGCAGTTGAACGTTGCCTGCATCTTGCAATCCAACTTTTCCCATCAGTTCATTAATCCTGCGGGAGCGTTCCTTGCCAGCAACGCCGGAAAGCTGACCGTAGTAGTCCAGCAATTCGCGGGCGGTGAGGTAGTCGTAGAAATACGGCTGCTCGGGAAGAAAACCAATTTGCGCCTTGACCAGCGGATCCCGGAAGTCGCTGCCTAGAATCTTCGCCGAACCGGCGGAGGGGAACACAAGTCCCATGAGCATTTTCAGCGTAGTCGTTTTGCCGGCGCCGTTTGGGCCAAGAAAGCCAAAGATTTCGCCGTCCTCAACAGAGAGATTGAGAGGACGCAAAGCGAGCTTCGGCTTCTTGCGCCAGAAGCCAGTGCTATAAGTCTTTTCCAACCCAAGAATTTCTATAGCGGTCATTGCAGAAGGACTTCAAATTCCTGCTCCAGCCTAATTATTATATGCAAGGTTCGGGGCAATGAGTCCCTGGTCTAATTACGCTGGTCACTACCAGGGTGGACTGTTTCGTGTCTTGAGGCTGCCTGACGATTAGACCCGAGGTATTGACCCCACGGGAGCCGCTGCATGCCCATTAGACCGCTTTGTTAGATCGGCGTATAAGCGAGGCAGGGTGCGACCGCTGTGACTGGAGTGCTGCTTGGAGCGGAATCGCTGCGGGTAACGTTGTCAATGGTGCTGCAGAAAAGATGGTTTCCGGTTTTACCGGGGATATTGGGCGCGGCTCCTATTACGAACGAATCGTTATTCGTGCCGGCGGTATTGATTCCCAAAGCGCTGAATATATATCCGCTTTTTCCTCCCGTACCAACCCCGGCGTTCGAAAGCGGGTCAGCGACCATGCACGCGGTGGTGCTGGAAAATGAACAGGGTTCAGGTCCACCCAGGTATTGTAATTTGTCGGCATAGCCGAGATTTGGGAATGCGTTGTAATACATAAGTTCAGCGGTTTTGATGTCACGCACTGAAGCGACAGCCGAGGATTCATTGGCGGCCATGCGGGCCCGCAAGAAGTTAGGAACTGCAATCGCCGCGATGATCAGAATGATCGCGACCACAATTAGCAATTCGATTAATGAAAATCCAGCTTGTCGTTTTTTTGACATTTCTCTAGGTTCCTTCTTAAGGCCACTAGTCCACTTGCAACCACTGAACTACTTGCACTCGTCGTGCCATTCCAATAGATTCGTCCAACTCCTCTGTGTTTCGGTGAGTTAGAGAATGGTGGCATTGCGGAAGTTCGAGATGAAGGGTAGTCCCGACTGAAACAAGGAGATCGAATCGGCAACCAGGTTGACAATATTTGTCACCTACTCCCGCCAACAAATCCCGTCGTCCCCAACAAAGCGCCTCAAAAATAATAAGGAGCACCGCGAACGGTGCTCCCTTCACTGCATCTTTGAATAGCGCTCGGTTTTATTACTGTCCGATCGCGCCAAGAGCCGTGCAACCCGCGTAGGTCGCCAAGGCACCTGTGGTGTCATAGCGCACTACGTTGTCTTCCGTCGAGCAAAATGATTTCGTACCAGTGGTATTGAGGGTCGTCGGAATTGCCGTGGCCACGAAAGTGGCTGACGGTACGGTCGATCCCTGCGAAGCAGCGGCAAAGGTATAGCCGCTCTTATTGCCAGAGGCCAACTGACCATCAATGATGCAAGCCGATGTGCTCGTCGCGGCAGCGCAAGCAACGCTCACTCCACCCGGGCCAAGCGCGACCAGTGAAGCAGCATACCCTATGTCAGGGTACGCGTTCTGGTACGACAGTTCGGCTGTATCAACCGTACGAATTGAAGCTGCGGCCGATGACTGGTTAGCTGCAATACGTGCACGCAGCAAGTTTGGAATTGCGATGGCGGCGATGATCAAGATGATCGCGACCACGATCAGAAGTTCGATTAATGAAAAGCCCTTTTGTTTCCGCATCTCGTTTGTCCTCTTCTCCGTAGTACAGCTATGGTCTGGATGACCACTCGCCCGGTATATTCGCATTTTAGCGGCCACAACGCGAGGTTACCAAGGTTACACGACCAAATTCCCAAGTTGTTTATTTCCAAGCCCCACCCATACTTCCGTCACATTCATCGGGCCTGGAAATAGGCAATGTCTGCCGCGATTCCTTTGCGCCTGCCAGTTTTTGTAAGGCGACTGACAATTTGCGTCATTCGATCGATCCCGCCTCCGTTGTGCCGACAGCGCTCGATCCAGTGCCCGCCAAGGCGTAGCAACTCACTTGTCAAGAACGGCCGTAAATCGAAATGTTGCAGGAAAATAAGCTTTAATGTCTTTGCTAGGCGGCTCACGTAGCGTGCGTCGCAATCGACCGAACTCGTCGTAAAACCTTGAGAAACGCCCGAACTCAAGAGTTTCACCTAAACGGACAGTTCAGGGGGTGCAGTTAAAGATGAGCGCCGGAGGGAAATTCAGCAATTGAAATTCCTGCCGGACAGAGCTAAAGCTAGATCGTAACGACGGCAGAATTGCGGTCGTGTACTGGAAGAACAGAAGCGCCCCGTCAGCCGAGAGAACCCTTCGCGACTCCTGCATAATCTCTCTCCGAACCACATTCCCCATACTGGTGTAGGGCAGGCTGGAAATTATGTAGTCCGCCCGGGAAAAATTCAGGTCGCAAAGGATTCGAAGCACCTCGGCCGCTGAACCATGTACCACCCGCAGGCGCGGGTCCCTGATCTCATCTTGCAAAAAGCGGACGAACTCAGCATTGAGTTCAATGGTTACCAGGGTCGCATTCGGATGCATGCGACGCAGGATCTCCTGGGTCATCGTGCCCACTCCCGGTCCAAATTCCACCAGAACGCGGGCTTTTTCCCAGTCCACTTGCCGCAGCATGCCATTTACCAGGAAATGGGAACTCGGGATTAACGAGCCCTGCATAGCGGGATATTTCAGGAAATTTCTCACAAACAACAGGATTCTCGATATGACAACTCTATGAGATTTCTTTATCTGTCGGCTTTGCATGGTACGAGTCCTTGTGCTGAAGCACTAACTATTCAGTTCCAGAGCCCCGGGAGTCTTGCGCATCTGCGATTTTAAGCAGCGCCAATTCAATGGTGGAAGGTACTTCCGTCACGTTTCGCAATAAATTTATCACGGCGCGCGATTCCCGGCGCGCTTACCATCATACCTAGGTTGTTGTTTTGTATTCGCCCGAATGGGCGGCAACACAGTTTAAGGGGCCAGCATTGAAGATCGCTTTCCTCACTTTATTGAAACTTCTGTCGGGAACATATTTTCTCCTGACATCGATCTACTGCCTTCTGGCCTATCTTCCCTATACCTATGCCGACGTAATTATGGCTCCGCCCTATGCCTGGATGCCATGGTTCGCTCGCTGGAACGCATGGCTGTACTGGCCAATTCTTCTGGCGCTCGCGGTGACTTGTTGGAATGCCCGGACCAAAATATGGTACTACTTCCTGTTTGGCGCATTGGCCGTGTTCGGTGTGGTCATTACCGTGAAGCCCTTCATGCCCCACGCGCAGGACAACAATGCCACATTTTTCTGGAGCCTGATTGCCCTGCTGCCGCTTGCGGCCACCACGATCGCGAATATTCTAAGCGATCCCTTCTGGAGACGGAAGGATGAAACCGCGGGGGTTCTTTTCGAATATGGCACCGCGCTCAAGGTGGGAATCTCGATTTCGCTGCTCTATGCCCTCAGCACTATGTACAGCAAGTATGCGGCGGCCCATAGTTTTGAAATGTTCCAATCGGCGTATGACTCCGAGCTTGTGGGTTGGAGCCTGGTCTCTCATATTTCGATCGCGCTCATTGTTTTGTCGGTACTCAACCTCATACGTATGGCAGCCGCAAGAAATTCGCGCGCGCGTGCTTTGCGGCTGGCCTTTCTGGCACCATTGATGGTCGCCTTGCTGTCTTGGGGATTAATCCGGTTTCTCGCCAATTCTTTGAGTTTTGTGGGCTGGCAAGCACATTTTTACGCAATCTACTTTGCCTTTACCCTCACCCTATTCGCGATATTCGTTGGTGCTCCGTTCCTAACTCTGACCCGCGCGGTGCTGGCGCACAAGGGCCGGCGTTTTCTGCTGGGCGGACTGTGTGCCGGCATGGCCATTATCGCCTTTCTGTTCCCTGTGATTGTGGGTGGGGCGGACTGGAATGGAATGTTTCAAACCACATTCACCCTTATATTCTGGCTGGTTGTGGCGATCAGCTTTTACGCGTTTCGTCCCCAGCGGCGTTCTTATTCCCTGGCCACGGTCCTTGGCGTTCTCATATTAACGATATTCGGTTATCAGGCATTGCACGCATCGGAAATTCTTTGGGGAAAGCCATTGGGCCTGACCGATGATTCTATTGCCAGGTCCATTGATCTTTATGCGACGCGAGATACGTCATTCGACTTGGCCCACCATTTACTTGGTGGCGGGCAAACCGAGGTTTGCGGCGATCTTTGTCGCATCATGCGGGTGTACGCCAACATCCGCAAACCAATTGTTAAAAATGATGTGAATCTGGTGTCTAAGTTTGTGCCCACGACCGAGCCGCGGCCAAACATTTTTATTTTTGTGATTGACTCTGTGCGTTCCGATTATCTTGGCGCATACAACCCGAAGGTGGACTTCACTCCCAATCTGGACAAGTTCGCCAAGGACAGCATTGCGATCCCGAACACATACACCCAATATGCCGGCACCAGCCTTTCCGAGCCCGCGATCTGGGCCGGCGCCCTGCTTTTGCATTCCCACTACCAGCAACCGTTTCACAAGATTGACGGCCTGGAAAAACTGGTGGAGGGCGATGGCTATCAGATGATCGTGAGCTGGGACGTAATCCTACGCCAAATACTTTCGCCGCCTCCCGACATCATTAAGCTCGATACCGACAAGCCTTTGTGGAACAACATGGAAGCTTGCTCGACCGTGCAGCAACTTGAGACCACTCTGGACAATCGTACGGACACAAGCCGCCCGGTCTTCTTTTACGCCCAACCCGAAAATGTTCATCAATTCGGGAAAAACAATCTTCCCAAACGCACCAGCGAGAATTGGCGCTTACGAGACGGATTCAACAACCGCATCGCTTATGAGTTGAACCAAGTGGATGGATGCCTGGGCGGCTTCTTCCATTATCTCCGGGCCAAAAACCTTTATGACAACAGCATCATTATCGTAACCGCCGATCATGGCGACGCTACCGGCGAACTGGGACGCA
>DASXFN010000009.1:0-24131 GCA_036489565.1 Terriglobales bacterium
TTCCCCAATTCGTGATCAAGCGGTAAAAGCCAGCCCATCTTGCCGTGGATCAGGCGAAGACTTTTTCGGTCGTCCGCCCTTTCGTGGAGCCAGCAAGCGCAAGGTCGCCCGCTCCAGTCCAGCGACGAACTCAGTTGTCCCCCGCGGACGTCCGGTGTAGGTGCAACGTCGAAGTGCAGCTAGCTCCGCCTGCGACTCTCCTTCGGTCAAATAGTTGCGCCACGCGGCCGCGCTCCAGCGTTTCCGCCATAAGCTCATCTCCAGCCGCGTTTCCTGATCATTGTTGCAGTGGGCCGTAGCGCTGGACCATTGCCATTGTTCGGCCGCGGTGACCATGCCAGCCCGTACTGGATTGAGTTCGGTATACCGTAGCGCCTCCCAAAGATGGGGGTCATCCAGCGGACAGGAATAGAACCGTCCCTGCCAGACATGGCCGGAGGAAAACTGGCGTGCGTTCCAGTAGGCAGCGTAGCGTCCGTGAGTATGCTTGAGTGTGTTGGCCATGGCCGCTTCGATGCCGGGAAGCACGATTAAGTGCACGTGGTTGGACATGAGGCAGTAGCCCAGCACAGAGAGGCTGTAGAGTTCAGCATACTGCCGCAGTAACTCGAGATAGGTGATGCGGTCGGCGTCCTGGGAGAAGATCGCTTGTCGGGCATTGCCGCGCTGCGTAACATGATGGGGAACATCAACAGCCACTACGCGAGGCAGGCGAGCCATGAGGGAAAACGTAGCAGAAAAAAGATGGCGGATGATGGATAGGAGAGAAATTCCTGGCAAACTGAGGTCGAAAATTCCCATATTGGTACGAGAAAACCGGGGAACGTTCCGTCTGTCCCCAGGTTCCCGTTTTTCGGGCGTTTCAAAATAATATGGGGAACGTCCCGTCTGTCCCCTGGTTTTGTTAAGCGTATTCTCGCGACCTAAGAAGGACGGCCAGTAATGAGCAAAATCCGGTTCAAAATCGCCCTGGTGCTTGCGGTCGCGGTGGGGACGCTTCCAGCAGTGTCACAGCAGCGTCCATCCTCCCCCGATCAGTATCCTCCCAATCCGCCCGCTAACCATGTGGAGGTGCGCTTTGCGATGGGCAAAGAGCCGGTCATATGCAAGCGCTTCGAGCTAACCGCCAAGGCTGGAGGGCAAACGATCTTAGCCGGATCGTTTGCTTCGGGCTTTTCTATCCCTCCATCCGCGTTGACCAATAACGATATGCTCGACATCGAGATCAAATGCGGAGAGCACAAGTGGCATTTTTCGGAGGTTGGGCCGCGTGCCCTTCGGCATGGGTGGTGGTGGGTTGGCACCGACTATCCGCCGTTCCAAGAGATCTTCCAAGGGGCCGATCGGTTCAAAGACGCGGTGTGGATCAAATACCTGATCGTTGATCCGATGAATGACGAGGGCTTCGAAGTATACAAGTTCTGCCCGGCGCGACTGAAAGACCAGAAGCCAGGCCCGTGCTTCGACAAAGACTGACACCTCAGCCGGGTGCCCCATTGGCAACGACGTGGACGACGCCTTGGCGCTTGCCATGCTGCACGCGTTCGAGAACAGGCACGAAGCCAGGCTGCTGGCAGTGACCATCACGGACAGAAAACCTGGGGACAGACGGGACGTTTCCCCGTTTTTCGGGCGTTTCAAAATAATATGGGGAACGTCCTGTCTGTCCCCGGGTTTTCTAGCCCGATCCTTACATAAATTTAACTAACAAGACGACGGGTGGAAACCTGCACGTCCATTTCTGACGAGTAAAATATGACACCAGACGCAGTTACGCTGCTTCAACAGAACATTAACAAGATTGTTCGACTCACTTGTCGTGATGGGGAAGCCATAGTAGCGAAAATCACTTTAGTGGATCCGATGGATGAGGAGATAGTATTCGATTTGGTCTCCACCACCGACGAATCCAAGTATGAAAAATTTGACCGTGAGCCAGCATATCTGCTTCCTTTCAGCGATATCCTTTCCGTAGAAGCATTAGGCGATGACAAAGTGCAGCCCGCGAAAACCTGGGGACAGACGGAAAACCTGGGGACAGACGGGACGTTTCCCCGTTTTTCGGGCGTTTCAAAATAATATGGGGAACGTCCCGTCTGTCCCCGGGTTTTCCCCGGGTTTTCCAGCGTGGGGCCCACAACGGTTCGGTTATTTAAATATTGAAAATGGCACCATTTTTGGGAAGATTTTGTACATTATGTCAGATAGAGGATTGGTAATAACGAAGATAGTGAAGTACTTAGAGAGCGAGTTGCCCTTTTTAGCAGCAACCACAACTAAGTATGTTTACACTTGTGCGCTCGCGCCAAATTTTGCCGGTTGGGTGGGACTTAACTTAATTCAGAATCGAAACGATGGTCGTGTTGGGGTTAACTCGATCATAGGAGTTGTCAGTAAACAGATAGAAGCTTTACTAGAAAGGCTTTCACCATTTGATCAAGCCTTTCCAAAACCAACAATAACTACATCTCTAGGTTATCTCATGCCGGAAAAACGGTATCAGGAATGGCTTTTTGTGCCACAAATGAATTTTGATTACATCTCTGAAGCAAAGAAAATAAAGCAAGCAATCGAATTGTATGGACTGCCTTTTATGAATGCCAATGCCTCTTTAGAGGCGATCACTGAAGACCTCGAACATCTTCGATTTTCATTTAGAGAATCCGTTGTTTATCGTTTACCGGTCGCTTACCTTCTCGGAGACAAAACAGAACTGGCCATGGAGTATGTAAAACGACAACTCGAAATTCTGAACGGGAGGCAAGATGATGCTGCAGCTAAATACCGCGCCTTCGGAGATGCGTTTCTCAAAGAAGTCTGACTATAGACATAGGAGAAAACCTGGGGACAGACGGAACGTTCCCGGGTTTTCGGTGTATTGAAACGAGGAGCGCGATGATTTTAATGATATGCCCTAAATTTCATCAGCCCAAAGAAGCAAAATAATAATATTGCGACGATCCAAACCACCGCTGGCGGTGCCATCACTATATTCTTCGGTTTAATATCACTACTTCTGGCTGGCAATGCGAAAGCCTTACTGCTAAACCATGCGCAAATACCTGCTATCGCTATCGCCACTCCAGCCGCTACAATCGTAAACAAATCGTATTGTTCCGGTACAAAAAAAAGTGTGTTACCGGCAAAGAACAACGAAATCACGCTAAAGAAGAACAGTACCCATTTCATTTTTTGCAGTCCTCATCCGTATAGCAAAACTTGTGTGTTACATCTTCCCGCAGAGGTTGTATTGATCTATAGAGCAGCTCAAACGCGTCATTCCTTGACGTGGATGCCCGTACTCAACACCCAACACCATTTAAAAACCTGGGGACAGACGGAACGTTCCCCAATTCGTGATCAAGCGGTAAAAGCCGGGTGCCCACTCATTCGCGTTCTGTGCGGATGAAAATATAATTTTCACACACGCGAAGATTCGCGAGGTGCTTTTCAATGAAAAAATCAACAATCATATTTATCGAACTCGGGATGTTCGCTGGTATCGTCGTAACTGGCTATACGCTCCCCGGAGTGCGTGAGCATCGCTTGCTTTGCCCATGAACTTCCTGAACTCTTAGGACCAAAGACAACGCCTCCCCTCTTATCGAAGGGCACCCGGCATTAGGGTGAATAACGAGTAAAGACAAGGTCGGTCGCTTTGGCCTTCTCGTGGCAGGGGAAGCAGCTTTTCATAAATGCTGCGTTGCCGGATTTGCCGTCTTGGAAGTGACCAAAACCCCAGCCGCCGGTTGCGGCGTACTTTGTTGAGTCCTTGACCATAAACTGAACGTTCGTGGGTGAGCCGGGAACAAATGATTGAACCTGGCCAAAGACTTTGTTGTTTTCATCCGACGGGACGTGATGGTAATGCACAGCAGCAAGGATCGTGCCGTCCGGGAACGGAAGCTTTCCTTCACGGAAGGCGTTGATCGCTACATCGTTGCCCAAGACCGCACCGATACTGTTAAGGTTGCCCGCTTCGTGAGCTGAGGAAATCCACCTCCAGTCGCGGTACCCGTGGGGGATTTCGGTTACGAAGGGCGCGGCGATTTGCCCATCCGCGTGGCCTGGGGCAGGGGCAAAGAGGATGACGAGGCCGCAGATTGTTACAACTGTGAACAACAAGAACGTGAAGCGCTTCATGATGATTCCTCCATTCAATAGCTCAATGAACCGAAATTAGCACGCCTACTTTATTTCCACAATTGTCAAAGGAAAGAGGCCTGGGCTATCCGCATATTCCCTGAAAAACTTGGCTAGGATAACTTCGGAGGTGGGTGGCGTATTCAATCTCAATTCTGGACTTGAGAGTGGATATGCGTAGGATGCTTAATGTGCAATGCCCGCCTCAACGCTTCTGGTATGGATGGAAGATGTAATCCTTTTCCATTGTTCCGGACTTTCGACCAGTCCGCCTTTGACCGGATTGCGATGCATGTAGCGTAATTTTTCTATCCCGCTTGCGCTTGCTCCAAACATCCACCGTCCGTCTTGTTTAGACCACCTCGCGATACCAAAATGTGCAAGGTGTGAATTGAAGTTCAGATGTCTTCCGAAGGTGTGAGGGACGACCATGACAATCAACGGTGTTGATCCGGATTGAAACATCATCGGGAATAAGGCATCCTGTATTGGCGTTAATTCGTTCTTCGCAATGTCTTTCGAACAAAACAGGCCCGCCCGAATTATTTTTCGAGAAGGCGCCGCCACGCGCACTATCGAACTGGCCCATACTCCCTTTTCCATTGGACGAAGCACGGAGAGCGATCTCTGCATCAACCATCCCCAGGTTTCGCGCACGCATGTTCTGATTGACCTTGATAATGACGGCTACTTTGTGCGGGATGTGGGCAGCCGTCACGGCACTCTGCTGAATGACACGCGAACGGAGTTCGCGCGCCTCAAATCCGGTGACGCATTGCAGTTAGGCGCCTCCGCAGTCACTTTGCACTTTGTTACGGATGAGATGGAGAGCACAAATTTCTCCTTTCTGGAACAAGTCTCCCTGTCAACTTCAAAGTCCGATATCGAAAAATTGAGTTTGTTCCTGCAAGCTGTAAAGAGCCTTAGTTCCAGCCGCATGTTGACCGATGTACTGAGCAGTATGCTGGAATACACTCTCCGCATCACCCACGCTGAGCGTGGATTTGTCTTTCTCGGCGACACACCTTCAGCCCTGAAGCTTGAATGCGGGCGAAATCACGACGGAACAGTTTTGGCTTCCGTGACAGGCATTTCGCAATCCATCATGCGGGATGCGGCGCAATCTGGTTTGGATTTCATCCTTGGGGACGCCACCCGCGATGGGATGGCGCTGGGCCGCGAGAGCATTCTGACGCACGAATTACGCAGCGTTATCGCCATCCCTCTCAGGAGCCAAAGCCATGACCGCATCTTTGGGCTGCTTTATCTGGATAGCCGGTTGCAAACCTGCGATCTCAGTTCGATTAGCAAAGAGATTCTTGGCGCGATTGCAAGGGAGGCCGCAACCCTGGTTGAAAACGCTTACATGGTGCAGGCGGAGCAAGCGGCTGGCGTGCTTCGAAAAGAACTGGAGATTGCTGCGGGAATTCAAGGCAGCATCATACCCCGTGAAATTCCTGTGGTGCCTTGCGCGAAGATACTGGCAAAAATCGCCCAGTGTACGGAAGTCGGCGGTGATTTCTACGATTTGATTCCCGTGACGGATGGAATTGTCGCCGTTGTCGCAGACGTATCCGGAAAAGGGATGTCTGCGGCAATTTTGGCATCCGTGATCCAGGGCATGATTTATGCGCAAATTACCACCGGCGCTTCGCTGGTGGAGTGCGTTACCGCCGTCAACTCATTCCTGTGTTCCCGCGTTTCCGGACGAAAGTACGTAACGCTTGCTGCCCTTCGCATTACTGCAGGAAAGGGAACGATCGAAATCGTCAATGGCGGACATACAACACCAATTGTGCTTATGCCGGATGGGACGATCAAAATGATTGAAGATGGCGATGTGCCCGTAGGTCTTTTTAAAGACGCCAAATTTCACGCCATCGAGGTGGCAGCCCCTGCGGGTACCCGCATCGCGCTGATGAGTGATGGGTTAAGTGAAGCCGAAGACAACGAAGGCAAAGAATTTGGCTGCGATGGGATAACAAGTTATTTGGCAAGCCCAAATCCAATTGATGCGATTTTCGCCGCAGTGGACGAGTTCTGCCAAGGCCATCCCCAGCACGACGATAGAACGCTGCTGGTAATTGAGTGTTGTTAGAAGATATTCTGGGCTGGGAATCGGGTTTCTGGGATTGGTTTGCGCGATGGCCCTCCTCCTGCGGCAAGTGACCGGCAAAGCCATCTTTTTGATGGCGTTACTTCAATTGGCCACGCTGCTGTGGTCAATCATGAGCGCAGCTGCCGTAGAAGCAAAACTTCGAAATTAGCCTCTTTGGCTGAGATAATCGGCCACAATCCACGCGGCTCCGGCGATGGCCAAATTTTCAGTGTTGCCGCCCCAGTTCATCAGCTGATGCGGGCGGGCAAACGCCGCAGGCAGCCATATAAGGAACTGAAAGCCGAGGATCATCACGACGACCAAGCGAATGGCGAGAAGGGACAAGCGTCCGGAAAGTAAAGCGATGGCCGCGAAAGCGAAAAAGATCGTGGTCGCTATCGCCCAGAACATTTGTCCTGGCGGAACCCACTTGGGGACGAAGCTCGCTGTGGCGGATAGATAGAAGAGCTGTTGCAGCGTGAATGAGACAACGCAGGTTCCAAACAATATGTATCCCAAGCGAGAAATTCTTGCGGCACAATTCGAGACGCTGCTGCTGAACATCCCGTAAATAATCAGGGCGCCGGCGACCTGGGACAATTGCTCAAAGACGTTGCCATACCGGTCGTAGACCAGCGGTTCCGCGATAACACGAGGTATCCAGAGCAGCGCGAAAACAAGAAAGAGGACGCCCAGCGCGAGGGCCCCAATTCGCGCCGTTTTGCGCCACTGAATCGCGATGCCTCCCAAAAGTTCGACCGCTGCGGCGATGTACACAAGAATCTCGCGGTGAGGGACATTGCCAAGCGCCTGGATCTGCTGCCAGGGCGCGCTAAAGTCATGCCACACCAAGCTGGTTGCTCCGAAGCCGATGGCAGCCAGTCCAAACACGTGACGTCCGAGAGAAATTTTTGTCATTTTTAGCTATGCGGCGTGTTTCGTATTCGACAGGCGTGTTCTGAACCGATGAATACTAGCAAGGCAACAAATCTTTGCAATAGCCACACTCGCTAGAATCGGTATAGCCATTTTGTTAAGGAGACGTTAGAAAAAGTGACTCGTTTGTGTTGAATTGATCCGATTAGGCCGGGTGAAGCCGCCATGATTTTCTACGACTAAGGGTTACTTGCGGGCATTCTGGCTAAACATCATCGTCTCTTTTGCCGATTAATTTAGCGTGACTCTCTCATCGCGCTCTTATAAAAGGGCTCTCATCGCGTCTGGTCTTGTCGGCGGCATATTGCTATTGGCGCTGGCTTTTTCGCCCTGGGCTAACTCCGTCTTATCACCACAGCACGACCACATCCGCGATTTGCAGCAGCTTCCCATTGGCAATGTTGCGCACTTGCAAGGCGTCGTAACTTTTGCGGACCATTCTGGAAAAAGATTTTGGATTCAGGACAATACGGGAGCAATCGCGATTGATCAAGATCCTCAGCAATACGGATTGCGTGGCGGAGAGACCGTCAATATCAACGGTAAAAAAACACATGCTTACATCCCTTACAGTGGCCCCAGTAGCGTTGACCTGACCGATCTGAAAATTTCGCTAAATAGAACACATTTAGAACTTCTTCCTCCTGCAATCGCATCTTTTCGATCTCTTCCTGAAAAAGAAAAAATTGGGATCCGTGTTCAGCTTGTAGGAGTCGTTCATCAAATCGCGCGCGATTCTCTCGGCCATGACCAAATTACTTTGGGCGAATCCGGACGGGAAATCCCGGCAAGGATTGCCAACAACAAAGTTGACTTGTCAAAGTTGATAAATGCCAGGGTCCGCGTCGTTGGCGTCAGCGAATCCATTTACGACGAAAATGGACGCCCCCAGGACAGGCACCTTTGGATTCAAAGCAGTGACGACGTTCGCCTTCAAGAACCTGCTCCAAAAGACTCTCCGCTGTATTCAATAAGAAGCCTCTACCATGATTTTAAAAAGACAGCGGAGCACCGCATCCGGCTGCGCGGCGTAGTAGGAAGTGCGCTAAACGCGAATAGCCTGATGCTTGAGGACAAATGGGGTGCTGTTGCTTGTGATTTTGATGCACCCACTACTCTCGCTCCGGGAAGCACTGTTGAGATTACCGGCTTCCCTGTTGCGGATGGCTTGCGCGTGGATGTTCTTCATTCCGTCGCCAAAGCGATTCCCTCGCAGCAACTGGAAGATTCGCAAAACGAGCAGTTGCCCACACTCACGTCAGTGTCAGTGGTTCATGGACTCGATGAGAAGCAAGCAGCCGAAGCTCTACCAGTCAAACTTACAGGCGTCGTTACTTATAACGATCCCGATTGGGGTCAATTGTTTTTTCACGATTCCACTGGCGGCATCTATGTGAAATATCCTGGATCCACCGCGCTGCTTCAAGGACAGAAGGTGACAATCATAGGAATCACCAATCCAGGAGACTATGCGCCCATTGTCATCGCTCCAAAATTTATTGTTTCAGGCCGTGCATCTTTGCCCCGCCCAATACAAGTAAATGCAACCGCGGCATCTTCAGGAATTCTGGATTCTCAGTTTGTAGAAGTTAAAGGAGTGGTCCACCCTCTAAAGAATGAAGAATCCATGCACCTGACTTTTGAGCTGTACTCTCCCTTCGGACAAATACACGTTTACACAAATCCGACTTTTATCGGGAAAGATCAGCTAGCGAATCTCGTGGACGCAACGGTACAAGCCCAGGGCGTATTTGGCACCATTTTTAATTCTCGCCGGCAGCTCGTGGGATATCAATTATCCATTTCTTCCATCAAAGACATTCGCGTCCTCGCGCCGGCTGATCAAGATCCATTTCAGAAAGTCATCACCCCCATCAATCATCTCCTCCGCTATTCGCCCCATGCCGATTCCAGCCATCGCATAAAAGTTAAGGGATCGGTCACCATGCTCGGCAGGGGCTTCTTTTATCTTCAGGACGATACCGGAGGAGTGGAAGTCCAGGGCGATACTCATTCCATCCATCTTTCTGATGAAGTGGAAGCTGTAGGCTACGCCTCCGCCGGAGGTGGTTACTCCCCTGTCTTGATTGATTCTGCCGTCCACGTAGTTGGCCACAATGCGCCGGTAGCAGCGACAAAAGTTACTGCGGAATCCAGCTCCATGGGACAATTCGACTCCCAATTGGTCACGCTGGAAGGACGCCTCATTAGCGTTCTCGATTCATCGAACGGAAAGAGCCTGATATTGCAAGCTGGCGCGCGCACCTTCAGAGCACAGCTTGATTCGCTGGATACCACTCAGCCCTTGCCCGAACTCACAAGCGGCAGCGTTTTGCGCCTCACAGGTATTTGTTCCCTTCAAGTAAACCCGCGAAAAATTTATCTGATTCTCGCCCAGGAACCAATTGCCTTCAACATCGTCCTGCGTTCTCCGGCGGACGTACAAATTCTGCAACCGGCTCCGTGGTGGACGGCGCAACATGCGCTCTCAGTGCTGGGCATTTCATTCTTAACAATCCTCGTAACATTTGTCTGGGTAACGTTGCTGCGGCGGCGCGTCCACAGCCAGATGATCGCCCTGCAAAAGGCCACGGAAAAAGCAAAAGCGGTGCATGATTTAACCGGTGCAATGCAAAAAGTCACGCTGAAAAAAGATTTCTCCGGAAAAGTTTCCGTCGGCGGCGACGACGAAATCGTGCAGCTCGGAATTGAATTCAACAAAATGCTGGCTGAACTGAAAAGTCGCGACGCCGCCAAGAAACGGGCAGAAGAAAAATTGCAGTATCAGGCGCTGACCGACGAACTTACCGGATTGCCCAACCGCCGCCTCTTGTCCGACCGTCTCACGCAGACGCTCGCGCTGGCCAAGCGCCGGGAGAAAATTGTCGCCGTCCTCTACATTGATCTCGATGGCTTCAAGCTGGTGAACGACAGCCTGGGCCACATGGTAGGCGATATGTTGCTGGGCCAGGTTTCAGAGCGCCTGCAATCCCGCATTCGCCAATCCGATACGCTTGCCCGCCTCGGCGGCGACGAATTCACCGTGGTCCTTACCACGCTTGAGTGCAAGGAAGATGCCGGCCGGGTCGCAACCAATCTTCTGGAAGCGCTCAGCAAACCGTTCTTTCTTGAGAGCCATGAAGTCGTCATCAGCGCCAGCATCGGCATCAGCCTTTATCCGGAGAACGGCGCCGACGGAATCGAACTTCTCCAGCAGGCTGACAGCGCCATGTACACCGCCAAGCGCAACGGCAAAAATCAATTGTGCTACTACACCTCCGAACTCGGCTCATTGGTTCGCGAACGCCTTAGCCTGGAAAATCAACTGCGCGGGGCCATGTCTCGCGGCGAAATCGCCGTACATTATCAGCCGGAATTCGACGTGCTCTCCGGCCGCCTCATTCGCTTTGAGGCCCTCGCCCGCTGGACCCACCCCACGCTCGGCGTCATTCCGCCATCCAAGTTCATCCCCATCGCGGAAGAGAGCGGACTCATCATCCCGTTCGGCGCTTACATCATGGAGCGCGCCTGCGCCGAAGCCGTCAGTTGGCAAGGCCAATCGCCGGAGCCGATTCAGGTTGCCGTGAATGTCTCCAGCATTCAATTCATGCGCGAAACGTTTGTGCATGAAGTTTCCGAAATCCTGCGCCACACCGGGCTCAAGCCGAATCTTCTCCAGATCGAACTGACGGAGTCCGTCATGCTGCATGGCGCGGAAAAAGCCGCGGAAGTCATGCGCCAACTCGGCGCTCTCGGCGTCAGCATGGCCATCGACGACTTTGGCACCGGATACTCCTGCTTCAGCTACCTTCCTAAATTGCCCTTCAACGCGCTGAAAATCGACCGCTCATTCGTGAAGGAACTCGAGTACCGTCCTGAAACCAAAGCCATGGTGCAATCGCTAGTGACGCTCGCCCACAACCTCGATATGCAGGTGATCGTCGAAGGCGTCGAAACTCCCGAGCAACTGGCCATGATCAAACAATTCGGAGGCAACGAAGCCCAGGGATACCTCCTCGGCAAGCCCACCGCCGATCCCTCATCGCAACTCACCCGCTGGCGCGAATCCCTCGGCCAACTCCAGCCCGCAGTAAAATCCAAAGCGTAATGATGAGTGAATGATCTCGTATGGATGATTCGCCGACGCCTAGGCCAGGAAGCAATAAGAGTCACTAGCGGATACAGATTGGCGAAGCACACAGACGCTTCTTATCTAGATTGCCTTGTCAAGAGCGAATGGGAGGCCAACAAAAGAAAGCCAAAAAGTGCTGCAACAAATAGTCCCGAGCATACATTCAAAAAAAGTGGCAGCGGGATTTAGTTGAACCTGAAATCTTTGCTGAGACGGGCAAGACTTGCAGCGATGTTAGCATCAACCGCAAACGCGAGCGATGTCCGAAGGCAGAGACCGTACCAGTGCCGCAGGCACGAAATGTGAAAGCCCGGCACGGTAGTGCCGGGAAAAGAGAAGAAAACACGCGAGTCCCGCAGGGACGGCACCTATCCGAATGCCTCCGTCGCATCAAACGCAATGCCGGATTTGCGCAACAACGTTTCAAATTCTTTTTCGTAAGAACGCTTTCGATGATGCTCCGCCTGGTGTTCGATGTAATGTTTCACTGTCTCGCGGTTCGAACTGCTGACGCTGAACGCGCCGTATCCCTCTTGCCATGCAAAATCAATTCCGTGCTCGCGTAACCATCGTGACGAATTGGCTTTCACAACCTGGATCGCTTTGGCGGTCGGCATGTCGGGCGGCAACGCGATCAGCAAATGCGCGTGGTTGGCCGTACCCCCGGCGGCCAGGACGGGAATGTTGTGGTTTCGCCCGGTGCCAGCGAAATATTTGCAAAGTTTGGGGATCAATTCGTTCGGGATAAGGTTTTTGCGTTCTTTGGTGCTGAATACGCAATGAACAAGGATGTTGGAATATCGGTGCGCCACGGGCTCAATGTTTCACAATGATGGCGAACCTCTCTGTGACGGATGTCACATGTGCCGTCCCTGCGGGACTGTGAAATTTTCTTGCCTCGTTCCCGGCACTTCCGTGCCGGGCTTTCACATAACGTGCCTTCGGCACTCATTCTCATGCGATGCTGGGGCAAAGGCCAACCTTCCAACTAAGACCCCAACGTCGCCGTCGCGTCGGCATGTGCTTTCCTATCGCCCGACGTTTTGGTTGGCTTGCGGCGGCCGAAGAAGCCTTCCTTTGTCAGCCGGAAAATAGTCCGCCAATTTTGGCCAACAACTTTTACCCACGCAAATTTTCCCATCATGGGGAAATAGATGCCGCGGAAACAGAGGCGCGCGAGGAAGATATTGATGCGGTAGCCCAGAGGCTGGTCATCCAGCGATTCCACGGCGTGCGCCAGCGCGGCGGGGCTATAGGCATGCTCCCATCCGTACTTCACCTCATCGTGCGCTTCCTGGATGCTCATCTTTAATGGCGTGTGGGCCATGGCGAAAGGAATGAATTCCTTCCAGTGCTTGGGGCGCGTGAGGCGTCCGGCAACTTCCAGGCGCTTATAAAGAGGAGTGGAAGGCAGCGGAGTGAGCAGCCCAAAGATGGGCAGTCCGGGCGGCCATGTGCGGACTTGCTGAAGCGTGCGCTCGGCCACGCCGACGGTGTCGTTATCCATACCAAAAATAAACGAGGTGATGGCGTACACGTTGCGTTGCGCCAGGCGATCGAGCACGGCCGCGTACTCGCCGGGCTTGTTGAATCCTTTATTTACGTCTTTGAGATTGGCGGGGTCAATGGACTCCATGCCGATGAAGACCCACTTGCCGCCGGAAGCGGCGATAAGGTCCACGAGTTCTTCGTCGCGCAGTAGGTTGGCGCTGATTTGCGCTACCCAATGGACCTGAGCTTTCGCGGCAATGATGTCGCGCAGCAGTGATTTAGTGCGCTTGATGTTGATGGCGAAATTGTCGTCTATAAAGAAGACGGCGATCTGTCCTTTTTCTTTACGGGCACGGGCCTTCAACATCAGCAGTTCGTTTACTACGCTCTCGTTGGTACGAAAGCGGATGGAGTCGCCGAAAAATCCGGTGACCGTGCAGAATTCGCAACCGTAAGGGCAGCCGCGGCCGGACTCGACGGGGACAATGCGGAATGTTCCCCATCCTTCGCCTACACGATTCAGCAGCGGTGTTACAGATTTCGGGATCAGGTTGAACTGAGCCAGGTCAATCGTGTTCCAGGGAATGACAGGATATTCCTTAAGGGAGGGTTTTTTCTCTTTCCCGGCAGCGTCCACGGGTGCGTAAATTTCTTTGAGTTCGCCACGGGCAGCATCACTCACAATCAGCGGCCATGTTTCATCGGCTTCGCCGAGGGCGACAGCATCCACGTGGCGCGTGCCGCCATCGCGGCCGAGTGCTTCATCGGACTCTTCCGTCACGTGCGGCCCGCCCATGACCACAGGCACACCTACGGCGCGAATGGCGTCGGCCATGCGATAAGCTTTGGCGACCATTCTGGTCATGGCGCCGATCCCGACCAATCCAATGTTCTGTTCAATGACGTACTTGGCGATGTCGGCCTCGTCCATGGGCTGGGCATTGCCATCAATCAACAGGACTTCGTGTTCAGCGGGAGTCAGCGACTGGAGTAGAAACATCCAGAGGTGAGGCATGAAGTTGCGAGTTACCCCATTGTCAGGGTTATAGAGAAGAATTTTCATGAAGCCCCAATCTTGTAATTGGCTGCAGGGTTCGTGCCTTACCGCACGG
This sequence comes from Terriglobales bacterium, assembly GCA_036489565.1. Taxonomy (GTDB): domain Bacteria; phylum Acidobacteriota; class Terriglobia; order Terriglobales; family Acidobacteriaceae; genus JAICKN01. Next base: position 13,913 of record DASXFN010000009.1, read on the forward strand.
GGGCGTCAGAAAGTGCCGAAAGCGGCGCCTTAGCCTTGCGTTTAGTGACTAAGTTACGAGTCGGAGCATTGTAGCATCGTGGCATTTAAATTCCAGAGTATCGAGGGTTGGCCCAGCCTTTTACATGCTGCACTGTTTTTGCGAGATTCTTCGCTCAAGCTCAAGAGGCTCAGCATTGCGATGAATACCCGTTGGCGAAAGGGCAGCCCACCCACAGCTTCCTGGCCCTAACGACTGGAGTGAACGAACAAATATGGAAGTAATTTGGTAGCGCTAACGGGAATCGAACCCGTGTTTGAAGATTGAGAATCTTCCGTCCTAACCCCTAGACGATAGCGCCCCAGGAGAGCTTCTATCGTAGCACGCGTCTGGAGGATTCAAAATGCAGATGGCTCAGGGAAAAAAGCCCGTTTGCACTGTCCTTCGCAACGCCTTCCAAAACTAATTTAATCAATAGGTTAGATGAATGCTTTCCAGTTCACTTGACAACTAGCCGCTCAACTTTCTACACTTAGCACTCACTGTGATTGATTGCTAATAGCAGATTTCCTGTTATCAAACCCAACCAATTCATCACCATTTGGAAGGAGAATTAACTATGGCTACGAAATTCACCCCACTGCACGATCGCATCCTGATCCGGCGCGTGGAAGAAGAAGGCACCACCCGTGGCGGCATCATTATTCCTGATTCCGCAAAAGACAAACCGCAGGAAGGCGAAGTCATCTCCGTCGGCAAGGGCAAGATCAGCGAAGAAGGCAAGGTCCGTCCTCTCGATGTGAAAGAAGGCGATCGCATTCTGTTCGGCAAATACTCCGGCACCGAAATCAAGCTCGACGGCGAAGATTTCATCATCATGCGCGAAGAAGAAGTTTTGGGCGTCATCACTGGCGCACCGGCGGGAAAACTAGCAGGATCGCGCAAGTAATAAGTTGGGGCGGGTTTCCTCGGTGAAACTCTGCGCCCTCTGTGGTTAAAGATTTCATTCTTGAAGGAGAAAAATTATGGCAAAGCAAATCGTACACGGAGAAGATTCGCGGCAGGCGATCCTCCGCGGCGTGAACATTCTCGCCGACGCTGTGAAGGTAACGCTCGGTCCCAAAGGCCGCAATGTTGTCATTGAAAAGAAATTCGGTTCACCCACCATCACCAAAGACGGCGTGACCGTAGCTAAAGAAATCGAACTCAAAGATGCTCTGGAAAACACTGGCGCGCAGATGGTCCGCGAAGTGGCTTCCAAAACTTCCGACGTTGCTGGCGACGGCACCACCACCGCAACCGTTCTCGCGCAGGCAATCTACCGCGAAGGCGTAAAGACAGTCGCCGCCGGAGCGAATCCGATGGCTCTGAAGCGCGGCATTGAGCGCGCTGTTTCCGTAATCGCTGGCGAAATTGACAAGAAGACCGGCGAGCGCGGCAAGGGCGAACTCGACAAACTGTCGAAGCCCGTCTCCGGCGAAATGATCGGCCAGGTCGGCACCATTTCCGCAAACAATGACGAAACGATTGGAAAGATTATTGCCGAAGCCATGAAGAAGGTCGGCAAGGACGGCGTCATCACCGTGGAAGAGTCGAAGACGCTGGAAACTCAGCTGGACGTCGTTGAAGGAATGCAGTTCGACCGCGGCTATCTCTCACCTTACTTCGTTACCGATCCGGAGCGCATGGAAGTTGCTCTGGAGAACGCCTACATCCTGATCCACGAAAAGAAAATCAGCTCCATGAAAGACCTGCTCCCGTTGCTTGAGCAGATCGCGAAGAGCGGCAAGCCGCTCGTCATCATCGCGGAAGATGTGGACGGCGAAGCGCTCGCAACTCTGGTCGTCAACAAGCTGCGTGGCACGCTGCAAGTCGCGGCCGTCAAGGCCCCGGGCTTTGGCGATCGCCGCAAGGCCATGCTGGATGACATCGCCACCCTCACCGGCGGCAAATCCATCACCGAAGACCTGGGCGTGAAGTTGGAGAACGTGCAGGTCGGCGATCTCGGCCAGGCCAAGCGCATCACCATTGACAAAGACAACACCACCATCATCGAAGGCAAAGGCAAGTCTTCGAACATCGAAGGCCGCGTGAAGGAAATTCGTGGCCAGATCGAAAAGACCACCAGCGACTACGACCGCGAGAAGCTGCAAGAGCGGCTGGCGAAGCTGGTGGGTGGCGTGGCCGTCATTAAAGTTGGCGCCGCGACCGAAACCGAAATGAAGGAAAAGAAAGCCCGCGTGGAAGATGCGATGCATGCCACACGCGCAGCCGTCGAGGAAGGCATTGTCCCCGGCGGAGGCGTCGCGCTGGCCCGCAGCGCCGCTGCTCTCGACAAGCTCAAGCTTGACGGCGACGAGCAGATCGGCGTGAACATCGTGAAGCGCGCCATCCAGGAACCGCTGCGCCAGATCGCCGAGAACGCCGGCGAAGAGGGTGCGGTTGTTCTAGGCAAAGTGCTCGACTCGAAAGAGTCGAACTACGGCTACAACGCTTTCAGCGGCGAGTACGAGGACCTGGTAAAGGCCGGCGTGCTCGACCCGACGAAGGTCGTCCGCACCGCGTTGCAGAACGCCGGTTCGATTGCCTCGCTGATGCTGACCACCGAAGCCATCATCTCGGAGATCCCAGAAGACAAAAAGGGCGCTCCGATGCCAGGCGGCCACGGCGGCGGCATGGACGGCATGTACTAAGACTGTGTGGCGCGGGCGTTCCGCTCGTGCGTGCAGCACTTAGCACTCAGCCGTTGGCAAAATCAAAAGCCCTGCTCGAAAGAGCGGGGCTTTTTGTTGTCCGAGTAGCAGAACGCAACATTGTGGGCAAGGCAGTGCCGCAGGCACGGAATGTGAAAGCCCGGCACGGCAGTGCCGGGAACCGGAAACCACAAGCCGCAGAGTCCCGTAGGGACGCCACATTGCGACATCCGGCACAGACAATTACCATCGAGAGCGTTCTTACAAATACGAAATTTGAAATGATGTTGCGGAAATCTGGGGTTGCCGGGTGCCCCGTCCTTGTCGCGCTTTTTTGCGACAGGGCGGGGATTTTCCCAACCCTGTCAACCCTCCCAAAGGTACATCCCACACCCTATCTCCTAGCACCCGCTCGAAATAAAGTCCGCGCCCTCATGTCCCATTTCTCCCACCCAAATTGCTACACTAAAACTAGCTGATAATTTCAGCCAAAAACACAAAGGCGCATCCGCTCATCCGGACGCGCCTTTTTCCGTTGCTCACAAAGAAATCAAACCATGCCAAACTCAATTTGCCCAACCGCCACCACTAACGCTCTGAATGCTTCCACCTTCAGAACCAGCAAGCTTCGCGGCGAGTGGGCGGAGCTTCGTTTCATGGCCCGCGCCGCCCAACACGGACTCATCGTCTCCCGCCCCTGGGGAGACTCCGCCTCTTACGACTTCGCCATCGAGCACAACGGACGCTTCCTCCGCGTCCAGGTCAAATCCACGCAATACCGTCGCGGCAATTCCTACAAATGTCACGTCTCCGCCAATGGAGTCCCCTACCGCCCCGACCAGCTCGACTTCATCGCCGCGTATGTGATCCCCGCCGACGCCTGGTACATCCTCCCCACCCCAGCCACCCACAACCAAATCCACATCCTCCTCTCTCCCCACCGCCCCAACTCCAAATACAGCGGATATCAGGAAGCCTGGCACCTGCTGCTGTAACTTTTCCAATCTGTCATCCCGACCGGAGCCGATCATCGCGAAGGCGATGATCCGCGGAGTGGAGGGACCTTGCGTTTCACAACCAAACTTGTGACGCCCATCACAGACATCCTCATCGTCCCTAACGCAAAATTGCGGAGTAACCACAAGCTCCCGCGACTCCGCGCAAAAACCGCGCTGCGCTCGGGATGACAGAGTTTTCACGATGCACAGAGAGCACATTTACTACGTGTACTTCATGCAAAGCAGCTCGCGTCGCACGCTGTACATTGGCATGACGAACAATCTCCACCGCCGCGTTTACCAGCACAAAACCAAAGAATTTCGCGGATTCACCTTCGACTACGACGCCGTCCGCCTCGTCTATTGGGAGAGCTACGACGATGTCCACAAAGCGATCGACCGGGAGAAGCAACTGAAAAGATGGAGAAGAGAAAAGAAACTCTGGCTAATCGCCCGCACCAATCCTCAATTCCGCGATCTATCCGCCGATTGGTATGGAAAAGAAGTTGAGGCGCTTTGCGGGCGTCCGAGCCCGCAGCCAAAATCCTGAGCGCGGTTCGCGAAGGATCTTGCCAAAGAATCTCCGCTCTCCCCACAACATCAACCCTGTCATCCCGACCGAAGCAGATCATCGCGAAGCGATAATCTGCGAAGTGGAGGGACCTTGTGCTTGCTTTTGCCCTGAGTAAAGCCGAAGGGACGCTTGCGTCTGTTTTCGATCTAAGCGAGCCAAAAGAACTTTCGTTCCGCGCGGCCCACACCCCAACTCTGTCATCCCGAGCGAAGTCGAGGGATCTTGTGTCCAGTTCTTAACACAAATGTTGCGAATACCGGCAATCGAAAGTATCTTAGTTCCTACTCCCCCGGGTCAGTACCAATCCACTGCAGAGATATCGCTTAATGCCAGAAACAAAACGTCCGCGCCTGTTCCCTGAACAACTTGGGCCAATCATGAAGCGCCTCACAGAGAGGCTTTATGACACTGTAAACAGGAGCGCACTCCTCAGGTGTTTTGCCAATAAAGGGTTCAGGACTCGCATGGATGTAATCAGAATTAATGCGGCCGCCCGTGACGAATTCGCCGATGGGGATCGCGATTGTGCCAGTACGCTGGTGGAAAGGCTGATTCGAAACGAATCGGCAAGCGTTTCAGTAGAACTAGATATCGCATCCGAGGATCTCGAGAAACGAGACAACAGCCTAGGCCTGTATTACGCACTCACTCAGGGAATGATTCGCAGCGCTGATGCCATACATCGGGAGTCTGGCTTGCGAAGCCTTTGGCTTGCATATCCGTTTCTATTGGCCCGCGACATCAACGATCCCGAAAACCGTCGCAGCATTCTGGCCCCGTTATACCTGTGGCCAATCCAGATCCATTCATCTTTTAAAAAGCAGGGCGAGTTGATCATTTGCCGTGACAATCAGGCCGGACCGCCGGTTTTCAATCGAGTACTAGCGAGATGGGCAAGGGTGAATCTCAATGTGGAGATTCCTCAGGTCGAACTTGATGCCAACGATGATGGCCAGCTGGAACTTTCAGAAATTAATGCCGCCGTTAGATCTACGCTGGGTGGCTTTCCTTCAATTCAATTTGCAGATTTGGCATCGAACCTGTCGCCCCTACCGCTCAAAAAAGAGGCTGAGGTCTTGCAACAGCCCGCTCTTCTCAACACGGCGGCTTTAGGGCTGTTTGTTTCAGAAAATCAGGCACTCATCGAGAACCTTGAAAAGCTCCAGCAGTTTGAGCACGTGAACGAGACTCTTGACACCATTCTCGCCAACAGGCAGGTAGAATCAGTGCCAGTGCATTTGCCTGCCGAGAGAGATCGCTATCTGGTGACTGATAGTGATCCGTACCAAGAGCTTGCGATCTGGGAGTCGCGCAAAAGCCCTGGAAGCATAGTCCACGGTCCTCCTGGTACGGGGAAGTCCCAAACGATCGTCAACATAGTTGCTGATTGCCTTGCACGACAAGAGCGAGTACTCGTCGTTTGCCAGAAGCGCGCGGCTATCGATGTCGTCTCCGAGAGGCTGCGAGCAGTTGGATTAGACGAGCTTTGTCTGATTGTTCACGATTCTGAATCTGATCGCCGTCAAATATTTTCCGATTTGAAAGAACAGATAGCATCACTAAGAGAATATGTCCCCACCGGTTTCGCACAGGAACGGGCCCGTCTAGCGGAAGAAATTGATCGCAGAGAACTTGAACTCGAGCAGTACCACAAGGCCTTGCATCTGCCCCGCGCAACCGGATTTTCTTACCGCCAGCTGATAGGTAAAGCAACTTCCCTGTACAACGCAGACTCATCTCTTAGGTCAGATCCTAGGCTAGAGGAACTATTTTCCACGATAGGTCGTGCAGATCTTGATCGCACTGAGGAGCAACTACAGGAGTTGGCCCATTTATGGGAAGCCTCTCTCCCAAGAACGAATCCATGGGTGCATCGGGTTCAGGACTTTGCTCTCACGCGACCCATCCACGACCAAATCACGAACCAAATAAACGGGTGTATTTCGTTAGCTAACGACGTCGAAAAATTTATTAATGCAAACGGGCTAGGAGTAGCTTTTGGCGGCGATCCTTCAGCGTTCATTTCCGATGCATCAGAGTGGAACGAATGGGTGGAGATTTTAACCCGATCAAGTCAATTGCAGCGCTGTTCCGCATTGTTGCGGGGATGCACGGCAGATGGAAGCACATATCTCAATGATGCGCTACAACAATTTGAAGCGTTGTCCGCGATTGCGGATAGGGTAATCCGCATCCCTCCCGATCCAAAGCTGCAAAGATTAATTCATGCGCGAAGTGAAGGCCAGCTACAAGCGATAATCCAAGCGTGCGATGTACTGAAGAAGAGGTATGTGCGCGGTTGGTGGACGGTTTTGACGTCCTCCCATCGAGCGGCCTGCCGAGTTTGGAAATCGTTCGACATTGACTCCACACTTCGTAGCAACATTTCGAGCCTTGAATCAGTCCGAGCCCAATGCGTGCGTCAGCAAGAAAGAAGCCAGGTTGCTGCCGGACTCTCGCGTTTAGGACTCGCACCCGATCATCTAGCGACAGACAGCAGCATCGTAAACACAATTCGCGTCAATACTATTGCTTGTCGAGATGCAATCAAGCTGATTACAGCTGCCCAAAACAACTCATCTATAGAGGCGTTAAGAGCAGCCATCGAAAAATGTGATCCTACGGCAGTTGCCTCGTGGGTGCGCACAATCAACGTAGCTATAGCGAGAGCCAAAGTAATGGCGGCTCTTTTGCAAGCTATGCGCGAGCTCGAACGATGGCTCACGTCTGAACATGTTGCAGAGCTGTTTTCCATGTGCCAGCGTGGAACGTCAATCAGCCCTGACCTCCAGACGCTAGCCCTATCTCTTAATCGCCTTCCGCAACTGTGTGCCTTCGATGCCGCTCGATCCGGAAGTCCGGAACTTGCTAAGAACGTGCTTTCCGTTCTCGACTCCGCATCAACCGAGTCAGACTCAGCGGTATGGAATCGATGGAAAGCCATTCTGCATTATTCTGCCTATACAGTCTGGGCGAACTCCTGCCTCAAAGAGACTCCGATCTTGCAATCGCTCCCTCCCGAACTTTACGAACGAAACCGAAAGTCTCTTGCTGCTGCTATCTCCAAGAAGCGGGCTCTCGAAGTTGAAAGTATTAAAGACACTTGGTTTCGATCTCAATACGCACTGCACTCCCTTCGGCCATCCCCTTTGATTGCATTGGGCAAGCAGCTCGTAACGCGAGGCCCGAATAGCAAGCGTCTTCGCCAAGTCGTATCGGCTGGGAGCGAAGCAGGAATATTCACTCTTAGGCCCTGCTGGATGACAAATCCGAATACTGCATGTCAGATCTTCCAATTGAATCCCGGCCTATTTGATGTCGTAATTTTCGATGAAGCCTCACAATGCCCGTTAGAGCAAGCGGTGCCGATCCTTTATCGAGGCAACCGCGCTGTGGTGGCCGGAGACGCAAAGCAGCTGCCGCCTACGTCGTTTTTTCTCAGTGTTGCTCCTTTAGACGACGACGGCACAATCGTAGAGGACGTTGAAGAGACCTCCGAAGATCAATTGCAACGCGACCTTATTAGAGATGTCATGGTGACACCAGACTTGCTGGCCGCATGCGAATCCGTGTTGCGAAACTCCTATCTCGATATGCACTATCGTTCCGAGGATCCACTGCTCATTCAATTCTCAAATAAAGCGTTTTACGGCGGCAGGTTGCAGTGTCCCCCCAGCGTAAATTCGGGCAGCGCGGAAGTGCCAATCGCCGTGCTTGCGACGAATGGTATATACGAACGCCAAACAAATGAAACTGAAGCTCGAGCGGTTGTACAACTTCTTCGGAGATTGTGGTTCGAGCAGTCATTCGAGGGGACCGTCGGGGTGGTTACATTCAACTTAAAACAGGAAGATCTGATTCAGAACCTGCTACAGACGGAAGCATTACAAGACGAACGTTTTCGCATCAAGTACGAGACAGAGTCTGATCGAAAAGACGGGCGTCAGGATGTCAGTTTCTTCGTCAAAAATCTCGAATCGGTTCAAGGTGACGAACGCGACGTCATGATTTTCTCTACCACCTTCGGAAGAGACCAAAGCGGACAATTTAAACGGTTTTTCGGGCCGCTCAACAAAGAAGGCGGCGAAAGACGCCTCAACGTCGCTGTGACTCGGGCCAAGAAGAAAATATTCGTTCTGACATCGTTACCGATTGCGCAGATTTCAGATATTTTCGGCGCGACAGGTAGTCGAACGGGCCCGAACCGGGTCACGGGTCGTGATTACTTGCAGGCATACATGCGGTATGCCGAGGCCGTTTCCGCAAGCGATCACAAGAGCAGGGATGCAATTGAAAAACAACTGGAAGAGTTGGCAAAAATGGCCGGGTTCTCTTCTCCAAAAGAGCCAGGAAATCTAGACTTTGACTCCGAATTTGAAATTTCGGTCTTCGAGGCACTAACCAAATGCGGTCTTCAGATAGATCAGCAAGTCGGCGATTCAGGGTTTCGGATCGACCTCGCTGTACGTAATCCAGTTCGACCAGAAAGCTATGTTCTCGGAATCGAATGTGATGGCCGAACATATCACTCTCAATTCACTGCGCGAGCAAGGGATATATGGCGCCAGCAGATATTGGAGTCGCGTGGATGGAAAATACATCGCATCTGGTCAACGAATTGGTGGATGGATCCCGAAACTGAAATCTCCAAAATCGTGTCCCGAGTCAAACATATTGGCGGAATCTTGCCCATAACCAATTCGGTCTCAACCGAGTAAACTCCCGCTTGCACTTGCCCACACCCCGTGGTATAACAATCAAACCGTCGAGAGCAGTGTGGCTAGCCGGGCATTTAGTGGAATCTCTCGTAGCGAGTCCGGCATCTAAGTAAGTGCAGGGAAAACCCAAAAGGTAAACCTGGGAAATTTAGCCTCGGCCACGAGGCTGTCATTCGGGGACAGAGCGCCTCGAAGGGTTTAAGCGTTTTCGCAAGAACCTCCAAAAAGATCTTTTCTTAACTAAGAATCTTCCGTCCGCGCTCGTGCTGGATTCAGCCCGTGCCGTTTGTGGGCAATCCTGCGCTGGAGCTTCTTGAAAGAGTTACGACGGAAGAGGTGTTCTGTTGCGCGTGCAACGAACCTCCCAGAAGCAGATTCCTCACCGCTAAAGCGGTTCGGAATGACAAATTGGGTGGATTTCGGTAGATGGAGTTCGGGCTAACAGTCCCCGTTCCCAATGTGGATAAGCAGTGGAAATCCTGTGGGGTGAATGGGTTGACAGTTGCCAAGCGCAGACAGTAACTTTAAAAGGTTTCGAGGACAGCCGGAATCAACATGTGGTGTGGGATTCGTCCCGCGCTCGTGTCCGGTTGACTGAAAACGCGCCGCTCAGGCGGAAACGCGATTCGGTCTTTGACAACTAGGTTGAACGTGCCAGTCGTGAGATGAAATGTTCGGGCATAAGTCTGAACGATCTCACAAGTTAGGCCACTGCATTCTTAGCGGAATGCGAGTGGTCGCCATCACACCCTTTCGAGCGGTGGAGATGGCAAGTCTGCCAACTACCCGTCGGCAGACGATCAGGTTTCAAACGAGAGTTTGATCCTGGCTCAGAATCAACGCTGGCGGCGTGCCTAACACATGCAAGTCGAACGAGAAAGTGGAGCAATCCATGAGTAAAGTGGCGACCGGGTGAGTAACACGTGACCAACCTACCTTCGAGTGGGGGATAACTCCGGGAAACCGGAGCTAATACCGCATAACATCTTTGGAATGCAAATTCCGTTGATCAAAGGAGCAATTCGCTTGAAGAGGGGGTCGCGGCTGATTAGCTAGTTGGCGGGGTAATGGCCCACCAAGGCGGAGATCGGTAGCCGGCCTGAGAGGGCGCACGGCCACACTGGAACTGAAACACGGTCCAGACTCCTACGGGAGGCAGCAGTGGGGAATTTTGCGCAATGGGGGAAACCCTGACGCAGCAACGCCGCGTGGAGGATGAAGTCCCTTGGGACGTAAACTCCTTTCGACCAAGACGAT
>DASXFN010000040.1:0-18879 GCA_036489565.1 Terriglobales bacterium
CCGCGATCCAACTGCAGTAAATCATTCCGCCGGGACCCCAACACTGCCACTGCTTACCTTAAATACCGGCGGCGCAAATTTCATGCCATAAAACAGAATGACCGATGAAAGCGCGATGGCAATGACCGGAGCGACGAAGGCAAGCTGCAGCGAATAACGGTCGGACATGTAACCGATCAGCCAGGCCGAAGGAATGTCACCCAGCAGATGAAATATAAAAATGTTGACCGCAAGCGCCATCGCCCGCACCTGCGCGCTTACAGAGTTGATGACAGCGGCATTCAATGGGCCGGTGTTCAGCAACAGCAAAAACTCTGCGACAAATATCCCCGCGATCATCGTATGTCCGTTGGTAAAGAGCGCCATCCACATGGCGGGGATTCCCAGCGCCAGGCTGACCGCCGACACCAGATAATGCGCGGTGCGGGTGTAGCGCAACAAATAGTCGGACAAATATCCGCCGGCCACGGAGGCCACTAAACCGTTCGCCGCCGTGCTCAATCCGAAAAGCTGGTTGGCCCCGCTTATTGTGTATCCGTGGACGCGGTGCAGGAAGGTGGGCATCCACACCTGTAAGCCACCCAAAGCGAAGGTCATCATGGCCATTCCCAGGGTCGCGGTCAGAAACGCGGGATTTCTTATCAGCCCTTGCAGCGTATCCCGGTCAGGCCTGTGTTCATGAGGATCGAACTGGCCGAGCGGCGGTTCGGGGATCAACAAGAACAAAAGCGCGAGGATAACTCCCGGCGCGGCACCCACATAAAACGGCACTTGCCATCCGTATTTCGGCCCCAGAATTCCGCCGATAACATAGCCGAGCGCAGTGCCCACGGGGATCGCGAGGTAAAAGATACCCATTACGCGTCCCCGCTGCTCCTCAGGGAACATATCCGCCACGAATACCGGCGACAGGATCACGAAACTTGCTTCGCCAATGCCGACTAATGTATGCCGGATGAGCAATCCATTAAAGCTGTGCGTCGCTGCGGTAAGCAATGTTGCTCCGCTCCAGATTAACGCGCCAACTACAATCACTGGCTTGCGCGCGAAGCGCTTGGCCAGCGGCCCCATGAAGGGAGCCGCGCACATGTAAAAAATAAAAAACACGCTGGTGAGCATGCCGAAAGAGGCATCACTGCGATGGAATTGTTCTTTAAGCAACTCCTGAACCGCGTACAACACAGAGCGGTCAATGTAGTTGAAGAGATTTAGCGCGGTAAGAATAGCCAGCGCGCCCCAGGAATAAAGTTTGTTTCGGCTCACTTAGCGAGTGAATATAGCACGGATGGAATTTCAAAACGATAGATGTCCGGAGACCTTCCCAGCAATCCCGGGAATTGTGGGTGGGCAATCTGAAATTGCCGGCTGGGTGACATTCCTGAGTTGTGGGTACAAGCAAATGCGCTTTGAACAAAACTAAGCGGTGCGCCGCTGAATTGAAGTTTTCGCCAAAGGCAAGCGCGCACTGATCGTGGTGCCCGAATTATCGGAATGGATTTCCAACTCGCCTCCAAATTGACCGATTCTTTCTCTCATTCCCCGCAATCCAACCCCTGGCGGCTTTTCGGCGGCGAAACCCTTACCTTTGTCTGCGACCTCAATCTGCACCTCTTGGGGAAGACGACGTAAAGTTACTCTTGCCGTGGGGCTGCCGGAATGGCGATGAATATTGGTAAGGCACTCCTGGATAACGCGGAAGACCGTGGTTTCCAGTTCGATCGGCAACCGGCCAAAGTCGTCACGGACAAATAAATCTACCTTTACATCGCCTCGCTGGGAAAATCCCTCGACGTATTCCTTGATTGCCGAAGGCAACCCGGCTTCGTCGAGCAAGGGAGGATGGAGCAGATGAGAAACGATCCTGACTTCCTTGATCGTCTCCTGAACCAGTTGTGTGGCTTCGGCAAGGGCCTCGACGGCGTCGGGACCAATTTTGCTCGCCTCGTTGGTCACCAGAGCCAGACTCATGCTGGTTGCCGTAAGCAACTGCCCCGCGCTGTCGTGCAGGTCCCGGGCAATGCGGCGCTGTTCGGCATCTCGCAAGGTAAGTAGCCTGCCGGTGAGAGTGCGCAGGTCCTGCTCTGCCTGTCGCCGGACCGTGACCTCCTGGCGAAGTTGGGCGGTACGCCTTTCGACTCTTTCCTCTAATTCTGCCTGCGCCTGGCGCAGGGATTCTTCGGCGTTTTTTCGATCATGAATGTCGGTGCACGTCCCGACCCATTGCACGACTTTGCCGTGTTCGCCGCGAACGGCAACCGCACGGGTAAAATGCCATCGCCAGGTCTGGTCGGAGGCCCGCAGGAACCTCATTTCGTTTTCAAATGGTTCGCCCGTCGCAAGAGATATCATCCACTTATCAACGGTACCCTGAACATCCTCTGGATGCTGGGTTTGCTTCCACCCCCAACCCTGCGTTTCTTTCAGCGTCAGACCCGTATAGTCAAACCAGCGCTGGTTGTAATAGTCGAGAAAGCCGTCAGGGCGTGCAGTCCATATCATTTGCGGCATGGAATCGGCCAAGGTCTCAAACTTTTCAATGCTCTGTTGTTGCTGCAGTTCCATGCGCTTCCGCTCGGTCACATCGCGTGATGACGAAAGGAGCTTTACCACCCGGCCCTCCCCATCCTTCATGGCGGTAACCACGACATCCCACCACTTGGGAGTTCCCTTCATGGTTGGGCAAAAGGCATGGAAAGTCCCAATCCCTCCCGCCAATGCCTGCTCAACAGCCGCTAAAACCGCAGGGCGGTCTGCTTCCTGCCAGAAGGAGCGCCAATCGGCGTTTTCACAATGGCTGAAGTCATCTACTTCCATAAGCTTCATGCCGAACGGGCTTATGTACTTGAGATGAAAATCGAGATCGAGGACCTTTATGCAGTCCGAGGAACTATCAAGGATACGGCGCGTAAACTCTTCGCTCTCCCGCAAGGTGATTTCCGTGCGCTTGCGATTGGCGGCTTCTTCTTCCGCGTTGTGGCGCGCGGTACGTTCCGATTCCAGAAGGTGAATCATTCGCAGCGCGGAGCCGGTAAAGGCCGCAAGGCTGGTCATGATGCGGACATCTTCCATATCGAAGCGCGTGCGATCGTTATGGGAGACGATCCAGATGGTCCCCGATGGATTCTCGCCGACAAGAGGAATGACCAGACCTTCCACGATGGGCGTGGATACGTCATTAAAGTAATGAAAATATCGGCCCGGGTATTTGAATAGCTGCGGGGCGTTGCGGTCGAGAGTGACGCCACACGGACTGTGGTTCCGGGGAGTCGCGCCGCCGACATAGTCTTTGAGTACACCCGCCAAGTGCGTCCATCGGAAAACCTGTTCGCCATCCGCGGTCGTTTCCAGCACGCTCAGACCTGCCGTGTCGGCATGGCACAACTCCAAGGCAGTCTGAAGTAGCGTATCCACCAACTGCAGGGGCTCGTCCGCCATGATCCGGGCAAGCGCATTCAGCGCTCTGCTTTCTTTTTCCAGCATCGGCCAGCGCAGAGGCCTCGTACCTAAGTCGCTCGTAATGAGGATTTGGTCGAGGCTATTGCACAAGCTTTGTCGCAGATGTTGGGAATCATTCGCAGGTGTCTTAGGAGGCATCGGCTGGTGAGGCATGCGTCATTACTCTTCAAAATACCGCGCAGTTCGGAGGAATTACTGGTGCAATTAGGATACAACATCCCAGAATAAAGGGCTGGAATTAGTTACATTTAGGCGTCAGTCCGGGGTTTGGGCCTGCTCCACACCGGCAGCTCAACGCGATGCAGCTTCACGATGCGTAAAATGAAATAGAGCGCTGCCGCCAGGCAAACCAGCACCGCAACGATAGACGCCTCGGGGCCAAACTCACCACCCGTCAGAATGCGCGGTCCGCTCAGTGAGCCGCGCAATAGGCTTGCTCCTCCCATGTTTCCTCCTGAGACTGCCATACCAAACAGCGGGCCCTCGGTGAAGTTCCAGGCAATGTGCAATCCGATCGGAAGCCATAGGCGCGTGGTCGCGGCATAGGCCGCACCTAGCAGGATGCCTGCTTCCAGAGCAATCGCCAGCGAACTGCTGATGGTCGCGCCGGGATTGAAAGCATGCGCGGCGCCAAAAAATGCCGCCGTTAACAGAAGGGCTCCCCAAGTTCCCAGAATCTTCGCGCTCAGGCGGAACAGCAACCCACGAAACAAAATCTCTTCCATAACTCCAGCGGACAGCGCGAGAACCAAACCTATGGCCAGACCGTGGGTTGTGCCTCTTCCGCCGGGGTGATAAACGCCGAGCGTCCAAAGAATTGCCATGACTGCGGAAAACAGAGCTAAGCCGAGAAGCAATCCTGCCAACCCTTCGGGAAGCGCTCGATTTGCCTTTAGTTCATCAGGCGCTCGGCGCTCAATCCACTTTGATGCTACGAGGTAAATCAGTAGGACAAGTAACGCAATGACCGCTACGCCCACTATTTGGGAGGCATGGAATTTATGCAGAATTGGTTGGATACCCGCTATGGTGAGAATCACGAGCAGCAGATTCAAACCGCCGAGTCCTACTTCTCTCCAGGGATTGCGCACAGCGACCTCCGATAGGACGCGTTAATGAATAAGCCGAATCTCAAAAAGCTTCGGCCATAATTTGCCGGTCACGAAAACCCTGTCCGTCTTTGCATCGTAGGCGATTCCATTCAGAACTGCGTTGCCATTGACTGAATCATGCCCGGGAAGAATACCACTCAGGTCCAGCCACTTCTCCACCTTGCCTGATTTCGGCGAAATAATGGCGATCCTGTCGCTCATCCAGACGTTGGCGTAAATCGCTCCGTGAATATATTCCAACTCGTTCAGGTTCTCCACCGGGCGCCGCTTGTAAGTGACGGTGATTCGTTTGAGTTGCTTGAATGACGCTGGATCGAGTATGCGAAGCTTGGCTGTCCCGTCGCTCATGATCAAATGCTTTTCGTCGTGAGTAAGCCCCCAGCCTTCGCCCGGGTAGTGAAAAGTGTGCAGCAACCGAAAGCTAGCGCGGTCGTACACGAAGCATGTGTCCGATCTCCATGTCAGTTGATAAAGATCATCGCCCCAATCAGTAATTCCTTCTCCAAAATATTCTTTTGGTAAATCATAGCGTTGCAGGACCTTGCCAGTGTCAAGCTGAACTCTTCGCAGCGAAGACTGCCCCTCAAGCCCTGTGCCTTCATACAACGCGCCATCAAGAAAGATGAGGCCCTGGGTATATGCGGAGGGGTCGTGGGGATAAACGTGGACTATTTCGTAGCCTTCCGTTATAGATGGGTTATGGCCCGATTTTGGTTGAGCGCTTCCCGAGAACACGAATGCCTGTACTAGGCCCAAAAGACATAAGAATCGCCGTAGATTTCGGAACAAAATCAACGAAAGCTTCATACAGGATGCTTTTAACATACATTAACTGAGGGTTTGAAAATGCGCGGGACCGCTGGGGTCCTTAATAGACCACCACCACCGAGAATCGCAAATGATCTGTTAATATTTGCGCCGCAGGCGAGAGGCGCAAATGAAAAATCATAATCGAATGGCTGTTATTTCTATTCTTTCTGTTTTTTTCTTTTCAGCATCCGCTTTTTGTCGTGCGCAGAATGCTCCGGAGACTCAGCCGCTTCGCGTGGCAATTGTAGGACTAGTTCACGGCCACGTCGCCGGCTTCTTTCAATATTCTTTGCATCGGCCAGACATTCAACTTGTTGGCATCGCTGAACCGAATCAAGAGCTCGCCGCACAATACGCAAAACAGTTCAGCATTGATCAAAGCCTGCTCTTCAGAGATCCCGAAGACATGCTGCAAAAGACGCATCCACAGGCCGTTCTGGCCTACACCAATACATACGATCATCGGCGCGTGGTTGAAATCTGCGCAAAACGCGGCATTCCGGTGATGATGGAAAAACCGCTGGCGGTCAGCGCGGAGGATGCGCACGCCATGGCCAAAGCCGCGCACGAGGGAAAGATTCCGGTGCTGGTGAATTATGAAACCACCTGGTACCGCAGCAATCATGCGGCTTACGATCTTGTTCACGAGAAAGCCATCGGCGATGTCCGCAAGGTCGTCATTCACGATGGCCACGAGGGCCCGAAAGAAATCGGCGTGGGCCCTGAGTTCATGGCATGGCTCGGCGATCCCAAGCTGAACGGCGGCGGCGCTCTTTACGACTTCGGCTGCTACGGCGCGGATCTCATAACCTGGTTGATGGATGGCCAGCGTCCAATTTCGGTCACCGCAGTCACGCAGCAGATAAAGCCGGAAGAATATTTGCGAGTAGACGATGAGGCGACGATTATTCTGACCTATCCCAAAGCCCAGGCGATCATTCAGGCGTCTTGGAACTGGCCCTTCGGACGAAAAGATATGGAAGTGTATGGACAGACCGGTTACGTGATCACGGTCGCTAACGATGATTTGCGCGTGCGGCTGAAAGGGAAAGAAGAAGAGCGGGAGACGGGTAAACCGCTCGTCGTACCTTTCAATGATTCACTTTCGGAATTGAAGGCCGTGGTTCTGGAGGGTGTAGTGCCAGACACACTCTCTTCTTTGGAGACGAACGTGATCGTCAGCGAGATTCTGGATGCAGCGAGAAAGTCGGCGAAAGAGAGTAGGACGATCAAATTGACCAAATAACCTGATCGTCATACATTTCGTCAATTCAAGATTGCACGCATGGCGACAGCAAAGAGTAGAAGAGAAATGAAGAGCCCTACTATTCCTATGTACTTAACGGTAAGAGCAGCAGCTTCGTCATATTCTTGAGGAACCCGTCGTCGGCTTTCCTTTATCCATTCCCACATAGTGCCCGGATACAAAATGCATAAACCCGACGCAACGATCATGCCAAGAGCGCAAAAAGCAAAACCAGCCATTTCGTAAACATCGGCCTCATAGAACTAGTCTTTGCCCTTCCCCGGCAGCCCCGCAGGATTCTCATGTGTGCGTTCGCGGAAGCCTGCTTTCATTCCTGATGCCAGCGTGACGCTTGAGTCCCCAAACCTGTCTCGCAGCTTGTCCGCCACCAAGAGCACATCCTTCCAGCGCTCGCGCCGGCCACCCTCCAGCAAATCTCCCTGCCGCGCGGCACTTTCAAAAGAAGCCGCATGCACGCCCAGCAATCGCACCGGCGCTCCCTTTTTCCAGTTTTTGCGAAACAGTGTTCTGATCTGTTCGAATATTTCCGTATCCAACTGCGTCGCCGTGGCCAGCGAATATGCCCGCGTGATGGTGGTGAAATCTTTATAGCGAAGTTTCAGTTGAATGGTGCGGGCATGGAGTCCCGCTTCACGCAGGCGGCGGCCCACCATCTCCGAAAGTCGCATCAAGGTGGACTCCAATTGCTGAGCATCTCCGGTGTCTTCGTTATAGGTATGCTCGTGGCTAATGGATTTGGCCTCGCTCTCGCCGCCTACCTCGGCATCGAACCATCCGCCCGCATCCTGGCCACGGGCTTTGCCGGAGAGCGCCAATCCCCACTTGCCAAATTTGTCTTCGAGGAAATTGTCGTCGAATTTTGCCAAGTCGCCCACGCGATGAATGCCAAGCGCCTGCAAGTTTTTCTCCGTGACTTTCCCGACGCCGGGAATGTCACGCACATCGAGGGGCGCAAGGAATTTTGCTTCCTGCCCCGGCACCACCCACAACACGCCATGCGGTTTAGCTTTTGCGGAAGATACTTTAGCGATCAGGCGTGACGTTCCAATCCCAATCGAACAATTAAGCTGGGTCTGGTCTTTCACCTTCTGATGAAGGCGATGCGCGGCCCGCAGCGGCGGCCCATGCAGCCGTTCGGTTCCTGTCATGTCCAGATACGCCTCGTCAATCGAGGCCATTTCCACCAATGGCGAAAAGGAATTCAACACGCCATAAACTTTTTCTGAACATTCGCGATAGCGCTCAGGGTGCCCATTCACGAAAATCGCATGCGGACAGTGTTTCTCCGCCGTACGCAAAGGCATGGCGGAATGCACGCCGAACTTGCGCGCTTCATAAGAAGCCGCCGCAACCACGCCGCGTTCCCCGCGCTGCCCGCCCACAACGACAGCTTTGCCCTTTAAGGATGGATCAAACAACTCCTCCACGGAGACAAAGAATGCATCCATATCCACGTGAAAAATCGTCTTGGCGGCAGCATTCATGTCACAAAAGCCAGGCGCTACACCGTGATGGCTGGTACGGCCCGCAACTGCCGGGCGCGTTCAAAGACTCTCACGTATTCTTTGGCTGAAACATTCCAGGAAAAGTCCTTGGCCATGCCATTCCGCATGAGCGTTTGCCAAGAAGTCTGGTCGCGGAAGGCGCGCAACGCTTCTTTAATTGTGGCCAGTAGCATTTCGCCGTTGTATTCGGTGAACTTAAAGCCGGTTCCCTTCCCGGTTCGAGCGTCCCACGGATCAATGGTGTCATCCAGGCCGCCGGTGGCGCGCACAATGGGGACGGTGCCATATTTTAAACTGTAAATCTGGTTCAAGCCGCAAGGCTCGTAGCGCGAGGGCATCAGGAACATGTCACTGCCGGCCTCGATCTTGTGAGCAATGGCATTGTCGTAGGCGACCTTAACAACAATTTTTTTAGGAAACCGCTTATTCAAGTTGAGGAACATCTGTTCGTAGTGTTTGTCTCCCGAACCAATCACGGTAACGATTAGCTCTTCACGCGCCAGCCGCTCCATAATTTGCGCGATAAGATCGAAGCCCTTTTGCGACGCGAAGCGGGAGATGATCCCGATCACGGGCAGCTTCGCATCGGCATCGCTCACGCCAAAGCTGGCCAGCAAATCTTGTTTGCACTTGAGCTTGCCGCTTAGATCTTTCGCAGAGTAGGGCGCGGCGATAAATCTGTCCTTTTCGGGGCTCCATTCGTCGTAGTCCACACCGTTCAGAATTCCAGTGACGGTCGCCGAGCGGTCGCGCAAAACTCCGTCCAGCCCGAAGCCGAATTCCGCAGTTTGAATTTCATGGCTATATTTCCTACTCACCGTGGTAACGAAATCCGCATAAGCCAACGCGCCTTTAAGAAAGTTCACCTGCCCAAAAAATTCCATTTTTGAGATGGTAAACAGATCCCAGGAAAGATCGAGCAGCGGTAAAGTGTCAGGCGCGAACACTCCTTGATATCCGACGTTGTGAATGGTGAACACCGTGGCCGTGTCGGCAAATGCGGGATCGTCCCCATACTGCGAACGCAAGAGCACCGGAATGAGTGCGGACTGCCAGTCATGGCAATGGAAAACGTCCGGTACTCCTAGAATTTTCGACGCCTCGAGCACCGCCCGAGAAAACAGCGCATAGCGCTCGGCATTGTCTGGATAATCCCCCGTAGAGGTGCCGTACAATCCATCCCGATCAAAATAAGGCGGATACTCCACAAAATAAAACTGAACTCCTGCCCTGGTCCCGCCGCTCACTATGGAGCAAAATCGGAAGCGATCGTCGAACGGAATAGTAATGCTGCGGACCACTTCCTGCGGATTAGTTAGCGCGGTTTCTTTATAGCGAGGAAGATAGACGGTGACCTTATGTCCCAGCGCCGCGAGCGCGCCCGGCAATGCGCCGATGACATCGGCCAGACCGCCAGTTTTAGAAAATGGGACACATTCCGAAGCGGCAAACGCGATATGCATGGCGACCTCCGGCGGTTTCTTGTGGCGCAAGCTATTATAGGGATGTAAGAATCGAGCAGCGTTCCTGCGCCTGAAAACCCGCGGGAGAGTTTAGTGTAATGGCTCATTCCTCCGAGGGCAATGTGGCAAAAACTGTAACTTCCAGCCGTTCGTCGAAACCTAAGCTCGGGCAACATTTCCTTACCGGATCCGCTTCGGCGCAACGGATCGTAGATGCTCTAGGTGATATTTCAAAAAATACAGTGCTTGAAATTGGCCCGGGACGCGGCGCGCTGACATCACTGCTGGCGCGAAAGGTGAGGCGTTTGATTGCGGTCGAACTCGACCGAGTACTTTCGGCGCAACTGCGCATGAAGTTTTCGCTGACTCCTAACGTGGAAATTATCGAAGCCGACATTCTCGCGCTGGATTTCGACAGCATATTCGGCCCCAAGCCCGGCAGCACGCGTCCGGGACTGGAACTGACGCCAGAGCGTATCCACGTAGTGGGAAACCTTCCCTACTACATCACTTCGGAACTACTGCTGCGCTTATTTGCCTATCGCAAGTACTTTGATCTTGTGGTCGTCATGGTGCAGAAGGAGGTCGCCGACAGGCTCGCGGCCAAGCCCGGCGGAGCTGAGTATGGATTGCTTTCAGCGACGGCGCAACTTTACGGTAGAGTGGAACGCTTGTTCACGCTAGCGCCGGGAGCTTTTTCTCCTCCTCCCAAGGTGGATTCGGCTGTTGTTCGAATTACCATCGAACCCAAACTCGACGAATTACGAGTGGCCGCAGCTCCATTCATAGATTTTCTGAGGCTATCGTTTGGACAAAAGCGAAAAACCTTATGGAACAACTTGCGGGAAAACTATGACACAAAGGTTTTGCGCGCGGCCATGGAGGAATCAAAAGTAGATCCGGGCATTCGGGCTGAAGCGTTGTCGCTGGAAAAGAGCGCTGCGTTGTTCCGGACGCTGGCCAACGGAAACCCGTCAACGCTCGGCGTCAAATAATTTTTGCAGCGCGATTCTGTGAGTAATGAAAACTATCGTGCGACATCCCGCGGTGGCCGGCCGGTTCTATTCCGCGGATGCGAATACCCTGACCCGAGATTTGAATTCCTACCTGTTCCTGGATGAGGAAGAATCAAACAAAAAAAGCTGCAATCATAAAAGCATTTCAGCGATCGGCTGCATCGTCCCTCACGCCGGCTTTATGTACTCAGGGCACGTGGCGGGCGCGGTATTCGCCGCGCTTGATCTTCCCCAACACTTTCTGATTCTCGGGCCGAACCATACAGGTATGGGACAACCACTTTCAATCATGAGCCAGGGCGCCTGGGAAACGCCGCTGGGTGAAGTTGAGATTCACTCAGGACTGGCTGCGGCCCTTCTGGAACAATTTCCCTTGCTCGTGGAAGATGCGGAGGCCCATCGCGCAGAACACTCGATTGAAGTTCAGCTTCCGTTTTTACAGACACTTCGGCCGAGTTGTTCCTTCGTTCCAATCACAATCGGAACATCCCAACTCGACATTCTCATCGCATTCGGAGAAGCCATCGCGGAGGTTCTGTCAGCTCAGCCGGAACCTGTTCTCATCATCTCTTCCAGCGACATGAACCACTACGAAAATGACGCCATCACTCGCGCCAAAGATCACAGCGCGATTGAGCAGATATTGCACCTCAACGCTCAAGGCCTGGCCGAAGCGGTAAAGAAACAAGAAATCAGCATGTGCGGCGTTTGGCCGACCGTAGTAATGCTGACCGCTGCAAAGAAGATGGGCGCACGAGCAGCGCAGCTAATCAGATATGCGACTTCGGGGGACATCTCTGGCGATAGGCACAGGGTGGTCGGTTACGCAGGAATTCTGATTCAATAAAAACATCCAATCAAACGTCGTCCCAATATCATCACTGAGTTTTGGATGCGTGCTCGTGTCTTGATTTAGGCTGCGGGTTTTTCTCGTTCAACTCTTCCTCGAAGAACTCCATCAGCCGCCTGAGCAGCTGGCGTTGTCCTCCTATGACATGTAAGCCGCTCTCATGCCGATGATCTTCAAGTACCTGGTTCAAGCTGCGTTCCAGATCGCTCATTGTTTACCTCCTAATATCAAATTTCGCAGGCCTGTTATGGCCTATTGAAAGAATAACAACTGAGCAGTTTGATTGAGATCGGAAATTTCTATGTGCGGAATCGGCGAGCGCGATAAAAAAATGGGGGGTATTTGAACCGGCGCAGCATTTTGGCGACGCTACTACAATCCAGCGGCGATTATTTCGAGATGGCCGACGACTGCCGCACTGTGCTGATGAAAGTCGTGGTGGCGCGAGTGTGCGTGCGGTCACGGCGATAGGCGATGCCGAGTTCGCGCCAAAGTTCCTGTCCCTTGATGGGAATCAATTTAACGCGCCCCGCGAGTACCTGATCGCGCGCGAAGCTTGCGCTGATGAGCGAAACACCCAGCCCTGCGGCGACGAAGCTTTTAATCATGCCGACACTGGGCAGCTCCATTCGTATCTGCAACTCCGCTGCATAAGCACGGAACAGCTTGTCCATCAGGCGGCGGCTGTAACCGGTCTTTGGCAACAGCACCGGCTGCTTGGCAATGTCACTGACAGTGACCACTTCGTTCTTCGCCAATGGATTCTGCGGGCTCACCATCAGCATGAGCTGATCGCGAAAAATCGGATGGGTTTTGAGGCTGCTGGACTTAATGGGAAGCGTAACGATTCCCACGTCAATCGTACCGTTCTCCAGCTTCTCAACAATCTTGTAGCTGAAGTTGCGGTAAATGGAAATCTGCACGCCCGGATAAAGGCTGCAGTATTTCGCGAAGACGTCGGGCAGCACATACAGGCAAGTCGCTTCATTCGCGCCAATAGACAACGTCCCCCGCGGACTGTTGCCCTGGTCAGCGACGGCCAACAATGATTCGTCGCGCATCTGCAGCAGCCGCTCCGCATATGCGAACAACACACGCCCCGCGGGCGTAAGTGTCACATCTTTTCCTGAACGGTCTAACAGCCGGTCTCCGTATTCCTGTTCCAGTTGACGAATTTGCGCGCTTACCGCCGACTGAGAGCGGAAGACTTTTTGTCCAGCGCGTGAGAAGCTGCCAAGCTTGGCCACTTCCATGAAGGTGACGAGCTGATCGAAATCCATGCGAGGGAAAGATTATAACTGAGTAGACGCTGGCGGAGTTAGTTAAGCCTGTCGCATGTCCGGGCGTTGCCAACTCAGGGCTCTCGAATGATCGCAACCACGCTTAAGCCGCTTTTCGTAAAGAAGCAAGGCTTTTCTTCTCCGCAGCAATTTTTTTAGAAAGCAGGGTTTTCGCTTTCTCCAACTCCGCATGCCGCGACGCGCTTAAATTTCTTCCTCCGCGATTAATGAAGTAATTCAACATCCGCATTCCTGAAGCAGGCCCTTTGGGAGAAACCTTCTTCGAGGCCAGCGTTCGGGCAATGACCGCCGCACTCTTCTTAAAAAGCCCCTCGGGCGGATGAGTAGAATCGGTGGTAACCCCCGCCACCCAGCGCTTCGGAGTATTCTTTCTTCCCGTGCTCTTCGAATTTCGCTTGGCCGCTTTCATGACCTACCCCTCAAGAAATTAGACGCCACTGATTAGGATGCAACCTCCCTTATTCCCGTTTGTGCCCGCAACCTCTGCGGCTCTTCACGAATACTCTGAACTCAAATACAGCATCGTGGGTATCGCAATCCCGAAAGCCAACGGCGTAGATTCAAACTCAGGAGAATATATGAAGGCAATCAGTTATAACGGCGTGCGCCAGATGGAAGTGTCGAACCACCCAAAGCCCAAGATTAAGTCCCCCACCGATGCTCTGCTTCGCGTGACCAGCAGTGGCATTTGCGGCAGCGACCTGCATATGTATGACGGTCGAACGCCTCTCGACGAAGGCACAGTCGTCGGTCACGAAATCATGGGAGTGATTGAAGAAGTTGGCGAGGCAGTCGCGAGCATCAAGAAAGGTGATCGCGTGGTTCTGCCTTTCAACATTGCCTGTGGCTTCTGTTTCAATTGCCATCGCGGACACACAGAAGCTTGTTTGACGATGAATCCGGAGGAGCCCCACGCCGCATACGGTTATGCGGGAATGGGTCCATATCAAGGCGGACAGGCCGAGTTCGTGCTCGTTCCTTATGCCGATTTCAACTGCCTCAAACTTCCGGGCAAGCCCGGCGATCAATGGGAGGATGATTTCCTTCTGCTGTCGGATGTTTTTCCCACTGCCTACCACGCCACGGAATTGGCCCAGGTGACGACTGGTAAAACCGTCGCCGTTTTCGGCGCAGGGCCGGTTGGATTGTTGTCGGCCTATTGCTCGCTGCTAAAAGGAGCCTCTGAGGTTTACGTGGTAGATAACATTCCGGAACGCTTGCAGAAGGCCGAAGAGTTGGGCGCCACGCCGGTGGATTTTTCAGCAGGTGATGCCGTAGAGCAAATCTTCGCGCTCAGAAAAAAGAATAAGGGGATCCAGCAGGGATTGCGGCCCGGTGAAGAAAAAATGAAGGGCGTGGATTCCGCCATAGATGCGGTCGGTTATCAAGCTCGCAATGCCGAGAATCCCCAAGAGGAGAAGCCGACTCAGGTCTTGGAGAATTGTTTGCGGGTTGTGAATCCCACCGGCAGTATCGGCATGATCGGAGTTTATATTGCTCCCGATCCGGGTGCGAAAAGTGAGCACGCCAAAAAAGGTGTCTATCCATTTCCACTGGCTGATTTCTTCGATAAGGGAATCGCCATGGGCAGCGGGCAAGCGCCGGTAAAAAAGTACAACGAGTACTTGCGCGACCTGATCGTGAACGGAAAGGCAAATCCGGGCAAGATTGTTTCTCATCACATCCATATTGACCAGGCCCCCGATGCCTATGACAAATTCGATCGCCGGGTTGAAGGCTACACCAAAGTGTTGATCCGCTTTACAGACAAGGCCGCTGCCTAACCGCCGACAACGGCGCGCCGCTGGACTCCTGGACGCGCCGTTGCGACGAAGGCATCATGATCTGTCCTTGACATCTGCACATGAATCCGCGCAGTATTCAAGACCATGAACTGTGCTCAAAAGCAAGTTACAAACTTTTTCTTCATCCTGTTGGCCGCTCTCCTGGCAGTTCTTCCCACAACTCTTAGCGCGCAAACAGACGCAATGTCCAAGCCCGCCCCTTCCAAAATGGCAATGGCGAATGAAGTGAAGCGGCCGCCAATTGTAGGCGTAGCCCATATCGGCCTCAAAACCAGCGACATGGCCGCATCGCGAAAGTTCTATACCGGCATACTCGGATTTCAGGAGCCGTTCAGCCTGAATAATCCTGATGGCAGTCTTATGCTGACCTACTTCAAGGTCAACGATCATCAATACATCGAGGTCTTCCCTACCCTGAAAAATCCACAGGATGAACAGCTCTCACATATTTCTTTTGAGACCACCGATGCCGAGCAGCTTCGCAAATATCTCGCCAGTAAAGGCGTAAAGGTTCCCGACAAGCTCAGCCCGCGATTGGACCATGATTTAGGCTTTGACGTAATGGATCCCGAAGGCCACGACGTCGAATTCATGCAATACGTGCCTGGTTCTCTACACGAAAAAGCCTTCGGCAAGTTTTTGCCAGCCACGCGGATCTCCAATCACATTATTCACGTCGGCTTCATCGTCAAAGACCGCGCCGCTGAAGACCACTTCTATCGCGACATTCTCGGCTTCAAAGAATTCTGGCATGGCGGGATGACCGAAACTGAAGAAGACTGGACGGACATGCGTGTGCCTGAAGGCCACGACTGGCTGGAATTCATGCAGCACGTGAAAAATCCCGACGACCCGCACTCCCGCGGCGTAATGAATCACCTCGCCTTGGGCGTGCCCAATGCCAATGCCGCCTATGAAACGTTGGTAAAGCGTGGCCTGCTGCAATACGCACCCAAACAGGAGAAGCCAAAAATCGGCCGCGATGGCAAATGGCAGCTGAATCTCTACGATCCGAATTTCACGCGAGCAGAGCTAATGGAACCGAAACCGGTGGAAAAGCCGTGCTGTTCACCGATGTTGCCTCATTAGGAGCGAGCGCAGGGATGACATTCCGTGTGCGGCGATGGGCTTTAATCGGCCCACTAGGCTGAAGTTCCAGCGCTGCACGTTTTTGGCGCCGTATATGCCTCAAATGTGGAATTTATAGTTCACTCATCACATTCTGCCTGGGCCGTTTTCTGATATAGTGTCCCTCCAGTTAGGGCAAACCAGATCATTTTGGAATCCTTTTCTTGGGTGTAAGCTGAGTTCAGGAATGGGCGGAAGGAGCAGCAATCATGGCAGGTAAAAGTCTTAATCGAGTTCAACTCATCGGCAATCTGGGCAAGGACCCGGAAATTAAATACACGCCCAGCGGCACGGCTGTGGCAAAGATCACCATTGCCACCAACGAGCGTTTCAAGGACAAGGGCGGCGAGTGGCAGGACCGCACCGAGTGGCACAATGTCGTACTCTGGCAGCGACTGGCGGAGATCGCCGGAGAATATTTGAAGAAGGGCGGCAAAGTATACGTTGAGGGCCGCCTGCAAACCCGCTCCTGGGATGATAAGACAAGCGGACAGAAAAAATATATGACCGAGGTTGTAGCCAGCGATCTGATTCTACTTGGCGGACGCGGCGAAGGTGGAGGCGACTTTAGCGGCGGCTCACGCGGGGCGTCGTCTGGAGCTTCCTCCGGCGGTGGAAATAATTTTGATCAGCGCATGCCGGAGCCGGAACCAGCAGGATCGGGACCAATCAGCGATGAGGATATTCCTTTTTAACTACTGGTCCGGGAGCATTTCAAAAGCCCTGCGAGCGCAGGGCTTTTGCTTTTTGCGGGATTAACCTTAATTCTGCCAGCTAGCAATTCAGTTCCTGTCTCCTCCGCCATGTTTCTGCTTGCAGACTTTGCAATAGGTCGGTGGCTCGGAGTTGTCCACGTAGTGTTTTACCGGCTTGAGCGTTCGCAGATAGACAAAGATAGCTTTCAGGTCTTCGTCGGTTGCGTGCTGAAAATCCCCATAAGGCATGAGTGAATTCAGCGAACGTGCCTTCACGTAACCCGTCTTCAGTGCCTGAAGAAAAAGCGTTTCGTCGTAGTAGCTGATCCCGGTCGCGTCGGGCGTGATATTTGCAGAAGCAATTTTCCCGAAAGCCCCGCTGAAAACTTGCCCTCCGGCGAAGTCGAGCCCCGGCAAAGGTTGCTGATGGCTATCGACGGGAGTATGGCAAAAGGCGCAGTCAGCGATATTTGTGAGATAAGCTCCGACCTGTAGCTGATTTTTTGGATCGGGGCCAGCAACCGGGCCGTTCACGGGCTGGGGCACCATCCGTATTAAATACTTCACCGGAAAATCTATTGAGGATTTCGGCAGGGGGTTTCGCACCGCAGGCAGCGACCGCACATAGACCACGATAGAAGCCAGGTCTTCGTCGGACATCGTTCGAAAGCGATCGTAAGGCATCATAGGAAATAAAGTGCGACCGTCATGTCCGATGCCCTCGCGTATGGAGCGGGCAAGTTGGTCATCGGTCCACGAACCGGAGCCCGTTTCCACATCTGGCGTGAGATTGGGCGCCACGATGGTCCCTGGCGCGTCATTGAGAGGCATAATTTCGCCGCTGCCCTCTGCGCCCGCTGGAATGGGCGCACCATGGCTTTTCCAATCATGCGGCGAATGGCAGCCAGCGCAGCCGGCGAGTCCGATAAAAAGATATTTGCCGCGTTGCAAACGTTGCGGCGTAACTTCAAATTTTCGTGAAGTCAGAGGACGAGCTTTAGGCCCGATAAATGGGCGCCATCCGATGGTGAGAGTGATGACTGCAATCAATACGAGAAATAAAATACCAATTCCATAAGACAGAGACTTCCCCACTCGCTGCATTCATACCTCCAATAAAATTACAGGGAAAGTGAATCTGAAACGCTGGGGAAGTATAAGTCTAAAAGTTTTTTATTTGTTAAATTTTCGGCACCGAGAAAATCCGGCGCGGCGTAGACCTTTCCCTGGGAAAGGATGTTTGCTGCTTGCGGGCAAGATTAAGCGACTTGACCGGCCTGGACGTGATGACGATACTGCCGCTCAATCGACTCCATTTGATCTTTGAGCCGGAGCTTGAGCTTTTTTAGGCGGACCTCTTCAAGTTTTTCATCGTCTGAGAGGTAGCGTTTGTGAGTGAGACTTTCGAGACGTTCTGCGTACTGTGTGTGCTCCAAGGCCAGCCGGCGAAATTCATCGTGACTGGTGAGCAGTTGGTCTCTAGGAGTTAGCATCCATTCGACCTCCTTACACAAATTTGATGCCCTCAAGCTACCACACCCACTATCCTGCTTCAATGGCATTCTCCCGGAAAACCTTAGAATTTTGCCATGGGTTGTGGATAAAGTGGCTGCACAGGAAACAGTGCAGAATTAAGGCATAAGTATCTGATAAAGCACGGCGGATTCTTCTGGATTGCGATAATAGTTCTTGCGCTCTCCGACCTGTGTGAATCCCAATTTAGAATACAAAGCGCGGGCCGCCACGTTCGATTCCCGAACCTCCAAAAACACTTTGGTTGCACAAGCTCTACCAGCAATCCTCATCAATTCCTTTAAGAGTTTCGCGCCAACCCCCTGACGCTGCCGCCCTACGGAAACCGCGATATTCTCGATCTCATATTCTTCGCGAGAACTGCGAGCAACTAGAAAACCCAAGAGGCTCGACGCATGTTCGATGACGAGTGCTAATCGGCTGGATGAACCAAGTGCGAACAACTCGAAATACTGGGCCTCTGACCATTGGCTGGCTGTTGGTAAATTGCACGTAAGACCCATCATCGCCGGAATATCCGCCACACAGGCCTTGCGTACAGTTGCATTCGAAATAGCGCTGGGAATTTCCCGATTCATCGGGAACTCTCGCATGCGTCACTAGCCGACAAAAAGCGCTGAAAAACTTCGTTCGATAATAATCTTCCCCTGGGAGTCAAAAAAATCCGCTCTTCCTCGGATTGAAGTAGTTTGAGCTCCACCAAGTCGGCAATGGCTTCCCCATGCGCATCCATGGCGGCGTTTCCGAATTCGTGGCGCAGTTCTTGTGTATCAACACCCTGGTTCAAACGAAGACCCAGGAAAAATGCCTCCTGTAAAAATGCCGTTGCTGAAACCGTGGTTTTTCCTTTGTGCGAGCCCCTCATATAACTATCCAATGAATCCGGCATGCTGAAGCGGACTGCTCGCATATTCTCGTCCCGGGCAAACAACATCGAG
>DASXFN010000083.1:0-72119 GCA_036489565.1 Terriglobales bacterium
TAACTCACAGACTTCTCTACCCTTTGGACTCTCTAGGGGTGGGGAAACAGTGGAAGAGTGGCTCTTCAGAGCCGCGTACGCATCCCCCACCTCATGGCCCTTTAGGGCCTGAAGCGCTTCGAAGTAGTTTTTAAAAATCTCTACTTTGGCTCAACCAGCTTTAATCCCGCGACATTCGCAAAATGCTTTTTGTTAAACGTCGCCAGCGTGCTGCCCCGATCCAAAGCTGTAGCGGCAACGATAAGATCGTAGGGCCCGATCATCTTGCCGGACGATTCCAGTTGCGCCCACAGCTTGGCGTGATGGTAAGCCGTCTGGTCCGTGTATGGAATGATGGGCAATACATCGAGCAGCGCCCGCAAGTAGTTCTCGCGGACGTTTTTCTGTGCGGCGGTCGCCCGCTCCACCTCATGCCAGAGTTCAGCCACCGTGATCGCCGCAACTTCAAATTGCTCATCGCCGCGAGACTCCAGCCAGCGCAGCAGATCAAAGGCGCCTCTTTCGCCGCGGATGATGACGTCTGCGTCGAGGATTATCGCCATTTGTCAGGCAGGGGCTTGAGATACTGGCGCGCACTGCGCAAATCGCGATGCCACGCCTTGGCTTCTTCGGCAACGAGGGGGACACCCGTTAATGCAGAAGCTAGATCGCGGCCCGTGCAAATTCTTTCGTTATTTGGCACAAGGCGCGCGACAGGAGCCCCATTTCGCAGTAGAACGAATGTGACATTTTGATAATGGGCCCGGTTCACGCAATCGGCAAAATTGCGAGCCGCTTCCGTGACCGTGATGTCCTTTTTCATAAAATCATATTTTCAGATTTTATGTAATATTCCAGCCCCAGGGGGGATTGTGGAATTTTCCCTTAATTTCCAGAAATATGACCATGGTATAATGACCATAGTTATTACGGGGAAATATAGCCATGAAAACCATTCCTGCGGGCGCATTCAAGGCAAAATGTCTTTCCATCATGGACGAAGTAAAAGCCAAGCGGGAAACTGTCGTCATTACAAAGCATGGCCACGCAGTCGCCATGCTGGTCCCAGTCAATGCGGATGTGGATGAACTCTACGGTTTTCTGAACGGCAAAGGATCAATCAAGGGCGACGTTGTCGCACCCGCGTTGTCGTCCAAGGAGTGGGGTTCCCTGAAGTGATTCTCCTGGATACCCACATCGTGCTCTGGCTTGCCTTCGCGCCTGCCAGAATTTCCCGCCGTGCTCGCACCGTCATAGATGAAGCCCGCAGAAGCGCCACAGGTCTTGCCATATCCGATATCACACTTCTTGAGCTTGCGACGCTGGAAGGCAAAGGACGCATTCATCTGGACATCAGCCTGGAGAGTTTCCTGTCTGAGATGGAAGCAAGATTTGCCGTTCTGGCCATGACCGGCAAAATCTGTACGCGGGCTATCGGACTTTCGGAAACCTACCCAAAAGATCCAGCCGACCGCATAATTGGCGCCACCTCGCTGGTCCACGGAATGCCTCTTATCACTGCCGACGAAGCTATCCGTCACTCTAAATCCATTGAAACGATTTGGTGAAACTCACCCCTAGCCCGAAAGTACAGGGCTTACTGGATGTGCAAATCTCATTGGTTGCACCGAATTTGCGACTTCTGTGCCACAGCGCGTCTAATACTCGGCAAATCCAGTAAACCCATTAAAAACACACACTTGCATATAAATAAACTGTTAAGGCCGATCCGACCGTTTGGTCGCTTTTCTCTTGCAAAACCGCCCCAATTTGCGCTTCCACAGTATTTTCCACAGAGTTTGGCCGGATTTTCGAGCTATTTCGGCTTGCTAACATCAAGAGATTACCTATTCGGAAGCTTCGATTCCACCGCCCGCCATGGACTCGAAGCGGGTGGAATCTTTGAGGAAAGACATTTTCACTCGGCCAGTCGGGCCGTTGCGCTGTTTGGCGATAATCAGCTCGGCTACGCCTTGCAATGCGGGGTCGTCCTGTTTGTAAACCTCTTCGCGGAAGATGAACATGACTAGGTCGGCGTCCTGCTCGATTGATCCCGATTCGCGCAGGTCGGCGAGTTGCGGACGATGGTCGCCGCCGCGGCTCTCTGGCGCGCGGCTTAACTGCGAGAGCGCGATCACGGGAACCTCTAACTCCTTGGCCAACCCCTTCAGCCCGCGCGAAATGGCCGAAACTTCCTGGGTGCGATTTTCATAACGCCGGCCGCCGCCAGTCATGAGCTGCAGGTAATCCACAATCAGCAAATCCAGTGCCCCTTGCGATTGCTTCAGCCGCCGAGCCTTCGCCCGCATCTCGCTCAAGGTGATTCCCGGAGTGTCATCTATGAAGATGGGTGCGTGCGCCAGTTGCTCCATGGCGTGAACAACTTTTTGCATGTCCTCGCGCCACAATGATCCGGTGCGCATCTTGTGCGAATTTACCCGGGCCTGGGAGCAGAGCAACCGCAGAAGCAGGGCCTCGCGCGACATTTCCAGCGAGAACATTCCCACAACTTTTTTGTCTTCAATCGCCGCATTCTCGGCGATGTTCATGGCCAGCGAAGTTTTTCCCATGGAAGGCCGCGCCGCTAGGATCACCAAGTCCGACTTCTGGAAGCCGCTGGTCATTTCATCAAGATCGTTGTAGTGGGTTTCCAGCCCGGTAATGCGCTGGCCGCGTTGCAAAAGGGCATCTACCGATCCGAACGAATCCTTGACGATGTCGAGCACGCCCATAAAGCCGCGGCCAATGCGCTTTTCCGAAAGCTCGAAGATAGACGCTTCGGTATCGTTCAGGATCTCTTCGGCGGTGTCGCTCTGCTCGGCGGCGCGTGAGATGGCGGCGCTTGCGGTATGAATCAGGCCGCGCAACAATGCCTTGTCGCGAACAATTTTTACGTAGTGCTCAATGCTTGGCCGGTCGGGAACGCCATCCAGCAATCCAGAAATGTACGCGGCATCACCTATTGCTTGCAGTTCCTTGCGCCGATCGAGTTCTTCGACGAGCGTAATTAGATCAATGGCGCGCGAGGACTCCGCCAAATCCTGCATGCGGGTGTAAATGCGGCGATGAGAATCGAGCGAAAAATCTTCCGGCTTCAGGTGTTCGGCGGCTTCGTTGTACGCAAAGTTGTCCAGCAGGATCGCGCCCAGAATGGACTTCTCCGCTTCCTCATTTGCGGGGAGCGTGCGCGCGGAGCTGTAGTCAGTAGTTGCCACGATTAATGATAGCTAGGAGAAATGTTTTCTGAAGGAACGAGGTGAAAGAGTACATGACAATGCTTGTGAATGTACTCTGGAAAAACGAGAAAGAATTATTTTTTTCCGCCATGCGATTGGCCGCTGAAAAATCCCCGGTCATCAATTCCAAGTATAGGCGAATGAATGGCGAATAATCAATCCGACATATCTTTAGGCACCAAACAGGAAAGTTCGCGCCAACAAGCAGTCACAAGGGCAGGGAAAAACAGTGGCTGCGCTACAAAATAAATGCGGCCCAAGGACCAGCCATCCCTGGGCCGATTGCCTGCGAATGTTCCTGACCGCGTTGCCGCTTTTAGCGGCGAGTCATGCGACCGGACTTTTCCGTGAGGAAGAATCTCAAAATCGCATCGCGAGAGTTCTCACTTGGCGAAATCTTCAATCGCCCGATAATTTGTCTGCAAACCTTGCGGTCTGTAAATCAACTTACCTTTCGATCAACGATATCGCCGTTCGTAGGCTCATCGCTTTGCAAATCAGGTAGCGCCAAATTCCGCTTTTCAGCTGAACTCGAAGGCCGCAACGCCCTTGGTTTCTCAACGCGCAAGCGCATCTTTGAAACCTTCCGGCAATCTCTCCCGAAGGAGCACCGCCGGTATCGCTACACTTTCCGCAAACTCCGCAGCGTTAAGAACATCTCACGCATGCCGTAAAAGCACTTTGCGGCAAAGCCGGTTTTCTCGCAATGGAAAAATCGGGGTTGCTTGTGCAGAAACTGTGGAGGATGAAACTTCCTTGTGGAAAGCGAAGCAAAAATTCCCTGCCAGCGATTTCATGCGCTGATTTTCCCACCGTTAGCCGTCGAATCCGCGCCGAAGTGTTATTCTCGGGAGCGTTAAATTTTCCTGTAATGGATCCAACACCAATCATGAGAATATTCAATCAATACAAGAAGCAGATTCGTTTCTTCATGCCCGTCCTCATGCTGGTAGTTCTTTCTGGCATCTCTTTCGCCGCGGGGCCGAAGGAATCGTTCATCGTTTACGTGGGGACTTATACCGGCCACGGCAGCCAGGGAATTTATGCTTATCGTTTTGATGAAGGCACGGGAAAATTGAGCGCTGTTGGTCTTGCCGCGGAGACTGCTTCGCCGTCTTTCCTCGTGCTCTCCGGCAACAGGCGCTTCTTGTATGCGGTGAATGAGCTGGAAAACTATCAGGGCAAGCCTAGCGGCGGAGTTAGCGCGTTTGCCGTTCAACCGTCGGGCGAAAAACTCACGTTTCTCAATGAATTGCCGTCGCGCGGCGAAGACCCTGCACACCTTGCGTTGGACCGCACGGGCAAATATCTACTTGTGGCTAACTATACTTCCGGGAATGTCGCCGTTTTCCCCGTATTAAAGAATGGAAGCCTGGGCGAAGCGACTGCTTTTGTGCAGCATCATGGTTCAAGCGTGAATCGCGAGCGCCAGGAGGGACCCCACGCGCATGAAATCGTCATGTCCCCCGACAACCGTTTCGCGCTTGTGACGGACCTCGGCCTCGACGAGATTTTCAGTTATCCCTTTGACGCCGCCAAGGGAATGTTGGGTGAACCACACATTACGAAATCACACCCCGGAGCCGGGCCACGTCACATGGTCTTCAGCAAGGATGGCAGGTTTCTATATGTGATTCATGAGTTGCAATCCACAATTGTTGTGTATTCCTACGAGTCCGCGCATGGCGAATTGAAGGAAGTGCAGACGATCTCAGCTTTGCCCGGCGATTTCAAAGGAAAGAGCACGGCAGGGGAGATTGCTTTGAGCCCTTCGGGAAAATTCCTTTATGGGTCGAATCGCGGGAGCGACAGCATTGCGGTGTTTTCCGTTGATTCCGCGAAGGGCACCCTGAAACCTGTCGAATTCGATTCAAGCATAGGAAAGACGCCGCGCGATTTCGTGATTGACCCGTCGGGCCGCTTCCTGCTCGTAGCCAATCAGGATTCCGGCAACATCGTGGTCTATCGCATTAACCAGGCATCCGGTCATCTGACGCCAACTGGTGACAAGACTGAACTGTCGTCGCCGGTCTGCCTGCAATTTCTGCATTAATAGTTCGGCGCCTGCCCTTTAGGTTAGGCGCCGTACCGCCGAATGCTCATTAAGGCAAGCATTGCAGAATCTTGTCCCAGGTGCCTGCCTGGTAAAAATAATTCAGGTGGTAAACGCCGGTCGTCTGGCCGTACTCATCTACTTGCGCCGGCGGCAGGACTTGCCCTTTTACGGTGGAGACTCCCAGCGTAGGCACGACCAGGTCGTTCAATTCTCCAAAGAACAAAGCATCTATTCCGTTATTTTCGATGGCCCGTGCCAATCCGCCCGCAGGTTGATAATCCGCTTCCACTCCGAAATAAAATGCCGGATTCAGCGGGGGTGTATTCAACTCGCACAGAAGGGGACTTCCGGGATCCATATCTTCCAGCCCCGGCAGCGCGCCGATTCCACCTTCCACGATCCCACCAAAAATCGTGAGCAGAGCACCCAGCCCAATTTCCGCCACGCCCTGACTGAATGAACTCAAGATAGAAGCGAGCCGGCTCACCGCTTTCGGCAAATCATTTGGGTCGGCCAACGGTGTACCAATGTCGGGAGTTCCCACCAACATGATCTTGTCAATTTGAACGCTGACTCCAGATGGGGGATTCCATCCAGGCGAATCAGCCAGCTCGGCCAACTGCGCGGGCGTTAACTCTTTTAGAGCACGTGCCAGCAACCCGCCGCGGCTATGGCTGATTACATCGAATTGGTAAGTACCTGCCGGGAGGCCGTTGTAGAAATCAATCGCATTCTGCGCCACGCTCTTGGTGAGCGTGTGATGGTTGAATCCAATGACCCGGTTTTCATATTTTTCATACAGATGGTTGCCCGCCTGCGAGAATTGTGACAGTCCGGCAAAAGCACCCGAGGTGTTGCTGGTCGTTCCATGAATGAACAGTAAGGTCTTTTTATTTTTGAATGAAGAAAGGTCGGAAACTGGCGCTGGAGGATTTGCCAACAGTGCGGCCGCCGTAGCGCCTCCATGAAATCCCTGCGGCTTCCGATAAAGAGCTTCCCACGCCTTGGCCGCCAGATACACCGCGTCTCCAGCCAATCCTCCCAAAACCTTTCTCTTCACGAACTGGATCACTTTTCCGCCGATTCCACCGAGCATCGCCATTTGTTTTGGCGTCACTGTTCCCGCCGGGGCTGCTTGCGGAGTGCGTAGCTTGATCCAATAATGATGGGTCGGAGGCAAAGAAGCGGACCGCTTCGCAGACGCTGCGGCAGAGGCTTTACCATGCGCGCCGCGCCGTGCTGCAACACTGGCGGTGACAGCCTTGTTTACCGCGGGCAGCGGTATAGGCAAATGAAGGCTGATGATTCCGTCTTCATCGCGGTAGATGGCAAATTCCACTTCGTCGGATGCGATTGTGGTACCGACCAGGACTTTGTGGTGCCAGCTTCTTTCCAGAACTGCCTTCGCCAATCTCGGCGTCGGGCTTGGAGTGATTTCCTCCAATGACAGAAATCCGTTTTCGCGTTTGAGTCCTGCCTCGACAAGGGCCCGGGTCAATTGATCGGGTGGCGCACCAGCAAGAAGCGCTTTATGCTCCGTGGGCGTACGCCAAATTGCATTGCCGGTTAGGCCGGGGGCCCGCAACCATTTGCCATTGCCAAGCTCCAACCGTTGTGATGTGCGATCGAGCGCGAAAATTGTGGGCATTGCGATACTCCTTCTCTGTTCCTCTGCTCGAAAAAATCCGCCTGGATACTATGAGAAATTAACTCTCCATTCGCCGCAACGCACAATCATGGCGCTGTTTTCGCGGTAAGCGAACACTAAAATTGTGTAATGAGAGTATGGGATACCGGAAGTCTATCTGTACGGGGTAGGGCGGCCGCACTCGTCTGCCCGGTTCCACGAAGCTCAAGCAATATGCGAGTGATGCTCGCTTGCCCAGACGGAGGCGTCTGCGCCTAAAAGTGTTTCTTGGTTGGCAACTAAGCGGGAGTGCCCGTTTTCAGGTTTGCGGATTCCGCCAAACGAATCAGTTGGGGCAGGACATTTCCCAAGGATTGGTTCGGCTGCCCCAGCGTAAAGTACAACTCGCTATAAATCGCGTGAAGTTCATCGTACACACTCTGCTCCGACTTCTGCGGCTCATAAACTTTGTGCGGCGGGCAGATTTTTTCCTGAGCTTCTTCCACGGTCTTGAAAGTTCCCGCCGCTAGAAATGCGAAGATCGCCGATCCCAGGCTCACCACGCTCTTTGCTGGCACCAGCACGGGCCGTCCCAAAACATTGGCGTATACACGGTTGAGCACATCATTCTTTTGCGGGATACCCCCGGCGTTAATGACTCGCTTGATGTTCACTCCGTGTTCGGCCATGCGGTCGAGAATTACTCGCGTGTGCAAAGCGGTTCCTTCAATCGCGGCAAAGAGTTCGTCTTTAGCAGTGCTTTGCAGGTTCCATCCCAGGGTCACGCCGCGCAGGTTCGGATTCACCAGGACGGTGCGGTCGCCGTTGTCCCAGGTCATGCGCAGCAATCCGGTTTGTCCGGCGCGGTATTGTTCCAGTCCCTGGCTCAGGCTTTCGACGCTGGAGCCCGCGCGAGTGGCGATGGCGTTGAAAATATCTCCCACGGCGGAGAGTCCCGCCTCAATGCCGGTGCGTTGCGGATGCACGCTTCCTTGCACCACCCCACATACGCCGGGAACCAGGTTGACCGAAGGCGTGATGCCTATAATGCAGGTCGAAGTTCCGACCACGTTCACCATGTCGTCAGTACGGCATCCCGCGCCAATGGCATCCCAGTGGGCGTCAAATGCGCCAACAGGAATAGGGATACCCGGCTTCAGGCCCAACTGCACCGCCCATTTTGTGGAAAGTTTCCCGGCAATTTGATCGGACGTTGCGTACTCTCCGGAAAGCTTTTCGCGCACGCCCGCCAGCAAGGGATCCACGGAAACCAGAAATTTTTCCGGCGGCAGCCCGCCGAGCTTGGCGTTCCACAGCCATTTATGCCCCATGGCGCAGATGCTGCGCTTTACTTTCTTCGGATCGGTGATGCCACATAGGGTTGCGGCAACCATGTCGCAATGTTCGAAGGCGGAGACGAACCCCTCGCGCTTTTCCGGATTATGCCGCAGCCAGTGCAGCAGCTTGGAGAATCCCCACTCCGAGGAATAGACCCCGCCGCACCACTCGATCGCTTCGAGTTTTTCGCGATGCGCGGCTTCTGTGATTTCGGCAGCTTCTCCCTTGGCCCGGTGATCGCACCACAAATAATATTCGCCCAGCGGAACCATGTCCTTGCCAACGACAATGACCGAAGATCCGGTTGTATCGAGGGCGATGGCTTCGACTTGCTCGCTGCGAATGCCTGCCTTTTTTATCGCGTCGCGCGTGGCTGCGGCGAGCGCTCGCATCTGATCTTCGTGCGATTGCGTGGCGTACTCAGGATCTTCCCGCTTGCGGTGCAAGGGGTACTCCGCGATTGCGGAGGTCAGTAAACCGCGTTCGCTATCCACGAGCGAGACGCGTACGCTCAAAGTTCCGAAATCCACCCCTGCGACGATTGCCATTATGCGACTCCGGCTGGCCCGTCGTGCCAGTGCATGTCCCAACCCAGGTAGCGAGAAGCAGCTTCGTGTACCGACGCCGCCACCGTGGACAAATTCGCGGCCACGTGGTGCTCAAAGCCGTTCTCGCAGATGTAGTGCAGGAGGCGCTGCATGTCCGGGATCTCAACCACGCCCGCGCCGCCGAAGGTATTCAGCGGGTCATCGGTGAACCGGCCCTGGCCAACGTAGCCGCGCATTTTCCCCGCTGTGTCGTCGGTGGAGAAACGGGCAAAGCTCATTTTTTCCGGCTTGATGAGGCCCACGCATGTTCCAAATGTGTTGTCTTTTCCGACTGTGCCGGCAATGATTTCCTGGAAGTCCATCTTCACCGAGCGGAAAAAGTGTTTTGGAAGGTTCGAGCAGTGGAAGCACACCGCTTTGTTCGGATCAGCGCCGTAGTTATTGTTCCAGTCAAGCAATGCCGAGGGGGTTTGCGAGGCCAGTTGCAGCGCATGCATGCCCAGCACGCCGCAAATGTCCACCTCGCAGGCGCTCGACAATAGTTCGTTGCTCATCATGCTCATGATGGTGCAGGGCACCACGCCGAGATTTTCTTCAATGGAAGTCCAGCACTGCACCGCGCTGACTTTTACTTCAGTCGCCGCCATCCACTGGTCCACGACTGCTCCCAGTTTGGCCATCTTCATGAGCGCCGGGGCAGGTACATTTGCCGAGTCCACATAACTCTTGATCTTTGCCAGTTTGGATTGAGCATGTTCATCACTATCCTTCATTCGCTCAATGCGGCCTATTACTTCGGAGAGGTCGAGCGTTTCAATCGAGACGCCATTGGCCTCCAGAATCTTCTCGCTATAACGCACCGTGTTGAATGCCGTGGGACGCGCGCCAATGGCTCCCACGCGCAAATTGCGGAAACCATTCACTACCCGGCAGACTCCCGCGAACCATTCCAAATCCTTCGCGAATTCCGGGGAGTCGAGAGCTTCGGTATGAAGCGTAGTAATGGAGTAGGGAATGCCGTACTGGCGGAGATTGTTGCAGGCCGACATCTTGCCGCAGAAACTGTCGCGGCGGAAAGCGATGGTCATCTTCTTGGGATCGTCCGGCGTAGCCTGGATTAATACCGGCACCCGCAAATCAGCAAGACGCAAGGTATCGGCGATGGCGCGTTCTTCGCCGAAATTCGGCAGCGTGACAATGATCCCGTCAATGCGGTCTCGATTCTTCTTGAATAGTTCGGCACAGCGACGCGATTCCTCCCGGGTCTCCACCGCTCCATACTTGCTTTCTTCCGGAGTGAGAGAAACTACATCCATCCCGGCGGCGGCCAGCACCCGTAGTATCTCTTCCCGGCCGGTTTTTGCCAGATGATCGGGAAAAAAGCCGCGGTTCCCGACAATTACGCCCATGGTCATTTTTTTGTTTGTCATAAATCTTCCAGATTCCTATGTTTTGATCTTTATTGTGCCGATTTGTCGCGCTATGCGAGAAAGCCTGTTCTTAAATGAAGTAATCGTTTACCGGAACTCCGAAAAGTAGAATACCCTTCCCGTTTTGTCAAATCCAAGAAGTGTAGAGTGACAGTTTGCAGTTAGGAAGCTCCAACGTCACGAGCGCCTGCGGGACCGTGAGTATTGCTAGGTGCGAGCGCCGTGGATTTCCGCAGCAGCAGGTTCGTGTCCAATAAATATTCTGTTCCTTCCGCGGCGGGGACCTCGCGGTCCACTTCGTTCTTCAACGCCCGGAATGCGAGCCGCGCGATTTCCGCCTGCGACATCTGAATTGTAGTCAAAGGAGGAATCATGAATTCAGATAGGTGTATGTCGTCAAATCCCACCACGGAAAGCTCTTCCGGGATAGAGATGCCATAATCGTAGGCCTCGCGCATGACCCCGATCGCGGTCATGTCATTGGAGCACAAGACGGCAGTCGGGCGAGGATTTAAAGCAGCCAGTTTAATCAGCGCTTTCATTCCTCCCTCCATGGTATGGTCGCCTTCCACGATGAGTTGCGATTCAATCTCCAGTCCGATTTCCCGCATGGATTCCTCAAACGCCGCTTTTCGGACGACTGCCGAGCGCAACTGTAAAGGGCCCGTGACAAACGCGATGCGGGTATGCCGCAACGCGGCTAAATGCTGTACGGCTTGCCGAATGCCTTGCAGATAGTTAATACGAATGTTGCTCATCCGTGGCAACTGCGGGGCCACGTCCACGAATACCAGCGGCACTTTGCGGAAGCGAAGTCCTTCCAAAAGCGATTCTTCCATGCCGAAGGTCAAAACAGCGACGCCTTCCACCCGGCGCTCAATCATCCGCCGGACGGAAATCTCCATCCGTTTAGGATCATGACCGGTCGAGGTAAGCAAAATCTCGTAGTTGTGTTCCACCGCGATATCTTCGAACGACTGCACGATTTCGGGGAAAAATGGATTGGTGATTTCGGAAACGATGAGCCCGAAAATTCGCGTCTTGCCGGAAACCAGCGCTCGCGCCTGCGTGTTCGGGTAGTAGTCCAGTTCCTCGATGATTTTCCATACCCGTTTGGCGAGGTTCGGGTTGACGGTGGGAACGCGGTTAATGGCGCGAGAGACGGTGGCCGTAGAGACTTTGGCGCGCTTCGCGATTTCCCGGATATCCATGACAGTCAATCACTTCTAGATTAAGTTCTGGAACAATGGCTATTCAGCGAAACATCCACCGCCAGGTGTTGCTTCAGCCGGAAATCAAAAATCGCAAGCCGCCGCTATTGTAGAAAATGTGTGTTGATATTGTACCGCCGCAACGAAATGCGGGTGTCTTTACATCATTTCCGCCGATTAAGCAGGAGCGTTAGATCACAGGGGATTCACGACTACGTATACATCACTTTGCGATCGCCTTTGACGATGCGGCCAACGGTGTGGGCTTTTTCGCCCGCGCGCTCCAGGACGCTTTGGGCCTTCTTGAATTTTTGGGAGGGGATCACCAGCAACATGCCCAGGCCCATGTTGAACGTTCGCAGCATTTCATCCTGAGGAACATTACCCAGCTTTTGTAGATGCTCAAAAATCGGTTGCACGGGCCAGGAACCGACCTCAATGACCGCAGCCACTCCTTTGGGCAGAACGCGCGGCAGGTTTTCCGTAATGCCGCCGCCGGTGATGTGTGCGAGTGCCGAAACGCAGTCGGCTGCCAGCAGCTTGCGGATGATGGGCCAGTAGCTCTTGTGCGTCCGCAGCAGTTCGTTGCCGACTTTGCCCTTCAATTCATTGACGTAAGTGTCCAGAGTGTATCCGGCTACCTCAAATAACAATTTGCGCGCGAGCGAATAACCGTTGGTATGCAGGCCATTCGAGGGCAACCCAAGAATGATGTCACCGGCTTCCACGGTTTTTCCGGTGATAATGCGTTCCCGCTCGACCACGCCAACAATAAAGCCCGCCAGGTCGTATTCGCCATTCGGATAAAACCCCGGCATTTCGGCGGTCTCGCCCCCGATGAGCGCGCAGCCGTTGCTTTTGCATGCGGTCGCCAATCCCTCGACCACCTTTTCCGCGACTTCTGGCTGCAACTGCCCGGTGGCGAGATAATCCATAAAGAACAAGGGAGCGGCGCCTTGCACGGCAATATCATTCACGCAATGGTTCACTAAGTCTGCGCCGATCGTCTGGTGCATATCCATCTCAAAGGCGATTTTCAGCTTTGTCCCCACCCCGTCCACGCTGGAAACCAGCACG
Organism: Terriglobales bacterium; assembly: GCA_036489565.1. GTDB lineage: Bacteria > Acidobacteriota > Terriglobia > Terriglobales > Acidobacteriaceae > JAICKN01. The sequence continues at coordinate 12,503 of DASXFN010000083.1, forward strand.
GGATCCACGTATTTGGTCTTGTCAACAGAGAAAAGCCCGCCGAAACCCCCAATTTCGCTTAACACGCTGCGATTGAAGGTCTTGTGGGCAAGATATTTAATGCGCTTTTTGGTGCGATTGGCGCGATCAATATCAACGCCTGCATCGGCGTAAGTAATGGGTTCAGTCTTGGAAGATTGTGGGGCCACGCGCAATTGTCCGCTGCTGCTTTAAGTTAAGAAATATTTGGATTCACTATCAGGAAATCGTTGGGAACGCGCCCAATTGTAGCACGCCACGCACCGGCCATGAGCATGGGGGCCCGCTTCGCGCGCGGAATTGTAATTATCAGGGGAAAATCGTTGTTATAAAAATGCTCCGGCGGGGCGGCCGGGGCACTCAAGGGAGCAGGGACTCCAGGGGGTCCCTGACGGCTTACATGCCGGAACCGCGCGATTTCAAATTCGAAGGTGCGCTTCCGGCTGATCAAAATCATAAGGGCAAACTGCGCAACTCGATGGGCGAATTGATAGCTCTGGAAAATTCCTGTATCGAAAACGGAAATGGCTGGTCAAATTTTCAGAATGGTCCCCGATTGGGGCGAAAATCGTGACGCACGAACCTGCTCGGTGAATCCCGCCAGTGGAAATTCGCCTTTCATTCGCTTTCGCGTCTATGTATAATCCGCCTTTAGTAATCATTAAGAACTATTCAAGGAGCCCCACCATGGCGGATGAACGCGTAAAAGCAATTGATTTAGCTCTGGCACAGATTGAAAAGCAATTTGGAAAGGGCTCGATCATGCGTCTGGGGTCGAAGGAAGTCGTGCCGATTTCCGTGATCTCTACCGGCGCGGTATCTTTCGACGCTGCGCTTGGTGTGGGTGGCTTCCCGCGCGGGCGCGTGGTTGAAATTTTCGGACCTGAGTCGTCCGGCAAAACCACCATTGCCTTGCAGGTGATTGCTGAGGCACAGCGCGTGGGCGGCATGGCGGCTTTCGTGGACGCTGAACATGCGCTTGATCCGATCTATGCCAAGAAACTGGGCGTGGACGTGGACAATTTGCTGGTATCTCAGCCCGATTATGGCGAACAGGCGCTGGAGATTGCCGAAGCCTTGGTGCGCTCCAATGCCATTGATGTGCTGATTGTGGATTCAGTGGCGGCGCTGGTACCGAAGGCGGAACTCGAAGGCGAGATGGGCGATAGTCATATGGGCTTGCAGGCGCGGCTAATGTCGCAAGCGCTGCGCAAGTTGACTGGAATTGTTTCCAAGTCGCACACCTGCCTGGTATTCATTAATCAGATTCGTGAAAAGATCGGCGTCATGTTTGGCAATCCTGAAACGACCACGGGTGGCCGAGCCCTGAAATTTTATTCTTCGGTACGAATTGATATTCGTCGCATTGCCGCAATTAAAGAAGGCGATGTGATGATTGGCTCGCGGACCAGAGTCAAGATCGTGAAGAACAAGGTCGCGGCGCCTTTCCGCGAGGCCGAATTCGACATCCTTTACGGGGAAGGAATTTCTCGTGAAGGGGATCTGCTGGATTTGGCGGTGGCCCAGAATATCGTGGAAAAATCTGGTTCCTGGTACAGCTACAAGGGCGAACGCATCGGCCAGGGCCGCGAGAATGCGCGCGCATTTCTCAAGGAAAATAAAGATTCTCTGGTAAAGATCGAAGCCGAAGTGCGCAAAGCGATGGGACTGATTCCGCCGACGGCGCAGGCTGCTGCCCAGGGGCAAGCCGCCGCTCAAGGCCAAGGCGCGCGAGTGACGACGATGCCCACTGGAACCGATGCCGCGAGGTCTGCGGCGGTAAAGCGGTAGAGTTCGATTCGAATCGATAATCGCGGAAAGACCAGTACAGCTTTAGCGGCTGTACTGGTTTTTCTTTTTGTCCGCGTGGCGATCCAGGCCGAGTTCGATTAAGCGCTCGATCAGTTTGGGATAACTTAATCCCGTCGCTGCCCATAACTTCGGGTACATGCTGATCGAAGTGAACCCCGGCATGGTATTGATTTCGTTCAGGTAAATCTTGCGAGTTTTCGGATCCATCAGAAAATCCACGCGGGCCAGGCCGGAGCAGTCCACGGCTTTGAATGCCTGAATCGCCAAAGTTTGAAATTGTTTGGTCTCGGCTTTGGTCAGCTTAGCCGGAATAATCAGCTCGGAACCTTCATCCAGATATTTTGCGGTGTAATCGTAGAACTCTTTGCCGGGAACAATTTCTCCGGGGACCGACGCCTCGGGCTTGTCATTGCCGAGCACCGAGCATTCAATTTCGCGGGCCTTGTTTTTCTTGCCGCCCACGCCCTGCTCAATCACAATCTTACGGTCGAACTTAGCAGCTTCTTCGATGGCCGGCCCGAGTTCTTTACGCTCGCGCGCTTTGGAGATTCCCACCGACGATCCTAAATTCGCCGGCTTCACGAATACCGGATATTTCAGTTTGCTTTCCACCAGCTTCTGGAGTTTCTTTGGGGCTTCTTCCCAGTCCCCGCGCAAGATGGTGACGTGCTTCACAATCGGCAACCCCGCCGCGATGAAAAGTGACTTCATGATGTCTTTGTCCATGCCTGCGGCGGAGCCTAGCACTCCCGCGCCGACGTAAGGAATGTCCGCCAGTTCGAGCAATCCCTGAATGGTGCCATCCTCGCCGAAAGTTCCGTGCAGTACGGGAAAGATAATGTCCACATCAATGGCACGGTCGGCGGCACGGCGGACGGGGCTGTCGGTCTGAAATGGCGCGAGCGTCGAACCTGGTTTGTGCGGCTCCGGCGGCACCACTACGCTTTCGCCACTGGCCAAAACAGCGGCGGCCGGCGTGGCTTCAGGATCGCCTGCGCGTAAGTGGCGAGACTCCTCGACTGGCTTTCCCGAGAGCAAACGCTCGGCGTCTCCAGCCGTCACCCAGCGTCCCTCCTTGGTGATGCCAATGGGCACTACTTCATATTTGCTCTGATCAATTGCCTTGAACACGGATGCGGCTGAGAGCAAAGAGATTTCATGCTCTCCGCTGCGTCCACCAAATAAAATCCCAACTCGAAGTTTTTTCATTTTCGGTAATAAGTCCGCTTCCATTTTTGCATAAGAGCGCCGAATCATCGTTGACAATGGCTGCACCTCGCGATACCCTTCACCGCAGCACGGGGACAAGCCCTCCCTTCTCCGTAAAAACCCATATATAGGGGACCACCATGAAGAAAGCTTTACTTGCAGCGGCATTGATAAGTCTTGTGTGCGCGAGTGCATTGGCGGGAGCGCAGCGCAAGAAGCGTGTAGCCATCATGGATTTTGATTACGCCACGGTACACAGCTCGTCGTCGGCGATTTTTGGCCAGGATGTTGACATAGGCAAAGGCATCTCCGATTTACTGGTCAACGATCTTGTAAAAGACGGCACGTATTCGGTGATCGAACGCAAAGCGATTGACAAGATCATGGCGGAACAGAATTTTTCCAACAGCGACCGGGCCAACCCTACCTCAGCGGCAAAGATCGGCAAATTGCTGGGCGTGGATGCGATTATCGTGGGCAGTATTACGCAGTTTGGCGACGAAACGCAGAACCGGAATATCGGCGGCGGCGGCGGAAACTGGCATGGCGTTGGCATGGGCGGCTTCGGGCACAAGAAAACCAAAGCCATCGTGGGAATTTCCGCCCGCCTGGTGGACATTGATACCGGCGAAATTTTAGGCGTCGCCGACGGCAAGGGAGAATCTTCCCGGTCGAGCACGTCTTTGCTGGGTGGTGGCGGCAACTGGAGTGGTTTTGGTGGGGGCCACGCAGATTTTGGCAGCAGCGATTTCCAGAGCACGATCATCGGTGAAGCCACGAAATTGGCTACCGATCAGTTGAGCGCGGGCTTGGTCTCTGACAATTCAAAGCTAGAGATTCGCCAAGTCATCGTGGAAGGTCTGGTGGCGGCAGTGGATGGCGGACAAGTGGTACTGAACGTTGGCGGAAAAGCCGGCGTGAAAGTTGGCGACCAGCTCAATGTCGAGCGGGTAACGCACGAGATTAAAGACCCGTCCACTGGCAAAGTGATTCGCAGAATGACTTCTCCGGTGGGAGTGGTGAAGGTAACCGATGTTGATGACGTTTCTTCGGTTTGCAGCGTGGTCTCAGGAAACGGATTTAAAGTGGGTGATGCTGTAAAAACAGTCACTCAATAACGCACCGGCTGATTAGCGAATTAAGATTCGCAGCATAAAAGCAGAGGCAAATGGCCTCTGCTTTTTTGTTTGCCCCAATGGTTCGAATCTCGCACGGAAGCCGGAATGCGTGCGTAAATGGTAACTTGGGTGGACCGCAGACTTTTGATATGATCTGCGGCCAAATAGGCAATACAGCAAAGTTCAGTTGTGATAGATATTTCGCAAGTCAAGTGGTCGAATCAAGGAGGCTGGAAATGATTTTCACAAGGATGATAAGGGCCAGCGTTTGCAAGTGGATCCTGTTTCTGTTCGTTGCGGTTGCACTCGCGGCAGCCGCTGATCAAGATCAGAACAAGAAGCCCGAGCCTCCGCAACACCATGCCGCCGCAGAGCACAACAACAACCAACACGGCGGCTCAGCGAACTCAAGGCATGACAGCAATCAACCGGCCAGGCATAGCGGCACGCAGAACAATACACACAACAATAATCAGCCAGCCATGCACGGCGGCGCACAGAATGGCATGCACAATAACAATCGGCCGGCCATGCACAACGGTCCGCAGAACAGCATGCACAACAACAATCAGCCTGCGATGCGAGGCAGCCCATCAAGAGAGAACAGTAGGATGGGACCCGGTCATCCGCAGAACCGCGGTTCGCAGATGCGCGAAGTTCACCTTCGCGATGGCGGCTCAGCGCGGTTTGCCCACAATGGCAACGTAAGAGAATTTCACTCTAACGGAATGGACGTGCAGCGCGGGATTCGCGGCGACCGGGTTGTTGTTCATACTTACGCTGGTGGACGGCGCGTCGTAAGCATGGGGCCGCGCCTGGGTTTTTCTGAACGTCCTTACGTCAACCATGGCGGCCACGTCTATATCCAGCGTACGTATGTGTACGGCGGGCACAGCTACGCCTATGCGTATCGCACCATCACTTGGGGAGGACGTCCTTACTATCGCTATGCGCCAGCGTTCTACTACCATCCCGCGTATTACGGATGGGCCTATCGTCCCTGGGCTGCGCCTGTATATTTTTCCTGGGGATGGGGCGGCCCGTGGTATGGCTCTTACAACTACTATCTCGTTCCGGCTCCCGTGTATCCCAGTGCATCATTCTGGCTTACCGACTATCTGCTGGCCGCCAATTTGCAGTTAGCGTATGACGCCCAGCAGGAATCTGCAGCCAATGCAGCGCCGGCAGATTACGGCGACGATGATGCTGCGCCGACTCAAGGTACAGTTCAACTCTCGCCGCAAGTGAAGCAGGCGATTTCTGACGAAGTAAAACAACAGCTAGCTGAAGAACAGCAGGCAGCTTCATCATCCGGAACCTCCACCACAAGTGATAATCAGGTTCCGGCGGCGCTTGATCCCAACTCGCGAGTATTCGTCGTGGCAAGCAATCTGGATGTCACGGATGCGAATGGCCAGGAGTGCGAGCTGAGTGGAGGGGACGTCATCAGCCGGATTGACGATCAGGCCGACAGCAACAATAAAGTGCGGGTGAGCATTTTAAGCAGTAAGAAGGGTGATTGCTCCGCCAGCTTGCAGCCGTCGGTAGATGTCGGCGACTTGCAGGAAATGAATAATCAGATGCGCCAGCAAGTGGATTCGGGAATGAAGCAACTTGCCACCGATCAGGGTAAGGATGGACTGCCCAAAGCTCCCGACACAGGGACAACGGCGGGAGAGGTTGCGCCACCCCAGCCGGATGCCGATGCGGACAGTCAACTTCAACAGGAACAGAACGAAGCTGACCAGGCGACGACCCAGGTGCAACAGGAAGCTGGGCAGTCAAACAATGACCCAGGCACCAACTAAACAAAAACTGAGTGGACCGGATCGGGCTGTAACGGCTTGAAAGCGTTGTAGCCCGATTCTCATGTGAGTCGGTTGAATGAGAACGATTAGCTTCTATTCAAATCGGCCGAGAGCCCGAGCCGAAAAATCTTAAAGAATTTTTTTACCAAACGCGGAGGCGGCCAACTCGACAGCGAGTTGCGCTGTGCGATTGTGCTCGTCAATTACCGGATTTACCTCAACGATTTCAAAGCTCAGCATGCGCCCGTGGTCGGAGATGATTTCCATCGCAAGGTGCGCCTCACGGTAAGTTGCGCCTCCGCGGACAGGCGTGCCCACTCCCGGGGCGTCTTCGGGATCAATCCAGTCCATATCGAGTGAAACGTGGTAGCCAACGGTGTCGCGGCCCGCGATGCGCAATGCTTCTTCAATCACTACCCGCATGCCGCGCTCGTCAATGTCGCGCATGGTGAAGACTTCGATGCCAGCTTTTCGAATGTTTTCCTTTTCGATGGCATCAATATCGCGCACGCCGACCAAAACACAGTTTTCCGGATGCACTTTGGGGGAAAAGTTGAAAATGTTTCCGAGTTCAGCAGGACCAAGGCCCATAATGGCGGCCAGAGGCATGCCATGGACATTCCCGCTGGGAGAACTGTCGGGAGTATTGATGTCGCTGTGGGCGTCAATCCAGATGAGGCCGATCTTCTGTTCTTTGCGCCGGTAAAATTCAGCCACGCCCGCGACCGTTCCCGCAGCAACGGAGTGGTCGCCGCCTAAAACGAGCGGGACGTGATCAGATTCAAGCGCTTTAAGAACAAGATCGGCGCTCTTAACGCAAGTGGCCGTGATCTCCTTCAAATATTTAGCGTGCTGGTCCCCTATTTTCTTCTGTTCGGCAATCGCCACAGCGACATTGCCGGCGTCTTCGACAATGTGTCCGAGCGCTTCCAGGCGGGCTTCCAGTCCGGCCACTCGCACAGCCGAAGGCCCCATATCTACGCCTCGGCGTGATTGGCCAAGATCGAGCGGCACGCCGATCACTCGAATTTTTTTAGGGCTGATACTGGAGAAGGATGCGGATGTAGGCGTCATGAATTCTGCCCTTATTTTGTCATTCTGAGGCGCGGTTTTTGCGCCGAAGAATCCCTGCCCGTTTCATCGGAAAATTGTAGGGATGCTTCGACTTCATGTAATCGTTTTTGCAAACGATCACATTACGCTCAGCATGACAACTCACAAATTACATACTACGGATAAAGCCGATGCAACATGCGCGGAAACGGGATCGTCTCGCGCACGTGTTCCAACCCGCAAATCCACGCGACCGCACGCTCAATGCCCATGCCGAAGCCGCCATGAGGAACACTTCCGTACTTGCGCAGATCCAGATACCACTTGAAGGCTTCTTCCGGAAGATTGTGTTCGCGGATTCGTTTTACCAGCAGGTCATAGGAAGCCATACGCTGCGATCCGCCGATAATTTCGCCGTAGCCTTCAGGCGCTAGCACATCCATGCAAAGGGCCAGATCAGGCCGATCGGGATCGGGCTCCATGTAGAAAGCTTTCACGACCGCGGGATAGCGATTCACGATCACCGGCTTATCGAACTGGGCTGACAGATAAGTTTCATCGGGAGAGCCGAAGTCTCCGCCGTACTCGAACTTATTTTCCAGCGCACCCTTGGCATGCGCCTCCTGCAGCATTTTTACCGCTTCGTCATAAGTGATGCGAGGAAAGGGCGCGGAAATCTTTTCCAACTTTGCAACATCGCGGCCAATCGTTTGCAGATCAGCGCGGCGCTTTTCCAGACATCGTTTCACGATAAAGCTAATGAAGTCTTCCGCCAGCACCATGAGATCATCGAGTTTGGCGTAAGCAACTTCCGGCTCGACCATCCAGAATTCCGTAAGGTGACGGCGGGTTTTGGATTTTTCAGCGCGGAACGTCGGACCGAACGAATAAACTTTGCCCAGCGAGAGCGCCGTTGCTTCAATATAGAGCTGACCCGATTGCGTGAGGTATGCCTGCTCTTCGAAATAATCTACGGGAAATAAAGTTGTAGTGCCTTCGCAGGCCGCCGGAGTGATGATGGGCGGATCGGTGAGGGTGAATCCGTTTTCGTCGAAGAAATCTCGCGCGGCTTTAATGATCTCCGCGCGTACCCGCAGAATCGACGCCTGCCTCGGCGTTCGCACCCAAAGATGGCGATGCTCCATGAGAAAATCAACGCCGTGTTCTTTCAAAGAGATCGGATAGGGATCTTCCTCGGAAACGCGCTGCAACACTTCCACATTGATTACGTCCAGTTCATATCCGCTGGGCGCGCGCTTATCCGCGCGAACTTTGCCTTCCACGATGACGCTGGATTCCTGAGTCAATCCCTTGATGGCGTCGAATACTTCCGGCGGTACGGCGCTCTTGGGAACGATGCCTTGAATTAGTCCGCTGCCATCGCGAAAAATGGGGAACAGCAGTTTGCCGCTTTCGCGCAGGTTATACAGCCAACCGCGGATGGTGACGGATTGTCCTTCGTGCTTGCCGATTTCCGCAATTGTGGTGACTGGGGATGACATAAATCAAAATCGTTACACCGCCGAGAACGCGGAGTGCGCCGAGAAATGTTCAATCACAAAAACCTCAACGCTCCAACATTTTCATACGGCTTCTAATTTCTCAAACGTTTCACTCATTTTCTCGATCACGTTTACCTTTTCATCGGCCTCAATTTCCAGCAGGATTGGCGGCGTTTGCGGCGCGGTGCGCAGCAGTTCCATGGTTTGCTTCCAATCAATGGAGCCAGCGCCCGGCCACAGATGTGAATCTTTGTCCTTCTTGTTGTCGTGGATATGGGTGGAACCGATGTACTTTTTTAATATCTCAAAGCCTTCTGCAACCCCGCTCATCAGGTGCGCGTGGCCAACGTCAAAACAAACGCCAATATCATCGAAATGCGTGACGTGAATAAATTCCACCAGCCGTTCCGGGGTTGCGAGTTCATTATCAATATTTTCCAGCAATATTCGGACACCGAGCGGCTTGGCAAAGGCCCGCAAGTGCTCAATCGACGTCATGGCCGCTTCGAACTTCCGCTCATCGAAGCTCTCATTGGGCACTCCAATGTGCTGGATCAAAAAACGGAAAGGAATTTGTTCGGCTACTTCGATCGCCCGCTTGATTTCATCCATGGCTGCGACGATTTGCGAGCGGTCACTAGAGGCAACATTGATTGGCGGAGCGCCGGTGCGGCCCAATTCATAATCAGCAAACATCGGAGCGTGTACGGAATGGAGCGTGACAGGATTGTCCCGAAACCAGTCGGCAATCTCACGGACGTGCTGCTTGCGATTGGCATAGTCAAGATGCTGGCGCGCGGCAAAAATTTCGATCGCTTGCGCGCCGCCCCGCACCAGACCGTCCAGCAAGCCCGGATGCAGTCTTTCCTTTATATGCAAATGGGTGGAAACAGCTCTCTGCATGAATGGTCCATTGCCTTTCATTCCCTCCGGTCAGAAGGGGGACTTCTGAGGCTAGCTTAGGCAATTCCAGCTAGTCAAATCGGAAAACAGTCAGGAGTTCTTTCGCGTACACTTTAGTGTTTGAAAACCATCGGGCATATCCTTACTCGCTACACTCATTTTCTTTGGGCACTGCTTAGCCCCCTAGGAATATGGGGCGTTTTCGTAATTGCGGTTCTGGACGGCGCGGCCATCGGCCTTCCCATGGATCCTTTTGTGGCGACTTATGTTTACAAAAACCACTCTCTTTTCTGGCTTTACACGCTGCTTGCTTCCGCAGGATCGGCTGTAGGCAGTGGCATCCTATATTGGATCGGATATGCCGGCGGCGAGGCCTTTCTACGCAAGAGGATTTCTGAGGAACGCTTTGTCAAAATCCAAAGTTCCTTTGATCAACACGAATTTTGGGCGGTGATGTTTCCCGCCATGCTGCCTCCGCCAACGCCATTTAAGTTGTTTGTTCTTTCCGCGGCCGTTTTTGAAATGAACTTCTGGCATTTTTTTCTAGCTGTCTTCGCGGGACGATTTGTCAGGTTTCTTCTGCTCTCCCTACTCGTCATTGAGTTCGGGCCGAAATTTGTACAATTGATCGCGCGTCATTTCATTTGGATTTTGGCCGTCATGCTTATCGCCCTCGGGGTTTGGGCCATTGTCCGCAAGATGCGGCACAAAGTTGCTGTATAAACCTTAAATTCCCACATTTTTCGCACGACAGCACTCAGAGCCGATTCAGTACTTATCTCTACGAAATACATATTCTCGCCGATGTTTTCTTACCGACGGCAAACGTAAGCTTTTACCAACCTAGGAGGAATTTTATTTATGAATAACGACCGTGTAGAAGGTAAGGCCAAAGATGTTGCTGGACGTGTGGAGCGCCAGGTTGGCGAGTGGACGGGAGATAAGGAAGCTCAAGTGAAAGGCACGGAAAAGCAGGCAGAAGGAAAAATCCAAAATACTGTTGGGAAGGTGAAGGACAGCCTTAACAAGCACGATGATGAAGCTGCCGAGAAAGACAGGCCGGAAGATAGGTCGGAAGACGCGGCGTAAATTTCAATTCGTCTCGAAAGGCCATCCCCCCGGATGGCCTTTTTTATTTTAAAGAAATCTTCCCTCTGGCGATTCGGAAAGCTAGTCCCCAGTGTCGGCAGCTTCCATGTATTGAAGTTGCTCGGGCGCTTCCAACTCGCGCAGATCGAGACCGCGGGTTTCGTGGCCGAAGATAGCTACCATCAACAGAGACCCAAGCGTTGGAATGGCAATGGCGCCCGCGACCAACGAGAATGTGGGAACTAAGGCGAGAGTAGCAAGTCCTTGCGCGATAACTCCACCGACTTTGCTGCAACCGGCAATCCACCCTGTGGCGCGTCCTCGCAACCGGACGGGAAAACTCTCAGAGGTGTAGGGCAGCAGAATTGAAATGACCGCGCTTGTGCCGACAACCAGCAATGAGACGGAGAAAAGCGGGTTTGAAATCCCCGACAAAAGGTGGTTATTGCGGAAAAGCGTCGCCAGCAATCCCAGGGTTGTGATGCCGATGGCCAGAACCAATACACGCTTCGTGCTCCACACGGTGTAGAGGTATGTAGTAATCCCGATGGTAGGAACGGCGATGAGCGTTGAGCGCGCGATCAGTTTGCTGGCAAGACCGACGCTGCGTCCCGCCGCCATTAAGCTGCCGGGCAGCCACAGCAACACGCCAAAATTTACCAATCCCCAGGCCAAGGCGGTTAGCGTGAGCGCGACAGTCAACCACAGCAGTGAGCCAAGGTTCGAACGACCGGCGGATTTCTGCTCGCCGGTGATCGCGCTAGCGGTCCTTCCTGCGGGAATCTTGGCGGGGTTCGTGGAAATGACCGAGCCATAGCGCGCCAGCATGGCCTTGGCTTCATCCACGCGTCCCATTTCGAGGAGGAATCGAGCGGATTCGGGAAGCAATGAACTGAGTCCAACAAGGGCGATGCCTGTAGGAAATCCCAGGAACCACATGATGCGCCAGCCAAAAAACGGTTGCAGTAGTGCGGAGCACTCGCTGGTGGCGAAATAGCCGCCCACGGTCCCGATGCCGCCAAGAAGAACAAGGCACCATCCGCGATGTTTGGTCGGCAGGATTTCAGCAAGTAGAGCATTCGCGACGGGCAACATGCCGCCAGCAGCCAGTCCCATGATGAAGCACATGAGAATATTCCAGTTGAATGATGGCATGGCCCCGCAGATCGAGGTGCCGACGAACAACACGGCGGCAAGCAGGATGGCGGCGCGGCGGCCGTAAATATCGGCAAGCGCGCCCCAGATGAACGACCCAAGCGTGGTACCCATCAGCGCGACAAAGGGTAATACGGCGACGGCCGAGAAGCTCAGTCCATATTCAACGCGCATGCCCGGAACGACGAAACCCAGAGATGCGGCCTTCATCACGTCAATCACCAGCGCAATGGCCAGCAAGCCGATCTGGATCCAGTGTTCTTTGGTCAGCGGAGCATCTTCAGGCGGCGTGATGGAGAGATCGATAACGTGCTGCTTTCGGGCCAAGGGCAGTAGCCCATACGCAGCGGCCGCAACGCCAAGAATAATCAGCGCCATGCCGATATACATGCCGATACCCATCGGCATTCCGGCGAGGCGGAAGTGCGTGTACCGGCCCATCCAAAACATTGGCAAATGCAGTATTACGCCGGTCGCCACCATCGCTGAGCCAATCCAGAAAGCGATCATTTTTTGCCACGTGGCGAATAGGGATAACTTCTGATTCATACGGCGTTCGTACCTTCTTGAATGGGGAATTTTGTGAGACGGTCTACTACCATTTCATCTTCTGCTCTAATTAATCAATAACCTGAATATAGTATTCCGCTCCAACGATGGCGCTGGGCGTCTCCTAAAGCGGATCGTGCAATCTGTCAGTGAAGAGTATGGGCCCGGCGAGGCTGCTTTAAGGAGTCTTTTGCCGAGAGTTGCAATTCTGGCGGAGAGTGAGGGATTCGAACCCCCGATACCCGTTAAGGTATGCCGGTTTTCAAGACCGGTGCCATCAACCACTCGGCCAACTCTCCGCTTGGCACCTTAAAAAGTTTAGCAGGTTAGTGTTCGAACTCTCCGCAAATCACTTTCTTCCCCATCTTTTTCTTCTGTGTTAACCTCTTGCGGCAGAATGCTTTTTATGTTCTTCTTGATGTCCATTTTTTCGGAGGGATTGTCATCCTTCCCCTCTTGGTGGCACGGTGTGTTTAACCCAGATTGGCTAACTGCGATTGGAACAATTGGTGCAACCGTAGTGGCTTTAGCTTTGGCCGCTCAGAGTTGGATTCGATCATTCTTTACTCACCCGGAGCTTCAAATTGAAGTCTCCCAGTTCCCACCCTATTCAGATCGAACAACTTGGATTAATGGTGCTGCGGTGCATTACTACAGGCTTTCCGTTGAGAACAAGAGCGGAACAATTGCTCAAGATGTCCATGTATTTGTTGATAGTGTGGACAAACTCGACGAGGATGGAAGAGCAGTTCCAGCTCCGCGATTCCGACCCATGTTTTTAAAGTGGGCACACCTAAGCGCGATCACGATGCCAGCGTTGTGGAAGGATATTCCAAGATTTTGCGATCTCTTACATATTACTGACCCAGATCGTAAGCATGATTGTGGCGAAACGCTATCGTCCGTGCCAAGAGGTAGAGGAGTAATGTGTCTCGACTTAGAAGCCAAAGCGAATTCTTTGGGGCATCTGCTGGAACCAGGAGTTTACAGAATTACTTTAAGGGTTGCGGCTACAAACTGTTCTCCCTGCAAAGTTGTAATACAAGTTAATTATCCAGTCGGCGTGTGGCATCGTGATGAAGATCAAATGCAGAAACATATCAGCATAGAAAAGTTGTAAAAATTGGCGCAGGCTGGCTATGGCAGCCACTTGCTGTCCAATGAGACGCCCACGACCCGTGGTAGGTTTGTTGCGTCAGGGTACAATAGACGGCCACTAATGCTTGAACAGATCAAGTCGTGGTTTCAACTGGCCGAGATCGGTCAGTCCCGTTCCTCCATCACCAACCCATTGCAGTGGACCTTGGTCATTCTGATTGGAGGGATCATCTTGTTTTGGTGCATAAAGGTGCCGCCTTTTGTTACCTATATTTTGGTGGGTGCGTTCGTGGTGGTATTCGTCATCTTTGTTTATACATACCTATATTTCATGCACAAACAACCAGACGTGCTACGGTCCGAAAATTTCCACCTTTCCAAAATGGCCATCGAGCACGGGTTATTAGGCGACAGCATTCATGGGCTACTTACAGCAGATGAGTTGAAAGCAGACCCTCCGCGTCTGTCCAGCGCTAGCTCTGGCGCGGAGCCGAAGTCATGAAGCATTTCATCTTGCTGGCCAGCGGAACCACCGAACAATATAACCAAGTCACACAGATTTTCCAGGGAACTAACTATGGTTATTGGCATTGGATAGATAATGTGTGGCTTATACGAAGTCCTTTCGACGGTGATACAGCGGCGGGTTTCAGAAATAACATCATGAATCGCATACCAGGATTGCATTTCATAATCCTTGAGACCAGACCAAGGGACTGGGCAAGATTTTCGGACAACAAGTGGCAGGAATGGTTAGACAATCAGTGGAAGGAATAGTGGCTATTCTCGTGTTCGAGTGTGAGTTTAGACCCGCCGGATTAAACTAAGAACATGGCCCAGCCTGCCGCACGCTCCAACCCTCTTTCTTGCCTAACCAATCAACTTAGTGATCTTAAAAGCAAGGGCACGTACTTCCATCTACGCGTATTGGAAGACGAACAAGAAGCCGTATGCAGGTTTGACGGCAAGAAGGTCATCAACCTCGCGTCGAACAATTATTTAGGACTCACCACGCACCCCAAACTCCGGGAAGCGGCGCTTGAGGCAACCCGCAAATACGGCGTCGGTTCTGGTGCCGTGCGCACCATCGCCGGAACCATGAAAATCCACATGGAACTGGAAGAAAGAATTGCCCGCTTCAAAAATGTGGAGGCTTGTGTCGTGTTTCAATCCGGCTTCGCGGCCAATGCGGGAACTGTCTCCGCGGTGTTGGGAAAAGAAGATTTCATTATCTCCGATCAGTTGAACCATGCGTCCATCATTGACGGAGCTCGCCTCTCGCGCGCGAAGATTCTGGTCTTCGAGCACAAGAATATTGTTCAGGCGGAAGAGAAGCTGGCCAGCATAAAAAACGAGCCGGGCAAGAAATTGCTCATCAGCGATGGCGTCTTTTCTATGGACGGCGACATCGGTCCGCTGCCCGCCCTCTGCGACTTAGCGGAGAAATATGGCGCCATCATGATGGTGGACGATGCGCATGCCTCGGGCGTTCTCGGCCGCAACGGACGCGGCACTATTGATCATTTCAATGTCCATGGGCGAGTGGACATTCAGGTGGGAACTTTGTCTAAGGCCATTGGCGCGCTGGGCGGATATGTTTGCGGCACGCGCGACCTCATTGAATTTCTTTACCATCGGGCCAGGCCGTTTTTATTTTCCACCTCGCATCCGCCATCCGTTGCGGCAACATGCATCGCGGCCTTCGATGTTCTCGAAAACGAACCGGAGCGGATTGACAAGCTCTGGGAGAACACGCGCTTCTGGAAAAAAGAGCTGGCGCTGCTGGGATTCGACATCGGTGGCAAGACGACCCCGGCGAGCGAAACGCCGATCACGCCGATCATTCTTGGCGATGGCAAACTAACGATGGATTTTTCGCGCGAACTTTTTCAAGAAGGCGTATTGGGAACGGGCATCGCTTTTCCTACGGTGCCTGAAGGCAAAGCGCGTATTCGCACCATCATGACGGCCACGCATACGCAGGATGAATTGCAAGAGGCGCTGGGAGCGTTGAAAAAGGTTGGAAAGAAGATGGGAGTTGTCGCATGAGTTGCCGCGCAGTCATCCCGCGAAAACTTAACTCGCGTAATTTTTTCTTTGCCGATTCGGCAGTATCCAATCTGGTGCTGTCTCTTTCGTAATCTTATTTTCATTCTCCAATCATGTAAGAATCAATAACTTGCGAGCAATCCACAGGCTGCAACATCTCTTTAAAACATGGGTTTACATCTAGTGGATTGGGAGTTGCAAGACGTACAGGTTGAGTAGTCAGAATTCGCCGCTTGATCCGCGCAACCCGGCACATCAAGCTTTACCGGGCAACCGAAGGATGATGATGGCGAGGAGTCAGAAAATGCATCTACTACGCTCGGTTCGTACTTACATTTTCGCAGCGTTGCTGGTGGTTCTACCCGCGGCAGCGTTTGGGGGGATTGGGATTTCCGTCACGATCGCGCCTCCGGTGCTGCCCGTTTACACGCAGCCGGTCTGCCCTGGCGACGGCTACATCTGGACTCCTGGCTATTGGGCTTATGGCCCTGAGGGCTACTACTGGGTAGCCGGAACCTGGGTACTCGCTCCACAACCCGGCCTTCTTTGGACACCTGGCTATTGGGGATTCTCCAGCGGCGCTTATCTCTGGCACGCGGGCTATTGGGGACCGCACGTTGGCTTCTACGGCGGAGTTGACTATGGATACGGTTACGGTGGCGTGGGCTTCGTCGGCGGCCGCTGGGACCATGGACATTTCTTCTACAACACAGCCGTCTCTCGCGTGAACGTCACTGTGATTCATAACGTCTATCACACCGAAGTGATCCATCGGAATGTGAGCCGGGTCAGTTACAACGGCCCGGGCGGACGCAATATTCGCCCCACCGCGGAGCAGGAGCGCTTCGACCACGAACGGCACTTTGAGCGCACTCCGGTGCAGGTGCAGCATGAGCATATGGCCAGCACGCGTCCCGACAACTTTGCGTCACGGAACCATGGACGGCCGTCCGCTCCGGCGATGAGCAGGCCGATGAACGCGCATAACGTTCCGCGTCCTGGAAATCCACATGAGAACATGAAGCCGATGGCTCCCGCGCATAACACCAACGTTCCCAGACCTGCCAATGGCGGATTCCACGGCAATGCCAACAATGGCCATCCGAACAATCCGCCTCACAACGAGGCCCCTCACAATATGGCGCCACACAATGAGCCCGCGCATAATCAGCCGCACAATATGGCACCACACAACGGAGCGCCGCACAACATGGCACCGCATAACGAGCCTGCGCATGGTGGCGGAGGGCATCCGGAGCCGGAACACAAAGACCATCACTAATCAGGGATCACTTATCTGGAACGGCTGGCTGCATGCCAGCCGTTTTTATTTGGGAGATAATTTGCCGCGTGCTCGTGCCTTAATTCAATACGGTTTGAGCGAATTGGCGCTGGTAAAGATCGGCGTAAAGGCCGCGCTGCTCCAGAAGTTCGGCATGAGTGCCGCGCTCAACGATCCGGCCTTCCTGCACCACCAAGATCTGGTCGGCATGCAGAATGGTGGAAAGTCGATGGGCAATCACGATGGAAGTCCTTCCGGCGAGCGCGATTTCGAATGCACGCTGAATCGCAGCTTCAGATTCCGAATCCAGATGCGCCGTCGCTTCGTCCAGAATGACGATGTCGGGCGCTTTCAGCAATAGGCGCGCGATGGCCAGGCGCTGCTTTTCGCCTCCTGAGAACCGATAACCGCGTTCTCCAACCAGCGTATCAAGTCCCTTAGGCAAAGATGAAACCAGCGGGAGGATTTGCGCCGCGCGTAGAGCTTCGTTGATCTCGACATCGGTAGCATCTGGTTTGGCATAAAGAAGATTCGCGCGGATCGTATCGTGAAACAGGTGCGCGTCTTGCGTCACCACGCCAATGCGCTGGTGCAGGGAATCGAGTTTCGCATCGCGCACATCAATTCCATCGACCGCGACGAACCCGGATTGCACATCATAAAGGCGAGGCACGAGCTGGGTGATCGTCGTTTTGCCCGCGCCTGACGGGCCGACGAGAGCGATCAGCTGCCCAGGCTGGGCCGTAAAGCTGACGTCGTGCAGAACGACTTTTTCCGGCATCTTGTCGGGCACTGCAATCGATTCGAGCGATGCCAGCGAAACGTCCGCGGAAGCCGGATAGCGGAACGACACATGATCGAAAGAAATTGTGGCTGGACCTCCAGGAACAGCGATGGCGTGAGGCTTTTCCTGGATCATGGGCGGCAGGTCGAGCACTTCAAAGACACGTTCGAACGAAACCAACGCGGTCATTACGCTGACCTGAATATTAGAAAGCCCTACCAGCGGCCCGTAGAGACGCGCCAGCAAGGAAACCAGTGCGACCACCGTGCCGACATCCAGTTTGTGTTGCACAGCGAGCACGCCGCCCCATCCATAAGTAAGCGCGCTGGCAAACGAGGCCATCAGGATAAGCGCGGTGAAAAAGAGCCGTCCGTAGATGGTGCGTTTTACTGCAATATCGGAGACACGCGCGGCCTTCGATTCAAATGATTTGCTTTCATCCTGGCGGCGGCCAAAAAGTTTCGCCAACTGCGCGCCGGCCACGTTGAACCGCTCTACCATCAGGTTGTTCATGGAGGCAGTGAGGTCATAACTTTCACGCGTAATGGCCTGCAGTTTGTGTCCCCAGAAGCGCGCCGGAAAAATGAAGAGTGGCAGCAGCACCAGCGCCAGCAATGTAATTTGCCACGAGAGCACGAACATGGCGCCCAGGATCAGGGTCACGGTAATAATGTTGCCGACGACGTTGGAAAGAATGTCAGTAAACGCGCTTTGCGCTCCGGAAACGTCATTGTTCAGGCGGCTGACGAGCGAGCCCGTCTGGGTGCGGGTAAAGAACGCCAGCGGCATCTGCTGGATGTGTTCAAAAAGTTTCGTGCGCAATGAGAGCACGATGCGAGAGCTAATCTTCGCTGAAAGGTAAGACTGCGTCAGCCCGAGCGCCGCGTCGAAGATGGCAAGAACGCCCACCAGCAATGCGAGTTGAATGATGAGGTGGGAATCCCCCTTGAGTATTCCCTGATTAATGATTTCTCGGTAAATGAGCGGATTGGCGATTCCGATGGCGGCATCCACTACCACCACAAGCAGAAACACCACCAGCAGCCTGGCATACGGCGCGGCAAACAATAGCGTGCGCCTGGTTGTCCCCGGCTTTATTTTTTGATTTAAGACGGACGCGTCCTTCCCAAAGGAACGCATGGATCCAATCATTCTGGCGGCACCCATGAAGACAAATATAGCTTAGAAGTCGCCCAGCCATTTCACGGGAAGGTAGGCCGCAAGGGCGTTCGGGAGGCGTTCGTCCGCGGTAAAAGCCTAGGGAATAGCTATGAGTGATCTAGCATATTGCTAGGCAATAGGCTCCGGTAAAATTGCCCTATGGCTTGTCAAGGCACGAACGATCCCTACAACCTCCAGCGATTTGTTGACGCACAAAATTCTACTTATGCGCGCGCGCAGGTAGAATTGTCGGCGGGACAGAAGCGGGGGCATTGGATCTGGTTCATTTTTCCCCAGCTCAAAGGACTGGGAATGAGTCCGATGTCGCAAGAGTTCGGACTCTCTTCGCTCGATGAGGCCAAAGAGTACTCGAACCATCCGATCCTGGGTGCTCGGCTCAAAGAATGTACGCAACTCGTTTTGAACGTCCAAGGCCGGTCGGTTGATCAAATCTTCGGATACCCGGACAATTTGAAGTTCCGCTCTTCCATGACTCTGTTTGCCAAAAGCGCTCCGGATAGCCAGATTTTCAAGGACACACTGGAGAAATACTTCGGTAGCGAGGGCGACCCACTGACGATTGAACGGCTGGGAATCTAACCTTCGAATTTGCACGGTAGTGGCTGAATTTAGATTCAGCCACTACCAATTTGCACCCTTTTCTTGACACCCTTTCCCACCCCCTTTATCCTTAACTCTAGCTCCCTTGAAGACTTACGCCTCTGTGCGTGCTTCCGCCGCTTCGCGGTATCCAGTGGGGGCTGCGGGAGTTATCGATGCGGTTCGAAATCAAAGAGCTGGAACGCCATCCGATTGATTTCAAGGAAGAGTTTGCGCCCGAAGCGCTCGATTTAGGCCCGGATGCGCGCCAGGTTACGGTCCTAAAAACCTCCGGCCGCGCGCAACTGGTGGAAGAGCATGAAGGCCGGCAGCGGACGATTCAGGACATCCGCGTAAGTGGCAAGCTGCGGACAAGGCTGGAACTGCCTTGCGCGCGCTGCCTGGAGCCGGTGAATTACGACGTGAATCGCGATTTTGATTTGTTGTACCGCCCACAGGGATCGGACGCCGGGCGGGAAGAGCTTTCGGTGACAGCGGCGGAGGCGGAAGTAAGCTACTATCAAGGAGATGGGCTTCTGCTGGATGATGTTGTCCGCGAGCAGGTGCTCCTGGCCGTTCCTTTGAAGGTGACTTGCCGGGAAGACTGCAAGGGGCTTTGCCCGCACTGCGGAAAGAATTTGAATGTGGAACAATGCTCCTGCGCCGAACCGGTGGTAGATCCGCGCTGGACGGCGTTAAAAGACATCCGAAGTAAGTTGGAACATCAGAATTAGAAATCGGCCGTGGCGCACTTCGCCCGGCAAATGAGGAAACCATGCCTAATCCAAATCGACGACATTCACAAAAGCGCACCTCCACTCGGCGCGCGCACGATGCTTTGAAGAGTTCATCGCTCTCTGAGTGTCCAAATTGCCATGAGAAGAAGATGCCCCACCGTGCCTGCAAGAAGTGCGGCTACTACAAAGGCCGCGAAGTTCTTGAAGTTGAGGAAGCCAGCTAGCCCCTGCCATGCCAAGCGTCATAGCGCTCGACGCGATGGGTTCAGACCGTGCACCGAAGCCCGAAATTGAGGGCGCCATTCAGGCGGCACGGCAACACGGCGTTCATGTTTCTCTGGTCGGCCCGGAAGGTATCCTCCGGGCTGAGCTGTCCCGCTATTCTGCGGCGGCATCCCTGCCAATTCATATTGTCCATGCCAGCGAAGTAATTTCGATGGAGGACAAAGCTATGCAGGCGGTGCGCGCCAAGCGCGACTCTACCATCCGCGTGGGACTGCGGTTGGTGCGCGAAGGCGATGCGGCGGGATTTGTGACTGCGGGCAACACCGGCGCGGCCATGGCCACGGCGAAGATCGTTTTAGGAATGCTGCCCGGAGTGGACCGTCCCGCGCTCGCAGCGGTTTTCCCTACTGCAATTCGGACAGTCGCGGTTTTGCTCGATGTGGGCGCAAACGTGGATTGCAAGCCTGAAAACCTGGAACAGTTTGCGGTGATGGGCGAAATTTATTGCCGCAGCATGTTCGGCACGCGAAGTCCGCGCGTAGGCCTGCTTTCCATTGGCGAAGAAGAGAGCAAGGGCAACGAACTCACGCGTGAGGCCTTCCAGTTGCTCAAACAGCTTCCACTGAATTTTATTGGCAACGTCGAAGGCCGCGATTTATATAACGGCCAAGTGGATGTGATCGTGGCCGACGGTTTTGTAGGAAACGTCGCGCTCAAGATTTCAGAAGGCGTGGTGCACCTTGTGCGCGCCACCCTGCGCGAGACACTGAAAACAACCATCTCGCGGCAAGTTGGATATCTGCTTTCGCGCAGCGCATTTTCGGATTTTAAAAAGCGGCTCGACCACACTGAATACGGTGGCGCGCCACTGTTGGGCGTAAAGGGTGTGTGCTTCATCACCCACGGGTCGTCCAATACAAACGCGATCAAGAATGCATTGCGAGTTGCTGCGGAATTTGCGGAGCATAAGATCAACGCAACTATTGAAAAAGAGCTGGCGGGGATCAGGCCGGTGGCTGCAACAATAAGCATATAAATTTCACTCTGGATTGGTTTGATGGCCGGCAATAAAGTTTAACGTTCGCCGCCACGCATCCGCGCAAGCTTCTGCGTGTTCCTTGTACTTAACGTCGAAAAAACTATGCGGTGCATTGGGATAAGTAATGATTTCATGTTGTACAGAAGCTTTCGTAAGCGCTTCGTCAAATGCAGCGACGTCAATGCGAGGAATACCAACGTCGGCGCCGCCGAATATTGCTAGAATTGGCGCGCTTAGTTCGGTAGAGTGCTGCGTGGGGCCAGTCGCACCGTTGGGATACAAGCTAGGGGCGCCATAAAATCCAATCACGCCGTTCAATCGGAAGTGCGCAGCCGAAGCGAAGAACGCCTGGCGGCCTCCGAAGCAAAACCCCAGTGCAAACATTCCGCGAGTCGCCACGCCGTCAATGGTGCGGAGATGATTGGCTGCGGCCATGATGTCATCACTGATAGTTTTTCGCGAGACCTGAAAAATATGTTTCATGAAAGGGAAATTTTCGTCGCGGGGGCCGGTGCCAGCAGTGCGCCCAAAATAATCCAGGACAATCGCCGCATGGCCTTGCTCGGCAAGTCGCACAGCCAAGTCTTCATAAAAGGCATAAAGCCCACGCATATCTGGTAAAACGATTATTCCCGCTCCGGAGGGTTGCGCTGGCTTGGCAAGGAAAGCTGAAAAAGACGATCTGTCGGCGGATTTTAAGGTGAGAGGCACTGAATGTACTTGCGTTTTAGGCTGAGTGAAGATGGGAGGCATGGAGTCATTTTCAAAGCACATAGGAGATCCTTTCAAGGGTATACAGCAAGCTCAAGATAAAATGCTCTTTAGTATTATACCACAATTTGCATTTATATGCAAGTCAATGAATGAATATTCATTCCAAAAAAGAAAAGGTTAACGGCTTTCGTTTATGACAGATTCAACTTCTAACATCGCGTTCTTGTTCCCCGGACAAGGTTCACAAGCCGTCGGCATGGGCAAAGATCTGGCGGAGAAGTATCCCATCGCCAAGCACACATTCGAGGAAGCCGACGAAGCGTTTGGCTACAAGCTGTCGCAGTTGTGCTTTGAAGGGCCTGAAGACCAACTGAAACTTACGGAAATCACGCAGCCCGCAATCCTTACCGCTTCAGTTGCCGCGTGGCGCGTGCTCAACGAAAAAGGCTTGAAGCCATCACTGGTTGCGGGACACAGCCTGGGAGAATATTCTGCCCACGTCGCTGCTGGCACCATTACTTTTGCCGATGCAGTCCGAACGGTGAGAAATCGCGGCAAGTATATGCAGGAAGCTGTTCCGGTTGGCATGGGAGGGATGGCGGCAATCCTGGGATTGGACTTGGAAAAAGTCACGGCAATTTGCGCCGATGCCGCACAGGGAGAAATTTGCGCTCCAGCAAACATTAATTCGCCAGAGCAGATAGCCATTTCAGGTCATGCTGCTGCCGTCGAACGCGCTAGAAAACTCGCCACAGAACGAGGCGCCAAAAAAGCTATCGCATTGGCCGTGAGCGCCCCTTTTCATTCTTTGCTGATGAAGCCCGCGCAGGAGCGGTTGGCGCAGGATTTAAATGCGATCAAATTTGCCGATCCCTCGGTTGCGGTCGTTTGCAACGTGGATGCTGCGTTTGTGCAGAATGCCGCTGGCAGTCGCGATGCGCTGGTCCGTCAGGTAACAGGAGCGGTCCGCTGGGTGGATTGCATGAAGCTGATGATCGCAAAAAACGTCAGCGCTTATGTGGAAGTGGGGCCGGGCAAAGTCCTCTGCGGTCTGATGCGGCAAATTGATCGTTCAAAAACTTGTGTAAATGTGGGAGATGAAGCTTCACTGCAGAAGGCGTTGGAGCAACTGGCAGCGAAAGTTTAAGGATTTTCCCGTTCGACCAAGGCGAGAATTGCACTAAGAACGACGGCCCTCGCTTTGAAAGAACCAGTGCACTCCAAACTTGTCGGCAAGGTGTCCATAGGTGCCGAATGGCATGTCGCGTAGATCATCAAGAAGATCTTTGCTCGCTCCCTCGGCAAGACCGTCAAATATTTTTCTCAATTCGTCATATGCGTCGGCATGGACGTACATGGCAACTGTGTTGCCCTGTTTGGGAGCCCGCGCAGGATGGAGCCAATCTGTGGCGGAGAATTCAATTGCCCCACTCTTGAGCCGCGCGTGCGCGACTCGGTTGTGTTTTTCGGCGGGCATTCCATGCTTCATCGGAGTGTCTCCGACTTTCGTCATTGCCAGCTCACCACCCAGGCAAGACTGATAAAACGCCATGGCTTCTGCGCAATTGCCTTCGAAGATTAAAAAGGGTGAAAGGTTTAGCATAGTGTTTTTAACTCCCCCAGGCATTCTCGTTAGGTTACTCGACCAGCCAGCCCCACCAATTTCCGCACTGAATTTCAGTTGGCGAAAATGACAGCGTGTGATCGTTCTTGTCCACCCAGACGTTCGCTGGTTCGAGGCGATGGTTTACCGTCGCTTGCACAACAACGCCATTGCCTTGGCTTAACGAGCAATCGACCGAATAGTTGTTGATGATTCCCCACTCACCGCCCAGGCCCCAGTCGCGGTTGAAATCGCTGTAGGTGTAGTCTTTGAATTTATCGGGATGTTTCTGCCAATCCGGATCATTGAACCAAATGCCGTACGCAGCACTAAAATTCTTTTGTTGAAGGGCGGCGAAAAACTGGCCCACATGGCGACGCTCGCGATAATCGCGAAGGTGGTAGACCGTCCAGGCCACGATGAGAACAATAATGACGGCCGCGATGATGCGCTTGCGTAAGCGACGGTCCCGCGTGGGATCGTATTGCTTGGCGTCGAGTAGTGTCATGACTTTCTAAGCATAATGGATTGCGGGCAGGAAGAAAAAGTTCCCAAAAAATCGAATTTCGGCATTATGCCATTTAACGAAGCGGCAAAATTGGATGTCGGGGCTGTTCGACAAAGGACAACCACTCTTTTGCAATTGTATAATTTGGGAGCCAGCCTGCTGTAGACCACTCCCGAGGAACTCCGCGTTTCGACTTCTGGATCTTTGCGTCAGTCGCATCAAAAGTTTGGAACCCGAAACTGTCTTTAATATTCGTTTCTCGAGTCTTTATGTACGCAAGCCAGCCGCGATGCTGATTCATCGCCGCGAGTGTTTCGCATGAAGACACGCATCGTTCCTTCAACACAGCTTTCAACCACAGCAATATTAAGTCCCTGACATTCGCCGTACAACAATGCGGAGACTTGTTTTGCAAAACAAATAACCATGGAGCACCCTGCTCACGATATTTTTTGAAATATTCATAGGGACGTGCAGTTCCCGATATATCGTCGGCCCCTCCGGCAATAACCATTTCAGGCACGCCCATCGATCGAGCGGACAAATGAACTGTGTTAATCCCATTCGGCTCATAATGCCCCGGCGCGGAAAGAATCACGGCGATGACCCGGTCAGGAACCAAACCAACAAATCGCGCCGACAGCGGTCCCGCACCTGAAAACCCCAAAAAAATGAGTTTCGCAGTTGAGACTTCCCGATGACCGCTCATCTGGGCAAACTGATCAAGAGCGGTGAATAAAGCTCGTCCCAAACCTTCTACAGGATGCATGTTCATATCGCGATGATCTTCCGGAGCCTTGCCGGGACAATGTCCATGCAGAAGAATGGCGAGGTGAAATCTCCGAGCAAGCAACATCACCGCAGGATCGCTATAAAGATCATGAACATCACGTCCGCGATCAAAAATGACCCAAACAGCACGAATGGGATGCTCGGGCGAAGGAATCGTTAATGTGTAATGACAAACAGCAGCGATATCTTCATTCGGTAGTGGTACAACAGAAGTTTCAAAATGCGTAGATTGTGCGAAAGCACATGACGAAGCCAGCAGTAAAATGGCGGCGAACAATCGTATCAAGTTACAGGCCTCCGACTAAATTTCAGCCCTCACATAGAAGAACGCCTCAGCGCCAAATTCGTTCAGCGAATTTTTATCAAAGGATTGCTTTTTTGCCTACAACAGCTTAGCCCCGTGCCACCAAGTTAGACAGCTCAAAGCGTCCGCTTAAACAGCGGCGTAGCCAGGCTCAAGGCAATCACCGCGAACAATGAAAGATAAATAATATCGGGGACGATCGCGCTAAAGCCCGCTTCCTTCAGCAGAAGGGACTTGAAGCCGTGTACGGCGAAGGTAAAGGGGTCAACGCTGGCGATCCAGCGCAGCCACCAGGGAAAAGCCTGAATGGGATAGACCGCGCCGCTGGGGAAAAATAAAAGAGTGTTCAGAATGCCGAAGATGGCGCGAGGCACCAGCGGGTCATCCACGCGCACCACAATCAGAAACATCATCGTATTGAGCGCAGCAGCGGTAAGCCCAACTATAAGAATCAGGCCAAGGGCAGTGCGGATATCGAAGACCGAACTTACTCCCGATAACAAACAGCCGATAAAGGTAATAATCACGCCGGTCATAATCGCTTTGATCACACTGGCGCCGTTCAACCCCAACACCAGTTGGGTTTTGGTAATCGGAGTAACCAAATATCCTTCATGAACTCCGCGGGCCTTGTCATCTATGTACAGCATGCCGCCGCCGATCATCACAGACATGAATATGGCGAGCGTAATGGAGCCGGGGAGCAAATACTTCATATATTCAATGTACGGATAAAGCTCGACGATCTCGAGCGCGGTTTGCTGCAAAATACGCGGTTCCACTGTGGGATTGTTTAGCGTATTCGTGATCTGATTCAATTCATCTTCCAGCGTGCTGCTGATGAACGTGTCAGTATTGTCCACGAGCAAGGCAATGCGAGGCCCGTCCTTCTCATACACGCGACGCGAATACTGCGGAGGGATTACGATGGCGCCATTAAGTTTTCCATCGCGTACCTCCTGCATCGCCTGCCGCTCATTGTTCAGGTACACCGGTAGGAAGGTCCTCATGTTGGCGCGGACCGAATCAAAGGCTTCGTGGATTTTGACGGCTTGCGGCCCTCCGTCTTCATCCACCACGCCCAGCCGCGTGTCGCGAATTTTTCCGCCAAAGGCGTTGCCCAGTACCACCAGTTGGACCAGCGGAAAGATGAGAGAAACAATCATCAAAGCAGGCGAGCGGAAAAATTTCCGCATTTCACGTTCGATAATGGCGAATATCCGGTTCATGGCTGTATTCCTGGTCTGGGCGGCATTACATAGCCCATGGCTTTCACGAGTTCGTCGCGCAACTGTCTTCCGGTGTAGTGCACAAATACGTCATCAAGAGTTGTGTTCTGCACGGAAAGCGATTTCACGGAGGCCCCGTCCTTGACCGCCATTTCAACCAATTCAGTGGTCGTGCGAGAACCGTCACCCGTGAGAATGCGATACATTCCCGCCCCTTCATGCTGCACGGAAGTCACGTTGTTCAGCTTGTGCAACCGCTCCTCCCAATCGGCGGGGGCATTCACAAATTGCGCTTCAATCACATTGGAACCGGGCACGCTGGCTTTGAGGGCCAGAGGCGTGTCGAGCGCCACCAGCTTTCCATGGTCCACAATGGCAATGCGATCACAGAGCCGGTCGGCTTCATCCATGTAATGCGTGGTAATCAAAATGGTCAGATTGCGGCTGGCCTTAATGTTCATCAGCATCTCCCAAACGGCGACGCGAGAAACCGGGTCCAGTCCGGTAGTGGGCTCATCCAGAAAAAATATCCGCGGACTATGAACGAGTCCGCGCGCAATTTCCAGCCGCCGGCGCATGCCGCCGGAAAGCGTCTTTGTCTGCGCATCTTTCCATTTGGTCAAATCCACAAGCTCCAGCAATTCCGCGACGGCAGCAATGCGTTTGGCCGTCGGTACGTCGTAGAGCTTGGCGTAAATGTTCATGTTCTCCTCGACGGTGAGGTCGAGATCGCTTGTGAGTGCTTGTGGTATCACGCCAATTGCTCTCCGCGCCGCATCAGGTTCTTTGCTGACGTCATGGCCAGCGGTGCGGGCCGTCCCGGCAGTAATCGGGATAAGCGTCGTCATCATGCGGATGAGCGTGGATTTTCCCGCGCCGTTCGGACCGAGCAGTCCAAAAATTTCGCCTTCTTTTACGTGGAATGACACATCATCGACGGCAGTAAAATCACCATATTTTTTGACGATGTGGTCCACGCCAATCGCGTTCGGACGTGCTGCGCCGTTCTCTCCAGAGGAGATTTGCGCGCCGGTGCCGGATTTGGAATCAGTAATCATGGTTGTTGCTCTTGCGAAACTTTCTGGGTTGGGGCCGTACCAGCGAGCTGCTCTGGCGTGACGAGCACGTCAGCGGTCATGCCCGGAACGTAATCTCCCTTGGGATTGGCGAGCCGAACTTTCAGGACGATCGTGCGAATGTCGCGCTTGCGGCGGCTTACATCCCGCTGCGTTGCAAAGTCGGCTTCCGGCGATTTGAAAAACACCTTGCCGGAAATTTCCGTACCGCCGGGAAGGCGGACGCGCAAGGTATCTCCCAGGCCGATGTGGTCGGATTCCGTCTCCGGAATAGCGGCCCGCACCCACGTGTCACTGAAGTCTACGATCGTGACAATCGGCTGCCCGGCGTTCAGCACTTCGCCTTCACGCGCCGCCCGGACGGAGACTGTACCGGTCACCGGCGCATAAATTTTCGTGTATCCCAATCGGACTTCCGCTTCTTTCAGCGCCGCTTCCGTATTGGCAAGTTGCGCTCGCGTGGAGGCAACGGTGCTCTCTGCGGCATGGGCCTGGTGAGTATTTGCGAGCGCAGTATTCAGATCGGCTTGAGAGGCGGAAACTTGTTGCTTCAAGGCCTCAACCGTGGCCTGCTGCGCTTGCAGATTGGTTTCTGCCTGCACTTTTTGCTGGTCAGAAGCCACTCCGGATTTCGCGAGCTCGATGGTGCGGCGGCTATCGCTCTGGATCTGTTGCAGCATCGCTTCTGCCTGCAACAGTTGCGCGCGAGAGGACGCTAATTTTGCGTCGGCGCCGGCTACGCTACTGGTGGTCGAACCGCTCGTTGCCTGGCTGGTGGCCATCGAAGCGGCAACCTGCGAGCGGAGACTATCAATCGTCGCGGCAGCGGCATGCGCTTCAGCCTCGAGCTCTGAAGGATCAAGGACCGCGATCAAGTCGCCTTGCTTGACCTGCGTGCCTTCATCCACCAGCAGTTTCGCCAGGCGGCCTTCGATCTGCGGACTGACGATGACCTGGTTCGCGTCCACCGTGCCAATAAGCACCACGTCTTTTGAGCGCGGCGTGGAAACGAAATAATAGACGGCGGAAATCACGATAATAATGCCTAGAATCATGAAAACTCGGTTGCGGGCATTCACTTGCGTTCTCCTTTGCGAACTCCGGACGAAGTAACTGACGAACTAATGGTCGAATTGAGGGGTGACCTGAAAAGCGCCGCCGAAATGAAATCAAGTACCGCAGCGCGTCGTTCCGACAGTCGTTCCGGGGTCAGAGGGTCTTCACCGGTCATCAATTTAATGACTGGCACGGTGTTGAAATAAAACACAATCACGGAAATCATGGAAGGAATGAACTGCATAACATCCACTGGGCGAAAATCCCCGGAGGCTTGTCCCTGTTTTAAAACATCTGCAATCTTTCCAAATAAAGGACGAAAATATTGCTGCACAATCCGCTCAAACTGTGCTGTATTGCCAGCGCGAGTGCGAGTCAATTCCGCGTGCACAAGGCGCGGATAGAGCGCGTGGTTTGCGATGTAATCAAAGTGCGCTCCAACATAGGCAAGGATTTTCTCGCGAGGCGGCAAACTGCTTTCGAATGCTGCGTTGATTGTTTCCGCAAGACCACTGAAGACATGGTCAAGAACCTCGCGGTAGAGCGACTCTTTATCTTTAAAGTAGTAATACAGCAATGCCTTGTTCACATGCGCGCTGCGGGCAATGGAGTCGGTGCGCGCGCCAGCAATGCCTTCGCGGGCAAACTCCCGCGCCGCCGCCTGCAAAATGGCGGCGCGGCTTTCTTCCGGCTTCCCCCGGGAACCGAGGCGATGAGCAATATGTGGTCGCATTTAATTAACCGGTTAGTTAGATAATAAAGCAATGGGCTCAAAAACGCAATTCCTCCAAAAACAAGCCTTCCATGCAGAACTGGCGCTGCTCTCGGTGGGTGTTAAAATACTCGCCATTTCCATTAGCTAAAATCATTCGTGCCTACCAAACGCCCCATTCTCCGTTATCTCATTCTGGCGTTCCTGCTTGTTATTACCGTTGCGTACGAAGGCGCTTATTGGCGGACTATGCTGCGGCTCAGGCATTTTGATTTTCCAACCGTTGCCATGAAGGCGGCAAGCAATGAGCTGGACGCAAAAAACTCCGGCAGGCAAACCGGCCTGCAAACCGGCGACCGGCTGCTTGCCATCAACGGAGTTCCCTACCGCGGAGAAGCCACGCTGTACTCCGCTTATAACCATGCCAGCGTGGGCATTCCGATCATACTGGAGGTGGAATCGAAGGGAACCATACACACCGTCGCACTGCCCGTGAAACTTGCTCATGCAAGCTTTTGGGAGAACGTTGCGACCGCAATTCTGAATTTCCTGTTGCCGGCGTTGTGCCTGTTGTTGGGTTTCTGGGTAGTGGCAGTGCGCCCGCACGACTTCCTGGCATGGCTTCTGCTCGCCCTCATGATGACCATTCCGCAATTATTCGAAAACTATATCGTCCAGGGATGGCCTGCGGGTTGGCGGGAAATCGCCATGGTTTATCACGCGAGCTTGGGCTTCATGTTTACCATCACTATGTTCTTTTTCGGCCGCTACTTCCCTGAACCATTTCCTCCGGAGCGCGTTTGGGACAAGGTTTGGAGAGTTATGCAATGGATCCTGGTTGCTCCATATGCGGTTTTGCAAACTCTCGCGATCATTGTCTCTGTGGGCGAACTGGACCACTATCAGGCGGTCGCGCCCCTAACCCGCTACCTTTCCAATCCATTTATCCGAATAATCCCCTTCATACTGATCGGCACTTTCTTCGCTGCGATCTTTATGAAGTACAGCATCAGCAAATCCGCAGATGTAAAACGCAGGCTGCGGATTTTGTATTGGGGCGCCACCGTTGCCTGGACGCCTGCCTTTTTTATTGCCGTCTATGCCTCATTCCTCGGGCAGACAAACATGGATCGAGTGGTACCCGAATGGGCTGTCATCATTGGCTTTTCTCTTCTCAACCTTTTTCCGCTCACTCTGGCATATGTGATCGTGGTCCAAAAGGCCATGGATGTGCGCGTGGTGCTGCGGCAGGGTTTGCAGTACGCCTTTGCTACCTCAGGAGTGCGCGTTATCCAGATGATCGCGGTAATTATGCTGGTAGTGGCTGCGGTCGGGTTTCTAGGCGACTCCGGCCACAGCCAGGTGCTGAAGATCGGCGCCATGCTGATTGGCATTGCGATCATGGCCAGCATCGGAAGGGTTTCTCATAACCTCCGAGTGCGAATTGATAAACGATTTTTCCGCGAAGCCTATAACGCCGAACAGGTACTCACCGAGCTTAGCGAGCAGGTACGCTCCATGGTTGAGCCAAAATCATTGCTGCAAACCGTGGCTTCGCGGATTGCGGAAACGCTGCATGTCCCGCGGATCGCCGTCTTGTTGGGTAATGAGATCTACCGGCCAGCTTATGCTCTTGGCGAAGGAGATGTTTCCAGCGTTGAATTTTCGCGCACCACGGGGACCATAAAAGTTTTGCAGCGGGAAAAAGCACCGGCCATGGTTTACCCGAAAGACCGCGATTCGTGGATATATCGCGAGTCCGATGTAAGCGAAAAAGAGCGCAATGATCTGTCCCGGCTTGAGTCCGAACTATTGTTGCCGCTCGCCGTGCGTGACAAGTTGTTGGGTTTTATCTCTCTCGGAGCAAAACGTTCCGAAGAACCCTACACGGGAACCGATGTCCGCCTGCTGAAGTCGGTGGCCGCGCAAACCGGTTTGGCATTGGAAAATGCCGACTTGATGCGGACGGTGGCGGAGGAAGTCGCGCAGCGCGAGCGCCTGAATCGCGAAGTTGAAATCGCCCGCGAAGTGCAGGAGCGCTTATTTCCGCAGAAGCTTCCGCCCATTGCGGGGCTCGACTATGCCGGGTATTGCCGTCCAGCCTTGGGAGTCGGCGGCGACTACTATGATTTTCTCGCACTGCCACAGGGCCACTTAGGCGTGGCCATCGGCGATGTTTCCGGCAAAGGCATCGCTGCAGCTTTGATGATGGCCAGCCTGCAGGCTTCTTTGCGCGGAGAAGCCACGCGCGGGTCTGAGAATCTGGCGGTCGCGATTAGCAACATCAATCGGCTGGTATATGAAGCATCCTCGGAAAATCGTTATGCGACGTTCTTTTACGGGCAATACGATCCAACGACGCGCAAATTCGATTACGTGAACGCTGGACACAATCCGCCGATGATTTTTCACTGCGCCGGTCAAGAAAATGACAAGAATGCAAAAGTTGCCAGACTCGAGGTTGGCGGAACTGTCGTAGGATTACTCGAAAGTTTTGCCTATGAGCAAGGTTCAGTCTCACTGCAAACAGGTGACACTCTCGTTGCTTTTACAGACGGCATCAGCGAGGCCATGAACTCAACCGATGAAGAATGGGGCGAAGAGCGCATGATCGCGGCCATCCAGCGATGCGACGGCATGAGTGCGAATCAATTGATGCAGCAGATTTTCGTTGGCGCCGATAAATTTGTTGCCGGAGCGAAACAGCACGACGATATGACGGTCGTGATTCTGAGAGTTCTCTAAAACGCCTGTCCCTCGGAAGCCCTTCTCTCTAGCTTTTCCCGCTCAATCCATGTCTCCCTAAGCGCCCCCTTAATTTGTCATCCCGACCGGAGCAGATCATCGCAAAGCGATGATCTGCGGAGTGGAGGGATCTTGTGTTTCAGGGAAGCGCAGAAATGCCCCACCCAAGCCAAAAGCAAGCTTGAATCGCCGCCGGCCGCGCGGCTGCAAATATTAGTATGGATTGGAGTTAACTTTTGGCTGGAAAATGCCAATTTTAGGGTGTAGCTTCTCCTCAGATATGCGCACTCAGGTTCGCGTCGCGTCGCCCTGTTCAGCCGACTGGAACAAAATGGTGGGTGATGATCGTGTGCGCCACTGCGACTCCTGCAATCTCGACGTTTACAATTTCGCCGCGCTCACCGATCTTGAAGCCGAGCGTCTCATCGCAAATCGCCAAGATCGCCTGTGTGCACGGCTTTATCGCCGCGCGGATGGGACCGTCATTACCCAGAATTGCCCGGTAGGTTTTCGCGCCCGCGTTCGGAAGGTATCCAGGATCGCTGGTGCTGCGTTGTCGGCAGCAATGAGTGTAACTTTCGCGGGCGCTCAGATCTCCTCGCAGAATCAGCCGTCATCTATTCAAATGGAAAAAGGTAAAGCGGCGATTGCTCTGCATGTCTTGAATCAGTCCGGGGAAGCAGTAGAGGGCGCAATAGTCGTTCTCCGGAGCAAAAATTATCGAGGGGAATTTACAGGAAAAACCGATGCACAAGGCAACATTCGATTGTCCGCCTTGGCGGCAGGTGAATACGAACTATCGGTATCCAGCCCTGGGTTTGCAACTTTTTCCAACCCCGTGTTTGTGGATCAACACGGAACTCTCAAAGTAAATGCTGAACTACGTGTCGTCGCTGTAATCGGTGAAGTGGTACCCGTTCCAAGGCGAAACAATATTTTTCTGCGGTTCTACCACAAGGTTTTATAGATCTCGCCAGGAAATTCCAGTCGGGCTGATGGCAGGCTGCGCCTAGCAGCTTCCGCCCGCAATCGAAGGCACAAGCAGTACTTCGTCGCCGTCCTGAAAAGCGTAGGAATTTCCGCCCAGGAAGCGGATGTCCTCTTCATTCACATAAACGTTAAGGAAACGGCGGATATGTCCGGCTTCATCGCGCAGGTGCGGCTTGAGATCAGGGAACTTCTGGTCGAGCGCGGAGAACAATTCCTCCAGACACTTTGCCGAACATTCAAACTTTGCCGCGCCTTCAGTGTGGCGGCGCAATGCGGTAGGAATTAAAACGCTGATGCTCAAATTAAACCTCCACCACTTCAGGCACGTTTAGTGTTTTCTTTAAGTACGCTTCAAACTCCGCGAAGCGCGGCGAGATCGGCGCTTCCACTTCATATTTATCAACCAGCGCGTCGGTGGTCTTCAACCCGTTTCCAGTGATGCTGAGCACGGTCGTTTCATCGGGCGAAATGCGGCCCGACTTCAACAGCTTGCGCGCGCAACCCACAGTCACGCCGCCAGCGGTTTCAGTAAAGATGCCTTCCGTCTCCGCGAGCAGTTGCATGGACTCCACCACTTCCGCGTCCGATACATCTTCCGACCAGCCGCCGCTCTTGGTGATGGTCCTGATCGCGTAATGTCCGTCGGCAGGATTGCCGATGGCCAGCGAACGCGCGATGGTCGAGGGTTTCTGCGGTTCAATGTCAGCGTTGCCCGCTTTTACCGCAGTAGAAATTGGCGAACAACCAGTAGCCTGCGCGCCGAAGAACTTCACCGGCTTCGCTTCCACCAAACCTAGAGTGACCAATTCATCAAACGATTTCTTGATCTTGGTAATCAACGACCCGCCCGCCATGGGGACCACAACGTTATCGGGTAAGCGCCAGCCGAGTTGTTCGGCGATTTCGTAGCCGTGCGTCTTCGAACCTTCCGCATAGTAGGGACGAAGATTCACGTTTACGAATCCCCAGTGATGCTCATCGGCAATCTGCGAGCACAACCGATTCACCTGATCGTAGCTTCCTGAAATGCGAACCAGCTTAGCGCCAAAAACCTGCGTGCCCAGAATCTTTGCCGCTTCGAGGTCCGCGGGAACAAAAATCCATGCCTTGAACCCATTGCGCGCGGCATGGGCAGCCACCGCGTTCGCCAAATTTCCCGTCGAAGAGCAGGAGACAATTTCAAATCCAAAAGCCTTTGCCTGCGCCAGAGCAACGGCTACTACACGATCTTTAAAGCTCAAAGTTGGCAGGCAGACGGCGTCATTCTTCAAATATAGATTGTTGGACTTTACGCCGAGCTGTTTTGCAAGCTGCGGCGCGCTCACCAACGGCGTAAAACCCACGGGAAGGGAGGGCTGATAATTTTCAGGCAAAGGAAGCAGATCAGAATAACGCCACATGCTGGCGGGGCCTTTAGAAATTTTCTCGCGGCTAATGCGAGGGCGGATCGCCTCATAGTCGTAATAGACTTCGAGCGGCGAAAAGCACTCTTCGCAAATCGAGCGGGGCTGGTTTCCCCAACTCTTATTACACTCCCGGCAGCGCAATTCGTAATGCGGCATTGGCAAACTCACTTTCCGGATTCCATGCCGCTGTGGACGAGCGAGACGCGTTTAAACGCCCCTAAAATACGAAACCTCTTTCCCGAACGGAAAGAGGAATGAGGAAACGAGATGCTGAAAATGCCTGTCATCTCGATCTCATGTTCCCCCACTGTTCCGGGCGAGAGTTGGCACCTGCGATAGAGATATATGATCTCGATCCGGTTGCCGTGGCGTCTTAGGGCTCGTCCCTCAGCCACTCTGCATGAAATCCAAGGTCCACCCCGAAGGGCCAACCTGACATTCATGTTACAAACGAACGCTCAGGTTCGTCAAGAAGTTTGCCACGACGATGAGAAATGATGGAATCGGCCCGAACAAACATGCCGCTAGGTGTTTTACGCACGTATAGCTAAGTCTTCTGGTGTGTTGACATTACGATACAGTCGCCGTTCCGGTCCGGCTAATACGTATTCCCTCAAATAGCTTTTCTCCAATAGTTCTTTCACCAAGGCTTGCAGAGATAGTTCCTCTTTCGCGAGCGCGGCTGCGGTCATCATTGCAATGGCGGCGGGATAAATCGCGCACAATGGCTCGCAAAAATCCCCGTTTCGGGGAATTACTCCCTGCCCAGGCGAGGCCAATTTCCGGAGACTCTGCAAATGCCGTGCGGTCATTTGCGGTAAGTCAATGGCCAGGGCAAGCAGATGCGTAGTCCGCAACTGATGGAGGACGGCGCTTAGTCCGCTCAATGGCCCGCGCGATGGCTGATCATCGAGCACAACTGTGATTTCTGGCGGGCACCAGGCCGGAGGAGTGCGGGCGGAAATCAAAATCTCTTCCGGAACCAATTCGCGCAGTGTTTCAAGCTGCCGCGACCAAAGCGGTTTTCCGTTGAGCGAAAGCAACGCCTTGTCTGTGCCCATGCGGCGGGATTCTCCCCCCGCAAAAAGGACTGCCGTCAAAGTGATGGTGTCGTCCCGCATGGTCCTCAATCTGCCGACATAAGCGCCGCCACAGGCTCCGTGGTAACGCTTGCAGCCTTGGCTTCGCGAAAGCGCAACAATAATACGCAGAAGGCGGTGACCGCAACGATATTTCCCAGAATAAAGAACGCCGTCGCGCTGGAAATACTCTCTGACTTGAACAGCATAGCGGCCAGGACCGCTCCAAAATTGCCGCCCGCGCCCACAATGCCTGAGACGGACCCGATAGCGCGCGGCTGAATAAGAGGAACAACCGCATAGGTCACTCCGCAGGCGACACATACTAGTATTCCAAA
Organism: Terriglobales bacterium; assembly: GCA_036489565.1. GTDB lineage: Bacteria > Acidobacteriota > Terriglobia > Terriglobales > Acidobacteriaceae > JAICKN01. The sequence goes on from DASXFN010000083.1 coordinate 48,246, forward strand.
GAGAAAGAATGCGGCGATGGCTGGAGCCAGAAGCGTCATCCGTGAGAACAACACCATAGCCAACCCTTCCGAAAGAATTGCGGCACCAAGCAGCAGAGAGCGCCCACGCAGGCCCCACCGGCCACCGGCCCAGTCGCCCATCATGCCGCCAAGCGCCCGCGCAAACAGGTTCATCATGCCGATTAGGCTGGCCAACAGGCCCGCCAGTTTCAGGGTCAGGTGGAAGGAGTCTTTAAAGTACAGCGCGGCGACGTTGTCCATGGTGATCTCAACTCCAAAGCAAGCGCCATATAACAGGAACAGCAGCCAGACGCGATAATCCGCGGCGGCTTCCCAGAAGGCCTGGCCGCCGGATCTCGGCACGAAGGGACGGCCATCGGGCGTGTCCTCGGTGAAGAAGTAATAGGCAATCCCGGTAAGCAACATGAGCACGCCGGGTATGATCATCGCCAGCCGCCAGCTCATGAACTTGTCCACGCCGAGCCCGACAATGGCGCCAAACAGCAGCGGCATGAGCCATTGTGTGACGCCGCCGCCAAGATTTCCCCAGCCTGCGGTCATGGCATTGGCCGTGCCCACGATTCGCGAAGAGAACATGATGGACGTGTGATATTGCGTGATAACAAACGAAGCGCCAATCAGGCCGATGAGTAACCGGAAAAGCAAGAACGAGTGATAGCTGTGGGAAAGGCCTATTCCCGCCACAGGGAAAGCGCCGAATAGCAGGAGTGCTGTGTACGTTCGCCGTGGGCCAAAGCGGTCGCACAACCAGCCAGTCAGGAAGCGCGCGAAAATTGTGATGGCGACAGAAGCGATTACAGTATTCCCAATTTGCCCCTTCGTCAGCTTTAGGTCATCCCGCACGACGGCCATGAGCGGAGCGATTCCAAACCACGCCATGAAGCTCAGGAAGAAAGCGAACCATGACAGATGAAAGGCCCGCATGGGTGCGCTGCTGAAATCAAGCAAGCGAATGCGAGTTGCCTTGCCGTCGCTGGTGAGATTGAATTTGCGGGCGGATTTTCCATCAACTTGTGCGTTCATATCTTCTCCTCTTATTTAGGCGACAAACTTTTTGCGCGAATTCCTATTTCTGTACGCGCTCGAGTAAACGCCGCCAGCCGGTCAGGGTTCTTCATAAGTTATTCGGGGACAATGGTCTGATTTGCACCGCGCATACTTTGAACTCCGGCATGCGGCTGGTCGGATCAAGCGCGGGATTTGTGAGCAGATTGGCGGCTGATTTTCCACCCCAATGAAAAGGGACGAAGACCGTGTCTGGGCGAATCTCGGCGCTAAGCTGTACATTGAATTTCGCCGCGCCGCGCCGACTTTTCACCAACACTAGCTCGCCATCCGCAACCCCAAGTTGCCGCGCCAGCCGCAAGTGCATTTGCAAGCGTGGCTCCGGTTTTCGCGAAAGCGTTGTCGCCATCCGGCGCGTCTGCGCTCCAGAGTTGTAATGTTCGCGGTAGCGGCCCGTTGTCAGGTAAAACGGGTAATCGCAATCTGGCAGCTCTCCGGCATCCCTGTGTTGCACCGCGTGAAAACGGGCCTTGCCATCGACATGATGAAATCGTTCTGCAAATATTCGGGGCGTGCCGGCGTGTTCAACGGAAGGGCAGGGCCAGAACACACCCTGCTCGCGCTCAATTCGTTCATAGCTGATACCGGCGTAATCAGCGATGCCTCCGCCGCTAGCAAGGCGAAGCTCATCAAAAACTTCTTCTTCAGAGTCGTAGCGGAAATATCGCCCCTTGCCCAGGCGTTCCGCTAGAGTGCACAGAATGTTGATATCACTCAGCACTCCCGCTGGCGGATCGAAGGTTTTTCGCCGCCGGATGACACGCCCTTCAAGGTTCGTCATGGTGCCGTCTTCCTCAGCCCATTGCGTCACGGGAAGAAAGAAGTCTGCATGCTGCGCCGTCTCGTTCATGAAGGAATCGCAGACCACAAGCAAATCCAGCTCGCGCAACCGCGAGTTGATGTGAGTCAGTCCGGGAGAGGCCACGGACAAATTGGAACCAAAAACCAGCAATGCGCGAATGCCGCCCTGCGGGCCGAGCGCATCGCAGAGTTCATAGGCGCTCTTGCCTTTTCCGGGAAGCGTATTTGCATCCACGCCCCAAACTTTCGCCACTGCTTCTCTGTCTTCGGGCACATCAATGCGCCGATATCCGGGAAGCTGGTCAGCTTTCTGGCCATGCTCGCGTCCCCCTTGGCCATTGCCCTGGCCGGTAAGGCAGCCGTATCCACTGTAGGGTCGTCCCACTTTGCCCAAAGCAAGCATGAGATTGATGAATGCCAGGACCGTGTCGGTTCCTTTGGACTGCTGCTCAGGGCCGCGTCCTGAGAGCACCATGCTGCTGGCGGATTTCGCAAGCATCCGGACCGCTTCGCGGATGTGCTTTTCCGAAACGCCGCTCAATTTTTCGACGCGCGCCGGAGGGTAATCCAGAGCGACGCGTCGCAGATCATCGAACCCATTCGTGCGGGCCGCGATGTAGTCCCAATCAATAAGATTTTCTTCGAGCGCCACATACAACATGCCGTTGGCCAGGGCCAGGTCTGTGCCGGGAGTAAGTTGCAGATGCAACTGAGCGGCCTGGGCGGTCTCGGTACGTCGCGGATCTACAACGATCAATTTGCCGCCATTCGCCCGTTGCTTTTCGAACCACTGCATGATCGGCGGAAGCGTGTCGGCGCTGTTCGCTCCCCATAGCACAACCGTTTGGCACTGCGCGATATCGCTGACCGGAAACGGCAACCCACGGTCAATCCCAAAAGCTTTATTCTGACCAGCGGCGGCGGACGACATGCAATAGCGTCCGTTGTAGTCAATGTTCGCGCTGCCCACCGCGACCCGCATGAATTTGCCGAGCAGATACGCCTTCTCATTGGTAAGAGCGCCGCTGCCGAAGGCTGCGACGCAATCAGCACCATGTTCCGCTTGGAGCGCGAGCATGCGCGCAGCGATCTCGTCCAAAGCCTCACTCCATGACACGGATACGAAGTCGCCCTGCGCGTTCCGTTTCAGGGGAGTCGTTATGCGGTCTTCGCTGCTGAGTAGCTCCGCGGCGGAGAAGCCCTTGATACACATCCGCCCTTGATTCACGGGAAAGTCCGGGTCGGGCGAAATGCTCACAAGATTGGGAGACTTCATCTCCATCACAATTCCGCATTGAAAGGCACAGAAGGGGCAGTGCGTGCGGACCTCGGCGGCTTTCGCGTTTGCAACTTCATCGGCGGCGGATGTAATTGATGTCATAAAACTTAACCACTCTCGCGCGTATACCTTGACCTATTAATCCCAAGGCGCGCGGCGAACGCGTTCTATTCCAGCTATTCCATTGCATTAAATTTGCGGTTGGACACAACCCAGTATCCGAAGAACAAATCGAGAGAACGTCTTGGTTGGACCTCAACTCAGAGGCGAGCTACTTGTACATGTAAGTTCTAGCGGCAAGCTGAAAGCCGGGGAAATCAAAAAAATCTCTGCCGCCGATAAACTCAAATCGAGCAGTCTATATGCTTGACAATGCGATTCTTCAGCCGGCCGCCTCATATGCATACCGCGATTTTTTTATGCGGGCCATCTTTTCTTTGAATCTGGCTTTCGGCTCTTTTCTGCAATACTTTCACTTCTTCCAGAATGCAAAATTAGGGCATTTTGCTACCACCATGAAACTTCGCATCCGAGGCAATTCGCTCCGGCTCCGACTCACTCAGGGAGAAGTTTCCAGGCTGATGGCGGATGGACGGATCAGCGAGTCGGTACACTTCTCGCCAATCGCGGCATCGGATGCTTTCACCTATTCGCTGAAAACATGCGAGAACGCTGCAACCGTTTCCGCGAGCTATCGCGAAGGAGAGATACTAATTACGCTTCCCGCGCGGAAGGCCGCGGAATGGGCCAATACCAGCCAAGTTGGGATCGAACAAACACAGCCCCTACAAGAAGGCACGGAGCTGCGAATTGTCGTCGAGAAGGATTTCCGTTGTTTGCAACCAAGAACGGAAGAGGATGAAAGTGACAACTTTCCGAATCCAGAGGTCTGTTACAGCGAGTCGCCGTGAGCAAACAGCCAAATCTTTTTTCCAGAAATGTCGAAAAAAAGGCGCTCTTTGAGAGCGCCGTAGGAGAGAGTCGTACTTGGGCAAATTCGTTATTGAGGCATTAAAACGCTGTCAATGACGTGAATAACGCCGTTGGACTGCATCACATTGGGGATGGTCACCGTCGCGGTGCCGCCTTTTTCGTCTTTCAGTACGATCTTGCCATCCTGCATCATTGCGGTCAGCTTTCCGCCTTCGACGGTGGTCAGTTCAACTGAGCCATTTCCTGCCTTAATCTTCTTCATCAGATCGCGTGCAGTCCACTTTCCCGATACCACATGGTAGGTAAGAATTTTCTTCAGCTCGTCCTTATTTTCCGGCTTAAGAAGGTTGTCCACGGTCCCCGCGGGAAGTTTGTCAAAAGCTTCGTTGGTTGGAGCGAAAACGGTAAAGGGGCCGGGGCTTTCGAGCGTGTCCACTAATCCGGCTGCTTTGACGGCGGCGACCAGGGTGGTGTGGTCCTTGGAATTCATCGCGTTCTGGATGATGCTCTTTTGTGGCGACATCGAATGGCCGCCCACCATGGGATTCTCCGCAAAGCTGAGTCCGGTGAACGCAAGAGCGAACAACATGATCGTTAATATGAAATTGCGATTTTTCATTGTCTTTGTCCTTTCGGCGCTTTTCATGCCTTTCACCCTAAGTACGCGAGGCGGAGAGAATTGGATTGCTGGCGGATAAAGGGATTCCGGGTAGATAAGGAGAAATATGACTGTATTCGCGAGAGAGTATCCCAGATCTCAGAAGACGAGCCCCAAACGGATTTTCAAGGCGTCTCCAGAATCATTGAAGCTGGCGTAGAAACGGTAGATGATAAGGACAGCACTGCCTGAGGCCCATGAAAGGAAAATCCCGTGACATAAAACCAGACAACATTCTGATTCAGGGCGACTCTAAAAACCGGGGTTTCTGAACATGTAGACCAAGAGCAGTGCTTGCAGGCGTCCAATGGGTCCTGCTTCATTGCTTCGAAGCGTGACCTGGTAAGGAGCTTTTATGAAGGATTCTATATCCACGCCTGATCTTACGACCGGTACCTCCAAATACGTGGGGGAGCAGCAAGCCGCTGGGGCCATGCAAATCGTCCAGCCATACGAACTCTATTCGCAGGAAAACCAGGAAACCTGGAAGCGGCTGTATACACGAATGGAACCGCTGTGGCAAAAATATGGCGCGTCTGCCTTCCTTGAGGGCCGCAAGAAGCTGGGCCTTCATGCGGACGCAATCCCACAGCTCGAAGATGTAAATGCCCGGCTCTCGGTATGCTCTCGTTATCATGCCTTCGCGGTAAGCGGCTTCCTATCTTCCTTTGCGTTTTTTGATTCGCTCAGCCGCTGGGAATTTCCCACAACAATTACGGTGCGTCCGGCGAAAACCGCCGACTACCTGCCGGAGCCAGATATCTTTCATGATGTCGGCGGACATCTCCCTTTGCACACGCTTCCGGAATTTGCCGCCGCTCTGCAGCGCTTCGGAATGTGCGCTCACGCCGCGGCGGAAATATGCTCGCATCTCACGGACCGCGCCGAAGCGCGCCGCCGGGTAAAGAGCATGGTCCGCGGAATCGCCCGCGCCTTCTGGTTCACCATTGAATTTGGGCTTATACGGTCGCCGGCTGGACTGCGCGCTTATGGCAGTGGCTTGTTAAGTTCCTTCGGCGAGCTTCAATACGCGCTTGATTCGCCAGAGGTCTGGCGCGTGCCGTTTCAGTTGGAATGGTCCATCCAGGCTTGCGTGGATTACAGCCGCTACCAGTGTCTGTTATTCGTCATTGATTCTTTTGATCAATTGTTCGCGGAGATCGGGAAGCTGGAACAATGGATGAAAGACGGCCGCCTGAACAATTTGACAGGGGGCGAACGCGAGATCAGCGACGAGGAGGCGGATTTATATCTAAAGCTTGCTTAATTCTGCAGGCGTATACTTATGGGGTAGTCTCATGCCCGCTCTCACGGTGCAACTACAATGATTAGATTTCCATCCCATGTACCGATGACCTAGCTTTCGCGACGGCACAAGTTGCGCCGCGACGCCTGCCATGAACGTCTCACCTCGTACGGGAAGAGACGAGAAAGCGAGGGCTGATGAAAGCTCATTTGGAACAACCGATTTCAGCGATATCTGCTGACTTCCTGCCGCTCAATGGGACCGACTACGTTGAGTTTCTGGTTGGGAACGCCAAGCAATCCGCATACTACTACCGGGCCGCCTTCGGCATGAGCCTGATTGCTTATCAAGGCCCTGAAACTGGAGTTCGTGATCGAGTTTCTTATGTACTTCAACAGGGCAAGGTTCGCTTTGTCCTGACTACGTCTCTATATCCAGACAGCGAAATCGCCGATCACGTGCGTCGCCACGGCGACGGCGTGCGCGACATCGGGTTATGGGTGGACGATGCTGAGGCGGCATGGCGCGAGACGACGCAGCGCGGCGCGAAGAGTGTTCGTGCCCCGTTCGTTCTTGGCGAAAAACAAGTGGAAGCCACGAATCCGTCGAAAAACAGGTCGAGCGGTACCGTCAAAATCGCGTCCATAGCAATCTACGGAGACACGCTTCACACCTTCGTCGAGCGCAAGGACTTCACCGGCGCATTTCTGCCGGGGTTCGTCCCAATCGAAGACGATCCCATTGCCCGCCCAACAGGCTTGCTTTATGTGGACCACATGGTTGGAAACGTGGGCTGGAATGAGATGAACCGATGGGTGGATTTCTACCACGATGTGATGGGATTCAGCTTATATCAGCATTTTGATGACGAGGATATTTCTACCGAGTACTCGGCGCTCATGTCGAAAGTGATGGCCAATCAAAATGGCCGCATAAAGTTTCCCATCAACGAACCGGCGGAAGGCCGCAAGAAATCGCAGATTGAAGAATACCTTGAGTATTATCACGGGCCGGGCGTGCAGCATATCGCGATGGCCACCGACAACATTCTTGCGACGGTTGGAAAATTGCGAGACCAGGGAGTGGAATTCCTGCGCGTGCCGCACGCGTATTACTCAGAACTGCAAGAGCGGGTGGGGCGCATTGACGAGCCAGTGGACGAACTGGAAAAGCTCGGGGTTCTTGTGGACCGGGATGATGAAGGATACATGCTGCAAATCTTCACGCGTCCGGTCGAGGACAGGCCGACGTTGTTTTTTGAAATCATTCAGCGAAAGGGCAGCCGCAGCTTTGGAAAAGGGAACTTCAAGGCGTTGTTTGAAGCAATTGAGCGTGAGCAGGCCCGCAGGGGGAATTTATAGCATGCGAAGAGCACTCGCATGCCCGATCTTCTGAGATCACGATCTACTGAGATGAGGTGCCAGCATGCCTACGACAGCAGAAGCAACCACAACGTTGCGTTATAACTCCGGCTTTGGAGGTGAATTCGCCACGGAGGCAGTCCCCGGCGCGCTTCCAGCGGGCCAAAATGCCCCGCAACATCCGCCGCTTGGCTTGTACACCGAACAGTTAAGCGGTTCGCCCTTTACCGCACCTCGCCACTTGAACCGCCGTACGTGGACCTACCGTATTCAACCTTCCGTGGTGCACAAGCCTTACACCGAATTTAACCAGGGCCTGCTGCGCTCGACCCCGTTCGATGAGTGCGTAACCTCTCCAAACCAACTGCGCTGGAGCCCAGTTCCGGTTCCTGAACAGCCGACGGACTTTGTCGAAGGAATCCGCACGCTTGCGGGCAATGGTGATTGCTACATGCACAGCGGCGTGGCCATCCATTTTTACCTGGCAAACCGTTCGATGAAAAATCGCTTCTTCTACAACGCCGATGGCGAACTCCTGATTGTTCCACAGCTCGGCAAGCTTCTTATCAAGACCGAGTTGGGCAATTTGGAAGTCGCGCCCAAGGAGATCGTCGTCATCCCTCGCGGCATTAAGTTTTCAGTGACTCTACTCGACGACGAAGCTCGCGGATACATTTGCGAAAATTATGGCGCGATGCTGCGCCTGCCCGATCTCGGCCCGATTGGCGCGAATGGCCTTGCTAATCCCCGCGACTTCCTCACTCCTCACGCGGCGTTTGAAGATGTGGCGGGAGAATTTCAAGTCATCAGCAAATTTGGCGGGCGCTTGTGGGAATCAATTCATGACCACTCGCCTTTGAACGTCGTCGCCTGGCACGGCAATTACGCGCCATACAAATATGATTTGAATCGCTTCAACTGCATCAATTCCGTAAGCTTCGACCATCCTGATCCTTCGATTTACACGGTGCTGACATCTTCGTCAGAATTCCCGGGCACCTCCAATTTTGATTTCGCAATTTTTCCTCCACGCTGGATGGTTGCCGAGCACACCTTCCGTCCTCCATGGTTCCACCGGAATTTTATGAATGAGTTCATGGGACTTGTGAGCGGCGAGTACGACTCCAAAGCCGAAGGATTTTTGCCCGGCGGCGCGAGCTTGCACAATTGCATGAGTGGCCATGGACCGGATGCGGAGACCTTTGAAAAGGCTTCGCGCGGCAACCTTGAACCTCAATATATGGATACCGGCCTGGCATTCATGTTCGAAACACGCTTTATCTGTCGGCCCACCAGCTACGCGATGAGCATCTCAGAGTTGCAGCATGAGTACTATATCTGCTGGCAGGATCTGAAAAAGCATTTTCGAACGTAGGCTGCCGGGCTAGTTCGAGCCGGAGGGAATAACATTTGCAAACTGACGTCCTAACACGGAAGTCTCCGGCTACGGTTCGCGCCGTACTCGAGGACGTTGTGGATTACGCGGGACTTTTTCCTCCCGCAACGCTTCCACTAGCGGACGCAGTTCGAAATTACTCTGCCTATCGCTGCGGCGTGAACGCCTGGATGTTGGGTCGCTTCGTTGTGCCCGCATCGCGCCTGCCGGAGCTTTCCGCGATTCTGCTGACGGCGGGTAAAAGCACCTCGCCATGGCAGATCAGCTCGTTGGTCGGGAAGGATTTCGAATCCGATCTGGCGGATATTACGGTATTCAACCTCGACGCGGGCCAATATGGACAAGTGCATACGATTGAAATGGCGCCCGAGCTGCAAACCAAAATCGAGGACATCGCCACGAAAGCTCCTCGTGATGTCACGGCATATTTCGAGCTTCCACTAGATGCCCCATTGGAGTTATTGAAAACCCTCGTCCACCAGGGCGCGCGTGCCAAAGTCCGGACGGGAGGCCTCAGGCCCGAGGCGATTCCTTCTACGTCGGAGTTAGCAACATTTATCGTGAATTGTGCAAGCGCGGGTGCCGCGTTCAAAGCTACGGCTGGGCTGCATCATCCCATTCGGAGTATTCGGCCTCTCACTTACGAGCCGAATGCGATTGCCGGAGAAATGCACGGTTTTCTGAATGTGCTGATGGCTTCGGCATTCGCAATCTCAAGAGCGCCGATCGAGACCGTTAACGAGGTTCTGGCCGAGCGGCAATCTTCGTCTTTTCTATTTACGGATTCGGAAGTCAGGTGGAAGGGAAAATCAGTTCCTGCTTCCATGCTCCGCGAAATTCGCCAGCGATTGTTCATTTCATTCGGTTCTTGCTCGTTCGACGAACCAGTGGAAGACCTCGTCTCGCTAGGCTGGCTATGACCTCAAAGCTGAACGAAACTCACGACCCGCAGGCGAAATCATGGGTAAAATCGGCGAACGATGACGGCACTCCGTTCCCCATCCAGAACCTGCCCTTCGGGGTATATCGCGCTGCAAATGATCGTCTTGCTGAAGGTCGTCCTGCTGAAAATCGTCTTCGAATCGGCGTGGCTATTGGAGATAGCGTCCTCGACCTCCGCGCAGCGATTGAAGCGAAGCTGCTGGATCCTGTTTCCAACGAAATTCGCGCGGCTTGCCAATCCCCGTCACTCAACGATCTGATGTCTCTCTCGCCCGAACATTGGTCTGAGCTACGCCGTTGTTTATTCCGCCTTCTGCACGAATCCGCTTCGCCTGCTCAACGGCGTGGGGCTGAGGTGTTCCTCGTTCCGCAAAACGCAGTAACCATGGAACTCCCTTGCCGGATCGGAGACTACACGGATTTCTATGCCGGTATCTTCCATGCACAGAATGTCGGGAGCCTGTTTCGCCCTCAAAATCCGCTGTTGCCGAACTATAAGTGGATACCGATCGCCTACCACGGGCGGTCATCGTCAATCGTCATAAGCGGCACGCCTATACCGCGCCCAAGCGGGCAGACAAAGTCCGAAGATTCCGTCAGTCCGGTATTTGGTCCCAGCAAACGGCTTGATTATGAACTCGAGCTTGGATTTTTTATGGGACGAGAAAGCGCGCTTGGCGAACCGATTCCCATAGATCGCGCTGAGGAATATATTTTTGGCGCGTGCCTGTTGAATGACTGGTCCGCCCGCGATATTCAGGCTTGGGAGTACCAGCCATTGGGGCCTTTTCTCGCCAAGAATTTTGCGACCACAATTTCCCCGTGGATCGTCACGATGGAGGCTTTAGCTCCATTTCGCTGTCCCGCATTCACCCGGCCCAAGGACGATCCACAGCCTTTGCCGTACCTGCGTTCCTCCAGTGATCAAGAAAATGGGGGAATTGATATCTCTCTCGAAATTGCGCTATCAACCGATCAAATGCGAACGGCTGGCGCGGGGCCATTCACGGTATGTGAGACTTCGTCGAAAAACCTCTACTGGACTGCCGCACAATGCTTAGCCCACCATACAAGCAACGGCTGCAACCTCAGACCCGGCGATCTCTTCGGTAGCGGAACCATCTCAGGCGAAACCAAAGGCGAAGCCGGCTCCCTGCTGGAATTGACTCGACAAGGCCATGCTCCCCTTGTAATGCCGAACGGGCAACAGCGTACCTTTCTGGAGCAGGGCGACGAAGTCATCATGCGCGGCTGGTGCCGCTCGAAGGGCTCCAAGCCCATCGGCTTTGGAGAATGCCGCGGCCGGATCACCGGTTAGAGCGTGGCCAACGTCGAGCTTCTAGCGGCCGGCGAAGCAGCATAGCTGCACTGCGCTCACCGATTGCGTTCGAAAAGGCTTTCCAGCGCATGCTTCATTCAATTTATAAATCCAGGTGGGCGAGAACGACGCGGATCCTCGGGAGGAAGTTGATAAGGTTCTAACAGGGCGGTAAATTTCTCCAGCATAGAACGCAAGGTTGGGATATCCGGCGATCCCCCGCGCAGGAGTTCCACTTGCCTGGTCGGTAAATTGTGCATCGGAATCAATTGAGCCGCTTCCAGAAGGTTGGCCGATATCTCCGCCAAGTCCAGACCGGAGTTCCAGTCTGCATTAGGATCACTTAGCCATTTTTTATTCTTCGCCACTGCTTCTGTAACGTGGTTTTCGCGGTCGGGAACCTCTTCCACAACATTTTTTCCGCGATTGCGAAAGAAGCCAAGAATGGCGGCTGGAATCGCGGGATCGCGCACGGTGCCGTCCGGATAAAAAACGCCATGTACTGTTCCCCAATGCCGGGTAATCATTAACTCCCAGATGTACCAGCCAACGTGGGCTTGCATGTACTCCTGCAGCGTAATGTCATACGGATTTGCGCGGGCAATACATCCGATTTCGGTGTTAATCAAAGGCTTTCCCACCTTATCTGCGTAGGCTTTTGCCGTTTCGATGTTGGCGCGAATCTTTGCACGAGTAGGACTGTAATCGTGGAATGAGAGCACATCCACGGCATCGCCCATTTCGATCATGTTTTCCGCAAATGTTGCGCCAATGGTGACCGGCGTCACCGGATCGAGTTCATGAAACATATGGGCCATATAAACGGCATGTTCCATGTGCAACCGATTTTCAGGGGTGGGAGGCAGCTTACAGCATTCAGGTTCGTTCTCTACGTCCCAGATTTCAAGGCCGGGCTCTTTCCCAATGGTCGCTATAAGGTCGGCGACAAACGCCCGCGAGTTAGGCCATGCCGTTTTGTCCTTCCATTCTCCGAACTTGTACTGGATTGTGGGCATGACACTGATGCCGCGTGCATGGGCGGCACGCACGAAGTGGAGAAGATTTTTGTGCAATCCTTCCCTATCTCGTTCCCAAGCCGCATAAGGTACGAAGATCCGAACCTGATTCAGTTGAAGCCTCTTTGCGTAATCCAGATCACGTTCGGTAATTGTCGGGTCGTATTGCAACCAGTGTTCAACGTGTCCGATTGTTTCGGCAGACTGATAATTGAATCCTCGGACATTACTCAGGTCTTTCGGGATTCGACGCTGTGCGGCCACGGGCAGAATGAGAACGGCAATAAGTAACCCAATTACACAAAAAGAAGTTCGCATAAATTCTCCGGCAAAGTTGCAAGACGTGGGTGGGGCTGATGGATTCAACGTATTCTCATCATAGTGCCTTACAGCGATAGACAGCGTTAGTATGTCCGATGGGAGGGCGCAGTACTGACGAATGGAGTGGACTCGGGAAAAATGCTTATCCACTTGGAAAGATTGGTCGGGGAGAGAGGATTTGAACCTCCGACCCCCTGGTCCCGAACCAGGTGCTCTACCAGGCTGAGCCACTCCCCGACTATTGCGCGACTGGCAAATGTGACCTGCTAGAAATGAGGCCACAGGCAGTAACGACCTTGATTATAACATCCTGTTTTCTCGCCATTCTTCGTGTTCTACTCTCTAGCTAGTGCTCGCTTTCACGGCCAAATCGCTTTACACGCCTCTCGAACACATTGAGCGCCCTTTACTTCTGGTTGACGGGCGTCGCATCGTCGAGATTGCCTCCCGGTCCGCAAAAGCTCTACCACCCAACACGCCTCTGACTGATTATGGTGACGACGCTGTGCTGGTTCCTGGCTTTTTGGATATCCATATTCATGGGGGCGGTGGCCGCGATGTCATGGAATCGGATGCGTCCTCTTTATCCATTATTCAGAAGACGCTTGCGCGGCATGGCGTCACCAGTTACCTGCCCACAACGGTGACTGCTCCCATGGAAACTACGCTAACTTCTTTGGATCGTCTGGCGGCGGCGATTGAAAAATTTGCGGTCAATGGAACGGCGGGAGCGCAACCGCTCGGCATTCATCTCGAAGGGCCGTTTTTAAGTCACGTTCGCCGTGGCGTACATCCTCCTTCGGATTTGCTCAAACCCACGGTGAAAATCTTCAATCAATTATGGGAGGCCTCGCGCGGCCACATTCGGATTATCACAATTGCCCCGGAACTCGACGGCGCACTCGAAGTCATTGTCGAAGCGACAAAGCGAGGTGTATGCGTGAGTATGGGACACTCCGATGCGAATCTTACCGAGGCACGCGCCGGATTCACCGCTGGAGCGCGTCACGTCACGCATGTGTTTAATGCCATGCGTCCGCTCGAGCACCGCGATCCAGGAATTCTCGGCGAAGCGCTTACCAATTCCCGCCTGACTGCGGAAGTCATTGCCGATGGCATTCATCTTGATCCGGTAATCGTCCAACTGGTTTTCCAGACTAAAGGATTGGACGGCGTGGTGCTCATCACCGACGCCACTGCGGGGACGGATATGCCCGATGGCCGCTATCGCCTGGGGACTTTTGAATTTGAAGTGAAAGATGGAAAGTGTTTATCAGACGGCAAGCTGGCGGGCAGCATTCTGACCATGGATCGCGCAGTCCGCAATGCCATGCAGTTCGCCGGCCTCGATCTGCAACAAGCCTTGCGGGCGGCGACGCTGAATCCGGCGAAAGTTGCTGGATTGGATCGCGGAGTTCTCAAACCCGGCGCACAGGCTGATTTTCTCGTGATGAATCGGGCAGGAGAAATTCAGAAGACAGTTCTTCGCGGCGTGGAAATCTAGGACAAGGATTTGTGGAGTGTTGCGCCGCGTGGGCTAGCTCTATAAATCATGCCAACCGCGCTAATTCGGTTTGCGGCTCTTGGATTCCGCCAGAAAACGCACAATCGTTGCATCGCTGGCGTGCTTGAATTTTTCAATCAGGCTGGCTTCCGCTTTCAGAACAAAATCGTCCGCCGGTCTCTGCCGCATGGTCTGGCGCAACCGGTCGGCATCATCCGAATCATTGGTCATGATCTGCACATAGAACCATAAAAAGTGCCGCATCTGGTCGAGCGCGGAACGCAGCACCTGGATGGATTCCATCTCCGGCAGTTGACTCAACGCTTCCATTAATTCCGGATCGCCGGGCGCTTCCATGGCGGCGCAGTTCAACTCGCGCTGAATCACGCGCAAATCTTCGGTCACGCGCAGGATGCGGATATGAATGTCGTCGAGATATTCTTCAGTGCTCATGGCCCGCCTTTCCGGACATCTCAACATCTCATCGGCAAGGCTTTCGCGGCCAGATGTCCCATGACCATGAGCTTTGGTAAGCCTAATGATTACCTTGGTATGAAAAGAAAAATGCTTGGCGGACGAGCGCTTTTGCGGACAGATCGAGACTGCGAAAGGACCCTGAAAACTGTTTGCGGATATTACTGGTCAGGTGCCGAATTCATCGGCCAAACGCCGGGTTTTCGACCTATTTGGCGCGCACGCGCAGAAATACAACTAACCCGAGGGGATGGGTGCCATAGGTTGGCTGGAGCGCTTCAGGCACACCATACCAGGTAATTTGCCCGCCGATGGCGGTCGCGAGATGCGGAATATTTCCTACCTCACGATCGTATCCAACTGTGTAGGCTTGCACCCGCGTAAAGTATTTTTCAGTGAAGCCCGGCGGTTCCGGATTGTCTCCCAGCAGAAGTTCATTGGTGCGGTCCACATTTTCAATGCGAGTCCACGCATAGTTTCTGCTCATGAAATTCAGGGTTGATTCCAACAGGTAGCCGTTGCCCACGTTGCCATTCAGAAGGCTGCGATTGCGGCCCCACAAAAGCATGGAGTTCCAATTGCCAGCATAAATTGGGCGGTTGTACATGACCGATGCGGTCATGCGATGCAAGTCTTCTTCAGGAGCAAGAGCCTCAGGGCCCTGAATCTGGGCAAAAGAATATTGCGCGCTCCAATCTCGCGCGGGGTTTACGGTCAGGCGCGTGGACCAGGAATCAATTGCGCCGGAGTTGATGTTCCAGCGATTTTCATCCGGCTCGCGGCCATGAAAGCCTGAACCCTCTATCCTGAAATCACGATATGTGAGGCCCGCGGTGATCACGTCCGCGGCGATATGCGTGGAGTCTTCGAGGTGATGGCCCAGTGGCGCAATGGGATCTTCCGAAGCTGATGCGCGATGGGGATAAGCGATGGGCCCCATCGCGGGATCGCCCATGGGGGCTGCGTAAAATGAAAGCAGCGTATCCTTGCCGACTTTGTAATCGTAAAGAGCGGCCAACTCCATAAAAAAGTCGTGGGGATGTTGACCGTCCACAATGGGCTTGCCGAACGCAGTCTCTCCCTGCTGGAAAAGTTCCGGATAGCGCCTCTCCGTGACCGTGGCCGGTTCAAGACTAAGCATCGTGCGCAAGGTGAGAGTTCCATTGCCAAATCTGCGCTGGGCCATGGGCATAAACCAATTCGTAGAAAAGAGCTTGTCGCCGCCACGCGGGCCGCTCTGCTGGATTTCACTAACGAAGGCTTCGCCATGAAACATCAGCATCCATTTGTCGTCCATTGTCATGATCATGGGCGCTGGCGTGGAGTTAGGTTCCGCATCGGTTCCCGAGGTCGAGTGCTGCTCGATAGCGTCGAGGAATGTCTGGGGCTTCATTTCCATGTGGTGATGGCTGGGCATAGCAGTCGGGTCGGAGTGGTTGCCCATCTGCGAGTCTTGCGCGAAGGCGAAGCAGGAGAGCAGCAAAACAAATGGAAGCAGTTGTATTCTCATTGCAACGTCGATTGCTTGATTCCAGATACCGTTCCAGAATAAGTCTGCCAGCCGCGCCGGGAAAGGTCCCAGAAAATCAGATAGCCAGCAATGCCCGCCGCTACCAGCAATGTGATTCCCCAGAACCACTGCTCGAACACCAACTTGCCGATACCGAAGAGGCATCCGTAAACCAGGATGCAACCCATGGCCCAGTCGAAGGTGTTGCTGGCGACGTCGCGAACTTCAGGAAGCTCAGGAACCAGGCGGGCAATCGGACGCCATCCATATACGGTTGGATGAACACGGCGATAAAACGACGTTAGCGTTTGCTCGGATTCAGGTTTGGTAATAAATGTGGCGATGATCCACACGATGGTCGTGACCGCTCCGGTAATAATCGCGGATTTCGCATAAACCACCGCATCGTTGCCCACAAACTTTACGTGAGTAAGCCCCACCGCCATGGCGGCGGCGGCAATCATCGCGCTGATCTCGCTCCAGGCATTAATCCGCCACCAATACCAGCGCAGGATGTAAACCGCGCCGGTGCCGAAGCCGACATTCAAAACCAAATCCCAACCTTGCTTAATGGATGTCAGTTGCATGGCGGTATAGCCGGTGCCGAGCACGAGCAGCACGGTGAATATGCGGCTGATGAACACGTAATGCTTTTCCGTGGAGTTCCGCACGAAGAACCGTTTGTACAGATCATTCACCAGGTAAGAGCATCCCCAATTCAGCTGTGTGCCAACCGTGGACATGTATGCCGCGAGGAACGCCGCGACCATAAGACCGCGCAGCGCCGGAGGCAGATAGTCGCGCAGGACCATCACGTATCCCTGCTCAGGATTTTGGGCGAAGGCCATGCTGGGATGGAGCCCGCCATTGGGTGAGTACACGACGATCGCAACCAGCGCGGTGACGATCCATGGCCACGGACGCAGCGCATAATGGGCGACGTTGAACCATAGTGTGGCGCCCAAGGAATTCTTTTCGTCCTTGGCGCTGAACATGCGCTGTGCGACATACCCGCCGCCGCCCGGTTCCGCTCCCGGATACCAGGCCAGCCACCACTGCATGGCTAAGTACACGATGAAAGTGAGTAGAGGCAAAGTCCAGAGAGCGTCAGAAGAAAGCCCGAGGTGGAAATTCGGCAGGAAGGCGACCGGGTCGGCGGTGGCGACGCCGGTCCGGCGCACATTGTTCTCAATCATGCGCAGATGCATTTGCAACGCGCCCATGCCGCCGATTTTTGCGACTGCCACCCACGCCAATACGATAATCATCGCCATCTTCAGGATGAACTGGAACAGGTCCGTGACCAGCACGCCCCAAAGTCCACCGATGAATGTGTAAATTCCGGTGAAAGGAATTAGAACGAGAATGCAAATCAGCAACGATGTGTAATGCGGATTGCCCAGCGTGTACTGGAACAAATGACCAGCGACCGAGAACTGTACAACGCGGCCCGCGGCAATGGCCGGGCCGAGCAGAACGGTAATGATGTTGATCATCGCCTGCGTCACCCATCCCAGGATGAAGCAGTTCATGAACAGTCCCAGGTAAATCGCCTTGAATCCACGCAGAAACGCCGCCGGATTTCCTCCGTAGCGAATTTCCACGAACTGCACGTCAGTAAGAATTTCCGCGCGGCGCCAGTAGCGGGCGAAGAAGAACACCGTCAACATGCCGCCAAAACAAAAGCCCCACCAAATCCAATTTCCCGCGATGCCCTGCTTCGCCACCAGCCCGCAAACCAGAAGAGGAGTATCGGCGGCAAAGGTCGTGGCGACCATGGATGTGCCCGCCAGCCACCAGGAAACTTCGCGCCCTGAGATAAAAAATTCCGCGGTATTGCCGCTGGCCCGGCGGCGGTAATAGAGGCCGATCAGCAGATTGATGAGCAGGTAGCCGACAATCACGATCCAATCAACGAAAGTTAGCGGCATGCACGCTCCGGTTCGCGGAAATCGAACTTAGCGAAACTAACAGAATGGCAGCGCGGATTCCAGAAGATCGGATTAGTGGCCGGCCGCCGCGTTTTCTGCTTTGTTGACGCAATTTCGAATGCATCATAGAATTTCCAGACTTACCTGAAGTGATTCCCCTTGATCGAACAGAGCGCATCCCACTATCGAATTCTGGAAAAACTTGGCGCGGGCGGCATGGGCGAGGTTTACAAGGCCGAGGACTCGCGGCTCAAGCGCTTTGTGGCGCTCAAATTCCTTCCTGAAGAACTTGCTCGGGGCGCTCAGGCGCTGGAACGATTCGAACGCGAAGCGCAGGCGGCTTCCGGCCTGAATCATCCCAATATCTGCACGATTTACGACATCGGCGAGCACCAGGGGCGGCACTTTATCGCAATGGAGTGCCTGGAAGGCGAAACGCTGAAGGACGCCATAGCCGCTGGCCGGCTGGAAACCGAACACACGCTCGATCTCTGCATCCAGATTGCCGACGCCCTCGACGCCGCACACCAAAAAGGTATCGTTCATCGCGACATCAAGCCAGCCAACATTTTCGTCACCTCGCGCGGACAAGCCAAAATTCTTGATTTCGGTTTGGCAAAATTAACTGCGGCGGCGGGTTTCGGCGACGCAGGAGTGACGTTGCCATCTCCCTCAGCGGCAGGTGCCGCAACCATTGGTATTACCGCCGATAATCTCACCAGCCCAGGCGCGACTGTGGGCACCGTCGCCTACATGTCTCCAGAGCAGGCGCGCGGTGAACTTGTGGATGCCCGCACCGACCTGTTCAGCTTCGGCGTAGTTTTATACGAGATGGTGACCGGCCGCCAGCCCTTTGCCGGTAGCTCGACGGCGGTAATCTTCCACAAGATTCTGGCGGAAAATCCTCCGCCTGTAGCGCGGCTCGACCCCAACCTTCCGCCTGAGTTCGACCGCATCATCTCCAAATGTCTGGAAAAAGACCGCGATCTTCGGTATCAGGTGGCGTCCGAACTCCGCGCTGACCTGAAGCGCCTGAAGCGCGACACCAGTTCCGGACGTGTTGCGGCGGTTCAAGCGTCGCGGCCGGACACTCCTGCCGCCGTGGAGTCATCGCCCCGGCCGACGGTTGCGCCGGACTCCTCCGATTCCCGAATGGTCGCAGCCTTGGCCAGCCGCCACAAAAAGTCCTTGTTGGCGGGAGTGGGAGCTGCGCTCATCGCCACCGCCGTGCTCGCCTACCTGTCCCGGCCCACGCTGCCGTCGCCCTCGGTTTCTGGTTACACGCAACTCACCAATGACGCACGGCCCAAGACTTTGTATGGCACCGACGGTGCGCGCCTTTATCTCAACGACGGGAATGCCGGGGCGGCACAAATGTCGGTGAACGGGGGAGACCCAACGCCGGTTTCCATGAACACGCAAGGGGGTACATTCAGGGTCTTCAGCGTGTCGCCGGACGGATCAAGACAGCTGGCCGGGGAAATAAGTGGCCTGGCCGGCGCTTCCGCGCCTCTGTGGGCCATACCGACGTTAGGGGGCTCGCCCGTTCGCTTGGCGGATATCCAGGGCGGGAGTGGCGCATGGTCGCCGGACGGTCAAAGGCTGGCGTACACCAGCGATGACTCGCTCTACATGGCCAATGCCGACGGCACCGGCTCTCGGCTGTTGATCAATCTGCCGGGTCGGATTGCGTTTTCTGCGGATCTCCACACGGCGCCCGTGTGGTCGCCCGACGGTCAGGAAATTGCCCTGACCCTCAGCGATCCCAAAACGAACGTCAACCATCTCTGGGAGGTCTCGGCAGATGGCTCGAACCTACACTCCATGTTTGCCGGGTGGCATGAGAGGGCAGGCGAATGTTGCGGCGTATGGATGCCAGATGGCAACTATTTCGTTTTCGAGTCGCAAGGGCAAATTTGGGCCCGGCGCGAGACAAGCAGTTTTCTTCACACGGTAAGCCAGGAACCTGTCGAGCTCACGGCAGGAGCAGTTTCGTATCGCTACCCGGAGCCAGGCAAAGACGGTAAAACGCTTTTTGCCGTGGCGGGCCTGCGGCGCGGAGAACTCGAGCGCTACGATGCTCAGCAAAAGACGGTTGAATCTTTTTTGGGAGGCATTTCGGCGCAGGACGTTGCTTTCGCGAAGGATGGAGAGTGGGTTGCCTACATTTCTTTTCCGGAAGAAACGCTGTGGCGAAGCAAACTGGACGGAACGGAAAAGATGCAACTCGCTTCTCCGCCGATCCACCCTGCTCTACCGCAGTGGTCAGCCGACGGGAAGAATATTATTTTTTACGATCGGCAACCGAACGCGACGAGCCGCATTTATGAGGTTCCGGCCGCGGGCGGCGCTGCGCAACTGTTAATGCCTAACCAGAGCGGCCAGCAAGGCGATCCATCACTCTCTCCAGATGGAAATTCGCTGGCCTTCGGCGGAGTTGGCGTGGGCCCTGCCACGATTCATATCCTGGACATGAAAACCCAGCAGGTCACCACGCTACCTGACTCGCAGGGACTGTTTTCTCCGCGCTGGTCGCCGGATGGGCGATATCTGGCAGCTCTACACACCGATTCGAGCGGCTTGGCGCTCTTTGACTTCAAAACGCAGAAGTGGACGCCGCTGGTCAAAGGGCTGGTCGGCTATCCTTCATGGTCGCATGATGGCCGCTTTATTTATTTCCTGCGCATAATCACGAATCCGGGGGTTGATCGCGTGTCCGTCCTCGGCGGGAAAATCGAGCAGATTGTGGACCTGGAAAAATTTCAGATGACCGGCATTTACGGCTTCTGGCTCGGGCTTATGCCGAATGATGTGCCGCTGCTGCTGAAGGACGACGGCACTGAGGATGTCGTCAGGATGACCTGGCACCAGCCGTAGGGGGATCATCCTATGGCGGCGATGGGCTGGCTTTCACCGCTTGATCGCGAAATTGGGGAACGTTCCGTCTGTCCCCAGGTTTCCCCCCCAGGTTTTCTTCCATGGTGCCACAGCGGCAGCCTGAAATTTTTTGACATAAACGGTAGGCGATTGGACGATATTCATGCCTAATTGGTACCCGCGTCAAATAAAGTCGCTGTATTATTTCTTGATACTTGGGATCATCTTATTGACCCTGGGTGTGGTCTGGACGTGTACCGGAAAGGCGAGCGCGCGCTATAGTTGGATCTACCGCTCCCAAGAACCGACTCAGTTTTGGTGGGTAGTCGCAATGTATTATCTCGGTGGCGTTCTCTTCATTGGAGTTTTCTTGTATTCGGTTTACGGACTTTCAAACTGAGCCGATCTTCGGTGTTGGCGGGCTGGCCCACCCTTTCTCGATCTTACATTTGGTTTTAAGTTGAAATCGAAAAACTGAGGCTGCCCCACCCTTCGCGATTTTCGAAGGGTGAAGGGTGGGCCAGCCCGCCAACAGAGACCGCCAAGTATGGGCAGATGGGAGTCCGGGTAAACAATACTAATGAATATTAAAGAGGTAATAGAAAAGTACGCTGAAAATCCATCTAGGCTAACTATTCGGACGTTCGTTGAGCCGGGAGAAACTCCAGAGACGTTCGTCCTCTTCGAGGGGGTAAGGTCACGCCCGTGGCTGACTCGCAAGGATTGTTTTCTCCCCGTTGGTCACCGGATGGACGATATCTTGCGGCTCTGCACACCGATTCGAGCGGTCTGGCGCTCTTTGACTTCAAAACGCACAAGTGGACGACGCTGGTCAAAGGGCTGGTCGGCTATCCTTCATGGTCGCACGACGGCCGCTTTATTTATTTCATGCGCATAATCACGAATCCGGCGGTTGAGCGCGTATCCGTCCCCAGCGGAAAAATCGAGCAGATTGCGGACCTGGAAAAATTTCAGACGACCGGCATTTACGGCTTCTGGCTTGGCCTCACGCCGCAAGACGTGCCATTGCTGCTGAAGGACGCTGGCACTCAGGATGTCGTCAGGATGACCTGGCACCAGCCGTAGAGGGATCATCCTACGGCGGCGATGGGCTGGCTTTTACCGCTTGATAACGAAATTGGGGAACGTTCCGTCTGTCCCCAGGTTTTCCAGGTTTCAGGTTTTCCGTCGTCCCCAGGTTTTCGGGAAGTAGGAGCAAAAGTCATGGAGCAAAAGTCATAATGGTCCAGCTTTTCACCGGCCAGAGGCAGCCGCGGGTTATTAAGGTTGAGTTATACTCTGGCCGGAAAGCCGCCAGCAGTTTGCCTCCCACCCTTTCGCAAAATATGCGAAAAGGGTAGGGCACCCTCTCTAGGGATGGTGTTGGCGGAAACGAAAAGAAAGGCTGGGCCACCCGCCGGCAGACATTGCAGCGAAAAAAACGTGTAATGAAACGACAAAGGCTTGTAACTGATGTCCAAAAAGACAGCAACGGTTCTGCGCAGGACAGTAACACCTTATATCGGTCAGACGCTGATTATCTTCATGTTCACTATATTTGTATCATGGGTAGCTTATACGAAACAGCAATGGGGACTCCTATGGTGTGCAGGACTAATCTGGCCATTGTGGGCTTCGTATATTTTGCTTTTCGGATTGAGATACAGAATCATCTGGAACGATGCGGGCATACTCATGCGTGCGAGTGGAGGCCCGGAGCGGCACATTGGATTTGATGAAATTACTGAAATCCGCTATGAGGTGGCGGGAGCAACGGAATTCTTAGCGCAATCCAGGCCATTTCGACGGATAGTTATTTTAGGGCGCAGGAGTGACCCAAAAACATTGATTGATATTTCGCTCTGCCACTTCCGAACTCAAGATATCAAAAATCTCATGAACGCAATTCGTGAGCGCAGACCCGATATGACGATTCCTACGATTCCGTTTAATTTATGAGAGGCTGATTAGATAGCCATGTCGGCTCCATACTGGCGGGTGGCCCAGCCTTTCGCGTTTTTTGCGAAGGCTGGGGTAGTTCGTTTCGTCACGTCAAGTTGTTGTCCGCTAGGCGGGCGGGCCGATCTTTCCCACAAATTACTGAGGCTGCCCCCTTCACGGTTTTCGAAGGGTGGAATGCATCACACACGATCCCACGCGGGCAATCACGACAATGGGAATGTCTACCAGATCGCGAACGGGAAAGAGTCAATCGGCGGGCTGGCCCACCCTTTCTCGATCTTACATTTGGTTTTAAGTTGAAATCGAAAAAACTGAGGCTGCCCCACCCCTTCGACTTCGCTCAGGGCAGGCTCTTCGCGATTTTCGAAGGGTGGGTGAATCGAAATCAACCCTAACCGGTTGCCGCTCTGATTTTCATCTGTGCTGGTTGTTCTTCATTCACAAGCACTGGTCCGGTTTCTCCAAAGGCATGATGGCGATAGCTGCTCCAGTCCCAGTGCCCCGGCTCCCGCGCTTCACTGGATTCTGATGCATATAGTTTAATTTTTCTGCGCGCTTGTGAGGATTCCATACTACAAAATCATAAAAGCTCCGCTGCCAAACGTGGTCGGCCTGTAACGCAGTCTCCCAGAGTCGCCCTTGTGCTGGGGAACGAGGGCTTCTGACAGCGCGCAAGAGCTTACGCGCGAAACGTTGTTTGAGGACTTGCATGACCGTGGAGGGATTGCCGCGCTCAGACTCACTGATGAGAAGGTGGAAGTGTTCGGGCATGATGACGTAGCCCACGACGATGAAATGATATTGGCGACGGACTTGTTCGAGGATTTCCAGAAACAGATCGGACGGCGAGAGGTTCCCAATAGCGGACGCCGCTGGTAACAGCTAGAAGTAATGAAGTGCCGATAGCCGGAACCGTAGTATCGTTTGAGACCTTTGGGCATGGGACAATGTAGAACTTTATGCGCTCGAGCGATGTGACGGATGAACATTCCCACCCTTCGAAAACCGCGAAGGGTGGGGCAGCCTCAGTTAAACTTGGGGCGGGGGAAAGGGTGGGCCAGCCCGGCTAGGGAGTCTTTCCGCGTGTTACCCTCAATGCTGAATTCTCCGGAGGCAAAATGTTCATTAAGAAGCGCGTGCTTGCGCTGTCTGGAATCCTTGCGATTGCAGCGTCAGCGGCGGGACAGAACACGGCTCCTGCGTCCGATCTATCGGCCGATGTTCAGCAGCAGTTGACCGCGCTAACCGAGACCTATAAG
>DASXFN010000005.1:0-84903 GCA_036489565.1 Terriglobales bacterium
TCCGCTGCTCCACCCACTTCAAAACCCACAAGATAAAGATCGCCAGCCCCAGTGCTGCGCCGCCCAGTCCAAGTTGCCCTCCGCCAAAGCACAGGCCCATAACGGTCACGAACCACAATGTGGCTGCGGTCGTGATTCCAGCGATGCGATCGCCTTTTCGCAGGATGGCGCCCGCGCCGATGAATCCCATGCCCGAAAGAATTCCCAGAGGCAGGCGCATGAGATCGAGCACTACAAAAGAACTGGGGGATTTCCCCGCCGTATAGAGCAGCGCATTTGCCTGAATCATGGCAATGCAGGCGGCAAGGCAAACCAGCAGATTGGTGCGCAATCCGGCGGGGCTGCCGTGCTCTCCGCGATTCAAACCTACAAGGGCTCCGGCTACGGCCGCGAGCGCGAGGCGTAATACGATTTGCTGCCAGTGAAGGGCGATCGGCATAGCTTCAACGAATATTGCTGAGATGCCGATGGGGGACGTCGCGGTAGGCCGATTTCGGCGGCCCTACTGCGCGTAACGATGGGTAAATGGAGGCTTGGGTTTTCGGGCCCCAAAGGGCATCCATCTAGTATCGTAACGCGGCCATAAATGGCCGCTCTTCCACCATCACTGCACTTCTTCCCTATCGCTTCATTTTTGCCTCGCTGTGGTTAAATGACCATTGTGAAACTCAAAGTCGCCTGGATTGGCAAAACCAAAGAACAGGCCATCGAATCCCTTACTAATGAATATCTCAAGCGCCTATCGCGCTACGCGGAGGTTGAGGGCCTGTCCTTAAAGGACGAGGCGGCGCTTTTGGCAATGAGCGGCAAAGCCGCCCGTCCGCAGAAGAAACATACTCTGGTACTTCTTGATCCCCGCGGCAAGCAATTTTCCTCAGAAGAGTTGGCCAGGTTTTTGGACGATCAGCAGCAGCGCAATCCGCTACCTTTGCTATTTGTCATAGGTGCGGCGGACGGGTTCTCCGAAGAAATGCGCAAATCCGCCGCCATGCTTCTTTCCCTGGGAAAGCTGACGATTGCCCACGAGCTTGCCCGCGTGGTCTTGCTGGAGCAGCTTTACCGGGCCTGCACCATCCTTAAAGGACATCCCTACCACCTGGGCCACTAAGTCTCGAATCTGGGTCCAATCCCAACATATTTTTCCGCTCATATTCTCCGCGTACTTTCGTGATGTTTCATCTCCCGCTGATTTGGGATAGAGTGCTCTTACACTCCAAACCCCCGAGGAGAGCATTTATGAAAAACCCCATGGAAGTACTCAGAATGAAGGAACAGGAACTGCTGAAAGTTCGCACGGAAATTGATGCCCTCCGCATCGCCGCGCGCCTTCTGAGTGATGACACAGCCGCTTTCTCCGAGCCCAAGCAGGAAATGCGTCAAGTCATTGAAATGCCTTAAGATTCAATAACTTATATATCCACTGCGCGCCTCGGCGCAGTCTTCAAGGCTAGCCTCGTACCCATTCCCAGGCATACGAGGTAGAATGACACCTTCCGCCGAAGCCAGATGCGGAAGCCACGATTTCCCATGACCTGGTTCAAACGTCAATCCGGCGAGCTGGAAAGTACGGGCGAGAAAAAAGTCCGTACCGAAGGTTTATGGGTAAAGTGCGAGGACTGCCGCCAGATCATCTGGAAAAAGGATCTCGCAGAGAACTTGAACGTCTGCCCTAAATGCGAAAAGCATTTCCGCATTGACGCCCGCACGCGCCTCAGTCTGCTGTTGGATGGCGATCAAATCGAGCTGTTTGGAGACAATCTGGTCTCTACCGACCCGCTGAAGTTTGTGGACCTGAAGGCTTATTCGTCACGGTTGAAACAGGCGCAGTCGGACACGGGCTTAAGCGACGCTATCATCAATGCGCGGGGCACTCTCAATGGGCGCCCTGTCATCGTGAGCGCCATGGAATATGCATTCATCGGCGGCAGCATGGGTGCGGTAGTAGGAGAAGCGATCACGCGTGCCATTGAACTGGCGCACGATCAGAAAATGCCCATCATTATCGTTTCCGCCTCGGGCGGCGCGCGCATGATGGAAGGCGTCATCAGCCTGATGCAGCTGGCAAAAATCTCGGCGGCTCTTTCCCGGCTGGACGATGCCCGCGTCCCATACATTTCCGTGCTTACCGACCCCACCACCGGTGGCGTGACGGCCTCGTTTGCCATGCTGGGCGATCTGAACATTGCCGAACCCGGCGCGCTTATTGGATTTGCCGGCCCGAGGGTGATCGAACAAACCATCCGCCAAAAACTGCCGCAAGGCTTCCAGCGCAGTGAGTTCCTGCTGGAGCATGGGATGCTCGACGCTGTTGTTCACCGCAAGCAGTTGAAATCTTACATTTCCCGCGCTCTGGATTTCATGGACAAGGCCGGCGCCAGCCGTGAAGCAACTGCCTAATTTTTACTGCAGTACCCCACATAGCGCCGATGCTCGTGTGGCGGCGGGTCTGACTCGGTGGGTAGGGATCCTTCGACTACGTAGGCCCATTCGCGAAAGCGAATGGGCTACTTCGCTCAGGATGACAATTTTAGGATTCGATGGATACGCGGACAGGAGTGTCCGCGCCACAAAAGTGGCAGATAGCTTATTGCGAGGGATCGTAGTTCAGATTTTGGCCTAGCCATCGCTCGACTTCCGCCACGGTCATTTTCTTCCGCTTGTGATAGTCGGCGACCTGGTCGCGATCGATCTTGCCCAGAACGAAATATCGCGACTCGGGGTGCGCAAAGTAGAGACCGCTTACGCTGGAGCCGGGCCACATGGCGAACGACTCCGTAATGAGCATCCCGGTATTCTTCTGCACATCGAGTAACTTCCAGAGTGGGCCTTTTTCTGTATGGTCGGGGCAAGCGGGATAACCTGCTGCGGGCCGAATGCCGCGATATTTTTCGTGGATCAAATCGTCGTTGCTTAAGCCTTCTTGACACCCGTAACCCCAGTCCTCACGAGCCCGTTTGTGCAGGCACTCCGCGAAAGCTTCGGCGAGGCGGTCGGCGATGGCCTCGGCCATGATCGCGTTATAGTCGTCATTCTCGGCCCGGAAGCGGTCGCACAGATCTTTCAGTCCGATCCCGCTGGTGACGGCGAATGCGCCGATGTAGTCGGGCAATCCGGTTTCCTTCGGCGCGATGAAGTCGCCGAGGGAGCGGCAGGGCTCGCTGCCTTCGCGGTTGGCTTGCTGGCGAAGGAAGTGGAAGCGCTCCAGAACTGTGGTGCGCGTGTCGTCTGTGTAGAGTTCAACATCGTCGCCGACGGCGTTGGCCGGAAAGAACCCGTAAACGCCGCGTGCCGTGATCAGATTTTCCTGGACGATCCGATCAAGCAGCGCTTTGCCCTCGGTAAAGACTTGACGCGCCTGCGTTCCATGTTCCGGATGATCGAGAATTCGCGGATAAACGCCTTTCAATCCCCAGGTATGGAAGAACGGCGACCAGTCGATGAAATCTCGCAGGGTAGCCAGAGGAAAATTATCGAGCGCACGCACGCCGGTGAATGCAGGCACGGGCACGTCTTCGGGTCTCCAGACAATCGGAGTGCGCCTGCTTCGAGCGGTTTCAAGCGAAACGGTTGTCTGACGCGGCGCTGCGTGGGACTTGCGCAGGGCGTCGTATTCGGCGCGATGTTTCACCACAAACGCGGACTTGCGTTCGTCACTAAGAAGGCTGGTGGTCACAGGCACGGCGCGGCTTGCGTCCAGGATGTGGACCACCGGCTCGCTGTAGTGCGGCGCAATCTTGATGGCCGTATGCGCGCGGCTGGTGGTTGCGCCGCCGATCAGCAGCGGCAACTTGAATCCCTGGCGCTCCATCTCGCGGGCGACGTGGACCATCTCGTCGAGCGACGGCGTGATGAGTCCGCTAAGACCGATTAAATCCGCCTTTTCCGCTTTGGCGCGTTCCAGAATTTTTTCGCATGCGACCATCACCCCGAGGTCTATGACTTCGTAGTTGTTGCAGGCGAGTACGACGCCGACGATGTTCTTGCCAATGTCATGAACATCGCCCTTGACGGTGGCGAGCACAATTTTTCCCTGTGCTTTTACTTCCTGGCCAGATGCAGCCAGCGCCGCTTTCTCGGCTTCCATGAATGGCGTAAGGTAGGCGACGGCCTTCTTCATTACACGGGCAGACTTCACCACTTGCGGCAAAAACATTTTTCCCGCGCCGAACAGATCACCGACAACCCCCATGCCGGCCATCAGCGGGCCTTCGATCACTAGGAGCGGACGGCCAAGTTTGGCGCGCGCTTCCTCGGCGTCAAGCTCAATGTAAGTGTCTATTCCCTTTACCAGTGCATGAGAGAGACGATCTTCCACAGTGCCATGGCGCCATTCTTCAGCTTTCTTTTCGCTAACTTCCGTGCCAGCGTTCTTCAGTGTTTCGCCGTGTTCCACCAGACGTTCGGTTGCGTCAGGGCGGCGATTCAGCAGAACGTCCTCGACCATCACCTTTAGTTCAGGCTCAATCTCTTCATAGACCTCGAGCATGCCGGCATTCACAATGCCCATGTCCATGCCCGCCGTGATGGCGTGATAAAGAAACGCAGAGTGGATGGCCTCGCGAACTACATTGTTCCCGCGAAAGCTGAAGGAGACGTTCGACACGCCGCCGCTGACTTTCGCGTGCGGCAAGTTCGCCTTGATCCAGCGCGTGGCCTTGATGTAGTCCACCGCGTAGTTGTTGTGCTCCTCCATGCCCGTGGCAACGGTGAGGATATTGGGATCGAAGATGATGTCTTCGGGCGGAAAGCCGACATCGTCAACCAAAATTCGATAGGCGCGTTCGCAGATGCGGATTTTATCTTCGTAGGTCGCGGCCTGGCCTTGCTCGTCGAAGGCCATGACGACGACAGCCGCGCCATACTTAAGCACGGTGGCGGCGTTGCGGCGGAAAGCGTCTTCGCCTTCTTTCAGCGAGATCGAGTTCACAATGCCCTTGCCCTGCAGGCATTTGAGTCCCGCCTCGATCACCGTCCATTTCGAGGAGTCAACCATGAACGGGACTTTGGCGACTTCAGGTTCGCTGCCCAGCAATTGCAGGAAGCGCGTCATGGCCGTAACGCCGTCAATCATGCCTTCGTCCATGCAGATGTCGAGAACATTGGCACCGTTCTCCACTTGCTGGCGGGCGATGCTGACAGCTTCTTCGTATTTTCCACCCTTGATCAGCTTTGCGAACTTGGGCGAGCCCGCTACGTTGGTACGCTCGCCGATCATGATGTAAACGCCCTGCTGCTGCGTGAAGGGCTGTGAACCCGATAGACGCAAGGGTTTCGTTTCAACTGGTCGAACGGTGCTTGGCGGAGTAAAAGATCCGCTCAAGGGCTGTTGATCGTCAGATGTCGTCATTGTGTCAACGCCACCCGCAGCTCCCGCGGAGGCATGCCTTCGAGGGCTTTCGCGATGGCCGCGATGTGTTCGGGAGTGTTGCCGCAGCAGCCCCCCGCGATATTGATGAGCCCGGCACGCGCAAAATCGCCGAGATAACGCGCCATGTCCGCAGGCTGGAGATCGAAGCCTGTAGGGGAAAGAGGATTCGGCAACCCGGCATTGGGATAGCACGAAATCGCCACGTCCGCTTTTTCCGACAGATCACTCAGGAACGGATACATGAGATCGGGGCCAAGAGAACAGTTGAGCCCGACCGACAACGGCTTCACATGCGCCACCGCATTCCAGAAGGCTTCGGTGGTCTGCGCGGAGATCATCGTCTCGCCCCCGCGCCCGACAGCCGCTGAGATCATGATCGGCAAATTCTTGCCGTCCTCATCGAATACCTCACGGATGGCGACCAACGCTGCTTTCGCGTTGAGGGAATCGAAAATCGTCTCAACCAGCAGCGCATCCACGCCGCCCGCGATCAGGCCGCGCACCTGCTGCGTGTAAGCGGTTTTTACCTGGTCGAAGGTGACAACGCGGAAGCCAGCATCGTCGGCATCCGGTGAGTTCGAGAGAGACACCGTCAACGGCCCAATCGCTCCTGCGACAAATCGCTGGCGCGAAGTTGCGTTCGCCACGCGCTCCGCCCACTCGCGGCACTGCCGCGCGGACTTCTCGTTGATCTCGAAAGCCAGATCGCCGAGGAATGGATCGGCAATGATCTTTTGATAAAACTCGGGGTCCTTTCGTCCGCCGTGCTCTCGCGGATCATCCACGAAGAACTCGCTCTGGGTGATGCTCGTTGCGCCGAAAGTGTTCGTTTCAATGATGTCCGCCCCTGCCTCCAGGAACCGGCGATGGATATCGCAAATCATATCGGGCTGGGTGAGCGAGAAGAGATCGCCATTATTCAGCAGATCCTTGGTCGAGTCCTTGAACCGATCTCCGCGGATGTCGGATTCCTTCATCCCATAGGTGCGAATGGTGGTGCCCATCGCGCCATCAATGATGGCGATGCGCTTCTTGAGCACCTTCTGCAGCGGATGTTGTTGATTTGCAGTCATTTATCTTTGAGGTATTACGATGATCCAAAGCCGCCGTACGAGCCCCCGGTGCCCCCATTCCATTATATAGAGATGACAAAAACGCCCAAAGGATTGAGGGAAGTCAGAAGGCAAGGAACAAAGGTTTGGGAAAGGGCGCTTTCTTTGCCAAATTGCATCTATTATTCATGAGCCAGAAAACTATTATTCGGAAGCCGCTGCTGTCCGTTCCGCTTCAGCATACGAATGTAACCTCGGTGGAGGTCCGGGAAATCAGCTTTGAGCCAGGTCAGGAAACGGGACGCCACCTGCATCCATGTCCGGTAGTGGGGCACATTGCAGAAGGCACGGCGGTAATTCAGGTGGAAGGGCAGGATCCGCAGTATTTGGAAACGGGTTCCGCTTTTTATGAACCGGCAGCAACGGTCATCGCTCACTTTGACAACGCATCGGCCACTAAACCCATGAAGTTTGTGGCTTATTATTTACTGAATGGCGACCAGCAATTAATTGAAATGCTGCCCGCGCGATAATGCGTTGTTCCTGCGTTCTCACGCCTCAGGCCGCAACTGCACTTTTTTCGTCGTTATGGTCAGCGTTGCGGTCGTCAGCTTCGGCCCGGGCCACTGTTCGGTATAGGCTTCTAGCACGATCGAGCCTGGAGTTTTGTTCGCCTGCAAGATGACTTGGGCGAGCCCATTAAACAGGCTCCGCTTCGGATCCTTGTCGGATTCCTGGCAGTTGGGATCGCCGTTTCCCACGCCGATTAAAGCGCCTTCGCCGCTCACCTTGAAACTGATTCCGTTATCGGCGGTTGGAACGTTGCGGCCTTCCTTGTCGAGGACTTCCACCCGGACTACTGCAACGTCTTGGCCGTCGGCGTTAATTTCGCTCCGGTCGGCGGTCAGCTTGATAGATTCCGGCATGCCGGTGGTCTCCCGCTTTTCCGTCAACACAATCTTTCCGGCTTTGCTTCCTCGCGCTTCAATTACGCCTGGTTCGTACTTCACTTTCCACTCAAGATGCGTGAGCGGTTCCACCTTCTGCTTGCCCTGGCTTTTTCCATTCAGGAAAAGCTCAACCTCGTCCAGATTGGAATGCACCCACACGGAAACAGGTTCCCCTTCGCGCTGTTCCCAATTCCAGTGCGGAAACAGATGCAACACCGGTTCCTTTCCCCACCAGGCTTTGTAGTAATAGAAATTATCTTTGGGAAAGCCGCACATATCCACGATCCCGAATTGAGAGTTGATCGAAGGCCAGCCGTAAGGAGTAGGTTCGCCGCGATAATCGAAGCCCGTCCAGGCAAAGCCTCCCGCAAGCCACTCGCGCGTTCCATAGAACTTCCACCACTCTTCGGCGAGTTCTGACCATGCCGTGTGGTTCAGGTCATAAGCGCTGACCCAATTGCGGATTTTGTCGGTTTCGTAAATGCCGCGTGTTGAAATGGTGCTCGCAGTTTCCGTGCCTACGCACGGCGTCTTCGGATGTGCTTTGTGCCAGGGATCGCATACTTTCAAACTGTAGTTAAAACCCATGACGTCCAGTTGCTCCGCAAATGGAGCTTCGAACGACCCATTTACCGCAGCCGTACACAAACGGGTGGGATCAAGCTCATGCGATCTGGCGATCATCTCATCAATCACGCGCACGCCCTGGGGTTGCGGCATCATGACCCACTCTTCATTCCCCATAGACCAAATAATGATGGAGGGCGAATTGCGGTAGCGCTTGATCATCTTTTCCAGTTGCGCCAAGCCTTCCGGATTGGAACTCATCAGGCGGGTTTCACACATCATCATCATGCCCAGTTGGTCACAGGCCTCGACCCATTCGGGCGTCGGCATGTTGTGCGATGTGCGGACGGCATTCGATCCCATATCTTTCAAGACACCCATGCGGTACCACTGCAAATGATCAGGCAATGCAGCGCCCACGCCCGCATGGTCCTGATGGTTGCAGGTGCCCTGAATCTTGACGGACTTGCCGTTGAGAAAGAAACCTTTGTCGGCGTCAAACTCAACCGTGCGAACGCCGAAGCTGACGCGCTCGGCATCGCGCGCTTTGCCATCGGATTCGACGGTGACGATGGCGGAGTAGAGACCCGGTGTTTCCAGCGACCAGAGCGCGGGATTGGTAAGCTTGGCGGAAGCCGTAAATGTCGTTGAGCCGTCGGCGGAAACTTGCTGCGGCACCGAATCAGCAGTCGCGACTGTTTTTCCGGCGGCGTCCAGAATTCGCCAGCGCACACGACATGCTTCCGCTTTCGTGCCTTGGTTCCGCACCACCGTGCCAAGATTCAAAGTTGCGATATTTCCCTTCAAATCGCTGCGGACATAACTCTCCCACTGGCCAAGGTGCAGGGAATCGGTTTTAGTAAGCCACACATGCCGATAGATGCCTGCGCCTTCGTAAAACCATCCATCGCCAAAGCTGGCGTCCATCCGCACGACCAGATAATTTTTCCCGCCGTAATTGAGGAAGTCGGTAAGGTCGAAGCCGAAGGGTGCGTAGCCGTTGTTGTTGCGGCCGATAAAGTATCCGTTCAGAAATACCAGCGCGTCACGGAATGCGCCATCGAATTCAATGGCCACCCGGTGACCGCGGTCGCTTTCAGGAACATCGAATGTGCGGCGATACCAGCCGACGCTCGTCTCGGGATATTTCCGGCCCAGCGGTTTATATCCGTGGCTTTGCAGGCTTTGATCGTCAACAAAGGGCAACTCGACGGCCCAATCGTGCGGCAGGTCAAGCGCGCGCCACTTCGAGTCGTCGAATTTGCCAGTGGCAAATTTGAAGTCGCCCGACTTGGCGAAGTCGCCTTGGTCCGCGCCAAAGCCAAGATCACCCGCCGGGTCACATCCATTGCCGAACTGAAACTTCCATCCGAAATCCATCAACAGGCGTTCCCGAGGCGCCACCGCAGACATGGCTTCCGCCGACGCGGCTTGGGGATAATCCGCCAGCAATGCGTGAGCGCGTGCCAGAGATGAACCAGCGACGAGCGATGTAGCGGAAACGGCAACGCCCGAGCGTAATAGCTCACGGCGAGTCAGGTTCTTCATGCGGGGCCTCGGAACTGTTGGAATGAATTGCGCTGCAAACGTTTACTTGTAAGAAGCAACAATATATGCCAAAGAAGGCGCCGGAGACAATCGCGGAGGATCGATCTTGCGCATTGTCTCGGGGGGCAACAAATGGACTGCCCTTCATTTCCCGCAAGACTTCGCAAAGCCACTCAAACTGCGCACGACCCATCCAAACAAATGATTTTTGAAGGGATAACTTTTAGAGACAATATTCGGGGGAATTATGATTCGCAAACTGAAGTCAGGAGAGTATCGGCTGTACTCGCGCAAGAAAAACCCCAAGACCGGCAAGCGCCGCAATCTGGGAACGTTCCGCACTCGCAAGGCCGCTGAGACCCATGAGCGCGCAGTGCAGTACTTCAAACATCACTAAAGCGATAGTGAAGAGATTTAGGTAGCAGCTTTGACGCCAAACGGAATTGCCATCAAGAAAATGCCGAACGAAATTGCCGCGAAGAAGATCTAGAGAGTCCGCATCAGGATTCCTACCGCCAGAACAATCGCCAGGCTAAGCGATCCAATGCTGTTCATGCGGATCAGTCGATAGCTCGAACTCCACGGATACATGAGCAGTTGAAAAGCAGCCACAAATTTTTCCGGCCAGAACAACCCGGCCAGCCCAAAGATAAGGAAAAGCTGTGCGATCAGAGTGAGGGCAATATGCTGCATGAATTTTGTTCCGGAAATGAGCGGAGTCTGAAACAAATTTTGCCCGCATCTATTTTCAACGTCAAGCCGAAAAGACTTTTTCGGTGGTTCCGGCGGTAATCAGGGATTTCTCTTAGTGGCGGGCGGAGAGCAGCGTCAGTATGTCGCGTAGGCCCTGGCGAATCGGCTTGAGATCGGAAACCGCGTGCACGGGAAAAGGCAGCGCGCTCTGTTTTTTATCGCTCTTTCCTTCGCCGCGCAAATGCTGGCGCGCCCAGGCAATGGTGAATCCTTCTTCGTACAGAAGCTTCTTAATGCGCAAAACCCCTTCGACATCCTTGCGGCGATACATCCTTTGACCGGTGCTGCTTTTAATCGGCTTCAACTGCGGGAACTCCGTCTCCCAGAAGCGCAGCACATAGGCAGGCAACTGGCAGAGCGTGGCGACTTCTCCAATGCGGAAGTACAGCCGCTCGGGAATTTCCACTTCCGCGTTTTTTTTGGCTTTGGCCATTTACGCTTGTTTGAGCCGCTTTTTAACTGTACCAGTTTCCGGACTGCCAACCCCTCTTCGCGTTTCTACCACCATGCGGCATTCGAAACAACCGGTTTTTCAAAATTCCCAGTCAAGTTTTATCTGCAGCAATGAAAACGCCCCTCGAAGAGTGCATCCCGCGAGAGGCTTGAAACTGATATACGAGTTGATACCTCGTTTAGTGCTTCTTTTTCTTAGCCGCTTTTTTCTTTGCTGGCATGAATTTCCTCCGTAAATGATTTTCCCTTGAGAGGACTACATGAACCCAAAAGAGGAAACCATACCCGACAAATACGATAGGTTTGGCTTCCACCACAAGATATTGCGTATTGTTTAGGAGATTGTCAATATAATTCTGTGTTCGGGGCACGATTGGTTTCAGATTTATGCTGGCCGGTCGGAGGCCCGCGTTGTCCGCGCACGCGGTGCATTGGCCGAAATGACGCGGTTGCGGCCCGCCGCCTTCGCGCTATACAAGGCTTTGTCGGCGGCGCGAATCACATTTTCGATATCGTGGAATTTCGTGGATGGCTCGGCCACTCCAATGCTTACCGTGACGGAAAGCTCGCGATTAAAATCCACCAGAGACGGCTGTTTGCCGGTGCGCTTTTTTTTGGTGGACGGCTTGCGGCGGTCGGTGCCGTGCGGCACGCTGCGCCGTTCCGCTCCGCGCATGCGGAAGATTGTGTTCTCCACGTTCCAGCGCAACGTCTCCAGATGAGGGAGAACTTCCTGCAGGGATTTCCGCGGGAACAGGATGGAGAACTCTTCGCCTCCCACGCGAAATGCGCGCCCTCCGCCTTCCACATGCGCCAGGCACGTGGCCACCATGCGTAAAACGTGGTCTCCAGTTTCGTGGCCGTAGGTGTCGTTGAAGGATTTGAAATGATCAATATCCACGGTCGCCAGCGCGTATGGCTCCTGCAGGTCTAGCAATGCGTCATTGAAAGCACGCCGCGCCGCCAGGCCCGTTAATTCATCCTGATAAGCAAGCACGTAAGAATTTTCAATTACGGATGTGGTCAACACCAGCGCGGCAGTAGCCACATAAACGGTGGCCTTCAAAGTGAATGAGCCGGAATCAAAGGCAAAAAGCACGGCGACGATGGTCCATAAGAGTCCGCTGTCCACTGGCCTGCGATGCAGAAGAAATTGCGCCAGCAGCACCAATGCGGCAACTACGCAAACTAACCCGCCGAGAGAGGGAATCCGCGTCCAGTGTTGCCACTGTCTTCCCAGCAGTGCAGCATGGAATAAAGATTGGCTGGCCGATTCTCCCGGCCGGCAGACAATGGCTACGAAGGTCGCCTCCAGGAACAACAGGCAGATGCGAGAAAGGCTGGCGGGCAAATTGATCCCACGCTCCCGCGACGCGGAAAAAAGAACAAAGTTCAGGGGCAGCAAGACCGATACAACTTCAAGCGCTGCGTGTCCGGTGGGAGAAGCCGCGCGTCCGGCAAAAAAGAATTGCAGCGCGCGGTGCGCCAAAAACAAAGTGAGCAGGGCAAACAGCACCTTGCTGGAGTGAAAACGCCAGGCCAGCAACACGCCGCTGAAAAAAACCGCGAAGTAGTAAAAATGCACCGCCGATGGAGCCAGAGGGAGCAGTCCAAAATTCAGGACCAGCGCGGCGACAGCGACACAAATGCCTCCGGGCAGCAAAAGGGCTTTCACCATTCTTTTGTCCCACAAGTTCACAGGGATATCCCGCGCCCGCGCAGTTGAGCGTCCAATCACCAGAATTATCTCTATTAAAAGGGCGTGGGGTCAGTGACAGTTGGGGTTCGGCGTGCCATTTCTGCGCGGGTTCCCATCTTGGGAACCTGCTACCTTCGTGCCCCTCCCAGAATCTTGCCCTATGGGCCGCGATCAATAAGAATCGGAACGGTTCGATTAGAGAAAATTTATGCGAGTCCTTATTGCTGAAGATGATCCTGCGTTGGCCAGTTTTGTGAAGAAGGGCCTGGAAGCCGAGCACTACGCCGTGGACGTATCCGTGGATGGCGAACAGGCGCGCTCCCACTCCGCCGAGTTTGACTACGACATGGTGGTGCTCGACTTGAACCTGCCGCGCCTGGATGGCGTGGCCATCCTGCGTTTTTTGCGTTCCAAAAAACCCACCGTTCCAATTCTGGTGCTGACCGGGCGCAACCGGGTTGAAGACCGCGTGCAGTGTCTGGATCTGGGCGCGGATGATTTTCTGGCCAAGCCGTTTTCCTTCACCGAGCTTTCCGCGCGCATCCGGGCGCTGCTGCGGCGCAGTCATCTGCCGGCGGAATCGGTGCTGGCGGTGGATGATCTAAAGCTCGACCGGGTGGAGCGCCGCGTAGAGCGGGCGGGCCGGCGCATTGAGTTGACCTCCAAGGAATTCGCATTGCTCGAGTACTTGATGCGCAACGCTGGGCGGCGCATTACACGCGCCATGATTATTGAACACGTGTGGAACCTTTCTTTCGACACCTGCACAAATGTTGTGGACGTGTACGTCAATTATTTGCGGCGCAAGGTGGATGACGGCTTTAATCGCCAACTGATTCACACCGTGCGCGGCGTGGGATACGAGTTGAGCGGCCGCGCCGAAGTGAATGCGTCGGAAGCCAGTGCGTGATCGAAGCCCGCGCGAGAGCTAGCGCAAGAAACGCACCAGCGCAACAAATGGACAGGCCTTTGTCATGGATCTCTGCGAAATTCCGGTCGGGTCGGCGAGTCCTCGGGAATTGCTGGCCGAGCTTTTTCACGCCCTGAATCAGCCCCTCGCGGCCCTGCGCTGCTCCTGCGAACTGGCGTTGCTCGCGCCCCGCACGGTCGAGCAATACCGTAATTACTTGCAGACCGCTTTGCAGAAAACCGAGCAGGCATCGCTGCTGGCGAGGGGTATTCGCGAACTCCTCGAAGCTGAAGAGGAAGGTGATGAGGAAAACGGCGCGCTCCAGGTCCTTCCATTGCGGGAGCAAGTACGCGAGGCGGCGGAATACTTTTTGCCCGCGGCCGCCGAGGCGGGGACAACTCTCTGCCTGGACTGCGATGGCGACTCCCCAGCCGATGACTCACTCGTGGATTTCCATCCGGAAAATTTGCGCCGTGCTCTTTTTTATATTTTCGACTGCTTGCTGCCTATGGCTAGAGGAGAAAAAATTAAAATCAACGTGGAAAACAGTTCGTCGCAAGTCACGTTGCACCTCTCATTCCCAGCCGCGAATGGCGACGCGGAAGAGAATCATTCGCCGCAGGATCATAATCAACAAAATCATTGGCAACCGAAGCTGCAATGGGCAATTGCCCAGAAATTATTTCGCGCCCGGCAGGGTAATCTTGTAATGACCTGTCACGACGGTCAGTTGTGCGTGCAAGCTAGCCTTCCTGTTGCGGAGACCGTTCCCTGCACACCGCAATCCCGATAGTGCATTTCTTGCCGCGAGGAAAAACTTTCCCATTTTCGTTTCTCTTCCCAAAACTAGGCAGCATTTGCCGTGATAAGAAGTCTTTCATCTTTGTCTAATCGCGTTCTTAGCTCCCCGGTTTGAAATAGGTTGCATGAGTTCTCCATCCCAGATCGCTCCTATCGGTGGCGTGTTAGTCGCCAGTGCCAGTTCCACGCTACGCGAACAAGTGCTGCACAGCTTTCACGAACGCAGTTGGCCGGTGCAGGAGGCCAAAGGCGGCGCCGAAGCGCTTTGCAAACTCGAAACCGGCGTCTGGCAGCTTCTGTTTCTGGATCGCAAGTTGCCTGACCTTGACGCTGAAGAGCTGCTGCAGATCATCAAGCGTCGCTTTCCGGGAATCGAAGTGGTCTTTCTCGATACCGACAACGGGCAGTTGCGCCCCGGGCAGCGATGGCTCGCGACAGCGCCGCAGCCTTCCTCTGGCCATGCCGCGTTCGCTTCTCCGGACATTGGTTCTTCGGCGGTCGCGGCAAGTGTTGTTCCGCCATCTGAATTCTCACCGGAAAATAAACCTGCGGAACCGCGGCCACTTCAGGGAAGTGCCACGCTTCCCGGAATGATTACCGTGGCCGAATCCATGCATCGGGTCTTCCGCTACGCGCGCATGGTCGCGCCTTGCATGACGACGGTGCTAATCACCGGCCCCACGGGCACGGGCAAGGAATTGGTGGCGCGGGCCCTGCATCAGCTGAGTCCGCGCGCCGGGCGGCCATTTGTTGTGGTGAACTGTGCAGCCATTCCCGAGTCTCTGCTTGAGTCTGAGTTGTTCGGACACGTTCGCGGCGCCTTTACCGGCGCGGTGCAAACTCAGGCCGGGCGCATCCTCGCCGCCCAGGGCGGCACGCTTTTTCTCGACGAAGTAGGCGAACTCTCGCTTCCACTCCAGGCCAAACTTTTGCGCTTCCTCGACCAGAAGGAAGTGCAGAAGCTTGGCAGCATGGAAATCCTGCGCGCCGACGTGCGCGTGGTGGCTGCGACCAATGCGGACCTGGGGCAAATGGTGGATGAAAAAAAAATCCGCGGCGATCTTTATTATCGCCTCGCGGCCTTTCCCCTGGAACTGCCTCCACTCAGCGAGCGCCGTGAAGACATCGTGCCTCTGGCGGAACATTTTTTACGCCTGTTCCGTCCCGGCCCGCAAACGCCGCATTTGGCCGCCGCCACCAAACAGATTTTGCGGGCGCAGAGGTGGGCGGGAAACGTCCGCGAGTTGCAGCAGGTCATGGAGCGGGCGGTCATTCTCGCGTGCGGCGACACGGAAATTACGCCCGCGCACTTGTATCTCCCCGTGGCCCGCCGTCGGCAGGAGTTTGCCGGAGGACTCGCTGGCGAAGATTTTGCGGGTAACGATCCAATGGGTAAAGACTGCCGGTGGGGAATCTCATAGGAAATCTGAGGACTTTTTTAGAAATTATTCGCCTCCTCTGGTACCGACATTGCAACTATCCGAGTGATTCATGGCACACGCCTTCGCCCAACTCGCGCCCCCAACGGTCTTCCCCGAAACCGGCGAACTTCTGCAGCATGCCTTTGCTTCATTTACTGAGTCCGCGGCGGCGCTCGAAATTTCCTACCGCCAGCTGCAAGGGGAAGTTGCGCGTTTGCGGCAGGACCTGGAGCAGACGAGCCAAGATTTGGTGGAGACGCAGGAAGATTTGCGCCGCAAGCAGGCGCTGGCGGAGATGTCGGCCATGCTGGCACATGAAATCCGTAACCCGCTGGGCAGCATGGAACTGCTGACCGCGCTTCTTTCAGAGTCTCCGCTTGATGCGCGGGGCCGCGATTGGAACGAGCAATTGCGCGCGGGCGTCCGCATGCTGGCCGCGACCGTGAACAATGTCCTGGAATTCTACGGGCCCTCGCATCCTGAGCTTTTGCCTACCGATCTCGGAGAACTCTTTACCGCTTCGGAAAGATTCCTGCGTCCCGTGGCGCAGCAGTCGAAGGTGCGGACCATCCTGGAAAACGAATTGAACGGCGTGTTCATCGCCGCCGAACGTCATCGTTTGCAGCAGGTGCTCTTCAATCTGGCCCTCAATGCATTTCGCGCCATGCCGCAAGGCGGGAGCTTGTGCATGCGAGGGTATGTGGTGCCCGATCAGCAACTCGCGGTACTCGAACTTGAGGACAATGGCTGCGGAATTCCCGAACAATATCTCGCGGAGATATTTCTCTCCGGCTTCACCACACGCCCCGGCAGTCCGGGCATTGGCCTTGCGGTTTGCAAAGAGCTGGTGCAGCAGCATCAGGGCAGCATTTCCGTTGTAAGCACGCCGGAGATGGGCACAACTTTTACTTTGCGGTTCCCAGTCATTGAAGGCAGAACGTGAGCGGAGTCAAAGACACGCGGTCAACAAGAAAAGAATCACGAATGAAAAACTGGAAGGGGAAGCATGAACCAGGTTTTAGTTGTGGACGACGAAGCGGGAATGCGCACGGCGCTCGAGGGCAGCTTTGCCGGGCATGGCTGGCAGGTGGAGAGCGCATGCGGCGTTCGCGACGCTCTG
Organism: Terriglobales bacterium; assembly: GCA_036489565.1. GTDB lineage: Bacteria > Acidobacteriota > Terriglobia > Terriglobales > Acidobacteriaceae > JAICKN01. Next base: position 16,643 of record DASXFN010000005.1, read on the forward strand.
GCGCGCTTTGAGCGCAAGCGGCATTCGCTGGTAGTGACCGACATCCGCATGGCCGACGGCGACGGATTTTCCGTTATGCGCGGGGTGCGCTCACTTTCGCCAGGCACGGCAGTCGTGCTCCTGACCGCCTACGGCAGCGTGCCCGACGCGGTCGCTGCGGTGAAGGAAGGCGCGTGCGATTACCTGGTGAAGCCGGTGGACTTTGAGCAACTGGAAGCAGCTGCGCGGCGCGTGCTGAGCCAGGCGTGGAGTCAAAGACAAAAGAGTCCTGCCGTGTCTGCTCCGGCATTCAAGAAATCTTCCGGTGCTCCAGCGGAAATCATCGGCCACTCACCGCAGTGGCTGCGCGCCCTAGAGCGCGCCCGGCAGGCCGCCGCCAGCGATGCCGACATTCTGATTCAGGCCGAGAGCGGAAGCGGAAAGGAACTGGTGGCGCGGCTCGTGCATGAATCAAGCGCACGCCGGGGCCATCCTTTCGTGGCGGTGAACTGCGCGGCGTTCCCGGAGCAGTTGCTGGAGAGCGAATTGTTCGGGCACGCCAAGGGGGCTTTCACCGGGGCGCACGCCGCCCGCGTAGGAAAATTTGAGCTGGCCCACGGTGGCACGCTGCTGCTCGATGAAGCGGGCGAGCTGCCTCTGGCATTGCAGCCAAAACTTCTGCGCGCCCTGCAGGAGCGCGAATTCGACCGCTTGGGCGATACGCGTCCCGTCCACGTGGACATTCGCATCATCGCCACCACCAACCGTCCGCTGGAAGCGATGGTCCGCGAAGGGACCTTTCGCGCTGACCTCTATTATCGTCTGAACGTCATTCCGCTGCGGCTGCCGCCCTTGCGCGAGCGCCGCGAGGACATTCGCGAGCTGGCGGAATATTTCGTGCGTTGTTATGCCGGCGGCGCTCATGTCCGGCTTCTCCCAGAACTGATCGCGCGCCTCGAACAGCACCGCTGGCCGGGCAACGTCCGTGAGCTGGCCAACCTCATGCGCCGGGCCGTGGCCTTGTCGCCGGGGGAAAGTGGAACAGAAACAGAAAGACAAATTGGCCCTGAGATTCTGGACGTCGAAGAAGGCGGCGGCATGGCCGCGCGTTCTTTCACCAACGGCGACTTCCCTCTCTCGACAACTGATTTGTCACGAAACGCCTTGCCGAAAAGCGAATCCTTTCGGCCGGGAATTTCCTTAAACCAAGCGGAGCGTGAGCTGATCGAAGCCACGCTGAGCGCGACCGAAGGAAATCGCTCCCGCGCCGCCGAAATGCTGGGCGTCAGCCTGCGCACCGTGCGCAACAAAATCCGCGCTTATGGACTGCCTCCTAGAAGGAGCTATCGCCATGAATGATCTGGCATCGCCTTCGTGGGGGAACTTCATGCTCAATACGCCGCAAGTCGAAGCGGCATCGCGTTTTCTCGACGTGCTGGCCTTTCGCAATCAGTTGATTGCCTCCAACATGGCCAACATTGACACTCCCGGATACCGCACGCTGGACATCAACTTCAGCCAGGAGATTCAGCGGGCGCATAACGAAGACGAAGCCGACGGCCTCGGCTATGCCTCCTACTCTCCGGTCGTGCGCCAGGTACGCGGACTCATGGAACGTCCCGATGGAAACAATGTAAGCCTCGACCGGGAGAGCCTTTTGCTGGCCGACGTGCAGTTGCGCTACAACACCGCCGTGCAACTGTTGCGCGCGGAGTTTCACCGGATTTCAAGCGCCATCCATGAAGGGAGCACTACAGAATGAACCTCTTTGGATTACTCGATCTCAGCGGCTCGGCCATGACTGCCGAACGCGAGCGCGCGGAGGTAGTGACCAGCAACATGGCCAACGCCGAAACCACGCGCACCCCGCAGGGCGGCCCTTACCGGCGCCAGCTCGTAGTATTTCGCGCGCAGCGCTTTCCGCGTTTCCCCATGCTGCTTGCAAGTGCCGGCGGAGGATTGCCTTCTCTGGGGAGCCGCGCCGCGCGCGGCGTGGAAGTCGACCAGGTGGTCACCGATCCCTCGCCCGTCATCCAGCGCTACCAGCCCGGACATCCCGACGCCGATGCCAGGGGCTACGTTTCTTATCCCAACATCAATCCGGTGGAAGAGATGACCGACCTGCTGGGCGCGGTGCGCTCTTACCAGCTGAACGCCGCAGCGGTGCAGGCGGCGAAATCCATGATCACGGAATCGCTCGATATTTTGCGCTGAGCGGGTAGCCGAAGTCAGAAGTACGAATTAAGAAGGCGGAAGTAAAAATGCAGAATAACAAATTTAAAAAACAACCCGGGAATCAGGACAATACGCGGGAGACGGCCCAGTGACCAATCCGGTTCTCAATATTCCCGGCGGTATTGCCGGAGCGCAGTCCAACCCGGCTACGAACTCAAGCGGCGGCGCCCGCGAGTGGGGGTTCGTCGAGACCTTGCGCGGCGCCATGGACCAGGTCAATGGATTGCAAAACGCGGCCGACACCAAAGCAGGCGCGCTGCTGACGGGCAATGGCATGGACGTGCACACCGCCATGATCGCCGTGGAGCAGGCCGACTTATCTTTTCAACTGATGATGCAGGTGCGCAACAAAATCGTCGCTGCTTATCAGGAGATCTCGCGCATGCAGTTTTAACGCCGCGCGGCTAGGAGAATTCCGTGGAGGCCCCCAAATCATTTGCCCAGGCCGTGGACCAGCTCAGCGCGCTCGCACGTGGTCTGACGCTCTCCCAGAAATTGTTGCTGGGCGGAGGCGCGGCGCTGGTGGGCGTCACGCTTTGGATTTTCGTGGCGATGATGGGAACTCCGAAATATGTAACGCTCTACTCTGGATTGCGCGCTTCAGAGGCGCAGGAGATGGCCGGACGCCTGGCGGCAAAAAATATTCACTACCAGCTTTCTCCCGACGGCACTACGCTGCTGGTCCCGGAAGACAAACTCGACGCCAGCCGTCTGGAGACTGCCGCGCAGGGGCTGCCGCGCAATGCGCGCATGGGATTTGAACTGTTCGATACTCCCAACTGGGCGGGGTCGGACTTCACCGAGAAGGTCAACTACCAGCGGGCGCTCGAGGGGGAACTGGAGCGCACGCTGCAAACACTGAGCGAGGTGGAGTCGGCGCGCGTGCATCTGGTGCTTCCCCGGGAATCTCTATTCACCGAGCAGGAAAGTCCGGCAAAGGCGGCGGTCATCTTAAAAACCCGCGGCGGGGAGCTCTCCGAGCAGGCGCAGAAGGCCATTCCGCAGCTGATCGCAAGCGCGGTCGAAGGGCTGCGTCCGGAAAATGTCACCGTGGTGGACGCGGACAGCAACGCTCCGCTGCTCAAGAAAAAAGACCAGGCGGGCGAAGGCTATGACCTCGACGAAGAGCTTTCGAAAAATGTTGTGCAGACGCTTGAACCGGTGCTTGGCCCCGGCCACGTGAAGGCCAGCGTGCATGTCGAATACGACATGGGCACCAGTGACGACACCGAAGAAGTCTACGATCCAAAAGCCACGGCCACACTGAGCGAACAAAAAACCGAAGAGACTGCGGGAGGAGCGTTGCCGGCAGGCGTACCGGGCACGGCGAGCAATCCTCCGGGACCCGCGGCACAAGCGGTGGCTGCCTCCTCAGAAAACCAAAATTCCCGCTCCGAGAGTGCAACCTATGCGGTCAGCCGCAGCATGCGCCATACGACTGAGCCTCCCGGACGCATCAAGCGCATCGCTGCCGCCGTTCTCGTGGACGACGCCGAACAAGTGAGCGAGAGCAACGGCAAAAAAACTATTACCCACCGCAAGCGCACGCCAGAAGAGATGAAGCAGATCGAACAGCTTGCCTCCGCGGCCATTGGCATCAGCGCGCAGCGCGGCGACCTGCTGTCCATCGAGAATTTGTCGTTCCAGGAACATCCCAGCGAAGACCTGCCGCCGGCGCGACTGGAAAAAATCCGCGGCATCCTTCTGCAGTGGACGGGATTGCTTCGCTACGCGGGCATCCTGTTGCTCTTCCTGATTGTCTATGGACTGATCCTGCGTCCGGTGAAAAAGCAGATCATCACGGCGTTTCGCGAGCTTCCGCAACGCGTGGGTAAAGGCGAGAAAGAAATCGCTGGCATGGTCTCGAGACAAAATCCCGGATTGGTTCCGGGACAAACGCTGGATGCGAACCTTGAAGCGGGATTACCCGCGGTCGAACCGGCACAACGCACGCAGCAACTCAAGAAGCAGCTCACAGAAAAAATCAAAGCAGAGCCGGCCGCCGCCAGCCGCCTGGTGCAGAGCTGGATACGGGAGCCGAAATCCTGATGGATGCGACTGTTCAAAGCCCGCCGCCCGGATTGCGCAAGGCCGCCACCCTGCTCGTGCTGCTGGGCGAAGAAGTGGCCATGCAGATTTACCGCAACCTGCCGGAGCGGGAGATCGAGGAACTCACGCAGGAAATCGCCGCACTGCAATCGGTCGACCCGCAGTCGGGGCTGCAAGTCCTCGAGGAATACGATCGCCTTTCGCGCACCGAGGAGTACCTCGTACAAGGAGGCGCGGAGTTCGCCAATAAGCTGCTGGTAAAAACTTTCGGCGAAGAAGGCGCGCGGCAGCTTCTGGCGCAGGTGGCGCGGGCTTCAGAAGGCAACGCCGGCAAGCTGGACTCGTTACGCAAACTCGATCCCCAGCAACTGGCAAAGTTTCTGGACGGTGAGCATCCCCAGACCATCGCACTGATCCTTGCCCACCTCGACTCCAAACACGCTTCGGAACTTCTGCGGCGCTTTCCCGAAGAGTTGCGCGGTGAGAGTATGCGGCGGCTGGCGCTGCTGCGGCAGTTCTCTCCGGAGATCGCGCAGACCGTCTCGCTCGCCCTTCACAAACGGCTGGAGGCGCTCGGCGAGCAGCATCGCCGCGCCTATGCCGGAGTGCAGGGAGTGGCCGATGTGCTGAATCGCCTTGATCCTACGATGACCAAAACCATTCTGGAGACCATCGAGAAAGACGACGCCAACCTCGCCCTGAGTATTCGCAACCTGATGTTCACCTTCCAGGACTTGTTGGGCGTGCCGGAGGTGGGCATCCGCGAAGTGCTGGGGAACGTGGACAAAAAGACCCTGGCGATGGCCCTGCGAGGTTCGGGCGAAGAGTTGAAGAACTACATTTTTAAGTCCATGTCGTCGCGCGCGGTGGACATGTTGAAGGAAGACATGGAAGTTCTGGGGCCGGTGCGCTCGCGCGATGTGAACAAAGCACAGCAGGAAGTTGTCGCAGTAGCTCGCAAGCTGGAAGCCGAAGGCAAGATCACGCTGGGCGCGGAGGATGAAGATGAGTACGTCGTCTAGGCTGGCGCCGCGCGAGGAGTCTCTGCCGGAGGTGCGGCCATTTCCTTATCGTGACGCGGCGGCGCTCCAGGCAAACATCGCTTCCGTCACGGATCCCCGAAGTTTCCCCGGAGATATTTCGTCAACGGAAGTCCTCGCGCAAGCCGCTCCCCCTGCCAGCCTTTCGCCGCAGCAGTCCGAGCAGCGCGAGCAGGCGGCGCGCGCGGCTGGATGCCTTGAAGGGGAGGAGCGTGCCCGCGCCCTTTTCAACCATCAGTTAGAGCAATTCCGCCAGGGACTGCAAATCGCTTTGAATGGTTTTGCTGCCGAACGAAAGAAATATTACGAGCAGGTCGAGGCGGAACTGGTGAAACTGGCGTTGGCCATCGCCAAAAAAATCCTTCACCGCGAAGCCCAGATGGATCCGCTGGTGCTTGCGGGAATTGCGCGAGTCATGACTGACAAAGTGGAAAGTGCAACGGAAGTCACCATCCGGGTAAACCCCGCGCGCGCCGCCGCGTGGCGGGAGTATTTCTCTCGTGACGAAAACTTCCGTCATGTGCCCGCGATTGCGGAAGACTCCGCGTTGGCTTCGGATTCCTGCGTCATCGACACTTCCCTAGGTTCCACGGAACTGGGAATCGAAACCCAGATGCAGGAAATTGAAAACGGTTTCGCGGATCTGCTGGCAAAGCGGCCGTTGTGAAAACTTCGCCAACAAATCGAGGAAATCAATCCAGGTAGCGATGGCAATGCACACCGAACCTTTAGCTCTCTATTTCTCCCATCTCGAAAACTTGCCTACGTCGCGATGGCAAGGGCGAGTGACCAAGATCATTGGCCAACTGGTGGAATCCCAAGGGCCGTTCTGCTCGCTCGGCGAAGTATGCCAGATCACGGGCTCCGACGGACGCGAGTGGCCGGGTGAAGTGGTTGGCTTCCGGGGAAGCACTGTCCTCTCCATGCCGCTCGACCGCCCCGAGGGCATTCGGTACGGCGACCGCATCACAACGTGGGGATCGCGTCCCACGCTGCGCGTAGGCGAACAGATGTTAGGCAGGGTTTTCGACGGCTCCGGCGTTCCTCTCGACTCTCTTGGTCCCTATCGCGGAAGCTGCGACCGCGACATTCATGCCTCCGCGCCCCGACCGCTGGAGAGGCTCGCTATTCGCGACGCCTTGGGCACCGGCATTCGCGCCATTGACGGATTCCTTGCCTGTGGCGAGGGACAGCGGCTGGGAATTTTCGGAGGCAGCGGCGTGGGCAAAAGCACGTTGATTGGCATGATGGCCCGCGACACCTCCGCCGACGTTACCGTGCTCGGGCTGATTGGAGAGCGTGGCCGAGAGGTGCGCCATTTTCTGGAAGACTCTCTCGGAGAACAAGGGCGTAAGCGCTCGGTCGTCATCGTCTCTACCTCCGACCAGTCGCCGCTACTTCGCATCCGCGCCGCATTTGCCGCCTCGACCGTCGCGGAATACTTTTGCGCGCAGGGGAAAAAGGTCTTGCTCATCGTTGATTCGCTGACCCGCATGGCCATGGCGCAGCGCGAAATCGGCCTTGCGGCGGGAGAGCCGCCGACCGCCAAGGGATACACGCCTTCGGTTCTCACCTTGATGGCGCGCTTTATCGAGCGCGCGGGAAAATTCTCCTCTGGCAGCATTACCGCTTTTTATACCGTGCTCATGGAAGGCGACGATCAGCAGGACCCGCTCGTGGATGCGGCCCGCGCGCTGCTTGATGGCCACATCATGCTTGACCGAAAACTTGCCGCCAGGAACCACTATCCACCCATCGCCATCCTCGACAGTATCAGCCGCCTTATGTCCTCCGTCGCTTCAGTCGAGCACTTAAAAAAAGCAGGCACATTGCGCCGTTTGCTGGCTTCCTACTCCGCCGCGGAGGATCTGATTCGCATCGGGGCTTACCAAAAAGGGGCGGACCCGGAGCTGGACCGCGCCATCACCGTAATGCCGCTGCTCAACCAGTTTTTGCAGCAGGGTATCTCCGAAAATAGTTCGCTCGCTTCCGTCGTCGAACAACTGCTGGCCATCCCCGGCTAACCTTTATGGCCTTTCATTTTCCGCTCGAAGCAGTGTTGCGCTACCGCCGTTCCATCGAGCGCCAGCAGGAACTTCATGTGCAGCAGGCCAACCAAAAGCTTGCCGCCACCGAGCAACAACTTCTGGCACTTTTCCACGCGCTGGAAAAAATGGCCTATACGCAGATCGAGCAATTGCAATCAGGAACGACCGCCGCGGAAATGCAATTCTCCCTTCTGTGCCGCACAGCCATTCTGCGGCACAGAAGCGAATTGGAAGCGCAAAAAGTCCGCGAACAGACCGCGTGCCGCGAATGCGTCCAGGCCTTGCGCCAGGCGCACCAACTGCGGGAAGCCGTCGAAAATCTTCGTCAGCAGCAACTCGCGGTCTACCAGCAGGGAACCCGCCGCGCCGGGCAGCACCAGCTTGACGACCTCTTTCTTCTTCGCCGGAACATTGCATCTGATGGCCCGGATTTGCCGGGTTCCTAGGCAACGATTGCCGCTTTCTTTTCCTGTATTCCTCTCCCTTGATTTTTCACTCTCCCATTTCTTTTCCCTTGCAATCACTTGCGGGAAACATCCTGCGACGCGCATTTGGTGTTTCAAATGCTTTTGAGAGAGACGTTCGTGGACGATTGCCGTGCTCAGCTTTGTTCAATCCAACTCGGTTCCATCCAATCCGGCCCAATCGAATTCGGCTGGAAGCAGCAACCCGTTTGCCGATGGGCAGACGGCAGACCATTCTTCTGGTGGCGGCTTTCCCGGACTTCTCAGCCTTGCCTCGGGTGAACGCACGGCCATCTCGGTTGGCGTGCCCGCTAACGGCGGCTCCTTCCGCGAGCGTCTGTCTACTGAGCAATCATCTGGACCGAGCGATGGTTTATCCCCCAATCGTTCATCCGATGATCGTTCGTCTGACGATAGCCCAGCCGCGGGAAGTGCATTTCTCCATTTCGGCTCGGTTGGCCCGGGAGCAAAGAAAGGCGCTAACTCCGAAAAGCAGCCTTTCGATACATCGGCCCTTGCTGTATGGATGAACCCGTTGCTGGCTGTACCGGCGGTAGTTCCGGTGCCGAAGGCCATTCCAGTTTCTGTTCCGACTTCAGGATCAACGTCTGGCTCGATTTCAACGTCGGGACCGGGCTTCGCCAGCGCGCAAACCAACGGAACTTTCCACGCTGGATTTCAAAGCGATGTTTTGCCCACAAATGGCACCCATCTTGCAGTTGCCAGCGCGCTTACAAAACAGCATGACGCGAAGTCAGGTTTTTCGCTCAGCCCAAATTTTGCCCCCGAAGCTGCGTCGTGGATTTCCGGCGTAGGCGATAGATCACTGACCGCCACCGACAGCCTTTCAATAATTTCTTTCGAAGCGCGGTCCGATCCGAAAAAGTCCGCGGACCTTTACGCGATGCAAGCAGCGACGCAAGTAGCGTCCGGAACTCCTGACCAAAGCTCTTCGGCGAATTCTGTTTCCCCCGGTTCCAATCCCATGCTCTTGCCAATGGCTGATGCCTCCGCCGTTTATCCGGCACTGGGTTTTGAGCGAACCAACTCTTTGCCGTCCGATTTCCAAACCACTGGCGATGCAGCCGTAGCTGCCGCGGCAAGCCCTCCTTCCGCCGCAACGCCGATCGCTGCTGGAGCTGACGTCGAATCGGTACCACCTGCAACCAGTGGCATTACTTCGACCCCTTCCCAAGGCTCGATAAATGCTTCTGATCATGATCCTCAGGCGCATCGTCGCAGCCCGGCGGCCGCGATATCCACGCCACTGCAGATTGCGTCCCAGGTTCCAGTTATTACATCCGCGAAGTCTGGAACGGACCCGGCGTCCGCCGGTCATGCCCACAAAACGCCAGTTCCACAAATTGCCTCGACGGCGCAGGGTAAGCCTGAGAAGGCTGCTCCTCCGATCGCAAGCAGCAACAGTCCCGCCAATTTCGTGGAACCACTTCACCATGCCTCGCAACCTGGCAGCACAACACAAAGCACCGTTGTGGACGCTGCCGGGAAACCTTGCGCGGGAAATAAAAATTCCGGCGGGAAAGACTTCGGCAATAAAGATCTACTGAACAAAAATCTACCCAGTAAAGACGCACCCAACAAAGATCAGGCAAGCAAAGATCTGACGAACGATCCGACCAAAGACCTCATCAACAAGGATCTAACTAACAAAGATCTGATCAACAAAGATCTAATTAGCAAAGACCCGAACGCTCAACTGTTAAGTAATGCGCCTCCGGTACTTTCGGCAAATTCCGCGAATCCAGCAACGAACCCGTCCATAGATGCGTTCTCCGTTCCGTCACCCACCGCTACGCAGCCAGCCGCGAGTTCTTCTTCCGGCGCCTCTGCAAGCCTCAATCCGTCTTCCGCACTTCCGCGGCCTGACACTGCCATTCAGCAAAACGCGCCCTCAGGAAGCGTTCAACTGGCGCGCATCGCCGACCACGCCGGGCAATCGGAAATGCATATTGGAATGCGCATGCCCGTTTTCGGCAGCGTGGAAGTGCATACTTCCGTCCATCAAAGCGAAGTGGGCATCACCGTGGGCAGCGAGCATGGAGATTTAAAGACATTTCTTAGCGCGGAAATTCCCGCGCTGCGCGACAGCCTCAATCAGCAGAACCTGCAATTTTCGCACCTGAATTTTCTGGGCGCTGGAGACGGCGCCGGAAGTTCATTCGGCGGAGACGCACGCGGCAACTCCCAGTCATTTATCTACAAGCCCAATTTCACCCCGCCGGGGTTCCATTCAGAAGTGGCCGCGATTACCGATAGCGGCGGACTCGAAGGAGAAATTCTCCCCGCGAGTCAAATAGGTTTGAGCATTCACGCATGAATTTTTTTGCTAAAAGGAGGCCCCATGATCGTTAGTCCATTCGCAACATCACAAGCCGCAACCGCGCATGCCAGCTCCGGTACCGGTTCGTCCGATCCAAGCTCGCCGCTGGGCAGCACTGACGGAATGTTTTTGCAGTTACTTACCACGCAGCTTAAAAATCAAAGTCCGCTCGATCCAATGGATCCAGACCAATTCACCACCGAGCTGGTGCAATTCAATATGCTCGATCAGTTGAGCCAGATCAACGGCTTTCTACAGGGCTCAACCATCGCGCCCGCTGCGCCCGATCCATCGTCCTCAAACGCGGCCTCCGCAAACGCAAACTCCAGCATTCAGAAAACAGGAGCAAACTAATGCCGAATTTTTCTATTCCCTTATCCGGCCTCACTGCGGATTCCACCGCGCTGTCGGCCATCGCCAATAACCTTGCTAACCAGAACACCACCGGCTACAAAGACGTCAGCGTGGTATTTAACGACTTGTTCTACCAGAACTTGGGCACTACAGGATCGGGCGATCCCATCCAACTGGGCGCCGGAGCGGAAGTGGCCAGCATGCCCGGCGTTTTTACCCAAGGCAGCGTGAACGCCACGGGCGTGCCTACAAACGTAGCGATTCAGGGCAATGGCTTCTTCGTTACGCAAAAAGATGGCGTCATCAGCTACACGCGCGACGGCACTTTTTCCGTGGACCAGAATAATTTTCTGGTGACCAGTGAAGGGCAGCAGGTGCTGGGGTTCCCCGCGGTCAACGGAGTCATCGATACCGGACAGGGTGCCGTGCCGCTACAACTCGGCGCCGGCACCATCAGCCCCCCAACCGTCACCAGCAATGTGCAATTGACGGCGAACCTCAATGCGGGCGCCGCAGTCGGGGACACGTTTTCCACTCCGATTACGGTGTTCGATTCTCTCGGAGCCAGCCATGTGCTTACCTTTACCTTCGCCAACACTGCGGCCAATACCTGGAGTTATAGCCTTTCCGTTCCTTCCAGCGAACTGAATCCGGTAGTGCCCTCCGGAGGCGGCGCTGCCGTTCCACAGACAGGCATTCTCTCCACGGGAACACTCACCTTCGACGGCAATGGGGTCCTAACCGGTCCCACCGATGCCGGGGGAAATCTCGAGAACGTCACGGGAATCGCGATCAATGGGCTAGCGGATGGTGCGAATGATATGACGTTCAACTGGAACCTTATGGATGGCACGTCCCCTGTCATCACCCAGGTGGCCGCGCCGAGCAGCACTTCTTCCACTAAACAGGACGGCAACAGCAGCGGCTCTTTGGTGGATTTCAGCATCGGCTCCGACGGTACAGTGACCGGCTCGTTTACCAACGGAAGCACCGCAGCTCTGGGCCAAATCACACTCGCGAGCTTTGCCAACCAGGAAGGACTGCAGCGGGTGGGCAACACGGATTTTGTTCCCACCCTCGCCTCCGGGCAGGCAGTTGTCGGCATCGCCGGCACCGGAGGACGTGGCACGCTCTCCGGAGGCTCGCTCGAACTTTCCAATGTGGACATCGCCACCGAATTCGCCAACCTCATCGTCGCGCAACGTGCTTTTGAGGCCAACGCAAAAGCCATCACCACGTTTGACCAGATTACTCAAGACACCATCAACCTCAAACAGGGATGATGAACGACGGACGGTGAAAAAACGCTAGTAAGACGAACGACGGATGCGCTCCGGCAAACCATCCGGAGCGCATCTGAATAAATCTTAATGAACTTCTTCTAAGGCTTCTTGTCGGAAAGCAACGGCATTTTGTCCCGTTGTTTCTGTCCTGCTGCGCTATCTACTGACCTGACAATCGATTGCGAAGTTTTATCGCCTTCCAACCGCTTCGGCGGAACTCCACAGCATTGCGGCATGCAATGTGCTTTGGCATTTGTATGCAAGTCTCCCAGTAATTGCGTGGGCTCTTGCCACACGATCGTGCCGGACAAAAAATCGATGACGAAAAAATTTCATAACGAAAAATCAGCCACGCAACAGGGAGCGGATTATTGGACCCTGCAACCAGGATTCGGACAAGGGGGCAAAGCGCGATGGTTCGCGCTGCTGGTGATTGCAATCGCCGGTATGGCCCTGTGCTGGGTGGTGCTCGCTTCGGCAAAAAAGCCAGCACTCATGGAATCCGGCGTTCCCAAGTCCGTGTTGCATCTGGAGCCTTTCGTGCTGAACCTCGCTGACCCAGGCCAGAAGGCTTACCTGCGCATCGGCGTGGATGTCGGACTCGACCACGTCCCTGCCAGCGGCGAAAAATCGGCGGCCACGGTTTCCCTGTTGCGCGACACCATGATTGACGTGCTTTCGCGCGCCGATCCCGACGAACTGCTCTCCCGCGAAGGAAAAGCCCAATTGAAAAGCAGCCTGGTTCAGGCCTTGCAACTGCGGGCTCCGGGGCTTGAGGTGCGGGAAGTTTATTTCACGGAATTTTTGATTCAGCGTTAAGGTCGCAGTCTTCTGGGCGCGAGCTGAACGCGGCGGCAACAGGCAGAAGTGAGATTTGAGCGGAGAGTTTTGATCTATGTCTGAAAGCGCGGCAGCCACGAAGGCGAAAGCGGAAGTCACGCCCTCCGCCACGCCAGAAAAAAACCGCCAGGTGCGCTCTTGGGACTCCGTTCTCGGCCTGCGCTGCGAACTCAGCATTGAGGTGCCGCTGCCGGGATTCAAGGTCTACGATCTGTCTCGCCTGCGTCCACAAATGGTCATCGCTTCGCAGTGGCGCGTGGGCGATGACGTTCCCCTGCGGGTCAACGGGCAGCTGATTGCCTGGAGCGAATTTGAAGTGGTCCGCGGACGCCTCGCGGTGCGCATCACGGAGTTGCGATGAACAGTGTGATGGATAGTGTCATGAACAACGCGGTAGATATGGGGCCGGCCGGGGCAATGAATGTCACCGTGGCCGTGGCGGCGCCTGGAGAGAGCATCAACCAGTTTGCCGCGAAATTTGGCAGAAGCATCCGCGAACAGATTTCCTCCGCTTGGACAAAGTTGGCAAAGCTGGGACGCGATTGGCGGCCGCGCACGGCGCGACAACTGCGCCTGTGCGAGACCTTGCCGCTTGGCGAGCGCCGCTTTGTCTCGGTGGTGCAGTTTGAGGAGCAAAAGTTTCTTATCGGCAGCGCGGCAAATTCGGTGGTGCTGCTCACGCGGCTGGAAAAACAAGAAAACGTCGCGGCGCCCCCGGGCAGGCATTTCAAAAAAAAGCCGGCTGCGACGGACCGCCGTCGCAAACAAAAATCGAAATGACCCTTCGCCGAACATTTCGCTTAGCAGTCACCTGCGCCCTTCTGGCCGTGCCTCTGTTCTCCACGCCCGCCGCGTGGGCGGTGCGCGCGCGTCCGGTGAATGCAATCCCGTGGAGCGGCTTTCAGGGTGCGAGCGGTTCGGTGCCTTGGAACATCGTCATCCTGCTCACGGTGCTCACGCTGCTTCCCGCCATCGTGCTTTCCATGACGCCGTTCGTGCGCCTGCTGGTGGTCTTTCATTTTTTGCGCCAGGCGCTGGGCACACAAACTACGCCCACCAATCAGACGCTCATCGGCTTGTCGCTAGTGCTGACGTTTTTTCTTATGCAGCCGGTAGGCGCCGCGATTGAACAGAAGGCGGTCATGCCCTTTGAGCACGGACAGGTGGATGGCATGCAGGCAGTCGAGCTGGCGGCCAGCCCGCTGCGCGATTTCATGCTCAAGTTCACCCGCGAAAAAGATCTCGCTCTATTTCTCGAGCTGGCCAAAGAGCCGCGTCCCGCGCGTCCCGCGGACCTTGCCATGCGAGTGGTAGTGCCCGCTTACATTGTCTCGGAGTTGAAGACGGGATTTCAGATCGGCGCTGCATTGTACCTGCCGTTTCTTGTCGTGGACATGGTCGTGGCCGCCATCACCACCTCCATCGGCATGCTGCAATTGCCGCCGGTTGTGATCTCGACGCCGCTTAAGATCCTGCTGTTCGTCATGGTGGACGGATGGAACCTGTTGGTTGGCTCGCTGATGAAAAGTTTTAGTTAAAGAAGAAGCGCGGAACAGAAAGGTCGACGAACTATGAGCCATAAGGAAAGCAAAACGTAAAGACGCAAGAGGCGATGCCAACGACCAAGGACCAAAGACCAACGACCAAGCCCAATGACCGCCGACCAAATTGTCGAACTAATGCGCCGCACGCTCGAAACCGCCGTCTGGCTGGGCGCGCCGCTGCTTTTGCTTGCGACAGTCGTGGGCCTCGTTGTCAACATCGTGCAGGTGTTGACCTCTTTGCAGGAAACCATGTTGTCCACCGTCCCCCGGCTGGCTGCGGTGGCCGCGGGTCTGTTTTTTCTCATGCCGTGGATTGTCCGCCGCATGGGCCAGTTCACGGTAGAGATGTTTTCCAACTTTCGTCCGTACCTGCACTAGGAGATTTTATGCCGGTTCTACATCTCGAGCAGATCATGCAGGCAGCGATCTTCGCCGGGGTGCGCATTGGAGGGATGTTTCTGTTTCCGCCGTTTTTCAGCAGTGACGCCATTCCCGTGCCGGTCAAGGCCGCGCTTACCGTAGCGCTCACCGCGCTCATGTATCCCGTGTACGGCCCGCTTGCCCTCCACGTGGATGTGCTCGGCTGGCTGCGCGTGGCCGCGGGCGAGTTGATCATTGGTTTGCTGCTGGGACTATCACTGCAATTTGTTTTTGAAGCCGCACTGGCGGCCGGGCAGATGATCGGCGTGCAGACCGGATACTCCCTCATCACCGTGCTCGACCCGCAGACCCAGGCCGATACGCAGGTGCTGGCCATCTTTCACCAGCTCACGGCGCTGCTTATCTTTTTGCGTCTCGACGTCCACCACTGGCTGCTGCGCGGCCTTGCGGCAAGTTTTATTTACCTGCCGCCGGGCACGGCCACCGCCAGCTTCAAGGCCAGCGTCGGTCTTCTCCACGAAGCGGGAGGCATCTGGCTCGCGGCGTTGCAGATTGCCATTCCCGTCATCCTGGCCACGCTGCTGGTGGATATCGCGCTAGGTTTTCTCAGCAGGGCCTCGCCCCAGCTTCCCGTCATGCTGGTGGGCCTTTCGGTGAAGAACCTGATTGGCTTGACGGCGCTCGCGGGCACTCTGGCGTTGTGGCCACGCATGTTTGACGGCGAATTCGCCCGCGCCCTTGCGGCGGGTGAACGGCTGCTGCATTTGGCGGCGGCATGAACAAGTTTCGAACGGTTTAAAGGGCGGTCAGTAACGCGCGAAGGCTGCACAACAGATCGAAGCAAGTTTCCGATTGGGGATAAAGACGCATGGCGGACGGCAGTAAAAGCGAAAAACCTACACCGCGACGCCGCCAGAAGGCGCGCGAGCAGGGCCAGGTGGCGCGCAGCCGCGAATTGATGACCAGCGCCGCCACCGCAGCCGTACTCGTCGTCATCGCCACGCAGGCGCGCAGTTTTCCCGGAGAGTGGCGCAACCTTTTCAGCCGCGTGCTCGATGCGGCCGCCGACGGAAAATTTCAGGATGGAATGGCCCTCCTTGACTGGAGCGGCTCGCTCGTTCTGCGCTTCACCGCGCTGGCGCTCGCGCTCGGCTGGGGCACCGCTTTTCTTGCCGCCACCGCCCAGGGCGGCTTCATCTTTGCCCCCGCATCGCTCGCGCCGAAGGGCTCGCGCCTGAGCCCGGCCTCACGCATCAAGGAGATATTTTCCCTTCCCGCGCTTGGACGCTTGCTTAAGTCGCTGCTGCCCGCCGCCGCCATCGTGTATCTGGCCGCCGCGCTGCTGCTGCGCGACTGGGACACCTTGCTGGCCCTTCCCCACCGCAATCTATGGGGGATGGCTGTCTTCATCTTCACCGACCTTTTTGAAATTACCTGGAAGTCGTCGCTCGTGCTGCTGGTGTGGGCAGGAGTGGATTATTTTATCGAGCGGCAGCGTCTGGAAGGCGATCTGCGCATGAGCCGCCAGGACCTGCTTGACGAATACCGCGACACCGAAGGCAACCCGGCGGTCAAGGGCCGAATGCGTCGCCTGCAACGGCAGATGCGCAAGCGCCGCATGCTTGAAGACGTAAAGCGCGCCTCGGTCGTCATCGTCAACCCCACCGAATTCGCCGTGGCCCTCGAATATCACCCGCCCATGTCCGCGCCCATCGTGGTCGCCAAGGGCAGAAATTTAATCGCCCGGCAGATCAAGGAGATCGCGCTCTGGCAGGGCATTGCCATGGTCGAGAACCCGCCGCTGGCGCACGCGCTTTATCGCGCCGTCGAAGTCGGACAAAGCATTCCCGCGAAACTTTACGCGGTCGTGGCCGACATCTTGGCGGCCATCTATCGCGCGCAACAGGCCGCGGCCCGCGCCTCGCACGCCGCCGCCGCACGAGGAGGGCAATAGACCATGCCGGCAAATGCAACCATGCTTCCTGCAAACACGGCCCCCAAGCGCGGTGGGGTGGCGGAGTGGGCCGTGCCTATCGGCGCGGTCAGCCTCGTCTTTGTGATGCTCGTGCCCATGCCGTCATTTCTGCTCGACCTGTTGCTCGCGGCCAGCATGACGGCCTCGGTGCTGGTGCTGCTCTCCGCCATCAACATTCTTCGTCCCGCGCAGTTTTCCGTTTTTCCCAGCCTGCTTCTCTTACTTACTTTGCTCCGGCTCTCGCTGAACCTGGCTTCCAGCCGCCGCATCCTGCTGCACGGCAATGAAGGCGCGGGGGCCGCCGGGCACGTCATCGAGGCTTTCGGACAATTTGTGGTGGGCGGAAATTACGTAGTGGGCTTCGTGTTGTTTATCGCGCTCATCGCCATCCAGTACATCGTGGTCAGCCACGGCGCGGTGCGCACCGCAGAAGTTACCGCGCGCTTTACCCTCGACGCCCTCCCCGGCAAGCAGATGGCGATTGACGCCGACCTGAACGCCGGCATCATTGACGAAGTCCAGGCCCGCGCGCGGCGCGAGCAGATTGCCCGCGAAGCCGAGTTCTACGGAGCCATGGACGGCGCGGCCCGCTTCAACCAGCGCGACTCGCTGGCGACCATTCTGATTACCGGCGTCAACATCATCGCCGGATTTCTCATCGGCGTCTTCCAGCTGAATATTCCCTTCCATGAAGCGCTGAAGACCTACACCGTGCTCACCGTCGGCGACGGCCTGGTCACCATGATTCCCTCGCTTCTGGTTTCTATGGCGGGAGGCATGGTGGTCACACGCGCCTCTTCCGATACCGGACTTTCCGGCGACCTCGGACGCCAATTGTTCTCCGGGCGTCGTCCTCTTATTCTTGCGGGCGGCGTCATGCTAACGCTGGCAGCCATTCCCGGCCTGCCGAAATTTTCCTTTCTCTTTATGGGCGCGGTCATGGCCTTGCTCGCCTGGCGCGCGGGCCGCGCCGCTCCCGTCGCAACCTCCGCCGCTCAGCAGAAAGAAAAAAAGCCGCAGGAAGCGCTCGAGGATTTGCTCAAGCTCGACGATCTCGGCCTTGAAGTCGGCTACGCGCTGGTGCCGCTCGTGGACAGCCAGCAGGGCGGACATCTGCTGGCGCGGGTGCGCGCGCTGCGCGGCAACCTGGCGCAGCAACTGGGCTTCATCGTTCCACCTGTTCACATCACCGACAATCCCAAACTCAAGCCCCACGAATATGTCATCTCGCTGCGCGGCGTGGAGATTGCGCGCTGGGAGATGCACGAAAAAGATCTCCTGGCCATCAGCTCTGAGGCTTCACCCTCGCCTCTGCCCGGCACGCCCACGCGCGAGCCGGCTTTTGGCGTGGCCGCGCAGTGGATTCATGCATCGCTGCAAAACCAGGCCCTGGCCCAGGGATACGCGGTCGTAGACCAGACTTCGGTGCTGGCCACGCACCTGGCCGAGACCGTCAAGCAGCACGCTGGCGACCTGCTTAGCCGGCAGGAGACCAAGCGCCTGCTCGACCGCCTGGCGGAGAGCCATCCCAAGCTGGTCGAAGAGCTGGTGCCCAAGCTGATGAGCTTGGGCGAAGTGCAAAAAGTATTACAGCAGTTGCTGCGCGAGCAGGTATCGGTGCGCGATCTGGCCACCATCCTGGAATCTCTGCTGGACGCGGCGGCGCTCACCAAGAATCCCGTTTTGCTGGTCGAAACCACGCGCCAGGCCCTGGGCCGCGCGCTGGTGCGTCCGCTGCTGAATGAAGAAGGCAAGCTGCGCGTGGTCACGCTCGATGCGCCGCTGGAGGAAGAGTTGGGCCGCGTCTTTGGCCCGCAAACCTCGGGCTCGGGGGCTGCCGGGCTGCAGCCATCATTTGTGCGCCGCATTCTCGAAGGGCTGCGCCGCGTTGCCGGAGAGCAGGTGGCCGTGGCCAGTCCGGTTCTTTTGTGCTCGACGCCGGCGCGCTTTCATCTGAAGCGGCTGCTCGAACCCTTCCTGCCGAAGCTTGTCGTTTTGTCGCCGGTCGAGGTGCCGCCGGCGGTTTCGGTGCAGTCCATTGCTGTGTTGCGTTGAAGAGAACGACGAGAACGAAAAGCCGCGGGGAGATTTTGTGCCAGAAAGAAAATCAGGGATGGAAAACATGTCCGAGGCCAGTAAAAATGCCTATACCGCATGGGCATCGGAAAGCGAGCGGGAGAGCCTTCTACTCGAACAGTTGCCCCAGGTGCGCTACATCGCGCGCCGCATTCACGAACGCCTGCCGCGCCACGTGCCGCTCGAAGACCTGGTGCACGCGGGAGTGCTCGGGCTGATTGACGCGCTGCATAAATTCGACCACTCCAAGCATGTGCAGTTCGGCTCCTACGCCAAGTTTCGCATCCGCGGCGCCATCCTCGACAGCCTGCGCGAACTCGACTGGAGTCCGCGCGACCTGCGGCGCAAGGCGCGACGCGTGGAGGAGGCGCACAATAAGCTGCGTTCTGAGCTGGGACGTAATCCCTCGGAGCCGGAGCTGGCCTCTGAACTCGGCATGGACCTGCGCGGATTGCAACTACTTCTGGGAGAAATTGACGGACTCGAAATCGGCAGCCTGCGCGTGGCCTCGCCTCGCGACGGGAAGGAAGAAGACCTGTGCGAGTATATCCCCGACGATCCGGAGGAGACCCCGCTCTTGCTCTGCCTCCGATCGGAGATGAAAGACCTGCTGACCCGCGCCATCTCCGACCTTCCGGAAAAAGAAAAGCAGGTGTTGGCGCTTTATTACTTTGAAGAACTCACCATGAAAGAAGTGGGAGCGGTGCTGGGCGTCGGCGAATCGCGGGTCTCGCAGATACATTCCATGGCGGTCGTACGCCTTCGAGCGCGTATGGGCGAGCTGACCAGCTCACGCCAGCCGCCGCAACGCGCGGCGGGCATGGCCGGAGCAACATGAGAAATCGTGTTTTCAATCCGACGCGAAGACAAGCAAGTAAAAAAATTAGAAACGGCAAAACAGAAAACGAAAGTAGAAAGCAGAAAAGAGTCATGGTCGAAAAAGTTCTGGACCAGGAGCAGATTGACGCCATGGTGCGCGCCGCCCGCGGCATCAAAGGCGGCCCGCGCGAAAAAAACGTTACCCTCTGGGACGCGCGCCAGGCGGGGCAGATTGGCCGCGAGCAGATGCGTACCATCAACTCGCTGCACGAAAGTTTTGCCCGCAGCCTTACCCATTCCCTGGGAGCGTATCTGCGCGTTGAGGTCACGGCCACGCTGGTCTCCGCCGAACACCTCAGCTACGGAGAATTTTTGCAGCGGGTTCCCGAGATGACTTATCTTGCGACGCTGAAGATTGAGCCCATGGGCGAGACTGCGGTTCTGCAATTCGACCTCTCTGCCGCCTTTCCCATTATTGACATCCTGCTGGGAGGCGAAGGCAAAGGCGGTGCGCCCAACCGAAACGTCAGCGAGATTGAAGAACAAATTCTGGAAACTCTGGTACACCTCATCTGCCGCGAACTTGATAATGCATGGCAGGGGCTGGCGCTGAAATTTGTCTTCGAGCAGCGCCAGCCCGCCGACCAGATTGCCCGCCTTCTGCCGCATGAAGATAAGACCCTGACGCTGAGTTTTGAGATGGCCATGTCCGATGCGCGCGGCACATTCATCCTTATGGTGCCGGGCGTAGTCTCAAACGCCATGCTGCGGAAAATTGCCGCTGGTTGGGTAACGGCCTCCCGTCCCAAAGCGCACAAAGACTCCCGCGAGCGCCTGCGCCAATTAATTCTCGATTGTCCCTTCCGCGTCGAGTTGCAAATGGAAGCCGCTCCCGTGCCCTTGCGCGAGCTGGCGCGGCTCCAGCCGGGAGCCGTATTAACCGTCCGCCACCGGATTGAAGAGCCCGCACAGGTTGTGGCCGGTGAGCAGGAAATCTTTACCGCTGGTGTTGCCCGTCGCGGCCCGCTGCGCGCCGCCAAAATTTTTGAACGTATCGCACCGAAGGAAGAGCAGAAGCGCGACGGCGAAGGCCGTGAAGAGACGCGCGAAGAAGAAGTTCGTGACGGCGAAATTCACGGGCCGGATGTTCGTAACGATACTCATGACGATGTTCACTAAGCGAAGCCAGGAATGAGGTCATACCCATGAATGAAATTCCGGTGACGCCGGAGACAGCGGCTGTAAGCACCGCAGATCCAGCCACAACCGCTTCGGCCAGCGAAAACACGGTCATTGAAAACACGGTCGTTGAAAATGCGGTCATTGAAGGCGAAACCGACTATCTCCAACTCTGGGCGGCAAGTCTCGAAGAAGTTCTGACGCAGGTCTCGGGTGCGCCCTGCGGCGTGGACTTCTCCCTCGACGCGCCGTCCGGCCCGCCGATCGCGGAGTCTGGAGACATTTATTTTTTGATCACACTCACCGGCGCCGTGCGCGGGGAGATGGGAGTACGCGTGCCGCGGACGGTGGGGCTTGTACTGGTGCAGCTTATGTTGCGCGAGGCGCAGCCCGCGGCCGAATGGACCTCCGAACATCACGAAGCTCTCGAAGAACTCTTCCGCCAGGTCGGCGGGCGCGCTGCTCCTGCCATCCGCTCCACCTGGGGCGAGGTGCAGTTGCGGGTGGAGTCCGGCCCGCCGCCAACCTGGGCGGTGGCCGCCACGGCGTGGACCTGTTCTTCTTCGGATACTCCCGTAACCTTCCGCATGGAATGGCAGTTAAGCGCGGCCTTGTCGGCGGAGCTAAAAACAGCGGAGGCGCGCCGCAACGCACTCTCGACCGCTGCGGTTGACCTTCATTTGGAAAACGCGCCCGTCACAACAACAGGCGTTGCCGAAGCACGCGTGACCGGAGCACGCATGTCCGAAGCGCCGGCGCCGCAGGCTGCGGAAGCGGATCTGGCCGCGAAGCTTGAACTTTTCAAAGACGTGGAACTCGACGTCACCCTGCGCTTTGGCGGAAGGCGCATGCTGCTGCGCGAAATCCTCGATCTTGGCCCTGGGGCCGTGGTCGAACTCGACCGCCAGTTGCAGGACCCGGTGGACCTGCTGCTGGATGGAAAAATCATCGCCCGCGGCGAGGTAGTCGTGGTCGAAGGCAACTACGGTCTGCGCGTGGTGGATGTCGTCGCTCCTCCGCGGTGATTCGCGCAAGGATACAGATTCATTTAGTAAGAACTCATTACCCAATCGCGGAAATCGAATATGGCTAGAAACATTTTTTCTCCCCACCCGTCACCGTCTCCGTTCCGCCCACGCGTTTGTCACAACGACTCCTGCGAACGCGAGCGGAGCTGGCGCCGCTTTTGGCCGGGCCCCTTAGGGGTTTGTCTTAATAATGACGATGCCTGGTATTGCTCACCTGACTGTTTGCAGAGGGCGTTGCGCGAAATTCTGGAAAATTGTCCAGTGCCCGCGCGCTTCTCTCCGCCGCTGCGCCGCTTTCCTCTGGGGCTGATGATGCTCTCTCGCGGCCAGCTTACTGCGGGCCAACTTCAGATCGCGCTCGAGGCCCAGTCGGCCCAAGGCGGTCCGCTCGGGAGCTGTCTGGAAAAACTCGGCTTTGCCAGCGAACAGCAAGTCACCGCGGCGCTCGGGCTGCAGTGGGCTTGTCCCATCCTGCCGGCTTTGAACGCTCATCATTTGGAATGCGCGCGCCTGTTGCCCGTTCCCTTGCTTCAGCATCTGCGCCTGTTGCCGGTGTGGCAGGGAGCGCAAAATGCAACGCTCTGCGTCGCCTTCTCTGACGGGATTGACTATGCCGCATTGAATGCCATCGGCGAAATATTGACCTGCCGTCCCGAGCCGTGCCTGGTTTCTTCGAGCGTCATGAACGCCACGCTTGAGCAACTCAACCGGCAGCGCTCGCCGAATGACATGTTTTTTGAAAGTGATTGCAGCGCTTACGAAATAGCCCGCATCGTCGCCGGATACTGCCAGAAACTCAATGCGGGACAGCTCCGACTGGCGAATTTTCGGAGATTTTTCTGGGCCCGGTTAATCGCGGGCGAGCAGACGTCCAACCTGCTGTTTCGACGAGCCACCGTAGTCCCAGTCTCCTCCACGGCTTTCGTCGGTTCGGCGTCGGCGCGAATCGCAGGCTAAAGTCGTGAGTGCTAAAGTCTGATTCGCTAAAATCTGGTCCGCTCAAGTCATTGCCCGCTCCGCCGATAAGACGAAGGTGCGTGCTCTTATTGTCGACGATTCCTCGGTCATGCGGAAGATTGTTGAGCGCTCCCTGCGCCAGGCGGGCATTGATCTCAGTGAAGTGAAAGAAGCAGGCAACGGCGCGGAGGCGCTGCAGGCATTGGGCGCCGGTCTCGTGGACCTGATTTTCTGCGATATCAATATGCCTGTCATGGACGGCCTGGAATTTCTCCGCCAGGTAAAAACCGTGCCCGGGGCCGAGGCTATTCCCGTCGTAATGATCACTACCGAAGGCAGCGAATCGAACGTCGTGCAGGCGCTTTCGGTCGGCGCGCGAGGCTACATCCGCAAGCCCTTTACTCCAGAACAAGTCCGGGAGCACGTGATCCCGCTTTTGAATGCAAAATGAAATCCGCAAAAGAATTGCTGGCCAAAAATCATATTCCCCCGCATTGGCCTTCTCTGCTTCATCTCGCCATTGAAGAAGTGTTTGAGATCATGCTGGGATCAAAGCTGGCGGGTTACGCAGGGCCCGCTCCAACGCATGATCTCACCGCCATGGTGGGACTCGCCGGAGACCTCTGCGGCGTGCTCACCGTGCGCTGCGCGCAGCAGTCCGCCTCCCGGATCACCGCCCGTATGCTGGGCGGCGCGTTCGCCGAAAATGAACAGGATGTCAGCCAGCATGTGTGGGACGCGCTAGGCGAAATGTCCAACATGATCGCCGGAAATTTCAAAAACAAACTCGACGGCATCGCCGACCGCTGTCTGCTCTCAGTCCCCACCATCATCAGCGGACAAGATTACAAGCTGCGCCCGCTCGCCAATTCCGAAACGCTCGAGGTTATTCTCGCCTTCGAAGGGCAGCCCATCATCGTTACGCTGGACGTTCACGCATAAACACGTCCTGCTCGCATGGGAATGGTTTTCCCATCGGAAGTTTTCTCCCTGGGCAAGGCTTGCCCAACACCGCAACCATCCCGCCTTTCTTGCGACTTATCACGCAAATGCCAACAAAAGCTTAATGATTCGCTGCTTTCAAAGTGGTGGCTGGCGTGCTTGATCCTTGGCGGAGGCGCAACGTTGGACAGCGGATTTTATGCGGCGGCAAATGGGATGCGGGCGCAGATGCAAGCGCTTGACTTGATGGCCAACAATCTGGCCAACGTGAATACTCCCGGATACCTTAGCGGACAGGCCACGTTTCACGCTTTGCTCGCGGGCCCATCCGGACAGATGCAGGGGCCGCTCAATCGCGTCATCAACAATTTCAATATGCTGGGCGGCACCAGCCTGGAACTCGCCAGCGGGAACCTGGAGCGTACCGACAATCCCCTCGATCTCGCCATTGAAGGCGAGGGATTTTTCGCCGTGCAAACTCCCGCGGGCGTCATGTACACGCGCAACGGAAGCTTCCGCGTCTCGCCGCAGATGCAGTTGACCTCGAGCCACGGCGATCCCGTGCTCGGTGACCAGGGTCGTCCCATCCACCTGCCCGCGGGCAAAGTTTCCATCAGCGCCGACGGCACCATCTCCGTGGACGGAGCTGTCTCCGGCAAGCTGCGTGTCGTGGAATTTTCTCCCGGCGCCGCGATCGAACCGCAGGGAAGGTCGCTGTACTCCGCGCCTCCGAGCGCGGCGCGGCCTTCACCGTCTTCCGCTGTGCGCCAGGGAATGATGGCGGCTTCGAATGTGAATCCGGTCACGGCCACCGTTGGCCTGATCACCGTGCAGCGCAACGCCGACATGCTGCAACGCGCGCTGTCGGAGTTCTACAGCGACTTTGATCGCATTGCGGTGGAAGATTTGCCCCACGTGTAACCGGGTTGCGCCGTCGTTGAAAATCGGCGTTGAAATATCGTTTTTGGAACATCGTTCCACCTAGGAGGAGGCCCATGCTTCGATCTCTCTACACCGCCGCCAGCGGCATGATGGCGCAGCAGATGAACCTCGACAATATCGCCAATAATCTTTCAAACTCCAGCACTGCCGGCTTCCGCCAGCGCCGCCTGCAGTTCTCTGACCTGGTGTACCAAAATCTGGTTATGCCCGGCGCGGCCGCCACCCAGCAGACCACCGTCGCCGCCGGACTGCAGGTCGGGCTCGGCACCCGCGCCTCCGCTTCGGAAGTTTTGCAACTCCAGGGAGATGTGACCCAGACCGGTAATCCGCTTGATCTCACGATTGAAGGTCAGGGATTTTTTCAAGTGACGCTGCCTTCCGGCGACATTGGTTATACCCGCAGCGGATCGTTTCACATGGACTCGCAAGGCAATGTGGTCACCGCCGACGGAGACCCCATCGAGCCGAGCATCACGATTCCCACCAACGCGACTTCAGTCACCATCGGAAGCGACGGCACGGTGAGTGTGACCACACCCGGCCAGACCGCCGCGCAGCAGGTTGGCACCATCCAGCTTGCCATGTTTGCCAACCCCGGCGGCTTGAACAGCGTAGGAGGAAATATTTTTCTCGCCACCACCGGCTCAGGAGATCCCATCGTCGGCACGCCCGGCGGGACTGAAGGTTTGGGGACTATTGAGCAGGGATACCTTGAACAATCGAACGTCAACGTGGTCCAGGAATTTATCGAGATGATCGTCGCCCAGCGCTCCTACGAAGCCAACTCGCGCGTGGTGCAGGCCGCCGACGAAATGTTCCAGACAGTCAATAATTTGGGACGGTGATCCTGAGAGGATCATTTTCCGGAGGTGGTTCTTATGAATGCAGGCTGGCACATGATGCGCTTTCCCGAAGTCGTTGTGTTGTTGCTGATGCACGCGGGCTTTCTTGTTTTTCCGCCGCGATGCGCGGCCGCGCCGGCGAGGTCGCGGAGCAATGCGAAATATGCGATCTCGCAGGACACGGTGCGCGACACGATTGCCGCTTTTCTGAAAAAAGAGCAGTCGGCGAATAGTCCATCGGCAAACAAAGGCTCAAACGAACTGCGGGACAATGGGCCGGACCGGATCGTCGTTCCGTGTCTCGCCGATCTGAAAATCCCCGCGGATTTAATGGCCCGCGAAAAAAATCCTGAGCTGGAAGTCACCTCCATCCGCCGTGACGCATTCGCCCACGATCTGCTCATCCATCTTCGCTGCCGGAGGCGCGAGGCCTGTGGCAGCTTTTTAGTGCTGGCGTCGCCTGCCTCCGGCATCCGCGAATTCCCTTCTCGGAATTTTTCCGGACCAGTCCCGACTTCCGAATTGTCCGCGACGCGTCCGGCGGTTTTGCGACGCGCCCGGCACTCCGCGCCGGTGCTGGTTGAACCGGGAAAACCCGCAGTGCTGGTGCTGCAGGGACAGGGCATGCGCATCACGCTGCCCGTCACCTGCCTCGAACGAGGCTCGCTCGATCAGCAGGTCTCGGTGCGCGACCCCATGACGCGAAAAATTGTCCAGGCCAAAGTCGTGGGACCGGGCCAGTTGCAAAGCGCATTTTGAAGTCGCGTGATTTTACGAAGACGAAGGAGAGTTTCCGTGGCAACTAACCTGGCCAATAAATATCCAATCGCTTTATGGACGGCGCTCGTAGCGCTCGCCTTCTGTCTGCCGTTGCTGGCAAAGAACGCCAGCGCGAAAAATATTCAGCAGGAATCGCTCGCCGCCTACATCCAGCGCATGCAGCAGCAGCAACTCGATCTTGCGCCGCTCACCCCCGGCAGCCTCTGGACCGACAATGGACGCTTCGCCGCCGTCGCTTCCGATTACAAAGCAGCGCGGCTCGGAGACCTCATCACCATCGTCGTCTCCCAGAACCTCAACGCGCAGAGTGCCAACAACGTTTCCACCAACCGCGCCTTCAACGCCAACTCCGGTATCAGCGCGCTTGCCGGGCAGCTCAAGACCACCGGTGTGGCGAACATTTTCTCTCCGACATCCAACCAGGCACTGACGGGGAAGTCTCAGGCTGCAACCACTTCGACTCTGGTTACCAATCTTGCCGGACGCGTGGCCGCCGTGCTGCCGAACGGCGTCATGGTGGTCGAGGCGGAGCGCGAGATGACCATGAATAATGAAAAACAAACGCTTCTGGTGCGCGGACTGGTGCGCCCCGGCGACATTGGCCCCGACAACAGCGTCTCCTCCAACCTGATCGCGAATCTGGAACTGGAGCTCAAAGGCAAAGGCGTGCTTAGCGACGGCACCCGTCCGCCCAACCTCGTGGTGCGCTGGATTCTGCGCATTGTGGGCTTTTAGGAGAATGCATGTTGAAATTTCGACATCTCGCTTTCGCGGCGCTGCTTCTGCTGATTTTTCCCATCAGCGTTCATGGCCAGGACCAGCCCGGGCCTCATCCAACTCTAGTTCTTTCGAATCAGGGGGAACCGGATCAGGGCCTTTCCGATCCAAACCGTCCCACACTGTATCGTCCCAATCTGTATCGTCCTGATCAAACTCGTGCGAATCAGGGTCAAACCAATCAGGACCAGGAAAACCAGAATCAAGCAACTCAGGGTCATGCTATGCAAACTCCACCCGCCGCCGATGCCCAGTCCGTCCAGCGGGCCGCCCTTATCCGCGACATATCGAGCGTCGAGGGTGTTCGGGAAAATCCCATACTCGGTTACGGCATCGTGGTAGGACTGCATGGCACGGGAGACCGTCAACAAACCGTCTTCACCACGCAGACGCTGGGCAACATCCTGCAACGCATGGGCGTGCAGATTCCCTCCGCCTCCATTCGCATTAATAACGTGGCCTCGGTTTTTGTAACGGCAAGCCTTCCCCCCTTCGCCGCTCCCGGCACCAAACTCGATGTCACCGTCTCTTCCATCGGAGACGCTAAAAGTCTCGAAGGCGGCCTGCTGTTGCTCACGCCTCTGTTCGCACCCGATGGAAAAATTTATGCCGAGGCACAGGGCGCGGTCACTCTTGGCGGATATTCGGCCGGGGGCGCGGGAAACTCCAAGCAGGTGAACCATCCCACTGTGGGGCGCATCCCTGACGGCGGCCAGGTCGAGCGTGATACCTCGCTTGACCTGCGCGGTCTGCGTCGCGTGTCCCTGCTGCTGGCGGAAGCAAACTACACTACCGCCGAAAATGTTGCTGCTGCCATTAATCACGATTTGGGACGCACGGCAGCGCTTGCCGCCGATGGCCGCCGCGTGGACATTGACGTGGCCGCAAGCGGCACGCCGGATGTGACTGCGTTGCTGGCACGGGTGGAAAATCTTCCCGTCGAGGTGCGCCGCAAAGCGTGCGTCGTGGTCAACGAGCGCACCGGCACCGTTGTCATGGGCAAGGATGTGCGCCTGGGAGCGGTGGCCATTTTGCATGGCAACTTCTCGGTTGAGGTCACTACGGAATTTTCCGTCTCCCAGCCCGGGCCTCTTTCCTCGGGCACTACTACGCCCATAGCGCAGCCGGCGGTGCGCGCCGAAGAGGCGCCAGCCCGCAGCGTCGAATTGAATGAAGGCGCGAGCGTCGAACAGCTGGTCAGCGGATTACAAAAGATTGGCGCAACCGCCCGTGATGTCATCGCTATCCTGCAGGCCATCAAAACCGCGGGAGCGCTTGACGCCGACCTGGAGGTCATTTGATGAATCTCGCAAATATTTCAAGTCTTTCGAGTTTTATGAACCCAGCGCAACTGGCGGAGCCAACCGCGGACCCGCAGAGTCTGAGCGCCGCCAGCCAATCCGCCGACCCCGCCAAAATCAAAAAAGTCGCGCGCGAGTTTGAATCCGTGTTGTTAAATTCGCTTTTAGGACCTCTCCAAAAGAGTTTTTCCACACTGCCTGGTGATAAGGCGGAGGACTCGACTTCCGGCCAATACCAGTCTATGGAGACGCAGGCGCTGGCCACCGCGTTGTCGTCAGCGGGAGGCTTGGGAATCGCCAATATGATCGTCCGTAGCGTATTGAGGAGCAAAGGTAGCGAGGGCTTGAAATCGCCTAATGCATTGCCGCCTTTGGGACGATAGGAACCATATGCCGCAGGTGCTGGGCGCAGGGTGGTAGGGCGGGCTTACAGAGCGCATGCGGTGCATAGAAATAAAAAGTTAGATTTCGATTAAAGCTTTTTAACCTGCTGCCGATACCTAAATTGCAACACACAATTTCGGTATAGGAGAGCGCAATGAAAATCAATTTAGATCTCAACAACACGGAGCCACCGGGCAACACGCAGTCCTCCTCCAATAGCTCCGCATCCAACGCCGCCGGCGCGGCAAATGCGTCCGCGCAAACGTCGTCCTCGTTAGGCAGCGATCATGCCGAGCTTTCCATGGACCATGCTCGGGTGGCGGCGCTGGCCACGCAGGTAAGCAACTTGCCAGAAATCCGGCAGGAAAAAGTGAACGCTTTGAGCGATGCGCTGCAAAACGGCGAGTACAACGTTTCGCCAGAGCAAACTGCCGCTGCCATGCTGTCGGAATTTCTAGGGAACGTAGCATGACCGGCCTCTTTCCCGAACGCATGGAACCGGCCTCCGCGCTGGCGGGCTCATCCGGACAAGTGGACCGTGAAGCACCCGCGCCGCGCGCAAAACGTCATAAAGTGGCACCCACCGAAGGCCATGACTCCGGAGATCCGCAAAGCGCCGAATGGGCGGAAGCGCCAGTGCACGAGTTGGACCAGTTAGCTTGATGCGATTGAACAATAGCTCTTGGGCCCAGGCATAAAAACTTCGGCAGAATGATATGACGCCGGAGAGAGCAACCGATTTGGATTCGATAATTTGCAACCCCCGAAAACAGCAACAACGAAAAGCGGCATTGCCCGGGAAGGGCACGACTTCAGTCGTGCCGTTAGGCGCAACAAACTATGCGGCTTTAAGCCGCTCAGGGAAAGCGCGGTCATCTCGACGCGGCTTCTTATTAAGTTCTGCTTAAGTTCTGCCGTTTGACAACGGCTCACTGGACTTCACCCATGCGCTTCGCGAACCAACCGTCATTCGAGCGTCAACAAGAGCAGCTTCTCCTGCTGCGAGAGTTAAACCGCGTCCTGGAACGCTCGCAACAAGCATTGTTGAATACAAATCTGAAAGAGATCCACGCCAACACCGCGCGGCAAAAAGCGATCTTCATGGCCTTGAACAACGCGCCTACTCAGGCTCCCGGCGCCGAAAAGCAAATCGGCCCTCCGCCTTCGCCGGAGCGAACGGCGACACTGCAACAGGAAATCGCTGCGCTGCAAGGCCGTATCCTCGAAGCAGGCCTGCTATACGCTGCACTACTGCGCCGGGCGCGGCGCACCACGGATCTTCTGGCTCGGGCCCTCGCCAATTCCGCCTCCACCTACGTTCCTCCGCAAGAGATGAGGCGCTAATCTATGGGTAGCTTGAATACCAGTTTGGCCATCGCCGTCGGCGCGCTTACCGCCGACCAGGGCGCGCTCAATGCGACCGCCAACAACGTTGCCAACGCCAGCACCCCCGGCTATTCGCGCCAGGTCCCGGTATTTGCTGAGAACACGCCCCTCGTCGTGGGCTCACTCACATTTGGCAACGGAGTCAGCCTGCAGCAGCTGCAGAGCATTCGCGATCCCATCCTGCAAATCCGCATCGCGCAGGAGACCCAGGACCAGGGACAACTCGGCTCTTTCGTCTCTTCCATGCAGCAGGTACAGGTGCTCTTCAACAACACCAGTGGGAGCGACATCGGCTCGCAACTCTCAAATTTTTTCGGTAGTCTCAACCAGCTCTCCGCCGACCCCACCGACCTTTCCCTGCGCCAGGGAGTGCTGACGGCCGCTGGCAATGTGGCAAACTCATTCAATAACACCGCCAATAACCTCGCGCAGCAGCGCAGCAATCTTGACTTGGACGTCACGCAAGATGTGCGCCAGGTCAATACCTTGACTGGGCAAATCGCCCAGCTCAATGGCCAAATTTCCAACTTGCAGAACATTGGAGCCGATGCCAGCGTCTTCGTGGACCAGCGCGATCAATTAATTGGTCAGCTTTCCAGCCTCATTGACGTCTCGCAGATTCAAAGCGACAACGGGGGCCTTACACTCACTACCTCGAATGGCGCCGCGCTGGTTGCTGGCGAGCAGAGTTTCACGTTGACCACCCAGCCTGATGCCTCCGGCCTGCAGCATATTTTTGCTCAGGGCAAGGACATCACCAGCACCATAACTTCCGGACAAATCGCTGGCGTGCTACAGGTTCGTGACCAGAAAATTCCCGCTGTGCTCTCCAGTCTGGATACGTTGGCCTCCGGTCTCTCCACTGCTCTGAACACCGCCAACGAAGCAGGTTTTGATTTGAATGGCAACGCCGGCACCGCGCTTTTTTCCGCTCCTCCCGCCTCCGGGACTGGGGCCGCCTCCAGCATGTCGGTGGTGCTCACCGACCCGTCGCTGGTGGCCGCCAGCTCCGACGGCAGCGCGGGCAGCAACGGCAATCTGGCCACGTTGTCGGCGGTCAATGACCAGCCCATCGTCTCCGGGCAAACGCCCACGCAGTTTTATTCCAATATCGTTTTCTCGGTGGGCAGCGATGTCGCCAACGGTACCGCCAACCAGAACGCCTCGCAGTTGGTCCTGCAACAATTGCAAGACCAGCGCGGCAGCATTTCCGGAGTCTCCCTCGATGAAGAAGCTTCGCACCTCATTCTCTATCAGCAGGCCTACGATGCCGCTGCGCACGTCGTTACCGCCATTAATCAAATGATGGAAGAAGCGGTGAATCTGGGGAGCGACTGATGCGTGTGAATCCCAATTCCATGCCTGACTTGCTCACTGCCCTGTCCGCGACCCAGCAGCAGCAGGACACCGAACTTTTGCAGCTTTCCACCGGACGCCGCGTCAACCAGCCCTCGGACGATCCTGCCGCTGAAGCCCAGCTCATCGAAAACAACGCTGACAGCGCCCAGGTCGATTCTTTCCAGCAAAGCCTCAGCAGCATCAATGGCCAATTCCAGACCGCCGATTCCACGCTCAGTTCCATTGAAACCCAAATGCAGCGCGCCATCACCCTGGGAACGCAGGCTGCGAACCAAGGCACGCTTTCTGACAGCGATCGGCTCGCCATCGCCAATGAACTTCAAGGAATTCAGAACCAGTTGGTCAGTCTGGCCAACACTTCCTACCAGGGAGTGTTCTTATTCTCCGGCACCGTGCAAACTCAGCCTTTCGTTGTGGACGCCTCCGTCCCTTCGGGCGTGCGCTACGCGGGAAACACCGGAGTCAATAAGGTCACAGTTGGAGCAGGCTATCAAATCCAGGTCAACCAACCGGGCTCGCAGCTGTTCTCCGCTTCTGGCTCTGACATCTTCCAATCCATGACGGATTTAATCCAGTCCATACAAACCAATTCCAACATTGGCAATTCCGTGGCCGAGGTCAACAAAGCGTTCACCTACCTTTCCACGCAGCGCGTGTTCTTCGGCAATGCCATGAATCAGGTCACCAGCCAGCAGAATTTCCTGAGCAGCGAAACGGTGGAACTCAGTACTCAGGAAAACACCATCGCCGGGGCCGACATCTCCGTGGTCGCCAGCAATTTGGTACAAACAGAAAATGCCCAGCAAGCCGCCCTCCAGGCCATTGGACGAATGCCCGTCACCAGCCTCTTCGACTTCCTGCAGGAATAGAATTCGTCGCAATCAATCGCCCACGCGCTCGTATGCTTATGCAAGCGCTTAAAAATACGGGTGTTTACAAACCCAACCTACCCCAGCCTCCATAGGACTTTTGTAATCTCCCGGAAATCTCCGCCCTACCTACCCGAGCGTATAATAGTGACTGAAGGACGTTCCATCATGCAGCCAAAACTGAACACGCATTTGCCCGAGTGCTGGCTGCACTTCTTGGTCGGGCCTCGCCGTTTTCGCGCCGTGTTGCCTTCGAACCGGCGTCCCAATCTCTTCGGCAGCGACTAACAGCTTCATCCTCCACTACGTGGTTTGGTTCTCCGTTTGAGCGTCTTAAAACGCCGTCAACCGCTAAGAGCCAAAGACCAACGACCAATAGCCAACGACCAAAACCAAATCCTGGAGGATTTCATGGCTACCAAGACTCTCATCGGCCCCAGCATCAAAACCTCATTGCCCGGCCCCAACGCCGCCCGTGTTCTTGCCGGGGACGAAAAATATATCTCGCCGTCGTACACCCGTTCCTACCCGCTCGTGGCGAAAAGCGGACGCGGCATCATCGTCACCGACGTGGACGGCAATGAGTTCTTCGATTTTTCCGCCGGCATCGCCGTCACTTCCACCGGCCACTGTCATCCCGAGGTCGTCGCCGCCATCCAGAAACAGGCCGCCGAACTCATTCACATGTCGGGTACGGATTTTTATTACGAGAGCATGGTCACATTTGCCGAGCGCCTCTCGAAAATCGCCCCCATGCCCGGCCCGCACAAAATTTATTACGGCAACTCCGGCGCCGAGGCCATTGAGTGCGCGCTGAAACTCGCCCGCTACCACACCAAACGGCAGAACATCATCGCCTTTTACGGGGCTTTTCATGGTCGCACCATGGGCGCGCTCTCACTCACAGCTTCCAAGCCGCAACAGCGCCGCCGCTTCGCGCCGCTGGTTCCCGGCGTGACTCACGTGCCTTATCCCAACATTTACCGTGACTGCAAAAACCCGGACGACGCCGAAAGCTATGCGCTCAGTTGCGCGCGCTTCATTGAAGAAAAATTATTCAAGACCACGCTTCCCCCCGAAGAAGTCGCCGCCATTTTCGTTGAGCCCATCCAAGGTGAAGGCGGATATTTGGTCGCGCCTACCATCTTCATGCAGGAACTGCGCCGCATCTGCGACCGCCATGGAATCTTGCTGGTCGCGGATGAAGTCCAAAGCGGCGCGGGCCGCACCGGAAAGTGGTGGGCCATCGAGCATACCGGCGTCGAGCCTGACATCGTCTGCATCGCCAAAGGCATTGCCTCCGGCATGCCGCTCGGCATCACCATGAGCCGCGCCGATATTATGGATTGGGTCCCCGGATCGCACGCTTCCACCTTCGGAGGAAACCCCGTCTGCCTCGCCGCCGCGCTGGCCACGCTCGATGTGATCGAACACGAGCACCTGCTAGAGAACTCCACCGAAGTAGGGAATTACATGCTCAAGCGTCTCGCAGGTTGGCCGGCAAAACACAAGCTGGTGGGCGATGTCCGCGGCCGCGGCCTCATGATCGGCGTGGAAATTGTGACTGACAAAAAAACCAAAGCCGCCGCAACCAAAGAGCGCGACCGCATTTTGGAACTCGCTTTTGAACGCGGAGTTTTGTTCCTGGGCTGCGGCCCCAGCACCGTCCGCATCGCTCCCCCGCTCATCGTTAGCAAAGACCAAGCTGACGTCGCCATGGACGCGCTCGAAGAATCCATTGCGATCGTCGGCAAGAAAGTTTGAATGCCTGCGCCGTCGTTTTTTGTGACAGTGATTTTCAGGCATGTCATCCCGACGTTGAGCGCAGCGAAGACGGAGGGACCTTACGTCGCTTGATATCTGACGTGCAAAAGACGGGCATGGAAGAATGCCCCACACCATGTCATTCCGAGGAGCGAAGCGACGAGGAACCCCTACCCCTGCACTACCTCATGCAGCTAGGGGCCTCGCCGCTGAAAAATCCGCGATTTCCAGCCCACGCATTGTGACGTCCGTCACATCGCAAATCACAAATAAAAATTAAGCTCCATCTATGCCCTCCGGCCGCCTCACCCACGCCGCCATCCGCGCCCTTGACTGGCTTGCCGGAAAAACTCTCTCCCCGGAAAACATCCCTCCCCACCAGCGCACTGGACGCGCCGGCGAAGAGGCTGCTTACTTTTATCTCCGCCGTTTGGGATACATCATGGTCGCGCGCAACTTCCGCTCGCCTCACCGCCGCGGCGAAATTGACCTGATCGCCTGGGAAAAAGACGTCCTCTGCTTCATCGAGGTGAAAACCCGCACCACCCATGACGTAAAACCTGCCGAAGCCGCCGTGGATGCCGACAAGCAACGTGAGCTTAACTACATGGCGCGCGAGTACCTGCGCCACCTGCCACCTTCGTGCCAGTGGCGTTTCGACGTGCTCAGCGTATATTATGAGCAACCATCGAAGCTGCCGCGGTTTGAACTGTTCCGCAATGCGATCCCGTTATCGTAAGATCAGGTTTTGCATGGTTTTTCCGAAGAATTCTTGCGCTTGAATAGGTTTTGCCGCTGAATATTTTGGGCAGGAATTATATTTTTGAGTTTGAATAGCTTTCGGGTTGAATAGTTTTTGGGTTTGAATAATCAAGATGCCTGAGTTAAGAAAAGATCCCATCATTGGTCGCTGGGTCATCATCTCTACCGACCGCGCCAAGCGTCCCAACGATTTCTCCCGGGAGATCATTCAGCTCAAAGGCGGCTTCTGTCCCTTTTGTTACGGAAACGAAAACAAGACCCCTCCGGAAATCCAGGCCTACCGCCCTAACCACAACGGAGGCCCGCCGCCGCAACGCGATACACCAGGCTGGACCGTCCGCGTCGTGCCCAATAAATTCCCCGCGCTTGGCATTGAAGGCAACCTGAACCGCCAGGCGGAAGGCATGTTCGACAAAATGAACGGCGTGGGCGCTCATGAAGTCATCATTGAAACGCCCGACCACGCCACCACTCTCGCCCAGCTTTCGCCAAAACGCATCGAAGACGTTCTTTGGACCTTCCGCGACCGCATTCTCGACCTGAAAAAAGACCGCCGCTTCAAGTACATCCTTACATTTAAAAATCACGGCGAGGCCGCCGGCGCCTCGCTCGAACATTCTCACTCGCAGTTGATTGCTCTGCCCATCTTGCCTATTTACGTGGCCGAGGAACTCGAAGGCGCCAAGCAATATTTCGATTACAAAGAGCGCTGCGTGTTCTGTGACATCATCCATCAGGAAACCGAAGCCGGCGTCCGCGTAGTCGCCGAAAACGAAGACTTCCTCACCATTGCGCCCTTCGCGCCGCGCTTCCCCTTTGAAACCTGGATACTTCCCAAGCAGCATGAGTCCGCCTTTGAGCACTCCACCTCGCACATGTTTAAGAACCTCGCCCGCGCCATCAAGCTGCTGCTGAACAAAGCGGACCGCGTGCTCGACAATCCTCCCTACAACCTGGTCATTCACAGCTCCCCCGTGCAGGAGCCCAACAACGACCACTACCACTGGCACATAGAATTCATGCCAAAATTAACTAAGACCGCCGGCTTCGAATGGGGCACCGGCTTCTACATCAACCCCACGCCTCCGGAAGAGGCAGCCAAGTTTTTGCGCGAGGCGAACGTGGAAGAACTGA
Organism: Terriglobales bacterium; assembly: GCA_036489565.1. Taxonomy (GTDB): domain Bacteria; phylum Acidobacteriota; class Terriglobia; order Terriglobales; family Acidobacteriaceae; genus JAICKN01. The sequence continues at coordinate 52,477 of DASXFN010000005.1, forward strand.
TTACCGCATCCGTTCGCTAAATTTTCAAACAGCAATCGTCCTCGTATTGATATCGCTCGCTAAAAATTGTCCTCCTGAGCGAAGCGAAGGACCCATGCACCACCTGCATCCCCAATCGCTAATTCAATCTCCACTACAATAGCTATCGCCATGAAACAATTTCTCGCGCTTTTCATTCTGCTATCCGCTTTGTGCTTTGCCGCCCCAACGTCCAGCAATTTAATCGCAAATATTCCGGGCCGCACCACAGTTTCCCTGAATGGCGCGTGGAACATCATCATTGATCCTTACGAGACTGGACTCGGTTCCCGCTATTACCTCAACGCCAAGCCAAAAAACAAAAGCGATCTGGTCGAATACGACTTCGACAAATCTCCAACGCTCAAGGTTCCGGGCGATTGGAACACACAACGAAACGATCTTTTGTTTTATGAAGGCCCCGTTTGGTATCGTCGCATTTTCACCTACCACAAACACGCCAACACACGGACCTTCGTTTACATCGGCGCAGCCAACTACAAGACTCGCGTCTTCCTGAATGGCGAAGAGCTGGGCGAGCACGAGGGCGGATTCACTCCCTTTAATTTCGACGCCACCAGTCTTCTTCACGACGGCGAAAATTTTCTCGTCATTGAAGTAAACAATGCGCGGCATGTGGAAGATGTGCCCACCGTCAACACCGATTGGTGGAACTACGGCGGAATCACCGGAGATGTTTCTTTGGTGGAAGTGCCCAATGCTTTTATTCAGGACTACTTCGTTCAACTGGCCAAGGGATCACGCGACCAAGTTGCCGGATGGGTCCAGCTCCAGGGCGTAGATTCGCCGCAGCAGGTCAAGCTGGAAATCCCCGAAGCTAAAATTCAGCAGACCGTTACAACCGACGCCTCCGGCCATGCGGAATTTCATTTCCCCGCAAAGCTTGCCCTGTGGTCGCCGGAAAATCCCAAACTTTACGATGTAATCCTGAGTTCCGGCGCGGACAAAATCTCCGACCAAATCGGTTTTCGCAGCATTGAAACACAAGGCACGAAAATTCTCTTGAACGGCAAGCCCATCGTGCTGCGTGGAATCGCCGCGCATGATGAGGCCCCGCTGCGCGGCGGCCGCGCCACCACCGCCGATGATGCGCAAACACTATTGAGTTATGCGAAGGAGCTGCATTGCAACTTCATCCGCATGGCGCACTATCCCCACAATGAAAAAGAAATTCGCCTCGCCGACCGCATGGGCATCCTGCTCTGGTCAGAGATCCCCGTCTATTGGGACATTGACTGGACCAATCCCGCCACGCTTGCGAGCGCCGAATCGCAACTGAGCGAGATGATTGCTCGCGACCACAATCGCGCCTCGGTAATTTTCTGGTCGCTTTCGAACGAAACTCCCATCAAGCCGGAGCGGACGGCGTTCATCAAGCAACTTGCCACTGACGCTCGCGCGCTCGATTCCACCCGCCTCATCACCTCCGCATTGAATCGCACCACCCAGCTTGGCCCCGATCTCCGCGAGCTTAACGATCCGCTGGGTGCGAGCCTTGACGTGCTTGGTATGAATGAATACGTGGGATGGTACGAACACAAGCCGGAGTACGCCGACCAGTTGCAATGGAAGATTGCGTATGACAAGCCAGTCATCATCAGCGAGTTCGGCGCGGACGCACCCGCCGGCCGCCACGGCGACAAAGACGAGCGCTGGACCGAGGAGTACCAGGTAAACGTCTTTCAACATCAAATCGCAATGGTGCAGCGCATCCCGGGCTTCGCCGGACTCTCCCCGTGGGTGCTGGTGGATTTCCGCTCCCCGCGCCGCCCGCTTCCGGGCATCCAGGACTATTTCAACCGAAAAGGATTAATTTCCAATAACGGTGCACATAAACAGGCCTTCTACACGCTGCAAAAGTTTTACGAAGATCTGGAAGCGCAACAGAAGTGAATACACCAAGAATAAGGCGCAACAAAATAATCCCTTGTAAACAAAACCCGGCCATCATGTCATCCCGAACCGCTTTAGCGGTGAGGGACCTTACGTCCGCCTGTGCGCACAGCCCGGGCCGCATGGTTTTAAATTGCGCAGCGCTTCAGGACTGCAATCAATGATTACCAAGTGAAGTGGCGTTAGTTGCTGAGCGACGCCAACTGTCGCAACTGTCTCACTGTTTCCACAACTCGGTTCGCCACATAATCAATCTCAGCTTCCGTATTAAATCGTCCAATCCCAAATCGCAGCGAACCTTGTGCAAGCTCTTCGCTCACGCCTAAAGCTTTCAACACATAAGACGATTCCACCGATCCGGAATTGCAAGCCGATCCGCTCGATACCGCGATGTCATTCAGCCCCATCAGCAGCGATTCACCTTCAACATCCACGAAGCTGATATTCAGATTTCCCGGCAGGCGATGTTTCTGTTCCATCGATCCATTCACAGAACACCCATCAAGCCGCCCTATGATTTGTTCGCGCAGCCGATCGCGCAGTCCTGCGAGCCGCATCGCTTCCTCTGCCATTTCTTCCGCCGCGATCGCGCAAGCCTTGCCCAATCCGACAATCCCCGGAACGTTCAATGTCCCCGACCGCATCCCCAACTCATGGCCGCCGCCGTCAATGCCCGCCGCAATTTCGACGCGCGGATTTTCCTTCCGTACATAAAGCGCGCCAACTCCCTTCGGCCCATACATTTTGTGCGCGGAGATCGAAAGCAAATCAACGTTTTGTCCATCAACGTCCACCGGAACTTTCCCAACAGCCTGCGTCGCATCGGTATGAAAGATCACGCCACGCTCCCGGCAAATCTTCCCGATCTCGGCGATGGGCTGCCGCACCCCAATTTCATTGTTCGCCGCCATGATGGTGACAAGAATCGTTTCTCCGCCGATCGCCGCCCGCAACTCTTCCAAATCAATCAGCCCGTCGTGCTTCACTCCGAGATAAGTAACGGAGTAGCCATATTTTTCCAACCGCTTGCAGCTATCAAGCACCGCCTTATGCTCGGTCACCGCCGTAATAATGTGGCTGCCCTTGCTGCGGTATTTTTCCGCAACGCCCTTAATCGCAAGGTTGTCGCTTTCCGTCGCCCCCGAAGTAAAAATGATCTCCGAGGCCTTCGCGCCAATCAGCCTGGCAATCCGTTCGCGGGCCAAGGTTACGGCTTTTTCTGCGGTCCAGCCAAATTCATGGTTGCAGCTGGCGGCGTTGCCAAACTTCGCTGCGAAATAAGGAAGCATCTCCTCCAACACCCGCGGATCAACCGCAGTGGTCGCATGGTTATCCAAGTAGATAGGCAGACGTACCTCACCCGGAGCGGACTTACGCTGGCCTTCGCGCATGGCGGACTCCTCTATCTCCGGATCCATCTTTCCAATCTCCAGAACTTTATAGACATTGTCATCCTGAGCGAAGCGAAGGACCCATGCAACTCCTGCACGCAGTCACGAAACCGTCAAAAACCAGATACTCCCCAGCACTCCCCCGACTGCTGCCGTCGTTACCAAAAGATGGGCACCGCCAAATCCACCCGGAATCTCCATCTTTTCATAGCGTCGGCCTCTCACCCTTGTGAATAAAACTTCCCAACAGGTACTTGACAAGCGCATTGGCCGGGCTAAAATACCGAAAATCCGGGGAATTATTTAGCCTTCTCCAAAGGCTTCCGAAACTAGACCGGATCTATGAATTTAATCCCGCCCACGCCAGCCTCCGATAAGAGCAAGAATATGACTCCATGCAAACACCCTCGTGTCCAGATCGTTTCCCGCGATGAAGATGCCGAATTCGTCGAGTGCCTCGAATGCCGCGAAGTATTCGACTCCCGCGAATTCAAAGACATGAACATCGAGGAAACCAAGCTGGGCAATGAGCTTTAACCCTACTCTCATTCTCCGTCGCTGTGGTTCTGTGCCTCCAGGGGCTTACCTTGTCCCCATTTGGCACATTCGTACGCGCACGGCGGTAACTTGTCGCAGAAACTCGTGTTGTTTAGATTAATGTTTACTGTCGGAAAGTGCATGCAGAAGTGTATGCAAAGGAAGAACGGCAACAACCCATGCCCTCAGTTGCGCTTGTAGTTGACGATTCCATGCTTATCCGCCACACCGTTTGCCGCTTCTTTGAAGAGCGCGGCTTCGAGGTGGAGTCCGCCACCAACGGACAGGATGCGCTCGAAATCCTCAAACGCCTGCGCCCTGACATTATTGTTACCGATATGGAAATGCCCAAGATGACGGGCATCGAACTCATCGCCGCGCTCAAGTCCCAGCCCGCAACCGCCAACATTCCTGTCGGCATCCTCGCGGGCAAGCAAAGCGGCTTTGAGAAGAAAAAGCACGGTGCCGATTTCGCCATATTCAAGGACATTGACATCGAAGACCAGCTAGCAGCCGCCGTGGACGCTGTGCTGGGATCGCCTTCCGGAAAAAAAGCCGCAGGGAAATAAAGCAATTAGCAATCAGCTTCAGCAATCAGCATTTAGCCAAATCTCCCACAAAACTCAATTCACATTGCGAGAGACGGCAATCTCTAATCAGGACTGTCATCCCGAGCGAAGCTGATGAATTCGCCCTAGCGAATTCATCGCGAAGTCGAGGGACCTTGCGTTTAGTCGTCGCTCACCAGAACCCTACGGAGATTTTCGTAGGTGGAATTTTCCGTAAAACTTATCAGCACCAAATTGGCCGACTGCTGATTACCAAATGCCAAAACTGGCAACTGAGAACCGACGACTGCTCTATCTCAACACCAACCCCGCTTCTGCCGAAAAATCCATCCCCGCGAAATCCTTCGCCAGAAATTTCGGATACGCCGCTGCCGCAATCATCGCCGCATTGTCGGTCGAAAGCGGACGCGAAGGGAAGAACACCGGCACTCCCACGCGCGCCCCTTCGCGTTCAAATGTCTGCCGTAATTCATTGTTTGCCGCTACGCCGCCAGTCACGAGCAACGTCGCTATATTGTGGGCCTCAGCCGCAGCCAGTGTCTTGCGAACCAGATCATCAACAACGGCCCGCTGGAACGAAGCCACCAAGTCCAGCGTCTGCTTATTGCAATTCGCCAAATAGTCGTCCAACGTTGGTTTCGAAATTCCGGCCAGCGCCTTTCGCCGCACCTCAATCGAAGCCTTCATGTCATGCGTCTCCACGTAACGCAATACCGCGGTCTTGATCCCACTGTAAGAAAAATCAAACCGTTCCTTGATCGGATTTTGGGTAGCGCCGGGTGCCCCATCCTTGTCGCGTTCTTTGCGACAGGGTGGGGATTCGAGTTCACCGTTATCCATTTTCGTTTTAGCAGCCCTTCGATCCGGATGCTTGAGCTGCGCGAATGCAAACTTCACCGCCTTCGCATCCCCATGCGCCGACAAACGATCAATCACCGGCCCGCCCGGATATCCCAGCCCCAGCAGTTTTGCAACTTTGTCGAACGCTTCTCCCGCCGCATCATCACGCGTGTGCCCGATATTTTCATAACTCCACGCCGCGTCTTTTTCCTCCGCCAGAAACAAATGCGTATGCCCGCCTGATACCACCAGCGCAAGCGCTGGAAAATTCAGCTGATGGTTCCCTTTCTGCCGCTCTTCAAGCAACACCGCATGAATATGCCCTTCCAAATGATTTACTGCGATCAGCGGCTTCTCCAGCGCGAACGCCAGCGCCTTGGCATAAGTGATTCCTACCAGCAACGCCCCCGCCAGCCCCGGCCCCTGCGTCACCGCAATCGCATCCACCGATTCATACGTCTGTTGCGCATCGGCCAGCGCCTTCCTAACCACCGGTACAATCGCCCGCAAATGCTCCCGCGAAGCCAACTCCGGCACCACCCCGCCGTAAGGCTGATGCATCGCAATCTGCGAAAACACCACGTTCGAAATTAGCTTCTCGCCCGACCGCACCACCGCCGCCGCCGTCTCGTCGCACGAGCTTTCAATGCCGAGAATGTATGTGTCTGCCATAACTCACCCGAACATTTCAGCCTATCAGAGAGTGCATCTAGTTCGTAACCACGGTAACCTTGTTGCGCGCGCGCCCAAATGGTAATTTGCTGTTGTTCCCGGGCCCTTTGGAAACCCGGTTTTCGCGGTTTCCAACTATGAAACCATCCATAAAACGTATTTCCATTTTGGTTGTCGTGTTCGCCGTATCGGCGCCCGCCGCTCTCGCGCAACAGGACTCCGATTCGTCTTCCGATAACAGCCCGTCTTTGGCCGCGATTGCGAAAGAATCCAAAAAGAAAGCCGCTGCTCATCCCACCGTCATTACCGACGAGGACATGAGCTTTAAGGCTGGTCCGCTTCCCAAATTAAGCCTCGACGAAAAGGACAACTCCGACGAGGTAGTGCAGGCTGTCGGGGAGTTCCAGGCAAAACATAAGCCGGAAGAAACCGAACGGGTGGTCCACGATTGGTATGACCGTTACGATGACATGCTCGCCACGGCCCTCCGCGAGAATTCCCAAACTGTGCAGCGCCGTCAATTCACCACCAGCAGCGGATATTGGATTTGCCAGAATGAGCCCAACTATCAGAATTGCGTGGAACGTCGTAATCAGGAATTACGGGGCTCGTTTGATGATCAATCCTCCATGCGCGACAATTTCCGCATCATCAACCGTGTGCAGCAGGAATTCATGATGGTCCGCTCCGGACTTGCGAAATACAACTTGCATTATTCATGGTTCAAAGTCCGCAACGCCAACGGCGTCGGCAGCTTCTAGATTCATTCCACGCAGTATTTCTGCCTCGAGTGCGCCCACCCGCGTTTCAGCAATCGTTCCGCTCAGCATGTTACGCTTTGCCTTAAGCCACCGAAATGCTCAAAGTCTCCTCCATCTCAATCATCCGCACCCTGCGCGAGCATGGACATCAAGCCTACCTAGTCGGCGGATGTGTGCGCGATCTTCTATTAGGCCGCGAGCCCGCCGATTACGACGTAACCACCGACGCCACTCCCAAAGAAGTAATGCGCATTTTCCCACAGACCTACGCCGTAGGCGAGCAGTTCGGCGTGGTGCTTATTCCGCTTCCAAAAACTTCTTTCAATTTTTCCCAAGAAGATAAAACTGTCATCTCGAGCGAAGCAGAAACTTCGCAAAGCGAAGTTTCTGCGCAGTCGAGAGACCTTGCGTTTCCCCCGCCCAATTCCAAAGCCAACACCGTCGAAGTCGCCACCTTTCGCTCCGACATCGGATACACCGACGGCCGCCATCCCGACCAGGTCCGCTTCAGCAAAACTCCGCAGGAAGATGTCCAGCGCCGCGACTTTACTATCAACGGCCTGCTGCTCGATCCCATCTCCAACGAAGTCCTCGACTACATTGGCGGGCGCCGCGACCTCGAAGCGCAAATCATCCGCACTATCGGCGATCCCACGCAGCGCTTCGCCGAAGATAAACTCCGCATGTTGCGCGCCGTCCGCTTCGCAGCACGCTTTAACTACACCATCGAGCCGGGAACTTTCCGCGCCATCCAGCAACTCGCGCCACAAATTCATCAAGTCTCGCGCGAGCGCGTGCGCGACGAACTCACCAAGATGCTCACCGAAGGCCACGCGCGTCAGGCTCTTCTTTTGCTGTCGCAGAGCGGTTTGCTGAAAGAACTCCTACCGGAAATCGAAAAGATGAAGGGCGTCGAGCAGCCTCCGCAGTTCCATCCCGAAGGCGACGTCTTCATCCACGCGCTGCTGCTACTCGAAAAACTTCCCCATCCCTGCCCGCCGACGCTCGCCTGGGGCGCGCTGCTGCATGATGTCGGCAAGCCGCCAACCTTTCGCATTGCCCCGGACCGTATCCGTTTTGACGGACACGTAGAAGTGGGCGTTAAGATGGCCGAAGAAATCTGCCGCCGCTTGCGCTTCTCAAACGACGACACCGAACAGGTGCTCGCGCTGGTCAACAATCACATGCGCTTCGCAAGCGTTCAGCAGATGAAAGATTCAACCTTCAAAAAATTCGTGCGCATGCCCAGGTTTGACGAGCACCTCGCGCTGCACCGCATCGATTGCCTCTCCAGCCACGGCGACCTAACCTCGTACAACTTCATCCGCGAAAAGATCGCCTCCATACCGCCCGAAGCCGTCCGCCCAACCCCGCTCATCACCGGCGAAGATCTAATCGCCGTCGGCTACCCGCCCGGCCCGCGCTTCAAAGAAATTCTCACCGCTGTAGAAGACGCGCAACTCGAAGGTCGCCTGCAATCCGCGCAAGAAGCCTTGCAGTTTGTGCGCCAGGAATTCCCTCTGTAAGTCTGAAAAATCCAGGATTTTCTGCCGCTGCCAAGGTTTGTTCAATCCTTAGGTTAGCCTGCATTTTTTCACGGGGCTGATAAGTTTGATGCGCGCCACAAGTGCTTTTACATAGCCGGTACACCCACCGTAACCAACTTACGAAAGCGCTTCATTAGTGAAGCTAGCAGAAACGATCCGTCAACATACCGACCGGTCGGTATGTTAGTATTTTGGCATGAATTCTCAACCGAATGTCAATCTCTGGACTTCTCCTCAACATGCCTTGGAGTATTTGGGCCGTGCGGATTCCATCCCACATCGCACAGAAGGCGAAGCCACTTTGCTCGAATGCATACCGCAACATATCAATCGCGTGCTCGATCTAGGTAGCGGGGACGGGCGTTTACTTGGACTTGTCCTATTGGCCCGACCCAAGATTTCTGCCATCGCGCTGGATTTCTCGACTGCGATGCTGGTTCGCCTTCGGGGAAGGTTCTCTAGCACTAGAAATATTCAGGTAATGGACCATGATCTGCAGAACCCGCTGCCTCAATTTGGGAAATTTGATGCGGTCGTCTCCAGCTTTGCCATTCATCATCTGACGCATGAACGGAAGAGGACCCTGTACGGCGAAATCTATGCGTCCCTCAATCCGGGCGGGGTTTTCTGCAACCTGGAGCATGTGGCCTCTTCCACAGACGCCTTACACGTCAAGTTTCTTGAAAGCATCAACTGGCCCAATGAAGATCCGTCGAACAAGCTGCTTGACTTGCATCAACAATTGATTTGGCTGCGCGAAATTGGTTTTCAGGATGTGGATTGTTTGTGGAAGTGGCGGGAGCTGGCTCTCATGACGGGAATAAAACCGCTGTCGTAAGTCGCTCGTGAAGTTCCGCGACATAGATTAAGCAAAACGGCAATTCTGCAAACTCCGCGACCAGCGCGGTTTTTGCTGCGTTATGCACAAAAATATTTGACACTAGGGAAAACGGAATTCGCCGAAATCTGAAAATATCTTGCGATTTCGCGGTGCCTTCGCTCGACATCTATCTTAGCTGCACCAAATTCTGTCACCCACCTGTGAACGAGCGGCACTCGGCTGAAAATAAAGCGCTTAAAGTCACACATTTTTCATTGACTCTAAAATTAAAAAGCGTAAAACAAACTCGTTCTTTGACAGCTTCTGAAGTTTTTCCGGTTGGTGCGGCGTCCGGGGCTCAAGCAAAGTCACACCTAGGTTGTACGGTGCAAACTGAACAATCAAGGGCGAGGGCGAGCAAGGGTCTATAGCAAAGCGCTGGTCGAGGAGAACAGGAAGAAAAGTCGAAGGCAGGATAGAGTCCCGAGGCGTTAGGTTAATTTTTCCAGTTGGCGGCTAGCCCGGAGCCCGAGTCCAGATCGCGCATACGCAACCGCAAGGTAGCGAAGGCAGCAGGTCGGCGAGGGTCTAAAGCGAACTACTGGCTGAGACGAACGAACTTAACATCACCTCGGGCCTCTTATTTTTTGGCTGTTCTATCCCTTCCGTATCTTTCACCTTGCACGATTCCTTGGGGCAAATAAACTTCTAATTTGGATGCAACAATCTTTACGGTCCTTGCTGCAAGACCAGTCTTGCTTTCGTATCCAGCCGCGCACGGTGAATGGAATGGATTGCCGCCACTTCACCGACCACGTCCGCATGTACCTGATAGGAGCCCGTGGGGACGTTCTCGCCAAAAGGAAGCACGAAGTCCGTGGTGTTCTTTCGCAAAGTGAAGCGCTGATAGCCGATTGCTTCAGCGCGGCCGATCTCATTGATCGCCAGCACTATGAAAGTGAGATCGAAATCGTATTCCGTATCGTTGGAGACTTTTACGGATCCTTCGATCCGCTGTCCGTTGATTTTCGGATAGCGGTCCCATCGGGCAATCAGAGGCGCGGTCACTTTCATGGTAAGCGGCTGGCTAACGTCTGCTGCGGGATGCTCATTGTCGGTCACCGTGACTATGAAGTGAAATTCTCCGGTAGCCGTGGGCGTTCCCTCCAATGATCCGGAGCGAGAGAGCTTGATTCCCGCTGGGAGATCTCCGCTGGCCACCCTCCATTGGTAGGGTTGTGAGCCGCCTTGCGCGTGCAGTTGAAACTGGAAGCGTGCATTCACGAATACTTTTGGCAGCGTGACTGGAGCAAAGGCGAGCGGGTTCGCCGAGGTCTGCTGGGCGAAAGATAAATCAAAAAAGCACAGGCAGCAGAACAGCAGAAGGCCCGCCGACAGAAGTTTACGACCGCAACGCATCATGACAATTGTAGAACGTGGTCCCAGGAAATTCTTGTAAGGCAGTATTTATTGGGGGATATGATGGGCCGATGGCGGATATGCGAGGCGAGTCTCGAGTGAAGGGCAATGAGCTGAAGATCGCTTCTGCACGGATCGTCGTTGGTTTGGGGGAAGTTCTGTGGGATTTTCTCCCCTCGGGCCGGCAACTGGGCGGAGCGCCCGCGAATTTCGCTTATATCTCCACCATACTCGGCAACTGCGGCGTGGTTGCCAGCAGGATAGGTGATGACGCTTTGGGCGAAGAGGCAATTGCGCAGCTCCGCGAGCGGACTTTGCAATGCGATTACCTGCAGCGTGATCCGAAACATCCAACAGGAACCGTAAAAGTGAGTCTCGACTCTCAGAGGCAGCCTGGTTTCGTGATTTCCGAAGCTGCGGCCTGGGACTCGCTTGAGTGGACGCCGGAGTGGAAAGCCTTGGCGCAGGGAGCGGATGCTGTCTGTTTCGGATCCCTGGCGCAGAGGTCCGCGGAGTCGCGCGAAACGATACAGAGTTTTCTAGAGCATACGGCTCCGGATACGCTCCGCGTCTTTGATGTGAACCTTCGGCAGAGCTACTATTCGGCGAAAATTCTTGCAGCTTCCTGCAAGCTCGCGGACCTGGTCAAGATGAATGAAGATGAATTCCCAACGGTATTGGAATCGTTGCGTTTATCACAGGAAAGCATGGAGCTTTCCGCGCGGCAAATGATTGAGACTTTCGATCTAAAGCTGGTTTGCATTACGCGCGGAGCGGGCGGAAGTTTATTGGTGGCAAAAAATTTCACTCATTCCCATCCAGGAATCCCCTGCAAAGTCGCAGATAGCGTTGGCGCTGGCGACGCTTTTACCGCCGGGCTGGTCCACGAATATCTCCATAAAAAGAATTCGCATGAAGCCGAATTGGATGAGCAGTCTTTGGCGCTGATGAACGAGAGAGGAAATCGAATGGGGGCATGGGTAGCAAGCCAGGCAGGGGCCATGCCCAGCAAGCGCGGTCAATTTTGAGACACAGGGCGACCCCACATTCCGAAGGCAATCGGCCTGTAAATGGGATTTTGAGCGTTGACAGGCTCTTCTGGTTCCAATACCCTGCATCTAAGTTTTTATACCCATATGTCACGCTGGAAGTGGATACTCCTCATTTTCGAGTTAGCACTACTCCTGGCCATTCTTGTCCTTCCCCAGGTCGAACTTCCAGATTTCACATTTCACGGAGGTACGGCGCCGGTTGTTGCGAAGGCGCGGCTATCCAGTCCTCCGGTTCACCCCGTAGTGAACTCGCCAGTGAAAAAGGCTTTACCCGAGGTTACCGAGACTTCTCTTGATCGAATGGTTCTGGTTCCCGCGACCCACGCGGAACTGCCTCTTTTGTTGAGTTGCGCGCTCCTCTGTTAGCGCGGCCTTCCTTACGTTTACTCACCCTGTTCAATTGAAAAATTAGGTTTGCTCCGCGCCTTGGCGTGCTTCATTACTTGGGGGTGCGCGGAGCACTCGGGGCAGCCTGCTCCCGTCGCTGAGCGAGTTCATGCGAGGACTCCGCTGGACGATAGTTGAGCGGCTGCCCCGGTCACTTTCATCCACAAATTTTTAGCGTGCGCGGGCGAGGACGAGAGTCACATCGTCGGGTTGCTCGCGGGCGCCGATCCAGTCATCCAGCGCCAGGGTCACGGTTTCGCTGATTGTGGAGAGCGGATGATGCCGGTTTTCGTACACCAAGTCCAAAAGGCGCTCCTCCCCAAATTCTCCGTAGTCATTTTCCGGCTCCGTTACGCCGTCGCTGTAAGCCAGAAAAATTTCTCCCGGACGCAGGAAGATGGAAGCCTCCTCGTACCTGACATCGTCAAATAATCCGACCACGGTGCCACCACAATCTAAGCGCCGCGTTGTGCCGTCCTCGGAGATCACCATGGGCGGCAAATGGCCGGCGTTGGAATACGTGAGCTTGCGCCTGCGCCCGTCGTAGAACGCCAGGAACAGCGTTGCATATTTTTCCTGGGGCGTGCTGGCATAGAGCTGATGGTTCAGCAGTGAGAGTAGGTACGAGGGAGAAACTTCAGCGCCGTGCACGATCGCGGATGTAGTGGTGGGAAGTTCAGCCGCGCCCGCCGCCATCATCTGGCGCACCAAAGGGATGCCTTCAATGCTATAAGCGCGCACTGCGGAGTGGATGGTCGCCATCAAGAGCGCGGCGGAAATTCCCTTGCCGCTCACGTCTCCTACCGCGAAAATCAGCGTTTCCGGGTCAACGGTGAGGAAGTCGTAGTAATCGCCGCTCACCGTCCTGGCGGGACGGCAAAATCCGTGGAGATCGAGCGAAGAGACTTGAGAAATCACGCGGGGGAACAATTGCGACTGCACTTCCTGCGCGATGATGAGTTCATTCTCCAGCTTTTGCTTGTCGCGTTGTTCTTCCAGCAGGTTCTCGAGCGACGCCGTCATGGCATTGAACGAGGTAGCGAGAGATGCCAACTGATCGGAAGATTGAACAGGGATGCGATGGCTTAAGTCGCCTTGATTGACGAAAGTGGTTGCCGAATAAAGCTGGGCCACGGCGCCGGTGACTGTGCGGGTTAAGCGCGTACCGATATAGAGCGCGACAATCTCAATGATCGCAAGAATGATTGCGAGCACAACCAGGAAATACTCGACAACTTGGGATGCCTCTCCCAGAGCAGAAAAGAGCCGGTCATAAAGAAGAGAGGGACGGGTATGTATGCCAAGTGCGTTGATGCCCGGTGCGTCCGGTAAGGCCCCTGTCGCTGTCCAGATTGAAATGCGGACCGGCGTAAAAAAGCTAATTTCCCGGTCAAGAATGTTTGATTGCGCCGGCAGGCTGCCAGCAGTTGTGGTTTTAACATTTGTGTTATTCCCGTTGAATTCGACAGCAACGTGACTATCGGAATCCGGGCTTTGGATGGAGTGATAGAAATAAATCACGCCCAAATTTTTCGCCATACTGGAGAGAAGTTCCTCATCCAAAGGCTCACTGGAGATCACTGTAAGCTTCCCGAACTTCTCAGGCAAAGTCGTGGCTGCCCGCAGATCTAAACGATCATGGTCATTCACAATTCCGCCCGGAATCCTATTTCCAAGCGAAATGGCGGCGTGTTGAAATTGACGAATACCTTCATCGCAAAGTAACACCTTGTCATTTTCAAATACACAGACGCTTCGTTTTTTCCATTCCGGATCACGAAGCTTAAGCTCTTTCACAAAATCGCCTACCGGTTGTTTCCCGTCGATTTCCCGCGCCATTTCCGCGGCCACCGCCATGTTCGATGCGGAAATGCCCCGAAGGCGCGCGTCCAATTCCGAGAGCACCACGAAGTTGGCGTATTGTCCGGCGAACAAATAAAGGCTGACAAAAGCCATTGTGAGGAGAAGGATGACCGGGATGACGCCGATGAACATGTACGTCACAATCAGGCGATTGCGCAGGCGCCACATCAATTTCTGCCGTACCCATCGAATACCCACCAGCACGAACAGAATAATGACGGCGAAGCTGAGCAATGTAACCCATCCGCGCAGGCCGCCTCCATTTTTCAAGCTAAACCAGTGCAGGGCCATTTCCAGCAAAAACAATGCAATATCTAATCCCAGCAAATACCAGGCAGCGCGTGACAGGCGGCTGCGAGGAAATATGCCTTGCTGTTCCAGGCGAAAGCGCAAGTTTTGAAGAAAAGCTTTCATGCCATTCGAGGTAAGTTTTGCAGCCGCACTTAAGCCTTCCGATGATAGCGGCTTTGCTTGTGAAGGGTTGGACGATTCACGTTAAAAATCACTTCGACAAAACCGTCCTCGCCGACCGTCAATTTTAACCTTTCGCCGCCGTTCCGTTCCTCTGAGGAAAAACAAGAAGACGCGGGGACTCACCTTAAAGCGCGCAGAAGTTCCTGTTACAATGCCGCCGTGATTCCTAAATTTCTACCGTCGTTCCTCCTGATCGGATTGAGTGTTTCGGCCCTGGCGCAACAATCCGCGCAACCCAAGGTAAAAGTCAACATGATTAACGCGTGCACGCCTTCCGCCGAGGAGCAAAAAGAAATTGCGGCGGCGCTGGCAAAGGTCCCCAAACAACCGGATTTTGCCGTGGATTTCGAAGTGGACCGGGGGCGGTCCTCTCTGGACGACAACTCCAATCTTCTCAATCCGGCGCAGAACACGCGGATTTCTCCCACTTCCGACGTTTCGAGCTGGGTGCGAATCCGGCGGGAAATCGCGGGGCAGGCATTTTTTTCGACCGTGCAGTATTCATTCAGCACCGACCCGCAGAACATGATTGAAACGCTGGTATTGCGAGTGCGCGACCCCAAGGACTTAATGCAGCTTTCCGTCGAAGATGATGCTTCCGCGGTCACCTCCCCTGCCAGCATGCTGGCAACGAATACTCCCGTGACCCACATCCGCTTGGAGCGTTTCGGCAAGTCCTCCATTGCTCTCGCCCGCTGCATGGCGACCGAAGCCGGCCCTGCGCCCGACCAAACTGCCTATGAGCCATTGTTTGCGAGTGCGTCCGCAGTGGTTTCCGATTACCGGAGAATCCTGCAAACGCGAACCATTGTTCCCGAAGAGTTAGAGAGAGTTGGGTCTGCTTCCCATCGCGGCAAAGTGCCCATGAAGGGAACGCCGAAACGGCCCGTAAAGACACAAAATTAAAACAGCGCGGGTCCGTTTCGAGCACACGGCGCTTTTGCTGGGAGCCGGTTTCGATTACTCTGATATTTCACCTTTGCAACTAAACTTCAAAAGCACAATCTAATCTGAGTTCTATGGAAAACTTTCGCGATGTGGTTGTAATGGGTTCCGGCTGCTCCGGTCACACGGCGGCGCTTTATACAGCGCGCGCCAACTTAAAGCCGCTGGTGATTGAAGGGCACGAGCCCGGCGGCCAGCTTTCTTTAACCACGCTGGTGGAAAATTTCCCCGGCTTTCCTGAAGGAATTCAGGGCCCGGAGTTGATCGAAAACATGCGCAAGCAGGCCACGCGCTTTGGCGCGGAATACATGCTGGGCCATGTGACCAGCGTGGACTTGACCAAGCGTCCATTCATGGTGCATGTGAGCAAGCACGTCATCCATACCCAAACGCTGATTATTGCCAGTGGAGCTTCGGCGCGATGGCTGGGATTGCCGAGCGAGCAGGCACTGATTGGCCACGGCGTTTCTTCCTGCGCCACCTGCGACGGATTTTTCTTCTCAGGCAAGGAAATTGTGGTGATTGGCGGCGGCGATTCCGCGATGGAAGAGGCGCTGTTCCTTACCCGCTTCGCCACCAAGGTCACCTTGATTCATCGCCGCGACCATTTTCGCGCCTCGAAAATCATGCTGGACCGCGCGCACGAGCACAAGCAGATTGAATTCCTCACCGACACGGTCGTGGAAGAAGTCCACGACGTAAAAATGAAGGAAGTCACTGGCCTCAAGCTTAGGAATTTGAAAACCAACAAAGTTTGGGACCTGCCCACCAGCGCCATGTTCCTGGGCATCGGCCATATTCCGAACGCGAAAATGTTTGAAGGCCATCTGGATATGGACCAGGACGGATATTTGAAGACGCACGATTATGTTTTTACCAAGGTGCCCGGCGTTTACGCCTGCGGCGATGTACAGGACCGCCGCTACCGGCAGGCGATTACTGCCTCAGGCAGCGGCTGCATGGCGGCCCTTGAGGTGGAAAAGTTTTTGGAAGAAAAAGGCATGTAGGGAGTGCTTTGAAGGTTCGCATGTTCGCTTCGCGCGGCCCATTTGCGTCCCGGGTTTTTGTTAAGGGGCACTCGTGCTGAGGGCGTTCTTCATCTCGCTTTCCTCCAGCAGGGCCATGCGCGCAATGGCTGAAAAATCAGCCGTTGGCCGCAAACTCTCGAGCCGTTTTGTCGCGGGTACCCAGCCTGAAGATGCGCTGCGCATCGCGCAGTTTCTCAATGACCGGCACTTAGCTGTTTCTATTGACAACCTGGGAGAGAACGTCACAACCGCAGACGAGGCCTGCGCGAGCGCTCGGCTCTACCAGCGTCTGCTTGATGAGATCGCCTCGCGACGGCTCGATGCCAACGTCAGCCTCAAGCTCACGCACATGGGATTGGATTTCGACGCCGAACTTGCGCACAGGCTGGTTTCAGAATTGGTGGCCAAGACGAAAAGCGTTTCTCCGCCCTCTTTTGTGCGGGTGGACATGGAAGGCTCAGCGTACACGGGACGCACGCTCCAGCTTGTCCGCGAACTGCATAACGTGAATCCCGGCTGTGTGGGAGCGGTGATCCAGAGTTACATGCGGCGCTCGGAGGCCGATGTGGAAGCGCTCCTCCGGGCAGGAATCCGCCTCCGATTATGCAAAGGCGCGTACAAAGAGCCGTCGGAAATTGCATTTCAGAAAAAATCCGAGGTGGACGCCAACTACGTCAGGCTTATGAAAGTCCTGCTGAAAAGCGGCATTTATCACGGCCTGGCAACGCATGATGCGCGCATGATTAGCGAAGCAAAAGCTTTTGCCACCCGCGAAGGCATCGCGCGGGACGCCTTTGAATTTCAAATGCTCCACGGTATCCGCCGCGACCTGCAACGAAAACTGGTGCGCGAAGGATGGCGCATGCGCGTCTATGTGCCGTTCGGGACCGAGTGGTATCCGTATCTGATGCGGCGATTGGCGGAGCGCCCCGCGAATGTGTTCTTCCTCATGCGCAACCTGCTGCGCAAATGAATCGGTAGGCGCCGCCCATTTTCTTCCCGGGCAAATGCCTGCGGCCCCGAACGACGATTTGTGGATTCGTCCCGGTTCACGTAGGGGCGGATGCCTCGTCCGCCCAGTCGAGCGAAGCTCGACAACAGGGACAAGCTCGGCCGTGCCGAGCTGGGGGGTGAGGGCATCCGCCCCTACGTGGGTGTCTCAGTCTTCGTTCATTTCCACCTGATGCGGCGGCAGCACTTCTAAATTTGGATGGTCTTTGTCCCGCCAGTACATTTGAAAGCATTCGCCTTCATGCGCCGAGTTCCAAACCGACCCATCGGCATAAGTAATCTGCTGCGGATACAGGGCCCACCCGACGATTGAGTCTCCACCCTTCAGGTAAGCGCCTTTCTCAAGTGTCACACTCCCACCCGGCGGTACTGCAGTAGAGCTTGACCAGTGCGGATCAAATGGACGATGCAAATATTGCGGCGCTATAAAATGCTCAAACTCCAGAGTGAGCTGTTTGATGGGTTTGTTGCTTAGGTTTTTGACGGTGACGGAATATTTGCCGGACTTCCCGTAGAAATCACCAGCCGTGAACTGCAAAGGACAGGGACGTGCTTGCGGTTCGTAGATCGTATAGACCACCATCATGCCGGACTCCATGTGCTCCAGCACGTGGCAATGAAACATCCAGGTCCCGGGATTGTCGGCGATCATGTCCACGGTTTTCATGCTGCCGGGCAGAAGCTCAACCACATCTACGTTCTTGTGATCGTAAGTGACGGTCTCGCCATGCCAGTGAGGAGTGTGCATATCAATCTCATTCCCCATACCCAGCAAATACCAGCGCACATGGTCGCCTTTTTTCATGACCAGGCCGGGCAGGTTTCCGAAGATATAGCCGTTGATGGAATAGAACAATCCTTCGGGTTTGGTATTCAATTGATCGAAGATCATGAAGGAAGCGACAAACTCCCGGTCCACGTCTTTGGGGCTGCCATCAGGTTTGGCTTTGCCCTTTGCGGTTATGATGATCGGCCCCATGAGGCCGGAGTTGATGTCTTTGGGATTGCCGGCGTGCGTGTGGTACCACCAAACGACAGAACTGGGCTGACCGGGCGCGGGGCCGCTACTTTCATCCGCGAACCAATGGTAGGTGAAGCGGCTATTGGTGGGGACGAGCGAACCGCGTCCCGCGGGAACATAATATGCGCCCTCGTTTTCTTTGTCGTAGCGCACGCCATGCGGATGAATGCTGTGCGGATAAACGCTGCGATTCAGGAAGTCCACGATAATTTCGTCGCCCACTTCCGCTCGAATGATCGGGCCTAAAATTCCCAGCCAATCCGGCTGCGGCGTACGTACCGTGAAGGTTGCATCGGTGTAGCCAATGTAGCGGGTCTTCGGCCATTGAGTGTGCCCGCCCCAGGGACGAGGGAGCGGACCGCCTTCAATCAGATTCCAGCCGCTGGGAGCGAAGTTCCAGGTAACGTCTTCGGCGGCGATGTAGTAGTGGCGGACTTTCGCGAACGACGGCTGCAGCAAAACGACCAGCAGACCGAATAGGAAGGCGGCTTTAAGACGCATTTGTTTATTATGGCTGCCATTTCGCAGTTCGCAACAATGAACAATGGTGAAATCCAAAAAAAATGCTGCCAGAGAACTCTCTGGCAGCGTGCCGGCTGTGCTTGATCTATTGCAATTGCGTGTACTCGCAGGGCAGGTTGGTGGGCTGCGCTGGAGGCGTGGGCGGCGTCATCCAAGGCATATTGACGAAGTCGAAAAACTCCGTCATGTCCATTTGCGCCGCGTCGCGGTTGGTGAGATTGGGCAGCCCGAAACGGGTCTCAATCAGTTTTGCAATCGCGGTGTAGTCCGCGACCGTATGCGAGACGTAATTCTTCTTCGTATAAGGCGAGATGACAATGAGCGGCACACGGAATCCCGTATAAAGGAAATCGCAATTCGGCCCTGTAGTCATGGTGCAAATGTCGCCCGCAGGCAAATCGGTAGGAAGAATTCCGTCAGGGCTGGGCATGGGCTGCGGCGGAACATGGTCGTAAAACCCTCCCATTTCATCCCAGGTGAGAATGAATACGGAATCTTTCCAGTACGGGCTTTGCATGAAGGCATTGATAAGCGTCGAAACGTAAGCCGCGCCGGACTGTATTTTTCCGGAAGGCGCAGTCGGATTCTCGCCCGAGTGTTCATCCAAACCCCTGGCGAAGCCGGGATCAATCTCCGCGACTGCCGGCAAATTATTGGTCTGCAAGTCAGTCAGAAATTGGCTGGCCGGGACGAAGTTAGAAGAGTGGCTGTTGGCAAACGTGAACATGCTCTCTTCGCTTCCATCCTTCAAAGGTGAATCCTGGTCATCACTCACGTAAATTCGCCATGGGACGCTCGCATTCTGCAGGAGCTCAAAAATAGTCTTGTTAGGCAGCTGGCCGGCAGTCGCCGCCAAGGGATACGCGTGACCGGCGGAAGTTCCAGCGACAAGATACATGCGATTGAGCTGCGTGCGCGACATGACCGGCGAAAACCATCGGTCTGAGGTGGCAAAATTCGATGCCATGAAGTAGTAGAAGGGTAGATCGTCGCCCGTGAAATAACCCATGGCGCGCTCGCCGTTAACGTCATTCAACGGGGGAGAATCGCGGCGGCCATCATTCGCCGCAGTGCGAATAAATCCATCCATGGTCGGAACGGGGGAAACCGGATCGTTCGCGTTCCAATCCACGTGCGACTCGTTCCACGATGGGCTGGGATTTTCTGTGCACTGCGAGATCGTGTGAAAAGACGAAACCATCGGGCTGGCGACGTCAATCGTGCAATCCACCTCCGGAGCGGGAGCCGGGCTAAATGGAAATGCAGGGTCGCAACCGGGATTGGTATTAGTCACGCCCGCAGGATCATTGAACTGCGCGAGACCGTCGAAGGGCTGGTCTGGATAGCCGTTTTTACGCCAGTAATCGCGCATCGCCCCAAAATATTCATCGAACGAACGGTTTTCCTGCAGCATGAAGATGATGTGATTGATGGATTGGAGGGAGCCGGCGAAAGTCGCGGTGACGGCACTGTCCGCAGTGATGGTTACCGTGCAAGTGCTGTCCGTACCCGCGCATGCGCCACTCCATTGATTGAAGGAGGAATTATTCCCGGGCGCCTCGGTCAGAGTTACGGCCGTGCCGGGAATAAATGACGCGCTGCATGTTTGCGGACAGTTAATGCCAGTGGGAGAACTGGTCACGGTCCCGGTGCCGCCTCCGGTATTAGTCACGGTCAATTGAAACTGTTCTGAGCCCGGCGGAGCTGAAGACGGTGGGGGAGAAGTAACTCCGTTAACGAGACCCCTGCAACCCACCAGGAGCAGGGCCGCCGACGCGATCATCACCCCTGAAAACAATTTAGACGCAAATGACATGAAATTTATTTCTCCCCTTTTATGCGGGACTTAGGATGAATCGGGGCGGGCAGTGGTTGGCTATCGGGAAACCGTCGGCGGGGCGGGAATCAGCGCCCAGGCGTGCTTCCAGAGGCGCGTTTGAGCGCTGAATTCGGCTTATCGAACTTTAGAATCAATCATCTCCCAGCCACGCTCCATAAGCCTTTAAGGTCTCCACGTGGTCGAAGATTATCTTCATGGCGGCGGTCACGGGAATGGCCAGTAGTAGCCCAATCGCGCCCCACACCCATCCCCAAAAGAGCAAAGCAAGGGTCACAGCCAAGGGGTTCAACTGCAGCCGCGGACCCAGGAATTTGGGGTAAAGCACGTTCATGGAGATCAAATGCAGGCCAAGGACCGTGATGATGATCACAAGGACCGACTCGGAAGTGAGGTGGCCAATGCCCACAAATACGGGTGGGGCCAATGCCAGCAACACGCCCAGATAAGGGATGAGACTGAGGAACCCGCTGATGAACCCCACGAAATAGAAGAATGGTATGTGAAGAAATCCAAAGACAACGGTGCTGACCGCGCCCATGAATACGGCAATCAGCAGGTTTCCGACCATGAAGCTGCGAATCATGGCTGAAATCATCCCCAAAGTGATGTAGGCGGTGTGGCGATTATGCATGGAAAAAAGCATGACTGTGGAAGAGCGCACGTGCTCCTGCCACATGAGCATGAAGTACACCAGGAAAGGGACGAACGAAGCGAAAAGCAGAATCTCGCTGACGGAGCCAAAGCCCTGGGTCAGCAAATCAGTCCAATTGGTGGCCTGGCGTACGTTGAGGACACCTTTTTCGTGGGCGGGGTTGAGCACTTCAAGGCTCTCCGCCCGTTTGCTTAGGCTATTCACCTCGTCGTGGATTCTGGTCAGATATTTCGGCAGGTCATGGACCAAATCGGCTGCCTGGCTATAGGAGGTATAGACCAACCCTGCAAGGCAGGCGATCAGCACCAAAACTGCGATGGCAGCGGCGATTCCCCTCGGCATGTGAATGCGAATCAGGCCATCCATGATTGGCGCAAGCACGAAGGCGATAAGCACCGCAATGAGCACGACCACCAGTACCTTTTCGCCGTAGTAGCAGAGGGCCAGGGTGGCGCCAATACCGACAACCGTTTGCGCCCACTGGCGGCGCGGCCGTACAGCGACGTTTCCAGCGGCCGAGGCGACAACGTCCCTGGGGGCAATCGCGGAAGAATTTTCTACGGCCATAAAGACATCCTATCGGATCGCAATTCCAAAGCCAGACTTATAATTCAAGCGTGACTTCGCAAGCAGAAAGCTCCTCGAGAGAACGAAGTTCCCGCGTCCTGGGCTTAGATGTCGGTTCGCGGCGAATCGGTATAGCCGTTTCTGATCCTTTGGGGATTACCGCCCAGGGACTGGAAACCTTGCAGCGGCAGAACAAGAGGATGGACTTCGGGAAGCTGGGAGAGGTGATCCGGCAATATCAAGTCACGGAGATCGTGGTGGGCTATCCGCTCCGGATGAGCGGAGCGGAGGGCACGCAGTCGGCTAAGATGCAGGAATTCGCCGAAGAACTAAGGAAGCGATTTCGTCTGCCGGTGCATTTGTGGGATGAACGGTTGACCTCGGCGGAGGCAAACCGGCTGTTGCGCGAGTCGGAGGTCTCCCTGCATCGGCGAGGCCTGGCAGTGGATCGGATGGCTGCCATCTTGATTTTGCAGTCCTGGATGGAGTCGAGGAATGTCCCGCCGGAAGTTCCCGGCCCGGCGTAAATCAACGTCGCGGAGTCAGTTCCCATCGAATGGCCAGCGACCAACGGCTGGCTGTGAAGCCCGGGCAATCATCTAAACTATCGATGATTAGAAAATCAGGATTAGAAATCAGAATCAGAAATCAGAATTAAAAAATTAAACTGTTCATAATTCCTTGCGCGCTATTTTCACATTTCTGCTGCTCGCCGCCCTTGCGGCCGGAGGATGGTTTTACTGGGCATTGTTTGTTCCGGTAACGCCCGTCGAGCGGCAGTTCGTCCTGCTGCATTCCGGATATTCCACCAAGCGAATCGCGCATGAATTGCAGGCGGACGGGCTGATCCGCAGCGCGCACGCATTTGTTCTTTGGCACGCCTTCCATCGCAAGCGCTCGCTTAAAGCGGGAGAATATCTCTTCGAAAAATCGGCGACTGGGGTAGATATCCATGACCGGCTGGCTCGTGGAGACGTTTACGTGCACACGGTGGTGGTTCCCGAAGGTTACAACATGTTCGAAATCGCGCAGGCGATACAGGAAGCCGGGTTAGGCCCAAGCCAGGACTTCCTCAATGTCGCTTCTTCCAACACGGAATTGATCGCCGATCTGGCTCCCGACGCGAAAACGCTGGAGGGATTTCTCTTCCCCAGCACCTACGAATTCACGCGCACGCAAACCATGCCCGAGATGGCAGCCGCCATGGTCAAGCAATTTCGCGAGGTTGCGCATGAACTGGGACTGAACGCTGATGTGCTCAAGACGGTCACCATGGCATCCATCGTCGAAAAAGAAACTGGAGTTCCCGAAGAGCGCGCGATTGTGGCCAGCGTTTATGACAATCGCCTGGCAAAAAACATACCCTTGCAGGCTGACCCCAGCGTTATTTATGCGGAGCAAATGTTAGGCGACTACAGCGGGGCATTGCATCATCAGGACATGCAGTTCAAATCGGCATATAACACCTACGCTCATGCGGGGCTGCCGCCGGGGCCGATTGGGAATCCGGGAAAATCGTCGCTGGAAGCAGCCATGCATCCCGCGACGACTGATTTCTTTTACTTCGTCAGCGATGGGAATGGGCATCATCGCTTCGCCCACAGTCTGAAGGAGCACAATCAAAATGTAGCGGCCTACAAAAAAGCGGTGCAGGAACGGCATTGAACCATATTTATGGATATATGGGTAAGATCGTTTTGTCATGCGAACTACCTTGGATATTCCCGACGGCCTTTACCGTGAATTAAAGGCCCGCGCCGCTCATCAAGGCACTTCTGTCAAAGAATTGGTTTTGCGTGGAATCCACACGGAGATGAAGAGATGCGAAAGCGCTCCGAATCGCGGCAGGATCAAGCTCCCAATTATCCATTCTAAAAAACCAGGGCGGTTGAAACTCACGAACGCCAAAATTGATGAAATCCTATTTTCCTGACATCAACGTTTGGCTGGCCTGGTGTATGAAGGACACTAGCACCACCCTATAGCGCAGCATTGGTTTGAGGGACTGGAGGATGAAAGACTCTATTTCTCAAGATTTACGCAATTGGGTTTTCTTCGGCTCCTGACCCACGCGAGCATTATGCGGACAGACGTAAAAAATTCGCGGCAAGCCTGGCAGGTCTATGACGCGCTTCTCCAGGACGTACGTATTTCATTTGCAAATGAGCCTGCGAATATTGAATTGGCCGCACTTTTCAGAAAACTTTCCACAACCAGCGAGATATCCCCGCAGAGGTACGGCTGATCCCTATTTGAACGCCTTTGCACAAGCTTCAGAATTCGAGCTGGTAACGTTTGACCGTGCCTTGGCAAACTTATCCCGTCCATCCGCGACCCTCTTGCACTAACAGTTTTGAGTCCCTTCACCTCCGCTCAGCACCTAATCTTTGTATACTGATTTCAAGGAGTTCAAAGACCCTGTTTTCATGAAATTGCCTCCTGTTTTTTATAAAGCCCTGGTTCTTTTAATTGTGCTGCCCACCACCGGCTGCCTGTTTCGCTCGCGGAAAGTCGAGCCGCGTGTCAATACTCAAGCACTCAAGAGCGCAACCCAGGCTGAGTTGGTCGAATACGTCAACACGGAAGCGGCACGGATCCACTCCATGCGCGCCACGGTGAATATTGACGCTTCCATCGGCGGGGAGAAGAAAGGCAAAATCACCGATTACGAAGAGATTCGCGGCTATGTGCTGGCCCGAAAGCCCGCCATGTTACGGATGAAAGGGCTGCTGCCGGTGGTACGCACCACGGCCTTTGACATGGTCAGCAATGGCGACATCTTTAAGCTCTGGATTCCTCCGAAGAACCGCTTCATCGAAGGGCGCAATAACGTGTCCACTCCGAACATTGCGCAGCCTCTGGAGAACATGCGCCCCCAACAAATCTACGACGCGCTCTTGCTGCCACAAATTAATCAGCAAGGAGAAATCGCCGTAGTAGAAAACGGCTCGGAACATGGGAAGGATTCGAAAGGGCGCGAAATCGAGCAAGCGGACTACCTTCTGCACATCATCCGCAACACCGGCCACGGTTATCATCTGGAGCGGAACATTATTTTCAGCCGGATTGACCTGCTGCCACATCAGCAAATCATCTTTGATGAAAATAACAATGTGGTGACCGACGTTCGCTACCAGAATTACAAAGATTTTGACGGCGTGAATTTCCCTTCGCAAATTGAAATCTGGCGCCCGCAGGAGGAGTACGACATTACGCTCCACATCATCAAGCTGGAACTGAACCTGAACCTGGCCGATGATGAATTTCAGCTTGCGCAGCCGTCAGGAGCGCAAGTGCTGCATCTGGACCAGCCGCAATCCACCACGGCGCAACACGGCGGCAACAGCGGGATGAATTAGCCGAGCCCAAAATATCGAATTTCTGCGTTGAATTTTGCAGTGAATTTTTATGATGAACCGAATGATTGTCGCGAACCTGGTGCGCCGGCCGATCCGGTCGCTGATCAGCGTGGTTGCCGTGGCCCTGGAAGTAATACTCATTCTCCTGATTGTGGGTTTGTTCATCGGATTGCTTAACGACCATCGCGACCGGGAAGCGGGAATTGGCGCGGATGTCATCGTCCTGCCGCCCGGGGCATCGTTCATTTCCGGGCTGACCAGTTCGCCCATGTCCATCAAAGTGGGCGATGTTCTGGCAAAACTCCCTCATGTGGCCGTTGTCGCGCCTGTGCTTCAACAGGTCTCAACTGCTGGAACAATTGAGGTCCTCGCGGGGATTGATCCCGCCAGCTATCAGAGACTCTCCGGACCTTTTCAATATTTGCAGGGCGGCCCCATGCAAGGCCCTTATGACTGTTTGGTGGATGAAGTTTTTGCCCGGCCCAATCACATTAAGCCAGGCAGCACCATTCAAATGTTTAACAACTCATTTCGTGTGGCAGGAATTATCGCGCCCGGCAAAGGTGCGCGAAAGTATCTACAAATCAAAACCATGCAGGAGCTTGTGGGAGCACAGGGAAAAGCGACGCTGTTCTACATCAAGGCAGATGACCCGGCCAATGCAGATGCGATTGTGAGTGAGATCAAGCAAGTGCCGGGCATGGAAAAATACACCGCCACTTCGATGGCGTACTACCTTTCCATGATGACGACTTCGAATTATCCCGGCCTCTCCAAAGCAATCAATGTCGTCGTCGCTATTTCCATGATCATTGGCTTTATGGTTATTTTTCAAGCCATGTACACAGCCGTGATGGAGCGGACACGGGAGATTGGAATTCTAAAATCCATGGGCGCGTCGAAGTTCTATATCGTGAACATCATTCTTCGTGAAACACTGCTTTTGGCCATCTGCGGCATTGTTCTCGGAGTGGTGATCAGTCTGATCGCCCGCGTCGGCATTGATCAACGCTCCACTTTGCGGGTGATTGTGACCGGGCCATGGATTCTCAAAGCGACAGGCATAGCGATTTTTGGCGCACTTTTGGGGGCGTTCTACCCCGCAATCAAGGCCGCGCGCAAGGACCCGATTGACGCGCTGGCTTACGAGTAGTGGGATTGTTTGGCTAGGCCTAACTGCCCCAATTTACGGGCTTTCGTTGACAATTCTGTTTCCCCTACGCTATCTTTAAGACTTCGGAAGTCCTGCGGTTCCCGCCTGGTGGCCCTGCGCCTTCAGCGCATGATGTGGGTGCTTCAGCGGTTTTCATTCGTTTTTTTCATTTTCTGGGAGATTTGCATGTCAACCTATTTCCCCAAAGCGGGGGAAATTGCGCGCAAGTGGTACGTCGTGGACGCTTCCGGGCTGGCGCTCGGACGTCTGGCTTCTCAAGTCGCGCGAATTCTCATGGGTAAAGAAAATCCTCAGTACACGCCGTTTATTGATACTGGGGACCACGTAATTGTCGTCAATGCCGAAAAGGTGAAAGTCACCGGCATGAAGGCGGAGCAGAAGGTCTATCACCACTACACCGGATATCCCGGTGGAATCCGGTCGGAAGTTCTGCAAAAGCGCACGGCGCGCAAACCGGAGCTGGTGATCGAGCAAGCCGTATTGCGCATGTTGCCCAAAAACAAAATGGGGCGGCAGATGTTTACCAAGTTGAATGTGTACAAGGGCGAGAAGCACGTGCACCAGGCGCAAAAGCCGGAAGTGAAAGTGCTCGCTTAGCTTTTGATTTTGATGCGGTAGAAATTTTGAAAGGTTTGCACGATTCGCAGTTGGCTGCACGCTGATTGCTGAGTGCTTAGATATCAATGGCTGAATTGGTTCAATACTACGGAACGGGACGCCGCAAGACCGCGGTAGCGCGTGTTTTCTTGCGTCCGGGAAGCGGCGACTTCAAAGTGAACGGACTCGCCTTCAACGAATATTTCGTGACGGAATCGCAGCGCGCGAATGCGAAGCAGCCGTTGCTTTCCACGGAAACCAGCAGCACCTTTAACGTGCTCGCCAACGTTTCCGGCGGAGGCGTTGCCGGACAAGCGGACGCGGTAAAGCTGGGCATTGCCCGCGCCTTAATGCAGTTCAACGCGGAGCTGCGCAAAAAGCTGAAGTCCGAAGGTTTGGTCACGCGTGATTCGCGCGGCAAAGAACGCAAAAAGTACGGGCAGAAGGGCGCCCGCAAGCGCTTCCAGTTCAGTAAGCGCTAGATTGCTGGGAACCGGCAACTGAAAACTGTTTTTAGGTGTTCAATTCTTCCCGTGCCTGCGTGCGGGGACGGGAATGGCAATCGGGAACATCAGTTTCCGATGCAGACCACATAAGGAGGGTAATTGGCTAACATCACCATGAAGGAGTTGCTCGAAGCGGGAGTTCACTTCGGGCACCAGACCAAGCGCTGGAATCCCAGGATGAAGGAATACATCTTCGGCGAGCGCAACGGTATCTACATTATTGATCTCCAGAAGACGCTCAAGATGTTCAAAGAGGCGTCGAAATTCGTGCAGGATCTGGCCGCCGACGGGAAAACAGTTCTCTTCGTGGGTACCAAACGCCAGGCCCAGGACGCGATTGCCGAAGAGGCGCAGCGTTGCAGCATGTACTACATCAACCAACGTTGGCTGGGCGGGCTGCTCACCAATTGGGTGACGGTGCAGAAATCCGTGAAGCGGCTCAAGGAACTCGACGAGATGGCCACCGATGGCCGCTACGAGTTGCTTCCCAAGAAAGAAGTAATCAAGCTCGAGCGCGAGCGCAAACATCTCCAGGCCAATTTGGCCGGCATTAAAGACATGACGCGGTTACCTGACGCCGTTTTCGTGATTGATTCGAACAAAGAGCAGATTGCCGTGCGGGAAGCGCGCAAGCTGGGAATTCCCGTGGTTGCGGTCGTGGACACAAACTGCGACCCCACCGAAGTGGATTACGTGATTCCGGGTAACGATGACGCGCTGCGTGCGATTCGGCTGTTCGCCTCGAAAATCGCGGACTCGGCCTATGAAGGCCGCCAAATGCTGACTGATAAGCAGATGGCCGACATCAACGCATCGGTTGGTGAAGTGCAGCAGGCGGAGTTGGCGGCGATTGAGCCGCCGGTCGAAGGCGCCACGGACGCCGCCGGCGCGGAAGCCCCTGTCGGCGCGGAAGGTGAAGACATCAGCATGGAAGACGTGCTGGGTCGCTCAAACCGCAAGCAACCTGCGGCAGCAAAGCAGGAAGCCGCCGCCGAAGTGCCGGTAGTCGAACACCAGACGTTCTAGAATCTGTCGTTGGCCGTTGGCTCTTGGTCGTTGGCTAAAGCAGAAACAGCCAGTGGCGATTTCCAAAGATTGATGGCCAACGACCAATGACTACCGACCAACGACTGCTTAACAAAATCTGGACCCGCGCGGGTCATCTGGCGCGGGTCTAAGTTTGTACGAAGAAAATAGAAGAGAGAGATTAGCAATGGGAACAACTACAGTGAATATTTCAGCCGCACAAGTAAAAGAGCTCCGCGAAAAGACCGGAGCGCCAATGATGGATTGCAAGCAGGCCCTCAGCGAGGCCAAGGGCGATCTTGAGCAAGCCGTCGTTCTGCTGCGCAAAAAGGGAGTCTCCGTGGCCGCCAAGAAGGCTACGCGCGTCACCAGCGAGGGCGCTGTCGCGAGCTACATCCATGCCGGTGGCAAAATCGGCGTGTTGCTGGAGATCAATTGCGAGAGCGATTTCGTCGCGCGCACCGAGGACTTCAAAGAGCTTGTCCACGACATCGCCATGCACATCGCGGCCAGTGATCCGAAGTACGTTCGCAAAGAGGACGTGACCGAAGCTGACTTCGCGCGAGAGAAAGAAATTTATCTTGAGCAGGCCATGAAGAGCGGCAAGCCGGCGAACATTGCGGAAAAGATGGTTGCGGGCAAAATGGAAAAGTTCTATGAGGAAGTCTGCCTGCTTGAGCAGCCCTTTATCAAGGACCAGACTGTTTCCATCGCGCAACTGATTGCCACCAAAATTGGCAAGCTGGGGGAGAACATCGCGGTGCGCCGTTTTGCGCGATTCAAAGTCGGCGACGCGGGCGAGACCATCGCCATCACCAAGCCATCGGAACAGAAAGCGGAATAATCAAGGGGCGCAATAAGCGCCCCTTTTAATTTGGTGCGTGCGGAACAGGAATGGCGATGGCCAAAGCTCTGCTGTTGATAGATTTCCAGCGCGATTTTTTGTTGTGCGACGGCCGCATGCCTGTCGCTGGAAACCAAATTGACAATGTAATCGCGGCAGCGCGCAACGCGGTGGCAGACGCACAAGCAATCGGTGCCGTGATTGTGGCCATCGGCAACGAATTTCCGCGCTCCAGCTTTGTGGCGAATTTCTTCCGGCGCAACGCTGCGATCGCAGGTTCTCCCGGCGCACAATGGGATGAGCGCGTGCCCAGGGGAGAAGCAAAGTATTTCCGAAAGTGGCGCAGTAGTGCATTTTGCAATCCAGCATTAGAGTCTTTTCTGCGGGCGCAAAATGTAGGCGAGCTCACCCTCGCGGGGCTCTATGCCAAAGCATGTGTAGCCGCCACCGCAAAGGGCGCGTTAGCACGAGGTTTCCAGGTCAACATCCTGGCCGATGCGGTGGCAGACTCCAGCGATAGCGCCCGAGATGCCGCGCTCCGTCGCTTGTCACGGTGTGGAGCAAAGGTTGTTCAGGCGACCGTGAAGCAGACACCCGCGCATACACAGGTGGGTTTGTGCGGGAACACCTCTGGTCAGGTAAACTGAAACGCGTAAGAATTCAAAACCAATGCCAACCCCAATCTTCAAGCGAGTTCTCCTTAAGCTCTCCGGCGAGGCCCTTGCCGCGGACCGCGGTTTTGGCATTGACCCCGCGCACATTCATGGAATCGCCGCCGAACTGGCTGAGGTGCATGCGCTCGGTGTGGAAATCGCCATTGTTGTCGGTGGTGGCAACTTCTTTCGCGGCGTCGCGGAGCAGGCCAAGGACATGGACCGCGTTTCCGCCGATCACATGGGCATGCTGGCCACGGTCATCAACGCGCTGGCCTTGCAGGACGCGCTGGAGAAACAGGACGTTTATACCCGCGTTGTGTCGGCCATTGAAATGAATCAGGTCGCGGAGCCATTTATCCGCCGCCGCGCCATCCGCCATCTGGAAAAACAGCGTATCGTGATTTTTGCCGGGGGCACTGGAAACCCATATTTTTCCACCGACACCGCCGCGTCTCTGCGCGCCATGGAGATTAAAGCCGAGGTCATCCTGAAGGCGACCAAGGTGGACGGGATTTATGACGCGGACCCCATGAAAGTGAAAGACGCCAAAAAATTCACCGAGATCAGCTACATGGAAGTGCTGAAGCAGGGACTGAAAGTAATGGACTCCACAGCCATTTCGCTTTGCAAAGACAATAATCTCCCCATCATCATTTTCAATCTGAACGAGCGTGGCAACATTGCGCGGGTGGTGACGGGTGAAAAGATTGGATCGCTGGTCAGCGCCTGAGATTTTCCAACCATGGTTGCCGCGGATCCGGCAAAACTTTTACTTTAATTGTGAACATCCGCGCCAATGCTCAGCTCGTTGTTTTTGCTGTAGGGTTATAATTCAACGTTTGCTTAGAACTTTTGGAGCTCCCTGTTATGGCCCCATCGACAATGGCTACACTTCCAGGCTTGAAAGATACTTACGTTCAACTGAAAACCCGCATGGAAAAGGCCGTGGAAGACTTCCGGCAGGCGATGGCGGCCACACGCACTGGCCGCGCCTCAGTTCACATGCTCGATTCGGTGAGCGTGGATTACTATGGCTCGCAGATGCCCCTGAACCAGATTGCCCAGGTCCACGCGCCTGAGCCCCAACTCATTACCGTGCAGCCCTTTGATCCGACCGTATTGCCCGGCATCGAGAAGGCCATCCGCACCGCGGAGTTGGGATTGAATCCCATGAACGATGGCAAGATCATCCGCGTGCCTGTGCCTCCGCTTACCGAAGAGCGCCGCAAGGATATGGTGAAGCACCTGCATAAGATCCTTGAAGACCACCGCACGGCGGTGCGCAATATTCGGCGAGATGGTAATGACGCCATCAAGAAAGCGCTGAAAGACAAAAAAATCGCGGAAGATGACGAAAAGCGCTCCCTCGAAGAAATCCAAAAGCTCACTGATGACGAAATCAAAAAGATGGAAGATATGAGCAAGGGCAAAGAAAAAGAAGTCATGGAGATCAAGTAGGACTGCCCGGCGCCTATATGACCCAAAACCGGGTCTAAAAGCGCTGAATTGCGAAAAAGATATCGGGCGGGCAACTTCTTACCCTTGCTCTCCCTCTTGTTAAGGGTGGGGCTTTTCTTTCCATTACAAGATAAACCCAAGGAGATAATCCGGCTTGGCTTGGACGGCTCCCACTGCTCTACCGTATAATTGCGGTTTTCGACATTCCCATACCCTGAGGTAGTAGCGATTCCTCGCGTTTATCAGGAGAGCCCTGTCATTGCGCAAAAGTGTGGCCAGAAACGGCCCGCTTCCGCGCCATCTTCTTCATTCCAAAAATCTTGGAGTGTTAGGGGCCTGCTGTTGCTGCTTCTTATGGTGGCGTGCGCCGCTCCGCTCTTCGCGCAGCAGGACGTCGTCGCCGATATTACGGTCGAGGGCAACCACCGCATCCCCAAGGAAACGATCAAAGCCAAAATCTTTACTCGTGCCGGCGACGTCTATGACCAGGCGGCCATTGAGCGCGACTTCAACTCCTTGTGGAACACCCACTACTTCGAGGACATCCGCTTCGAGCGCGAGCAGACCCCCAAGGGATGGATCATCCATATCTACGTAAAAGAACGCCCGACCATCCGCGAAGTGAAGTACACGGGATTGAGCTCGGTAACCACCAGCGACGTGCTGGACGCCTTTAAGAAAGCGAAGGTCAATCTAAGCCCGGAGAGCCAGTACGATCCCACGGTGGTTAAGAAGGCGTCTGTAATCATTAAGCAGATGCTGGCAGAGCATGGCCGGCAATTCGCTACCGTGAAAACGGAAGTGCATCCCCTGCTTCCCGCCGCGGTTTCTATTACGTTCGTGGTACGAGAAGGGACCAAGGTGAAGGTCGGAAAAATTACCTTCCAGGGGAACAAGCATCTCACCAGCCGGGAACTGCGCAGCTCCATGAAAGAGCTGCGGCCAATTGGGATTCCG